>DATEJG010000001.1:0-4737 GCA_035278165.1 Steroidobacteraceae bacterium
CAGGCTTCAGCCTGACTCCTACTGCAGATCCCCCCACAGCGCTTGCAGCACGGTCAGGGCGACAACCGCCGCCGTCTCCGTGCGCAACACGCGCGGGCCGAGGCGCACGGGCATGAAGCCCGCCTTCTGGGCCGACGCGAGCTCGTCGTCGTCCAGGCCACCCTCGGGGCCGATGAGCAGCTCCACCTTGCTGGACAGGCTCGCCAGCCCCGCGAGCGATCCCGGCGCGGACGGGCTCAGCACCAGCCGCAGTCCTTCCCGGCGCGTATTCGCGAGATGATCGCGCAGCGCGACCGGCGCCGCGACGTGCGGGATCTTCGAGCGGCCGCACTGCTCGCACGCGGCGATGACGATGCCGCGCCAGTGTCCCTGCTTTTTCTGCGCCTGCTTCTCGTCGAGGCGGACCACGCTGCGCGCGGTGAGCACCGGCGCGATCGTGGCGACGCCCAGCTCGGTCGCCTTCTGCAGAGTCCAATCCATGCGCTCGCTGCGCGACACGCCTTGCAGCAGCGTGATGCGCAACGGCGACTCTGCCGCGCCGGCTGTCGGCTCGCCGAGGCGGATCGTCACGTCGTCGCCGGCTACGCGCACGATCTCGGCGCGGAAGTCCTGGCCGCTGCCGTCGAAGACCGCGAGCGGCGCGCCCTCGCGCATCCGCAGGACGCGCACGACGTGATAGGCGCCGGCGGGCGGCAACGGCAGCTCCGTGCCGCGCGCCAGCGGTCCTTCACAGAAGATTCGATTCAATCGCATGCTCGCGGCATCATGGCGCATCGTGAACCGCATAAACAGCCTCAAGCGGGCCTATCGTCCGCCCGAACCGACGGTCGATCCGCGCACCGGGCTCGTGCAGCCGGCGCGCCAGGCGTCCTCGCCGAATCTCGACGAGCGCCCGGCCGGCGCGCTGCCCGAGCTGATTCTCGTGCACGGCATCAGCCTGCCGCCGGACGAATACGGCGGGCCGTGGATCGATCGCCTGTTCACCAACACGCTGCCGGCCAACGCGCCGGACGTGCATCCATTCTTCGCGACCGTGATGACGCTGAAGGTCTCCTCGCACCTGCTGATCCGCCGCGACGGCGAGCTGGTGCAATACGTGCCGTTTCACCTGCGCGCCTGGCATGCGGGCACGTCGAGCTATCGCGGGCGCGAGCGCTGCAACGACTTCTCCATCGGTATCGAGATGGAAGGGAGCGATGAGCTCGCTTACGAGCCGGAGCAATATCGCGCGCTCAGCACGGTGGTGCACGCGTTGTGTCGCGCGTATCCATCGCTCTCGCCCGAGCGCATCGCCGGCCACAGCGAGGTCGCGCCGGGCCGCAAGACCGATCCCGGCCCGGCCTTCGACTGGCAGCGCCTGCGCGCGCTGCTGCGGCTGCCGCACGGATGAAGCGGGCGCTTTGCGGGTCGGGCTTCAGCCTGACTCTTCTCCTGGCTCTCATTGCGGGCTCAGCTCATGCGGAGCCGGCGAAGCGCATCGTCAGTCTGGCTCCGCATCTGACCGAGCTCGCCTTCACCGCGGGCGCCGGCGATCGCATCGTCGCGACGGTCGAGTACAGCGATCATCCTGACGCAGCGCGAGCGATTCCGCGCATTGGCGACGCATTCCGTGTGGATCTCGAAAGATTGATCGCGACGCGGCCGGACGCGGTGCTGGTGTGGGAAACGGGCAATCCCGCGCAGATCGTCGAGCGCATTCGCACGCTCGGGCTGCCCATGGTCGCGTTCCAGACTCAGCGACTCGCTGACGTTGCTACCGTGCTGCGCGCGATCGGACGGCTCGCCGGCACGAGCGATGTCGCAGAGCGTGCAGCGTCCGACTACGAGCGACAGATCAGCGCACTGCGCGAGCTGTATCGCAAGCGCGCGCCGCTGCGGGTGTTCATACAAGTGGACGATCGGCCGCTGTACACGGTGAACGGCAAGCAGATCATCAGCGAGATCGTCGAGCTCTGCGGCGGGCGCAACGTGTTCGCCGACCTCAACGAGCTTGCGCCCGCGATCGGCATCGAGGCGGTGATCGCCGCGAATCCGCAAGTCATCGTCTCGACCGACGACACCGTGCCCGACGCGGCCGCCGCCTGGAGTCGCTGGCGCCACATCGAAGCCGTGCGTACTGGAAACGTCTATACGCTCGTCGCCGACGACATCGCCCGCGCCACGACACGTCTCACGGTCGCGGCGGACGCCGTCTGTCGCACGCTGGATACAGCGCGACAACGCCTGGCTCAGGCGCCGCCGCACTGAGGCTCGCGGGTACCCGCGTGCGGGGCTTCTCGTGTAGCATCCGCCGCACGCCCATGACGCGATCCGCCACGGCCATCCTGACTCTCCTCGCGCTGCTGGCGGCGCTGCTCACGATCATGACGTGGGCCGCGAAGCGCACGCACAACGCCGCGGACTTCGTCATCGCCAGCCGTCGCCTCGGTCCCTGGCTGCTCACGCTCAGCTATGCGGCCAACGCTGTGAACGCATGGATGCTGATGGTCGTGGCTGCCGCGGCGTTCCTGTGGGGGCTGTCGGCCGCGTGGATCTGGGGGGCGGTCCTGTTCGGTTGCATAGTCAACCTCTGGTTCGTCGCGCCACGGCTGCGCGCGGTGTCGATCGGCTCCGGCGGCATGACTGTTCTGCAAGCGCTCAGTGCCGACGCCGGCGACCGCCTGCAACCGCTGGTGGTGCGCTCCGCCGTCTTCATCATGATCGTGACTCTGCTGCTGCAGATCGCGGCGATCCTGCAATTCGCCGGCGTCATGCTCGCCGACATCGGCCTGGATACGAACACGGTCCTGTTGCTCGCGCTGGCGACGATCACTGCGGCGGTGTTCGCGGGCGGCCTGCGCGCAGCCAGCGTGATCGATGCGACCTTGTCGGTCGTGCTGTTGGCGGTGGCGCTGTTCCTCCCGCTGCCCTCGCTGATCGCCGCGGGCGGGCTCACCGAGCTGAAGCTCGCGTTCGCGACCGTGGGCCCGCATGCGACCGACTGGTTCGACGGCAAGCATGGCGTCGCGGCGATTGCATTCGCGTCGGGCGTGGTCGGCCTGGGCCTCGCCATGTGCGGCCAGCCGCATGCCCAGGTGCGCTTCATGGCCGGCAAGGACGAGGCGACGCTGCGCATTGCGCGCTGGGTGGCGCCCGTGTGGATCGCAATCCTGCTCGCGGCTGTCGTGTTCTGCGGCTGGTGCGCCCGCGTGCTGTATTCGGGGCTCGAGCATCCGGAGCAGTCGCTGGCCGTGATTGCGAGCCGGCTGCTGCCGCCCTGGCTCGCGACACTGATCGTCGTCGGGCTCGCGGCTGCGGTGATCTCCGCGATCGCGAGCCAGCTGCTGGTGATTGCGAGCGGGCTCGCGATAGATCTGCGACGTCCGACGCTGCCGCCATCGCTCGCGTGGCTGCGCGGCATGCTGCTCGTCGCAGCGGTGCTGGTTTGTATCGGCTTGTTCTACACGCCGGGCACGATCGTCGAGCACGCCATGGTTGCGTTCACTTCGCTCGGCGCATCGCTCGGCCCGCTGCTGCTGGTGCGGCTCAGCGGCAAGCGCATCCGGCCCGGCTCGACGCTCGGCGCGATGTGGGCCGGCTTCCTGTTGTCGCTGATCTTTCACCTGCTGCCGGATTCGCCCGGCGATTTCCTCGAGCGCGTGCTGCCGTTCATCGCCTCGCTCGGCATCGCGCTCACCGGCGGCGAGCGGCGTCGCAATCCCGATCGCGCCGACCGGTCCGAAGAGACCATGCACGACCGGGTGCCCATCTGAGACCGAAGAAGAAAAAAGCCAGCACCCGCGCGCGTGCCCGCGCCAAGGCAGTACCGGCTGCAGTCGAGCAATCGGTGCCCGAGATGATTCTTGCGGCCGTGCGCAGGATCCCGCGGGGCAAAGTCTGCACATACGGCAATGTCGCCGAGGTTGCGGGATTGCCGCGCCGCGCGCGGCTCGTCGGCACGGTGCTGCGACAGACCCCGGCAGGGCGCGGACTGCCCTGGTATCGCGTCATCAACGCCGGCGGACGCATTTCCTTTCCGGTCGGCAGCGACGCATACGTCCGGCAGCGACATGAGCTGGAGGCCGAGGGCGTGGTATTCGCGGGCGGGCGCGTCGACCTGCGGCGCTACGGCTGGCCGGCGCAGGGAGAGCACCTGGACGAGCTGCTGTGGAAGCCGCCCGAGTAGTCGGCTTCAGCCTGACTTCTTAACCCGACTCGTTCCCTTCCTCGTTAGTCATGGCAACCGGGCGCGACGCGCGTCCGCAACGAGGACTCTCCATGAACCGTGTCGTGCGCGGCAGCTCGCTGCTGATGGTGGCCGCAATCGTCGCCGCCTGCGCGGCGCAGCGCGAAGAGGGCAAGCCGGGCGTGGAGCGGCAAGGGCCGCAGCCGCCGCCCGCCGCCGCTGAGGCGGACATGCGCGTCGAGCGCGAAGCTCGCGACGCGGCACGGATCGATGAAGTTGCGGTCACGACTGCGCAAGCGGTGACCGGCGTCGCCAAATTTTGCTGCGTGCCGGCACCCGTGTATCAGCAGCAGACGAACACCGAGCGTTACCAGCACTTCGACGACAATCCGGTGCATCTCGTCGCGGAGCAGCCGGTTTCGACTTTCTCCATCGACGTCGACACCGGCGCGTACGCCAACGTGCGCCGCTTTCTCAACGCGGGCCAGCTGCCGCCGCAAGACGCCGTGCGGGTCGAGGAGATGATCAACTACTTCGACTATCGGTATGCGCCGCCGGCGAGCCGCGACGTG
>DATEJG010000002.1:0-9323 GCA_035278165.1 Steroidobacteraceae bacterium
AATAAATAGGCAATAAGTGGGTGCGACGTTCTTACGATGCCTCCATCCAATCAGACGCGGCCCCGAGCGGGCCGCCGGAGGAATTCGTGAACACCGATGTCCTGATCGTCGGCGCCGGCCCGACCGGCCTGATGCTCGCCAACCAGCTCGCGCGCCGCGGCGTGCGGCCGCTCATCATCGACCGGCATCCCGGTCCGTCGCTGCAGACCCGTGCGCTCGGCGTGCAGGCGCGCACGCTGGAGATCTACGCGAAGCTCGGGCTTGCGGACCGTGCGATCGAGCTCGGCAAGCGCGGCAACGGTGCGCACCTGTGGTCCGAAGGAAGGCAGATCGGTGCGGTCTCGCTCGGCGATGCCGGTAGCGGTGCGACGCCGTATCCATACATCCTGGTGCTCGGCCAGGACGACAACGAGCGCATCATGGGCGACAAGCTGCGCGAATTCGGCGTCGACGTGCAGTGGAACACTGCGCTGCTCAGCATCGAGCAGCATGCGTCGCACGTGGTCGCGACGCTCCGCCAACCGAACGGCGAGCTACGGCGGGTCGAGGCAGCGTGGGTCGCGGGCTGCGACGGTGCGCATAGTGCCGTGCGTGCGCTGAACGGCATCGCGTTTCCCGGCGCGCCCTATGAGCATGTGTTCTTCGTCGCCGACGTCACGGCGACCGGCAACATGGTCCCGGACGAGGTGAACGTTTTCCTGTGGCGCGCAGGCTTCCACCTGTTCTTTCCCATGCGCGGGCAGGATCACTGGCGCATCGTCGGCATCGTGCCGCCGCAGCTGCGCGACCAGGAAGGACTCGAGTTCGCCGCGATCATGCCGTCGCTGAGCAGCCAGGCGGGCGCAAGCCTGTCGATCAAGGCCTGCTCGTGGTTCTCCACTTATCGCATTCATCATCGCGCCGCCGAGCGCTTTCGCGACCGCCGCTGCTTCGTGCTCGGCGACGCCGCGCACGTGCACAGTCCGGTCGGCGCTCAAGGCATGAACACCGGCTTGCAGGATGCATACAACCTGGCGTGGAAGCTCGCGCTCGTCGTGCAGGGCAAGGCGGATGCGACGCTGCTCGACTCGTATGCGGCTGAGCGCCAGCCGGTCGCGCAACGTCTGCTCGACACGACCGATCGCGGCTTTCGCCTGGTCGTCTCGGACAGCTGGCTCGCCGGTCTCTTCCGTACGCAGGTGCTGGCGCGGATCGCGGCATTTGCTGTGAACCGCCCGCGCGTACAGCGGCTCGCTTTCCGCACGGTCTCGCAAACAGGGATTCACTATCGTGGCAGCCCGCTCTCCGTCGCGCTCGGCGGTCTCGGCAAGCAAGCGCCGCAGGCGGGCGACCGCTTTCCGTGGATGAAGCTGCAGCTCGAGGCAGGCGGCGCGGTCCAGGATCTGTTTCAGGCGCTCGACGACACGCGCTTCAACCTGCTGGTGTTCGGGCAGCAGCCGCCGGCGCTTGCCGATTCTGGCGGACTCGTGCAGGTGCACTCGATTCCGATCACCGCGGGCAACGAGGCTGAGCAGGCGCGAGTGCACGTGCCGCGCGCGGCGTTCTATCTGCTGCGTCCGGATGGCCACGTCGGCCTGTGCGGCGAGACGCTCGAAGCGGCAGCGCTGCGCCAGTACTTCAGCGGCAATCTCGCATTCGTGACGTCGGGAACCTCGCTACAATACGCGCGACAATGCGATCTGCCCGGACGAGGAGGGTGCGATGCCGTGGTGGGCGTGGCTCGTGATGGCGGCGGCGCTGCTGGGATTCGAGCTGTTCGTCATTGACGCGCAGTTCTACCTGGTATTCCTCGGCGTTTCGGCCGCGCTGGTCGGCTTGCTCGGCCTGACGTTCGACATCCTGCCGGGCTGGCAGCAGTGGCTGCTGTTCGCGGTGATCTCGGTCGTCGCCATGGTGGCGTTCCGCAATCGCGTCTATCAGCTGGTGCGTCAGCGCACCGGCGAGGTCGAGCAGCGGCTGACGCTGGGCGACCGCATCGTGATTCCCGTGCGCCTCGAGCCGGGCCAGACGTGCCGCGCGGAATATCGCGGCTCCTCGTGGACCGCGCGCAACGTCGATCAGCAGGCCATCGACGCCGGCAAAGAGGCGGTCATCGCCCAGGTCGACGGCCTCACTCTGCACGTCCGTGCCGCCGCCTAGGAGAAAAGCCGCATGAGCACCATGTACGTCGTCCTGGCCATCGTCGTCCTGGTCTTCATCGTATTGATGAAGACGGCGATCGTGGTGCCGCAGCAGAGCGCGTACGTCGTCGAGACGCTCGGGCGCTACAGCCGCACGATCCAGGCCGGCTTCCACATCCTGGTGCCGTTCGTCGAGCGCATCGCCTACAAGCACAACCTGAAGGAGGAGGCGCTCGATATCCCGGAGCAGGTCTGCATCACCAAGGACAACGTGCAGGTGGGCGTCGACGGCGTGCTGTACATGCAGGTGCTGGACGCGCGCATGGCTTCGTACGGCATCACCAACTACAGGTTCGCGATCATCCAGCTCGCGCAGACGACGCTGCGCAGCGAGATCGGCAAGATCGACCTGGACCGCACCTTCGAGGCGCGCGCCACCATCAACGCCAACGTCGTCAGCGAGCTCGATCACGCCTCGGCGTCGTGGGGCGTGAAGGTGCTGCGCTACGAGATCAAGAACATCAATCCGCCGAAGGACGTGCTGCACGCGATGGAGAAGCAGATGCGCGCCGAGCGCGAGAAGCGCGCGATCGTGCTGACCTCCGAAGGCGACCGCGACGCCAAGATCAACCAGGCCGAGGGCGAGAAGCAGCGCGTGATCAAGGAGTCCGAGGCGAACAAGCAGCAGCAGATCAACCAGGCGCACGGCCAGGCCGAGGCGATCCTGGCGGTGGCCACTGCGACTGCCGAGGGCCTGCGTCGCGTCGGCGACGCGCTGGCAGGGCGCGGCGGCATGGAAGCGATGCAGCTGCGCGTGGCGGAGGAGTACGTGAAGCAGTTCGGCAAGCTTGCGGATGAAGCTTCGAGCACGCTGGTGGTGCCGGCGACGCTGACGGATATTTCCTCGATGATCGCGTTGGCGACCAGCGTGGTCAAGCAGCAGAACAAAGCGTCAGGCTGAAGCCTGAGCCACACAACCCTGTGGGTCAGGCTTTAGCCTGACTCTGTCTCACACCGCTGCGCGCAACAATCTGCCGACGATCCGCTCGAGGTGCGCGAGCGTGCTGCATTCATCCACCTGGTGGCAGTACGGCGAGTAGTGGCGCATTTCCGAATCGCCGGTGTTCCACATCGTGCGCGGCTCGGGGTTGAGCCAGATCACCCGCTTGGCCCGGTCGTACAGCTCTTTCAGCAGGTCGGTGCGCGCGTCGCCGTAGTTGCTGCGCGCGTCGCCGAGGATGATCAGCGTCGCGCGGCTGTCGATCTCATCGAGGCACAGCCGGCGGAAATCGGCGAGCGCCTGCCCGTAGTCGGTGGCGCCGCTCCCGTATTGCTTGAGCGCGATCGCGATGCCGTCGTCGATCGTGTGGCGCGCGAACAGCTCTGACACCTCGCCGAGATCCGAAGAGAACGCGAATGAGCGCACCTTCGGCAGCACCTCTTCCAGGCTGTACAGGAACATCAGCATGAAGCGCGCGTACGCCGCGACCGAGCCGCTGACGTCGCAGATTGCGAAGACCTTCGGCCGGTCGACCTTGACCGATTTCCACTGCAGGTCGAACACGGCATCGTCGTACTTCATGTTCCGGCGCAGGGTTCGCGGCACGTGCAGCTGGCCGCGCCGGAACACCTTGCGGCGGCGCGAGTGCTCCGAGACCAGGCGGCGTGCCATGCGCAGCACCAGGTCGTGCAGCATCCGGTGATGGCGTTGTTCCAGCGCCGTCAGTCGCACGGTGCGCAGCAGGTCCTCGCGCAGACGACGCCCGGTGACGTCTGCATGCAGCAGGAACTGGTGCTCGACGTAGTCGCGCACGCGCTCGCGCAGCCAGTCGCGACGATGCGTGAGATCTACGGCGCGCCGCCGCTCAGGAATCGCAGCGCTCTCACCGAGCCGCGTGATTTCCTGTTGCAGCTCGGCGTGACCCATCGTGTCCATGATCCGCCGGGTGTACACGCCTTTCTGCGTGAACACCTCGATCTCGTGAACGTTGACCTGTCGCCCCGCGGTGCCGATGGCGATGGTGATTTCCAATTGATTGCCGCGCACCAGCAGCTGACCGAGCGGCGACTGCGGATCGGACATCTCGCCGCTGCCGAGCGCCGTCGCTGCGTCATCGCGCTGTGCGGTCGTGTTCGCGGGGCGCTGCTGCGGTTGTTGCGTGCCTGGACGGGCCGTACCGGTGCGCTGATCTTGCCCGTCGCCGCCGGCGCCGGCCTGGCCGTTACCCGCCTGGCCGGCTGCATCGCCGGAGAACGCAGCCTCGTTGCTGGCAGCGATCGGCGGCAGTGAAGTGCGATCGCCGAACGAGAAGAACTGGTCGAAGCAGGTGTCGAACGCGGCCTTCTCATCCGGCGTCTTGGGCAGCACCAGCGACAGGCTGTCCTTGAGCAGGCGCCGATCGCTGTAGCCGACCAGCTCTACGGCGCTCAGCGCATCGAGAGTTTCCGCGGTGGAGACGCGGATGTCGGCGTTGCGCAATGCGCCGATGAATTGCGCGAGGAGCTGATCCATCGAAGATGTCAGGCTGAAGCCTGACCCACACCGTCTGACGCCACAGCCTTCTGCGTGAGGGCGCGCAGCTCGGGCTGGACGTTCTCGATGTCCTCCTGGAACTTCAGGATGACGTTCATGGTGTTGCTCACCAGCTCCGGCTCGAGCCGGTCGGCGTGCAGCAGCAGGAGCGTGCGCGCCCAGTCGATCGTCTCGCTGATCGACGGCACCTTCTTCAGGTCGAGGTCGCGCAGGCCGTGGATGAAGCGCACCAGCTGCGTGCGCAGCTGCGCCGGAATTTCCGGCACGCGCGCATTGATGATCCGCTGCTCGAGCTCGATGTCGGGGAACGGAATGTACAGGTGCAGGCAGCGCCGCTTCAGTGCATCGGAGATCTCGCGCGTGTTGTTGCTCGTCAGGAAGACCAGCGGCGGCTCGCGGCGCGCGCGCACGGTGCCGATCTCGGGGATCGAGACCTGATAATCGCTCAGCAGCTCCAGCAGCAACGACTCGAACTCGTGGTCGGACTTGTCGACCTCGTCGATCAGCAGCACGCAGCCGTGCTCCTGCTGCAGCGCCTTGAGCAGCGGGCGCGCTTCGAGGAATTCCGCGGAGAAGAAGATGTCGCCGAACTCGTGCAGGCGCTTGACGGATTCGGCGAAGCCTTTCGCGCCTTGCAGCACCTCGTCGAGCGTCTGCTTCAGGACCTGCGTGTACAGCAGCTGCTTGCCGTACTTCCACTCGTACAGTGCTTTCGCTTCGTCGAGGCCTTCGTAGCACTGCAGCCGGATCAGCGGCAGCTCGAACATCTCGGCGGTGGTCTTGGCCAGCTCGGTCTTGCCGACGCCCGGCGGCCCCTCGATCAGTACCGGCTTGCGCAGGTGATACGCGAGATAGACCGCTGTCGCGATCTGGGTCGAGCAGATGTAGCGGTGCGCCTCCAGATGTTGCTGGAGCGATGCGACGGACGCGGCGATCTGCTGGATGTCGGCGGCCATGCGCCCATTGTGCTATTTCGGCAGCGCGTATGCGATCACCCAGCCGCCGCTGTCCTGCGCCTTCTGCGGCAGCGCGCCGACCGCGCCGCGCTTCGCCTCCGGTTCCGCTACGTGGCTCTCTTCCTCCCGTCCCGTCGCCGGCACGGTGATCACGACGAACTGCCGCCCGCTCTGCGGCGCGACGTAGCTCATCGGCGTGGCCTGTGCGCTGTTCGGCAGGAAGTCGCTCCACATCACGTCGCCGCTGCGGATGTTCAGCGCGCGCATGTGGCGATCCATCGTGCCGCCGACGAAGATCAGGCCGCCCTTGGTCACGATCGTGCCGCCGCTGTACGGCATGCCCATCGGAATGCGCAGCTTGATCTTGAGCCCGAGCGGTCCCATCTCGTTCGCCGTGCCGAGCGGACGGCGCCACAGCGTCCGGCGCGACTTGAGATCGATCGCGGCGATCTCGCCGTACGGCGGTTGCTGACACGGCGCAAATATCGGCGAGAGGAACGGCATCGTGAACGCCGCATACGGCGTGCCGTGCTGATAGCCGCCGCCGAATCCGAGCACCGTCTTGTCGTTGACCGTGGCGCGCGGATGCAGCTTCACGTGATTGCCGATCTGCAACGCGTTCACGATCATCACGCTGTCGGGCTCGTCGATCGCGACGCTGCCCCAGTTCATGCCGCCGGCGAAGCCGGGATACTGCAGGCTCCCGCGCACCGAAGGCGGAGTGAGCGGGCCCTCGTAGCGCAGCTCGCGGAACTTGATGCGGCAGAGCATCTGGTCGATCGGCGTGATGCCCCACATCTTCGCTTCGGTCACGAGATCGTTGCCGAACGACGGCATGCCGACCGAGAACGGCTGCGTCGGCGCGGTCTTCTCGTCCGGCAGGTCGGTCTGCGGCACCGGCTTCTCTTCGATCGCGGCCAGCGCTTTACCGTCGCGCCGGTCGAGCAGGAACAGCTCGCCGCGTTTGGTCGGCGCGACGAGCGCTGGAGTCACGCTGCCGTCGTCGTTGGGCAGGTCCACGAGCACCGGCTGCGACGGCACGTCGTAGTCCCAGATGTCGTGGTGCGTCGTCTGGAACGACCAGCGCACCGCGCCGGTCGCGGCGTCGAGCGCGACCACCGAGCTTGCGAAGCGCTCTGCCTCCGGCGTGCGATGGCCGCCGTAGTAGTCGGGTGTCGCGTTGCCCGTCGGAATGTAGACCATGCCGAGTGCGTCGTCGGCGCTGAAGACGCTCCACGCATTCGGGGTGCCGCGCGTGTAGGTCTGTCCGTCCGGCGGCGCCGTCAGTACGTCGGGCCGTCCGAGATCCCACGCCCACAGCATGCGGCCGCTGATCGGATCGAAGCCGCGGACGACACCCGAGGGCTCCTGCGTTTCGACGTTGTCCGCAACCCAGCCGCCGAGCACCGCGACGCCTTTCGCGAGCGTCGGCGGCGAGGTGACGTAGTAGAAGCCGGGCTTCACGTCGCCCATGCCGGCGAGCAGCGTCACTTCGCCGTTCGTGCCGAAGTCGCTGCAGCGCTTGCCTGTCTTCGCGTCGACGGCGATGAGTCGCGCGTCCGTCGTCGCCGTGAGTATGCGTTCGGGGCAATCGGCCGGCGGCGCCGGCGCCTTGAAATACGTGACGCCGCGACAGGTCGTGGTGAAGCCGACCTTCGAGTCCTTCAGCTCGGGATCGAAGCGCCAGCGCTCGGCGCCGGTATCGGCGTCGAGCGCGGAAATGATGTTGCGCGCGAGACAGACGTAGAGCGTGTCGCCGATCTGCAGCGGCGTCGCCTTGAACGCTCCGCCCACGCCGGTGCGGTAAGTCCACGCGATCTGCAGCTTGTCGACGTTCGTCACGTTGATCTGATCGAACGGCACGTAGCGGGTGCCCGCAGCGGTGCCGCCCCAGTGCTGCCAGTCGCGCCCTTCGATCGCTGAGCCGACTGCATGCGGCGTAAACGGCAGCATCGGATAAGGCTGGCGTATCGCGACTGCAATGCAGATGGCGGCGAGCCCGACGAGCGCGATCCAGCTGATCGGCGCCGCAAGCAGCGGCCGTTGCACCGGGATGCCCAATGAGCGCCGCGCCTTCGGACGCAGCAACCACAGTCCGAGCACGAGGAAGGGCAGCACGCGCGGCGCGAGCGCCCAGCCGTCGAAGCCCGATTCCATGATCGCCCATGCGATCGTGCCGAGTGTCAGCAGCCCGTACAGCCACGCGCCCCAGGCCCGGCCGCGCCACAGGAGCACTGCGGACGCGATCAGCACGATGCCTGCAATCACGTAATAGAGCGATCCGCCCAGCGATGCGAGCCGGACGCCGCCGGCCGCGAGCGCGAGGCCGATCAGCACCAGCAATGAAGCAAAGATTCGCGGAGGACGCGGACTGCGCCCGTCCATGCCAAAGGTCGTGTTCACGTGGATCCCGCTTTGGTCGAATTATGCCGGTATGTATAGCGGATCTACCCGGCTGCTGCACGCGTCGCCGCCGGGGCTCTCCTGACAGAACGCTGTCAGCAGCCCCGGCGCACGATCCTGTGGGTCAGGCTTTCAGCCTGACTCAGCTATGAGGAGATCGACGCGCTCGTGATGGGCGCGCGTTTCTGGCGAAGATTGCTGCGGCGCTACCCGAGCAGAAGCGCGCGGCGGTGCACGAGTCGCGATTGTTCGCGCCGGGTTTCTTTATCGACCCGCAATGGGGTGCGCGGCTCGACTCGCTGCGCACGGCCATCGTCAAACACCGCCATGTCGAATTCGAGTACCGCGACGGTCATGCCCCGGACTCGCAGCGGCGCGTGCGGCCGTTCGGACGAGCCCGGCCGCCGCTTCGACGACTACATGAAGCGCATGACGGAGAGTTGACCACGCAGAATAAGGGGACATTCATCATTTCCGAAACGATGAATGTCCCCTTTTCTGCATCCACGGAACTCGCGGCGCATCGCTGCGATTACCGATCATCCCTGCGTTGACTCATCGAGGCGCGCCATGGCCATTGACCCTTCAGCAGAGCGGCGCTCCGCGCGCGCCGATTTCGGCAGCGACGGCTACGACGACGAGTACGACCGCGCCGAGCGGCAGTCCATGGATTCCATGGAAGACGCATCCGCGGACGAGTACGGCGACTGGAACGACGAGGACGAAACGGAGTGGCAGGAAGCGAACTACTCGCGGCTGCGCCCCGACGATCGTCAGCTCGGGCAGATCCTCGGCTGGTTCAGCATCGGGCTGGGTCTCGCCGGAATGCTGGCGCCGCGTGCGGTGGGTCGTACGATCGGCGTCGGCGATCATCCGGGACTGTTGCGTGCGCTCGGTGCGCGCGAGATCGCCAGCGGTCTCGGCTTGCTGTCGGAGCGCATGCCCGGGGCGTGGGCGTGGTCGCGTGTCGCTGGCGACGCAATGGATCTCGCGCTGCTCGGCGCGGCTGCGCGCTTGCCCGATGCCGATCCGCGTCGTCTGGCGGTGACGACCGCCGGAGTGTTGGCCGTCACCGCGCTCGATGTGTACGCAGGTCGTCGCCTGCAAGCCTCGCAGTCCGCGGACGCACCGCAGATCGCCGTGACCGAGAGCGTCACCATCGATGCATCGCCGGGCGAGCTGTACCAGTTCTGGAAGAACCTGGAAAACCTGCCGCTGTTCATGGATCACCTCGAGTCGGTATCCAGGGCCAACGACCGTACCTCGCATTGGGTCGCACGCGCGCCCGCGGGCGCGAGCGTCGAGTGGGAC
>DATEJG010000003.1:0-6112 GCA_035278165.1 Steroidobacteraceae bacterium
CCCGGCGGGACCCGCGCCGACGATAGCGATCTGGTACATGCAGGAACCCCAGCCCCGCCCGGAACCCATCCCTGAGTATTGTCAAATTAAATTATTGGGCGGCGATGATACAGAGGGGAGCGCTGCAGCCGCAAGAGACCAAAGGTGCGCTGGATCACGGAAATGGGAGTGACACAGGTGACACGGGTGGCACAGGTGACACAAGCAAGAGCGCTGTGGCCCGTGTCACCTATGTCACCTTCGTCACTTCCCCCTGAACACCGCTTGCCGTTTCTCCACAAACGCCCGCACCGCCTCCGCGTGATCCTCGGTCAGGCGCGTGCGCGTCAGGTTGGTCGCCTCCATGTCGAACACCTCTTCGAGCCGGCCTTGCTCCGCGGCGTTGAGGTTCTGCTTGATGTAGCGGTTGGCGATCCGGGGCCCGTTCGCGATCTGGCGCGCGAGCGCGGCGGTCTGCGCTTCCAGCTCTGCGTCGGGGACCACGCGATTGACCAGCCCGATGCGTAATGCCTCGGCGGCGTCGATCTTGTCGCTGAGGAACATGAGCTCGCGCGCTTTCGCGGTGCCGACCAGCCGCGTCAGGAACCAGGTGATGCCGAAATCGCCGGAGAACCCGACCTTGACGAACGCGGTCGTGAAGATCGCGGTCGTCGACGCGATGCGCAGGTCGCACGCAGCGGCTAGCGATAGTCCGGCGCCCGCGGCCGGCCCGCGCACCATCGCGATCGTCGGCTTCGGCATCTGGTGCAGCAGTCGCGACACTTCCATCGCGCTCCGCAACGAATCGCACCGACCTCGGCATCGTGCACGGCGCCATCGAGCGCCGCGCGCAGCTCCATCACCAACGGAGCATTGATCGCGTTCAGGCAGTCCGGCCGGTTCAGCGTCAGCGTCAGCACACCCTCGTCGAAAGTGCGGCTCACCATTGCGCTGGCGTTCATGTCGGACCTCTTACTGTGGCGAGTCCCGGTAAATCACGGGCGACGGAAACCCCGGAGCCGATTGTGCGGACAAATGGCGAGGAATTCACGCCGGAACCGGCGGGCCCGGGCGACGTTCCGCCGCTCGGGACGGCCGGCTGGCGTCGGCGTCCTGTCGCGGGGGCCGACCGAGCGGGCAAGCGTGAACTGCGCACGCGCGACCGTTTCGCAGGCCGCGGCATCATCTGGAGATGTCCATGAGACTCATCGCCGCACTGTTGCTGTCCATCGGCGTCGCGCTGCCCGCGTTCGGCCAGTCGCGCGAGGACAACGGACACGTGCGCAGCTCGCGCGCGCAGCCGCCCACCGACCAGATCATCGTCAAGTGGCGGGACGGCGCCGCCTCCGCGAGGAGCGGCACCCGCCTGCAGAAACTTGGCGCTGCGGCGGGCATCCGCATGCAGCACAAGCAAGCGATCGCGACCGACACGGAAGTACTGCAGCTGGATCGCGCGCTCGATGCGACCGAGATGAGCTCGGTACTCGATCGCATGGCTACCGATCCCAACGTCGAATACGCGGTGGCTGATGGCCATCGCTGGGCGCACGCAGTGCCGTCGGATCCGCTGTTCGCCGACCAGTGGTACTTGCAGAGCGTGCAGCTCGCCGCGACCCATGCCGACCAGGCGTGGGACGTCACGGTCGGCAGCAGCTCGACCGTGGTCGCCGTGCTCGACACCGGCGTGCGGTTCGAGCATCCCGACCTGCTGCGACTCGCACAGGCCGGCAAGCTCCTCGATGGCTTCGATTTCGTCGCCAACACGCCGTTCGCCAACGACGGCAACGGCCGCGATGCCGACGCCAGCGATCCCGGCGACTTCGTGACCGCGACCGAAAGAACGCAGCCGCCGTTCAACATCGCCGCTTGCACCCCCGACAACGGCGCCGATCATGCGGACAGCTCCTGGCACGGCACGCGCGTCGCCAGCCTGATCGCCGCGTTGACCAACAACGGCGAAGGCATCGCGGGCACCGGCTGGAACACGCTGATCCTGCCGGTGCGCGTCCTCGGTAAATGCGGCGGCACCGATAGCGACATCATCGCGGGCATGCGCTGGGCGGCGGGTATCTCGGTGCCGGGCGCACCGCTCAATCCGACGCCGGCGCAGATCATCAACCTCAGCCTCGGCGGCGGAAGCGTGTGCTCCGCGGCGTATCAATCCGCGGTGGACGAGATCACCGCGCGCGGCGTCCTGATCGTCGCGTCCGTCGGCAACGACGGCGGCTCGATCTCTTCGCCCGCGAACTGCAACGGCGTGTTCAGCGTCACCGGCATCCGTCATGCCGGCACGAAGGTGGGCTTCAGCAATCTCGGGCCCGGCGCCGGCATCGGCGCGCCCGGCGGCAACTGCGTCAACCTGAGTATCACGCCCACGACGCCGTGCCTGTTCCCGATCACGGCCGCGGTGAACACCGGCGCGACGACGCCGGGTGCATCGTCGTACACGGATCACGTCCAGAACTACAACGTCGGCACCAGCTTCTCGGCGCCGCTGGTGGCGGGCGCCGCGGCGCTGATGCATTCGCTCAACTCGCGATTGACTCCGCCGCAGTTCATCGCGCTGTTGCGCGAAACTGCCGCGCCGTTCCCCACGACGAGCACGACGACTACGACCGTTTGTCATCCGCCGGCAGGCGACCTGCAGCAGACTGAATGCATCTGCACGACACAAACGTGCGGTGCCGGCATGCTCGACACCCGCGCTGCAGTGCTCGCCGCTCAGCGACCGTTCGCGATCGTGCAGGCGCCCGGCTCGATCGCGGCCGGCAGCGCCGCCAGCATCGACGGCCGCACCAGCTTCGCGTCGAACGGGCGCTCGATCACCGCGTTTCAATGGAGTGCCGTCGGCGTGACAGGCGCGGCGCCGGCATTCGGCGACGCGTCGCAGCCGCTGACGACCGTCCAGGTCGCGAGCGCAAGCAGCTTCACACTACGACTGACCGTAACGGACGATCAGGGATCGCAAGATACGGCGGAGGTTGCGCTGGCAACGCCGGAGCCGCCGCAGTCGCCGCCCACCGTTCCTCCTGCCAGCAGCGGCGGAGGGGGCGGAGGCGGCGGCGGAAGCGTGGGATGGCTGATGGTGGCGGCGCTGGCGCTTACTTCAGTTTTGCGGCGAGGCCGACGAGATACTCGCTGAACTTCTCGCCGAGCGCTTCGTGCTTCAGACCGTATTCCACGGTCGCCTGCAGATAGCCGAGCTTGCTGCCGCAGTCGTAGCGCCGCCCTTCGAACTCGTAGGCATACACGGGCTCGTCGGAGAGCAGGTCGGCGATCGCATCCGTCAGCTGGATCTCGCCGCCGGCGCCGCGGCCGGTCTGCTCCAGCTTCGCGAAGATCGTCGGCGACAGGAGATAGCGCCCGACCACCGCAAGCGTCGAAGGTGCGTTCGACGGACGCGGCTTCTCGACGATCTGCTTCACACGGCTGATCCGACCTTCGCGCTCCTCGGTGGCGACGATGCCGTACTTGTCGGTTTCCGCGCGCGGCACGGTCTCGACGCCGAGCACGCTGCCGCCCTTCTCCGCGTGCACCGCTGCCATTTGCCGCAGGCACGCCGTCGGCGCGTCGATGAGGTCGTCGGCGAGATGCACGAAGAATGGCTCGTTGCCGACGACCGGCTTCGCGCACCACACGGCGTGACCCAGGCCGAGCGGCGAGGGTTGGCGGATGTAGATGCAGCTTGCCCACGCCGGCACGATGTCCTTCAGCGCCTTCAGCAGGTCGGCCTTGCCCTGCGCTTCCAGGGCCTGCTCGAGCTCGCTGTCGCTGTCGAAGTGATCCTCGATGGCACGCTTCGAGCTGCCGGTGATGAACACCAGCTTGCGCGCGCCGGCCGCCAGCGCTTCCTCTGCGGCGTACTGGATCAGCGGCTTGTCGACGATCGGCAGCATCTCCTTGGGACTCGCCTTGGTGGCCGGCAGGAACCGCGTGCCGCGCCCGGCCACGGGGAACACCGCCGTTCTGATCTCTTGCCCCTGACTCACCGCGCACCTCCGTCGTATTGGCAGGACGCGATGATACCTGAGCGGCGCGCGCCGGCGCCCGCCGCCCAGTGCGGGTCCGCCGCTATTTCCTGGGCGCCCCTTCGACTTTGATGTTGGCCCGATTGCGCTCCAGCACCTTCGCGCCGATGCCCTTGATCTTGCGCAGGTCGTCGACGCTGCGAAACGCCCCGTTCTTCTCGCGGTACGCAACGATGTCCTGCGCCCGGCTCAGGCCGATGCCCTGCAGCTCCTTGGCAATGGTCGCCGCGTCCGCGCTGTTGATATCGACCGGCCCGGCCCACGCGAGCGCGGGCAACAGCGACACGATCAACGCCTGGACCGAGCCGCGCACGCTTGCGCGCGCGCTGCTGCCGACTTGCGATGGGGTGAATCTGGACATGGAGCTCTCCTTAGCATGAAAGATTTGCGTGGTTTACGGCGCGCAGCGAGCGGCGCCGTCGCAGAGATGGTGCTACGAAGAGAAGGGGCCCGATGCGGGATTAAGTGGCCACTTTGCGGACAAACTGACTCAGCGCCTCACGTCGAGCAACGCGACCGGCGCGAACGCATCCCAGCCGCGGCATCCCGGGCACTGCCAGAAGTGCGAGGCGCTCGCGAAACCGCAATCGACGCACCGATAGCGTTGCGTGCGACGCAGGGTGCGCGCGAGGCTCGACGCGAGATCGGTGCGCTGCTGCGCAGTGAGCTGTCCCGGATCGCCGGCGACGGAGCGCACGATCTCGCCCAGGCTCGGATCTTCGCGCAGCATGTCGGGCAGGCAATCGCGCACGAACGGCTCCTGCTCGAGACCCGCGACGATGGCCGCGTAAGCAAGCTCGGCGCGCGCCGCAGGCTCGGGTCGGATCCAGGCGTTGAAGCGGCGCTCCAGATCGCCGGCATCCTTGTCGCGGACGGCGCGCAGCACTCGCGGCAACGCGAGCGCCAGCAAGCGCGGATGCAGCTCGACGACTCGCTGGCAAAGGGTCGCGGCGAGCTCCGGCTCGTTCATGTCGAGCGCGATGTCGGCGCGAATCAACGCGCCGCGCGGAAAGTTGCGTTGAACTTCACGGGCGCGATGCAGGTGCTCGCGCGCCCCGGCGTGATCGCCGCGCTCGCGCGCCTGCTCGGCAAGCTCGCAGTGATAGTGAGCGATCGCAGTCGGCTGCTCGGGCGACGCACGTGCGGCCAGCTCCGTGTGGACGGCGATCGCCTGGTCCCAGTCGCGTTGTTGCTCGTAGATGCGCAGCAGGTAGCGCAACGCCGCCACGCGGCGCTCATCCGTCTCGGCGAGCTGGCGGAACGAGCGCTCCGCGCGATCGAACAGGCCGGCGCGAAAATAATCCTCCGCCAGCGCGAACATCGCCTCCATGCGGTGCTCGGCGCTGAGGGACGGGCGCGCCATGATGTTTTCGTGGATGCGGATCGCGCGCTCGACCTCGCCGCGCCGGCGATAGATGCTGCCCAGCGCGAAGTGCGTCTCGACGGTCTCGTTGTCGACGTCGACCATGCGCAGGAACACTTCGAGCGCCTTGTCGGGCTCTTCGTTGAGCAGGAAGCCGAGGCCCTTGAGATAGTCCTCGTTCAGCCGGCGCGGCGGCTCCTGGCTGCGCGGCAGGCTCGGGCGCTCCGGCAACGTCGGACGCGGCGCACGATCGCGGAGGCGAAACTGCGCGACGAGCCAACCCGCGGCGGCGGCGACGAACAGCGCAACGACCAGGTCGAGCGACAGATCAAGCGACATTTTCGTCGGCGGCTGCCAGGGTCCGCGCGCGCGTTTCGGCTGCACGCAGCGCACGACGCAAGCGCCCGCGCTCGTCGAGCAACTCCGCGACCCAGTAGACGCGCCAGAACAGTCCCGCGAGCAGGCCGATGACGAACGTGACGACCAGCGCGAGCCCGAGCGGCGTAGAGATGCGCAGGAA
Organism: Steroidobacteraceae bacterium; assembly: GCA_035278165.1. Taxonomy (GTDB): domain Bacteria; phylum Pseudomonadota; class Gammaproteobacteria; order Steroidobacterales; family Steroidobacteraceae; genus Steroidobacter. The sequence goes on from DATEJG010000003.1 coordinate 5,891, forward strand.
CGCGAGCTCGACGTCGACGCGCCCGGCATTCATGGCGCTGAGGAGCAACGCGACGAGTGCCGCGAGGGCGACGGTGAAGTAGAAGAGGATGCGGGCCATATGAAGAAAGGCTGAAGGCTGTAGGCCGTAGGCTGTAGCCAGAAGAAGAGCTCTCGACTCCGCCTCTGGCTACAGCCTACAGCCTACAGTCTACAGCCTCTCTTCTAATCCCGGATGGGGCTT
>DATEJG010000004.1:0-5071 GCA_035278165.1 Steroidobacteraceae bacterium
CTTGCCCGCTGCGACGGAAATCGTACCCGGGCCGCGCGTGTGCTGGGAATTTCGGTGCGTACGTTGCGCAACAAGATCAGGGAATACTCGACCAGCGGGATCGAGGTTCCTCCGCACACGGACTAGCGTCAGCCCTACGACTGCAGCGTGGGCGCTACTTCGCGCGCGATCTGCACCAGAGCCGCCAGCAGCGGCGTCATCGGGTCGCGCTGCGGAATGACGAGGCCGATCGAGTAATTGACCTCTGGATCGACGATGGGAATGCTGCGCACCGCATCCGCCAGCCCCAGCGTCTCGGCGAGCTTTGCCGGCATCACGCTTGCCCAGCGGCCGGTCTTGACGTGGGTGTAAAGCACCAGCAGCGAGTTTGATGTCAGGGTTGGCTTGGCCTCAGCGCCGACCGAACTCAACGCGCGGTCGATGATGCGCCGGTTCTGCATGTCGGGCGTCAGCAGGCAGAGCGGCACCTGCCCTACTTCCTTCCACGTCACCTGCTCGCGGTCGCCGAACATGGCATCGCGCGCGGTCAGCAGGCGATAGCTCTCGTTGTAGAGCGGGATGGTGCGAACATTGCCGAGCGGCTCGTTCTCGATATAGCTGAGACCCGCATCGACCTCGAGATTCTCCAGAAGGCCCAGCACGTCCGACGACGTGCAGGACTGGATGCGGAAGCGCACATCAGGATGGCGAGCGCGGAACGGCGTCGTCAGCTGCGCCACCATGCCGAGCACGGTCGGGATCGCCGCGATCTTCAATTCGCCGGAAAGCTTTCGCTTGAGGCTCTTGATCTCCTCACGCATCGCGCGGGTGTCGCCGACGATGCGTCGCGCCCAATCCAGCGTGCGCTCGCCCTCCGGCGTAAAGCCCTGGAAGCGCGAGCCGCGCTGCACCAGCATCACGCCCAGGATTTCCTCAAGCTGCTTGAGGCTGGTGGACATCGTCGGCTGCGTCACGCCGCAGGCCTCCGCGGCGCGGCCGAAATGACGCTCCTTGGCGAGCGCGAGAAGTAGTTCAAGCTTGTCGATCAAGAGAAGAGCCCCGTCCGGATTGGTGGCTTCAGGAATACCATGAAGGCGAGCCGGAAAATAAGCCAAATCAGGGCCTTGGGCGGCCATTCGCGGCGGTCATTTCGTTTCGGTATTGACCGATCGCGCGGACAAATCGGCTTAGCCGACCACCGCCTCGAATACCCGCCGCACCTCGGCCTGCGTCTCGCGCAGCCGCGCTTCCAGCGTGGAGAAATCAGGCGTATCCCCGGCCCGGGCCATCACGCGCAGCAGGTCCTCTCCAGCCGTGGCCGGATTGAACTTGCCGCTGACGCAGAGCCGGATGATTTGCGTCAGGTCGTGATAGAGCCGCGCTGCGGCGCGCAGCACCTCGGCGTCCGACGGCGCGAGCACGCCGAGCCGCGCGGCATTGTCGAGCACGACTGACGTGGAGACGTTGAGGATGTCGGGCTTGTCGGCGGCGTGAACGAGCTGCAGATACTGCGCGATGAAGTCGATATCGACGGTGCCGCCGGCGGCATATTTGAGGTTCCAGACGTCGCCTTCGCCCTTCTCCTGCGCAATGGCGCGGCGCATGTCGGCGACATCGATGGCGGTCGCAGCCGGATCGCGCGGCCGGGTCAGGACGGCGCGGATGACGTCTTCGATCTTGTTGCGGAATGCCGGCGAACCTGAAATCACCCGCGCCCGCGTCAGCGCCATGTGCTCCCAGGTCCAGGCTTCGCGCTCCTGGTAGTCGGCAAAGGAATCGAGGCGCGATGCCAGCGGGCCGGCGCGGCCCGACGGGCGCAGCCGCATGTCGATCTCGTAGAGCACGCCGTAATTGGTGCGGGTGGTAAAGGCGCTGATCAGCCGCTGGGTGAAGCGCGCGAAATATTGCGCGCCGTTCAGCGAGCGCTCGCCGTCGGATTCCGGCTGCTCATGGTCGTAGTCATAGAGCAGGATCAGGTCGAGGTCGGAGGAGGCCGTCATCTCGCGGCTGCCCAGCCGGCCCATGGCGATGATCGCTGTCTCCTGCTCCCTGATCTTGCCGTACTGGCCGGCGAACTGATCGGTGACGAGGCCGTGCACGGTGTGGACGATGCCCTCGGCGACGTCGGCAAACGCGCCGCCGGCCTGTTGGGCGGACACGGTGCCGGAGAGGATGCGCGTGCCGATCAGGAACAGGCTCTCCTGCCCGAACAGGCGCAGGCGATCGAGAAAATCTTCGTAGGAGTCGGCATCCTGCAGCGTCGTCGCCAGCCGCCCCGATAGTTCCTTCTGATCGGGCATTGCGCCGAAGAAGCGCGGGTCGATCAGGCCGTCCATGATCTGCGGCTGGCGGGCCAGCATGTCGCCGAGCCGCGGGGCGGCGCCGAGGATCAGTGCGACCAGCGCGACGAGATCAGGGTTCTGGCTGAGCAGCGAGATCAACCGGCCGCCGCGCTGCAGCGCCTGCAGGAAGCGATCGAATGCGGTGACCGCATTGTCCGGCTCCTCGGCGTGCGCAAGACCATCGATCAGGCCGGGCATGAACTCGACAAAGGCGTTGCGCGTCGCCTCGACCCGCAGCGCGCGATAGTCGCCGGTCAGCCACTGCTGCACCGTGTTCGCCACCATCGCCGGCTTCTTGAAGCCGAGCGCCAGCAGATGATCGAGCAGGCGCTGGTCCTCGGGCCCCGCGGCGTAGTTGACGTCAGGCAGCTTCTCCGTGCCGGTCGGGTCGCCTTCGAACAGCCGGCTGTAATGCCCCTGCACGATGTTGAGCTGGCCGACGAGGTCCTTGGCAAAAGAATCGCGGCTCTCGTAGCCGAAAAAGTGCGCAAAGCGCTCGACCGCCTCCGGCTCTTCCGGCAGCGCGTGCGTCTGCTCGTCCGCAATCATCTGCAGGCGATGCTCGACGCGGCGCAGGAACTCGTAGGCCACGGTGAGCTGGTCGCGCGCGTCGTAGGTGATCCAGTTGCTGTTGGCGAGCACGTTGAGCGCCAGCAGCGTCGGCCGCACCCGCAATTCCGGATGCCGGCCGCCGGCGATCAGTTGCTGGGTCTGGGCGAAGAATTCGATCTCGCGGATGCCGCCGCGGCCGACCTTGACATTGTGGCCCTCGACCGCGATCTCGCTCTGGCCGCGATAGGTCTGCATCTGCCGCTTCATGTCGTGGACATCGGCCAGCGCCGCGAAGTCGAGATGCTTGCGCCAGACAAAGGGCGCGATCTCCGCGACCAGCGCTTCGCCCGCGGCAAGATCGCCGGCACATGGCCGCGCCTTGATCATGGCGGCGCGCTCCCAGGTGCGCCCTTCCCGCTCGTAGTAATGCAGCGCAGCTTCCGTCGAGATCGCGACCTGCGTCGAAGCCGGGTCCGGGCGCAGCCGCAGATCAACGCGGAACACGTATCCCTCGCCGGTGCGTTGCTGCAGGAGTCGCGCCATCGCCTGCGTCACGCGCACGAAGAACGGCTGCGGCTCGATGTCGTCAGCCAGCGACGTGGCGTTGCGGTCGAAGAACACGATCAGGTCGATGTCGCTGGAATAGTTTAATTCGCCCGCACCCATCTTGCCCATGGCGAGCACGATCAGGCCGCTTCCGTCCTCCGGATGCTCCGGATCGGCCGGCTTCATGCGGCCGCGCGCGACCTCATGGCGCAGCACGAAGCGCAGCGCCATCTGCACGGAGGCAACCGCAAGATCGGTCAGCGCCGACGTCACCCGCATCACCGGCCAGACGCCGCCAATGTCACACAGTGCGATCAGTAGCGCGGCTTCCGCCTTCATGCGGCGGAGCAGATGCGCGACATCGGTCTCGCCGGCGGCGGACCACACCCGGCGGGAGGTGTCTTCGGTTAGGGAAGCGAGATGCGACTCCGGGTCGCATGAGAGAATACGGGCCAGCCGCGCTGCGTCGGCACGGACGAGATCGAACAAATAGGGCGAGAACTCGCAAATGCCGAGCAGGATTTTCCTGGCATTGGGATGGTCGAGCAGCGCATCGAGCGCAGCCGAATGCGCGGGCTCGAGCTCGGAGAGCCAGTCGCCAAGGCGTTGTTCGGCTTTGTCGGGAGCGGAGACATGCGGGCCCTCGACGAAGCGAGCGGCTAGTGGATGTCGTTCCGCGTTTCCCGGCGCGGATGCGTTCATGCCACCTTCTGTGGCACATCCTGCGTTTGCGCTGCAAGCCTCTCGCCGGTGCGCGCCGGCAGCACCAGTGTCGCGACCAGGCCCGGATGCGCGTCGCCGAGGCGCAGCTCACCGCCGTGCAGGGTGGCGACCGCACTCGCAAGGCTCAATCCAAGACCCGATCCGGGCAGCGTCCGGCTGGCTTCCAGCCGCACAAAGCGCTCGATGGCGTGCTTGCGGTCGGCCTCGGGAATGCCCGGACCGTGATCGGTGACGCTGAGCAGGACGGAATCGCCCTCGCGGTGGGCCTCGATCACGATCTCCCTCGCCGCCTTGATGCCGAGCGGCTGCGCCGCGGCGGAGGGCTTGCCATACTTGATGGCATTCTCGACGAGATTGGCGAGCGCCTGGCTGATCAATTCGCGATTGCCGTGGATCTGCGCCGACGTCACCTTGACCGTCAATGTCATGCCGTCGTCTTCCGCCAGCGGCTCGTACAGTTCGTGGATACCGTTGGCGACGTCGGCAGCGTCGAAATCGTCCATGTCGCCGCGCGCCTGGCCGGATTCGGCGCGCGCGATCATCAGGAGTGCATTGAAGGTGCGGATCAGCCCGTCGGATTCCTCAATCGTGCGCTCCAGCGCCGCGCGGTAGTCGGCCTCGCTGCCGGAGCGCGCCAGCGCCTCCTCGGCGCGGTTGCGCAGCCGCGTCAGCGGCGTCTTCAGGTCATGGGCGATGTTGTCGGAAACTTCCTTCAGGCCGATCATCAACGCTTCGATGCGCTCCAGCATGGCGTTGAGATTGCTGGCAAGGCGATCGAGCTCGTCGCCGCTCCGCCCTACCGGCAAGCGGCCACTGAGATCGCCGGCCATGATGCGCTGGGTGGTGCCGGTCATCGCATCGATCCGCTGCAACACGCGGCGCGAGACGAAAATACCGCCGCCGATGCCGAGCACGATGACGACCAGGAA
>DATEJG010000005.1:0-15485 GCA_035278165.1 Steroidobacteraceae bacterium
CAGCGCCAGCAGGTCGGTCGGATGATCGAGCAGGATCTCGCCGTAGCGATGGATCGAGCCGGCAAAGTCGCCCTCGATCCAGGCCCGCGCCGCGGCGGCGTGCGCACGCTCGCGGTCGTTGGCGCGGCGGCCCTGCGCCTCGACGGCCTCGACGCTCTCGATCAGCAGCGGCAGCGCGCCGCGGTCCGTGGCCATGATCGCCAGCCCCGCCCGCAGGCAGTGGCCCATGGCGAACGCCGGATCGGCGTCGAGCGCCTGCTGGATCGTCGACAGCGGATCGAGCTCGTAGCTGGCCGAAAGCTCCAGTGCCCGCTCGAATTGCTGCAAGGAAGCACTGCTGGGGGTCGAAGTGGGACAGCCGCGGGCGTCGGTGAGCATGAATCCTCCAGGGTAGGGAAATCCGTGGAGGGCACTGTAGGCGGCGCCCGTGAGGGTCGAGTCTCGACACACGTGAAAAATGCGTGAAAGAATGGCAGCCCGATAATTGACAAGCCAACGCTGCGCGGCCCGGGGACCCCTTGAACGAACTGAACCTGCAGGTGCTCGGCTCATTCCGCGTGCAGGACGCCAAGGGCACGGAGGTCCGTATCGCGTCCCGCAAGGGCCGCGCGCTGCTCGCCTATCTCGCGTTGCGGCCGGGCGAATCGCACAGCCGCGACCGGCTGGCCACGCTGCTCTGGGAAGACGCCGACGAAGAGCTGGCACGCACGAGCCTGCGCCAGGCGCTCGCAGCGTTGCGCAAGTCGCTGCCTGCGAACGCGCACAAAGCGCTGCTCGCAGACACTGAATCCGTCGGCATCGATCCTGCGGTCGTGCGCAGTGACCTGCATGCATTCCGGCATGCGCTCACGCTCGGCACGCGCACTGCGCTGCAGGAGGCGATGACGCACTATCGCGGCGATCTCCTCGACGGCTTCGATGCACGCTCCACTGCCTTCGACGAATGGCTCACGAGCGAGCGCCTGACGTTGCGCAAGGAGTTGAGCGATGCCCTGCACAAGCTGGCCGACCTGTGCGCCGCGAACGGCGACAGCGAAGGCGCGCTCGCGGCATGCACCAAGCTCGTAGCGCTCGAGCCGCTCAACGAAGCGGCACACCGCCGGGTCATGGACCTGCACGCCAAGCGCAATGCGTACGCGGAGGCGCTGCGCCAGTACCGCGTGTGTCGCGATGTCCTGCGACGCGAGCTCGACGTTGCGCCGGAGCCCGCCACTGAGCAGCTGTATCGCGATCTGATGCGCCGCCGCCGCGCGGCGCTCGGCACGCAGGATGACGACGACACTGCGCTCGATGACACGGCGAGGCACGAGGCGCCGCGCGCCAGCGAGCCCGCTGCGCCCGTCGAGCTGCGACCGCAGCTGATCGACGCGACGATCATGGTCGCGCGTCTCGAAGGGCTGCTCGAGCTCGAAGCCCAGCTCGACCCGGAAGAGTCGCACACGCTCGCCACGCAGTTTCACCGTCGCGTGCAGGAATCCGTGACGGAGTTCGGTGGCCGGGTCGACCGACGCGTCGGCAGCAACGTGCTCGCAGTGTTCGGCATCCCCACTGCGTACGGCAATGAGCCGGAACGCGCGACGCAGGCAGCGCTCGCTCTCCAGAGTATCGTCGCGAGCACTCCGTGGCCCGCAGTCGGAGCACTCGCGTTGCGCATCGGGATCGCGCAGGGCCAGGTGCTGTGCGCTGCGGAGATTTTTCCGCTGACCGGCCGGCCGACACACATTGCGCACACTCTCGCGGCCCGCGCGGCCGACGGGGAGATTCTCATCTCGGAAGAGCTGCGCGCTTCGCTCGGCGAGCGCGTCAGCGGCACACGCGCGGCCAGTGCGCTGCCCGGTCAGTCGGAGTCCGTGATCGCGTGGAGCCTGCAAGGCTTGCGCAGCGAGATCGGTCCTGGCGCGCAACCGTTCGTCGGACGCCGGCCGGAGCTGGCGATGGTGCTTGCCGCGCTCGATCGCTGCACCAACAGCAGACATGGACGGGCGATCGTCGTGCGCGGCGAAGCCGGCATCGGCAAGACGAGCCTCGTCAACGCTGTTCGCGGCGCGGCGCGCGAGCGCGGAGTCGCCGTGCATTCGGCGCAAGTCTTCGACTTCGGTCAATCCCCCGGCCGGCGACCGATCACCGCGCTCGCGCTGAGCCTGCTCGGCCTCGCCGCCGATGCCTCCGCGAACGAGCGTGCCGCTGCGGTACGGCGCGCCACCGCGGGCCGCAATACTGTCGACCAGATCATTTTCCTGAGCGACCTCATCGATGCGCCGATCGACGCCGAGCTCGCCGCGCTGGAGAAAGCGATGGAGATCGCCACGCGGCAACGCGGCCGCGCGCTCGCGCTCGCGCAGCTGATCGAGTCGGCGGTGCAGCGCGGCCCGCAGTTGCTGGTCGTGGAGGACGTCCACTGGGCGGATACCGACGAGCTGGCCCGCTTCGGCGAGATCGCCGCGGTCGTCGCCAATTGCCAGATCCTGTTCATCATGACGACCCGGCCGGAGGGCGATCCGATCAACGCGAGCTGGCGCGCACGGGCCCGCGGCTGCCCGGTCACGACCGTCGATCTCGCGCCGCTCGCCGAGGACGAGGCCCAGGAGCTGGCCGCGCATTTTCCGGAGCTGTCGCCGGAAACCATCGACGCATGCATTCAACGCGCCGAAGGACATCCGCTGTTTCTCGACCAGTTGTTGCGCGCAGCGCGCGCGGGGCATGACCTGCTGCCGGGCTCGGTCCGATCGGTCGTGCTGGCGCGAGCCGCGCGCCTCTCCGGTCGCGATCATTCGGCGCTGCAAGCGGCAGCGGTACTCGGACATCGCGCGGCGCTCGACGCCCTGCGCCGCGTCGTCGGCAACGACGACTACGACCCGACGCCGCTCACGGAGACCGCACTGGTGCGCTTCAACGGCGTCGAGCTGGAGTTCGTGCACGCGCTGTTCCGCGACGCCATTTACGAGTCGACCCTGAAGTCGCAGCGACGCGAGCTGCATCGCACTGCCGCCGACTGGTACGCGAGCGGTGACCCTGCCCTGCGTGCCGACCACCTCGCAGCCGCGGACGACGAGCGCGCCACGACCGCATATCTGGAGGCCTCGCTCGCTGAACAGGCGGCGTTGCGCTTCGAGCGCGCCCTCGGCCTGGTGAACAAGGCCAGCGCGCTGGCGCGTGAGCCGGTCCTGCTGCACAAGTGCAGCCTGCTGCTCGGCGAGCTGTTGCTGCAGCTCGGCCGCACGCACGATGCGCTGACCTCGTACCGCGAAGCTCTGGATTTCGCCATCGACCAGCACGGCCACGGCACAGCGTGGATCGGCATCGCGGCGGCTCTGCGCATCATGGACCGCCACGAAGAGGCGCTGGACGCGCTCGACCACGCGGAAACCGCGCTCGGCGAGTCGGCCGATCTGGAGACCCGCGCCCGCGTCTACACGCTGCGCGGTAACCTCTGCTTTCCGCTCGGACGGCTCGACGCATGCATGCAGGCGCATGAGCAGGCGCATCGCTTCGCGTTGCAGGCGAAGTCGCACGTCGAGCTCGCGCGGGCACTGAGCGGCCTGGGCGATGCGTACTATCAGCGCGGCAGCATGATAACGGCACGCGAGCACTTCGCCCGGTGCGTCAAGGAAGCGCGCGACCATGACCTCGTCGGCGTGCTGCTCTCGAACTTGCCCATGATGGCGGTCACGCACACTTTCTGCGGCGACCCGGAGGCGAGCAGCGAAAGTTGCCGCGAAGGGCTCGAGCTCGCGCGGCGCGTCGGCGACTTGCGCGGCGAGCTGCTGGTCCACCTGACCCTGGCCAGCGGCATGCTGTTGCAGGCACAGATGGACGATTGCCGGCGCCACGCGCGGCAGGCGCTGCAGCTCGCCAAGCAGCTCGGTGCGCGCCGCTTCGAAGCGGAATGCGTCGGTATCATCGCCGCCTCGATGATGATCGAGGATCCGGCACAGGCACTGCAGCTCGCGCGAGAAGCGCTGCAGTTCGGACGCGAGACCGGGATGTCGTACTGCGGCCCGATGCTGCTCAGCCTGGTCGCGCGTCTTACGCCGGCCCCAGAGGAGCGCGCCAGCCTGCTCGCCGAAGGCAACGACCTGCTCGCGGCAGGCTGCGTGAGCCACAGCTACTTCGAGTTCTACGGCAATGCCATCGACGTCGGCCTGCAGGAGCGCGACTGGACGGCGGTGCGTGATTACGCCGGGCGGCTGGAGGCGTATACGGCGGCGGAGCCCCTGCCGTGGACGGACATGCTGATCAAGCGCGCACGGCTGCTGGCGGACGCAGGTGAGAAAGGCACGAGCAAGCAGACGCGTGCGGGATTGGAATCGCTGCAGGAGGAGTGTCAGCGCATGAAGGCCGGAGCGGCGCTGACGGCGATAGAAGCAGCATTGTCAGGCTGAAGCCTGACCCACAGTCTCCAGAGAGCTCAGCCTGATCTGCATGTGAGTCAGGCTTCAGCATGCGGGTCAGGCTTCAGCCTGACTCCGGGATTACAGGAATTTCGCCGGCGTCTTCGCCTTGATCTCTTCCGCGCTGACGCCCGGCGCGCGCTCGATCAGCTTGAACGGAGCCTTGCGGTCGTCGCGCGCGAACACGGCGAGATCGGTGATCAGCATGTCGACGACGTTGGCGCCGGTCAGCGGCAGCTCGCAGCGCGGCTTGAACTTCGCCGACCCATCCTTCGAGGTGTGCTCCATCACGACCACGACGCGCTTCACCCCCGCCACCAGGTCCATGGCGCCGCCCATGCCCTTCACCATCTTGCCGGGCACCATCCAGTTCGCGAGATCGCCGCTCTCGCTGACTTCCATGCCGCCGAGGATCGACAGGTCGATGTGCCCGCCGCGGATCATGCCGAAGCTGTCGGCGGAGGAGAAATACGACGAGATCGGCAGCTCGGTGATCGTCTGCTTGCCGGCGTTGATCAGGTCCGGATCCTCCTCGCCTTCGTACGGGAACGGGCCCATGCCGAGCATGCCGTTCTCCGACTGCAGCACGACCTTCATGCCGGCCGGAATGTAGTTCGCGACCAGCGTCGGGATGCCGATGCCGAGGTTGACGTAGAAGCCGTCGTGCAGCTCGCGCGCGGCGCGCTCGGCCAGTTGTTCGCGGTTCCAGGGCATGTCGGTGACCTCAGGCGGCCGGACGCTTGCGCACGGTGCGGTGCTCGATCGTTTTCAGGTAGCTCGCGCCCTGCACGATCCGCTGCACGAAGATGCCGGGCGTGTGGATGCTGTTCGCGTCGAGCTCGCCCGCCTCGACCAGCTCCTCGACCTCCGCCACGGTGACGCGGCCGGCGGTGGCCATCATCGGATTGAAGTTGCGCGCGGTCTTGCGATAGATGAGGTTGCCCTCGGTGTCGCCCTTCCACGCTTTCACCAGCGACAGGTCTGCCGTCAGGCCCTTCTCCAGCACGTAGGTTTCGCCGTCGACGACGCGCGTCTCCTTGCCCTCCGCCACCAGCGTGCCGGCGCCGGTCTTGGTGTAGAAACCGTAGATGCCCGCGCCGCCGGCGCGGATGCGCTCGGAGAGCGTGCCTTGCGGGTTGAATTCCAGCTGCAGCTCGCCGGCGAGATACTGGCGCTCGAATTCCTTGTTCTCGCCGACGTAGGAGGAAATCATCTTGGCGATCTGCCGCGTCTTGAGCAGCTTGCCGAGCCCGAACTGGTCGACGCCGGCGTTGTTCGAGACCACCGTGAGCCCGCGCACGCCGGACTCGCACAGCGCGAGAATCAGGTTCTCGGGAATGCCGCACAGGCCGAAGCCGCCGCACATCACCGTCATCCCGTCGCGCACCACGTCGGCGAGCGCGGCTGCCGCGCCCGGATAGACTTTGCTGATGGTCATGGATGGAGTGTAGCAGTGTCAGGCTTCAGCCTGACTCTCTCACGCTGCGTCGGCGTCCGGATCCGAGTCGTAGCCCAGGCTCGGCGACAGCCAGCGCTGCGCCTCCTCCAGCCGGATCTTCTTGCGCGCGGCGTAATTCTGCACCTGGTCGAGGTCGATCTTGCCGACCGCGAAGTAGCGCGAGCCCGGGTGCGAGAAATACCAGCCGCTGACGGCTGCAGTGGGATACATCGCGTACGACTCGGTGAGCTGGATGCCTGCGTTGTCGGTCGGAGCGAGCAGCTGCCACAGCGTCGCCTTCTCCGTGTGATCGGGGCAGGCCGGATAGCCGGGCGCCGGCCGGATGCCGCGATAGCCTTCGCGGATCAGCTGCTCGTTGCTCAGCCGCTCCTCGGGAGCGTAGCCCCAGAACTCGCGGCGCACGCGCTCGTGCAGGCGCTCGGCGAACGCTTCGGCGAGGCGGTCGGCCAGCGCCTTGAGCATGATGCTCGAATAGTCGTCGTGGGCCTGCGCGAAGCGCTCCAGGTGCGGCTCGATGCCGAGCCCGGCCGTCACGGCGAAGGCTCCGATGTAGTCGCGGCGGCCATGGCCCTGCGGGCCTTTCGGCGCGATGAAATCCGCGAGCGCGTCGTGCGACTGCCCGGGCGGCTTGCCCTTCTGCTGGCGCAGGAAATGCAGCCGTGCCAGCACGCGCGAGCGCGACTCGTCCGCGTAGACCTCGACGTCGTCGTCGTCGACGCTGTTCGCCGGGAACAGCCCGATGACGCCGCGCGCCGTCAGCCAGCGCTCGCGGATGATCTGCTTCAACATGCGGCGCGCATCCGCGTACAGGTTGCTCGCCTGCTCGCCGATCTTCGCGTCGGTGAGGATGTCCGGGAACTTGCCGCCGAACTCCCAGGCGTTGAAGAACGGCATCCAGTCGATGTAGCGCGTCAGGTCTTCGAGCGAGTAGTCGTCGAAGACCCGCACGCCGAGGAAGCGCGGCACCGGCGGCACGTAGCTGTCCCAGCCGCCGTTGAAGCGGTTGGCGCGCGCTTGCGCGATCGTCAGTTGCGGAGCCTTGATCTTCTTGCCGTGATGCTGCTCGCGGCGGGTCGCGTGCTCGCTCTTGACGCGCGCCACGTACTCGCCGCGCCCGGCGGCGACCAGCTGCTGACAGATGCCGACCGACCGCGACGCATCCTTCACGTACACGACCGGGCCTTCGTACTGCGGATCGATCTTCACGGACGTGTGCGCGGGCGAGGTGGTCGCGCCGCCGATCAGCAGCGGTAGCTCGAAGCCCTGGCGCTTCATTTCCTTGGCGACGTGCACCATCTCATCGAGCGACGGCGTGATCAGGCCCGACAGGCCGATCATGTCGGCGCCTTCGCGCCGCGCGGTCTCGAGGATGCGCTCGCACGGCACCATCACGCCGAGGTCGATCACCTCGAAGTTGTTGCACTGGAGCACGACGCCGACGATGTTCTTGCCGATGTCGTGCACGTCGCCCTTGACCGTCGCCATGATGATCTTGCCGTTCGAGCGCGACGCGCCGCCGGCGGCCTTCTGCTGCTCGATGTACGGGATCAGGTACGCGACCGCCTTCTTCATGACGCGCGCCGACTTCACCACCTGCGGCAGGAACATCTTGCCGGCGCCGAACAGGTCGCCGACCACGTTCATGCCGTCCATCAGCGGGCCTTCGATCACCTGCAGCGGGCGCTCGAACTGCTGGCGCGCCTCCTCGGTGTCCTGCACGACGAACTCGTCGATGCCCTTGACCAGCGCGTGCTCCAGGCGCTTGCCGACCGGCCAGCTGCGCCACGCCAGGTCCTCGGTCTTGCGCCCGGCTGCCTCGCCCTTGTAGCGCGCCGCGATCTCCAGCAGCCGCTCGGTGGCATCCGGGCGGCGATTGAGGATCACGTCCTCGACGCGCTCGCGCAGCTCGGCGTCGATGTTCTCGTAGATCGCGAGCTGGCCGGCATTGACGATGCCCATGGTCATGCCCGCTTTGATGGCGTGATACAGGAACACCGAGTGCATCGCCTCGCGCACCGGGTCGTTGCCGCGGAACGAGAACGAGACGTTGCTGACGCCGCCGCTGATGTGCGCGTGCGGGCACGCCTGCCTGATCGCCGCGGTCGCTTCGATGAAGTCGCGCGCGTAGTTGTTGTGCTCTTCGATGCCGGTCGCGACCGCGAAGATGTTCGGATCGAAGATGATGTCTTGCGGCGCGATGCCGGCCTGCTGTGTCAGCAGGTCGTACGAGCGCTTGCAGATCTCGACCTTGCGGGCGACGGTGTCGGCCTGACCTTTCTCGTCGAACGCCATCACGACGACAGCCGCACCGTACGCGCGCACCTTGCGTGCGTAGTGCAGGAACGACTCCTCGCCTTCCTTCAGACTGATCGAGTTGACGATGCCCTTGCCCTGGATGCGCTTCAGGCCCGCCTCGATGACCGACCATTTCGAGGAGTCGATCATGATCGGCACGCGCGCGATGTCCGGCTCGGCGGCGATCAGGTTCAGGAAGCGCACCATGGCGGCTTCCGAGTCCAGCATGCCCTCGTCCATGTTGATGTCGATCGCCTGGGCGCCGCTCGCGACCTGCTGGCGCGCCACGTCGAGCGCTGCGTTGTAGTCGTCGGCCTCGATCAGCTTGCGGAACTTCGCCGAGCCGGTGACGTTGGTGCGCTCGCCGACATTGAGGAACAGGCTGTCGGCGCCGATGTTCAACGGTTCCAGCCCCGCCAGCCGCAACCGCGGCTCGAGCTGCGGCGGCTGGCGCGGCGCCAGCCCGTCGACGGCTTCGCGGATGTGACGAATGTGGTCGGGAGTCGTGCCGCAGCAGCCGCCGACGATGTTGACGAAGCCGCTGCTGGCGAAATCGCGGATCAACTCGGCGGTCTCGCACGCGGCTTCGTCGTACTCGCCGAAAGCATTCGGCAGGCCGGCGTTCGGATAGGCGCTGACGTAGACATCTGCGATCCGCGATAGCTCTTCGACGTAGGGACGCAGCTGCTTCGCGCCGAGCGCGCAATTGAGGCCGACCGCGAGCGGCCGCGCGTGGCGCACGGAATTCCAGAACGCTTCGGTCGTCTGGCCGGACAGCGTGCGACCGGAAGCGTCGGTGATCGTGCCGGAGATGACGATGGGAATGTCGATGCCTGCCTCGTCGATCGCCTGCCGTGCGGCGAAGATCGCCGCCTTGGCGTTCAGCGTGTCGAAGATGGTCTCGATCAGCAGCAGGTCGACGCCGCCTTCGATCAGGGCGCGCGCGCCTACCAGGTACGTCGCGCTCAGCTGGTCGAAATCGATGTTGCGGAAGGCCGGGTCGTTGACGTTCGGCGACAGCGACGCCGTGCGATTGGTCGGACCGAGCGCGCCGGCGACGAACCTCACCTGGCCGGTCTGCGCAGCGAACTCATCCGCGGCGCGACGCGCGATCTGCGCGGCCGCCAGGTTGATGTCGCGCACCAGCTCTTCGGCGCGATAGTCGGCCTGCGAGGAATAGTTCGCGGTGAAGGTGTTGGTCTCGATGATGTCCGCGCCCGCATCCAGGTAGGCGCGATGGATCGCCGCGACGATCTGCGGCTGCGTCAGCACCAGGATGTCGTTGTTGCCCTTCAGGTCGCACGGCCACGCCTTGAAGCGCTCGCCGCGATAGTCGCTCTCCTCCAGGCGATAGCCCTGGATCATCGTGCCCATCGCGCCGTCGATCACCAGGATGCGCTGCGTGAGCGCCCGGCGAAGCGCGTCGAGTCGTTCGGTTCGAGCTGTGGTCATGGTTCAGCCTGCTGCCGCCTGCACCGCCGGCGTGCGTACGTTGAGCGCGTGGCAGATCGCGTACGTGAGCTCGGAGCGGTTCAGCGTATAGAAATGGAATTCTTCGACGCCGTGCTGCTGCAGCGCCTGCACCTGCTCGATCGCGACGGCGGCAGCGATCATGCGGCGCGTGTCCGGATCGTCGTCGAGGCCGGCGAAGCGATGCACCAGGGAATCGGGCACGCTGGCGCCGCAGCGCTGCGCCATGCGGATCATCTGCGGGAATCGCGTGATCGGCAGGATGCCGGGCACGATGCTCGCCTCGATGCCCGCCGCCGCGCACTGGTCGCGGAAGCGCAGGAAGCACTGCGGATCGAAAAAGAACTGCGTGATGGCGCGCGCCGCGCCGGCATCGAGCTTCGCCTTCAGGTTGTCGAGCTCGAACGCGGCGTGCGGCGCTTCCGGATGCGGCTCCGGATAGGTCGCGACCGAGATCTCGAAATCCGCCACCGACTTCAGGCCCTTCACCAGATCGACCGCATAGGCAAACCCGCCGGGATGCGGCGTGTACTTGCCGCCGCCCTGCGGCGGATCGCCGCGCAGTGCGACGATGTGGCGGATGCCGTGCTGCCAGTAGTTGCGCGCGATATCGAGAATCTCCTCACGCGGCGCACCGACGCACGTGAGGTGCGGCGCGGCAGTCAGCGCGGTCGATCGCTGAATTTGCGTGACGATGTTATGCGTGCGGGTACGCGTCGAGCCGTCCGCGCCGTACGTCACCGAGACGAAGCGCGGCTGCAGCGGCGTGAGCCGTTCCACCGATTCCCACAGCGTCCGCTCCATCTGCTCGTCTTTCGGCGGAAAGAATTCGAAGGAGACGGTCGGCCGGCCGCGCAGGCGGGTTGCGGCGTTGCCGATGCGTTCCTTGAGCTGGTCGACTGACATGCTCGATTCCTCAGGCTGCAACTGTGGTCTGCGCCGGGCGCCGCGCGAGGGCGACCAGCAGGTGTCCATCTTCGGTATCGACCGGATGCAGGCGCTCGACCTGCAGGCCGGCATGCGCGAACCACTCGCGCAGCACGGCGATCGGATTGGCAGCGCCCGCGCCGCTCAGTGCGTCGAAGTCCTCGACGATGATGGCGCGCCCGCCATCCTTGAGCGTGCGTGCAATCTCGCCGAGCGCGGCAGCCGGTCGTTGTGCCGTGGCGAGCACCCGATCGGCGGTCACGGTGTCGAACAGCGGCCCCGCGAACGGCAGGTCGTACATATCGCCGCGCTGCAGCTCGCAGTGGCTGAGCCCGGCGCCGTGAACGTTGGTGCGCGCCAGCCGCAATGCGCTGCTGGAGATGTCGATGCCGACTGCGCGCGTCGCGTTGCCGCCGAGCAGCTCGAGCAGATGGCCCGAGCCCGTGCCGACATCGAGCAGCACGCCGATCGGCTGTTCGGCGAGCTCCTTCAGGATGATCGAGTCGACCGCGCTGGAAGGCACTCTGCGCGATGCGGCCGGCAGCTGGTCCGCCGCGCGGCGCGCGCGCTCGCGAATCACCTGCTCCATGCGCTTGCGATCACGCCGCAGCAGATCGTCTTCCTCGCTGACCAGCGCGAGCAGTTGCCGAACCGTGCTGCGCTCGGTATCGGATACGGGCGCCCGGTAGTACACCCAGTGCTGCTCGCGAAAGCGATCCAGCAGTCCGACGTCGCACAGGAGCTTCAGGTGCCGCGACACGCGCGGCTGGCTCTGCCCGATGACCTCGCAAATCTCGCCGACCGTCAGCTCGGCGCGCGCCAGCAGCGCAAGCAACCGCAGGCGGGTTGGCTCAGCGGCGGCGCGCAGTGCTGAAACGGCGGGCAAGAACGAAGTCGGCAAGGTCGCTCCGGGCATGCTTAAGGATATAAGGATGTCCTTATATTCGACTGTGCACGAAGTCACAAGACGGCCGGAGGACGCCCCGATCTGTACGGGCAGCACAGAAAGTCAGACTAACCCTTTGAATTTAATGTCGGGTTTCGCTGCGGTCCGCGGCCGGGGCGGTCGCGAAAACCTGCTCGACATCGACCGAATCGAAGCGATAGGCACGATTGCAGAAGTCGCAGCGCACTTCGACGTCACCGCGCTCGGCGAGCACGGAGCGCACTTCCTCGGCTCCCAGGGCACGCAGCATCCCGATGACGCGCTCGCGCGAACAGCGACAGCGGAAGAACACGGGCGACGATTCGAACAGCCGCACGTCGTCCTCGGCAAACAACCGACGCAGGATGTCGCGGTCGCTCAGCGCCTGCAGCTCCTCGCCGCGCAACGTATCGCCGAGCAGCTGCACGCGCCGCCACGCGTCGTCGATCTCAGCCGGCTCCGGCAATTCGACATTCCTGGCGGCGCTGGTGCGGGCCCGCACACTGTCGTCCGACAGCCGCTGCAACAGCAGCCCGGATGCGCCCTTCTGCGTAGCGTGCAGCCACAGGCGCGTCGGCAGTTGCTCGGAAGTCTCGAAGTATTCGCGCAGGCAATCGGCCAGGCGCTCGCCGCTCAGCGGCACGACGCCCTGGTAGCGCTGCGACAGGTCATCGTTTTCGAGCGTAACCGTGAGATTGCCTTCGCCGGACAGGGCCGCAAGATCGCGAGCGTCCTCGGCCTCGCTATAGCGCGCCACCGCGCGCACGCCCAGCTCACTGGAGCACTGCGCGAGCATCAGGTGCATCGGCCCCTGCCCTTTCAGCTGCAGGCTCAGCGTGCCGTCGAACTTCAGCGTTGCGGCCAGCAGCACCGATGCGGCCACAGCTTCGCCGAGCGTGTCGCGAATGGCCGGCGGGTAGTCGCGATGCTCGAGCAGCGCGCGCCATGAAGCGTCCAGGTGCACGATGTGACCCCGGATCGGGTAGTGCTCGAACAGGAAGCGGTGCAGGCAATCGCGGTCGTGCATGTGCAAATGCAGGTCGGGCTTCAGCCCGAGTCGTGCCGAAGCCCGCCCTGCAATTTCCTCTTCAACAATTCGTTTACCTGCGCGGGGTTCGCCTTGCCGCCGGTCACCTTCATCACCTGGCCGACGAAGAAGCCGAACAGCTTGTCCTTGCCCGAGCGGTAGTCCTGCAGCTGCTGCGGATTCGCCGCCATGACCTCGTCGATGGTCTTCTCGATCGCCGCGGTGTCGGTGATCTGCCGCAGTCCGTTCGCTTCGATGATGGCGTCCGCGTCCTTGCCTTCCGCCCACATCTGCTCGAACACCTCCTTGGCGATCTTGCCGGAGATCGTCGCATCGGCAATGCGCGCGAGCAGCCCCGCCAGTCGCGGCGCGTCGATGCGCGAGTGCGCGACCTCGACGCCCTCCTTGTTGAGCGCGCCGGACAGCTCGCCCATCACCCAGTTCGCGGCGAGCTTCTCGTGGCCGGGGAGCTTCGCGATGACCGCCTCGTAGAAGTCGCCCATCTCCCGGCTCGCAGTCAGCACGCCCGCGTCGTACGGCGACAGGCCGAACGTCTCCACGTAACGTCGCGCTTTCTCGTCCGGCAGCTCCGGCAACGTGCCGCGCACCGACTCGATGAACGCGTCATCGAGCGCCACCGGCAACAGATCCGGATCCGGGAAGTAGCGGTAGTCGTTCGCTTCCTCTTTCGAGCGCAGCGCGCGCGTCTCGCCCTTGTCGGGATCGTAGAGGCGCGTTTCCTGGCGCACCGTGCCGCCGCCTTCGAGCAGCTCGATCTGGCGCGCGACCTCGTAGTTGATCGCCTTCTCGATGAAGCGGAACGAGTTCAGGTTCTTGATCTCGCAGCGCGTGCCGAGCTGCGCGGCGCCGGCCGGGCGCACCGAGACGTTGGCGTCGCAGCGAAACGAGCCTTCCTGCATGTTGCCGTCGCAGATCTCCAGGTAGCGCACCAGCGTGTGGATCTTCTTCATGTACGCCACGGCTTCCTTCGCCGAGCGCATGTCGGGCTCGGAGACGATTTCCAGGAGCGGCGTGCCGGCGCGGTTCAGGTCGATGCCCGACTGGCCGTGAAAATCCTCGTGCAGCGACTTGCCGGCATCCTCTTCGAGATGCGCGCGCGTGATGCCGACGGTCTTGTGCGCGCCGTCGTCGAGCACGATGTCCATCCGGCCCCGCTCCACGATCGGCTGCTCGTACTGGCTGATCTGGTAGCCCTTCGGCAGGTCCGGGTAGAAGTAGTTCTTGCGCGCGAACACCGAGCGCCGCGCGACGCTCGCGCCGACGGCGAGACCGAACTTCACCGCCATGCGCACCGCCTCGCGATTCAGCACCGGCAGCACGCCCGGATAGCCGAGGTCGACCAGGTTCGCCTGCGTGTTCGGCGCTGCGCCGTAGGCGGTCGGCGCGCTCGAGAAGATCTTGCTGCGCGTCGCCAGCTGCGCGTGGATCTCCAGGCCGATGACTGTTTCCCAATTCATGTGGCTCTACGCGTAGTCCCGCGGAATCTGCCGGTGCCATTCGGTTTCGCGCTGGTACCAGTGCCCGACGTTGAACAGCTTCGCCTCTGCGAAATGCGGACCGACGATCTGCAACCCGACCGGCAGCCCGCCCGACTGGCCGCACGGCAGCGAGACGCCCGGCAGCCCGGCGAGGTTCGCGCCGATCGTGTAGATGTCGTTGAGATACATCGTGACCGGATCCTCCGTCTTCGCGCCGATGTCGAACGCCGGCGTCGGCGAGGTCGGGCCCATCAGCACGTCGACTTCCGCGAAGGCGCGCGCAAAGTCGTCCGTGATCAGGCGACGAACCTTCTGCGCCTTGAGGTAATACGCATCGTAGTAGCCCGCCGACAGCACGTACGTGCCGGTCATGATGCGGCGCTTGACCTCGTTGCCGAAGCCCTCGCCCCGTGAGCGCTTGTACAGATCCATCAGGTCGGCCGGGCTCTCGCACCGGTAGCCGAAGCGCGTAGCGTCGAACCGCGACAGGTTCGACGAGCACTCCGCCGGCGCGACCACGTAGTACGTCGGCACCGACAGCGGCAGATTCGGCAAGCTCACTTCGATGAGCCGGGCGCCGAGCCTCTCGTACACGCGCAGCGCCTCGCGGATCAGCTTGCCGCTCGCCTCGTCGAGACCTTTCTCGAAGAACTCCTGCGGCAGTCCGATCTTCAGGCCGGCGAGCGGCTGCTCCAGCCCGCCGACATAGTCGGGCACGGGCGTGTCGACACTGGTGGAGTCGCGTGGATCGAAGCCCGCCATCTGCGCGAGCAGCATCGCCGCGTCACGCACGGTGTGGGTCACCACGCCTGCCGAATCGAGGCTCGAGGCGAAAGCGATCATGCCGTAGCGCGACACGCGACCGTAGGTCGGCTTGAAGCCGGTGATGCCGCTGAGCGCCGCGGGCTGGCGGATCGAGCCGCCGGTGTCGGTGCCGGTTCCCGCGGGCGCGAGACACGCCGCGACCGCAGCGGCCGACCCGCCCGAGGACCCGCCAGGCACCTTCTGCAGATTCCACGGGTTGCGGACCGGGCCGTACCAGCTGTTCTCGCTCGAGGAGCCCATCGCGAACTCGTCCATGTTGGTCTTGCCGAGCATCACGACGCCGGCTTGCGACAGTCGCTCGACCACCGTGGCGTCGTAGGGCGCGACGAAGTTCGACAGCATGCGCGAGGCGCAGGTGGTGAGCACGCCGTCGGTGCAGAAGATGTCCTTGTGGACGATCGGCAGGCCCGCGAGCGCCGGCGCTTCGCCGGCCGCGAGCGTCGCGTCGGCCCGCTGCGCAGCGGCCAGCGCCTGCTCGCCGGTCACCGTGATGAAGGCATTCAGCGCCGGATCGAAGCGCTCGATGCGCGCCAGGAAGTGCTGCGCGAGCTCGACGCTGGAGAAGCGCCGCGCTCGCAGCCCCTCGTTGAGCTCGGCGAGCGTCAGACGGTGCAGCTCGGTCATGAAAGCGTTACCCGCGTCTCATTCGATCACTTTGGGCACGAGG
>DATEJG010000006.1:0-55184 GCA_035278165.1 Steroidobacteraceae bacterium
TCGTTCGACATCATGACGGACCGCGGACGGCAGTCGATCTGGCTGGTCGACGCGGACAGCGGCGCACAACGGCCGCTCGCCACCGGCAGCGGCTCGCATTCGCAGCCGCGCTGGTCGCCGAATGCGGATCGCATCGCGTACGTCTCGACCGCCGAAGGCGGCCGCCCGCAATTGTTCGTGCGCTGGCTCGGCAGCGGCCAGACCGCAAAGATCACCGATCTCACCGATGCGCCGGGCAATCTCAAGTGGTCGCCGGACGGCAAGTGGATCGCGTTCACGATGTTCGCGCCCGACGAGAAGGCGCGGCTCGGCGAAGCGCCGCCGAAGCCCGAAGGCGCGGAATGGGCGCCGCCGCTGGAGCTGATCACCAAGATGATCTACCGCTCCGACGCCGAGGGTTATCTGAAGCCCGGCTACACACATATATATGTCGTTGCCGCCGACGGCGGCGCGCCGCGGCAGCTCACCTTCGGCCCGTACAACGAGGACGGCCCGATCTCGTGGACGCCGGACGGCAAGTATGTCGTCGTCACCGGCAATCGCCGCGATGACTGGGAGCGCGAAGTCGTCAACAGCGAGGTCTATCGCGTGGCGCTCGCCGACGGCGCGATCGAGACGCTCACGCAACGCAACGGGCCGGATCGCGCCGCCGACATTTCGCCGGACGGCAAGTCGATCGCGTACCTCGGCTTCGACGACAAGTACCTCGGCTACCAGAACGCCGAGCTGAGCGTGATGGCCATCGACGGCAGCAACTCGCGCTCGCTCACTGCGTCGCTCGATCGCACGATCGACGACGCGACGTGGTCGCGCGACGGCCGCAGCCTGTACGTCCAGTACGACGACCATGCGAATGTGAAGGTCGCGCGCCTGTCGCTCAACGGCAAGATGGAGACCGTCGCCGAAGGTCTCGCCGGCGGCTCGCTCGACCGTCCGTACACCGGTGGCCAGTTCAGCGTCGCGGACAACGGCACGATCGCCTTCACCATCGGGTCGGCGCAGCGGCCCAACGAGATCGCGGTGGCGCGCGGCGGCAAGACGAAGCAGCTCACGCATCTCAATGACGGTTTCCTGAGCGGCAAGACGCTCGGCGAGGTCAAGCCGCTGCAGGTCGCGTCGTCGTTCGACAAGCGCGACATCGCCGCGTGGATCGTCACGCCGCCGAATTTCGACGCGAGCAAGAAGTATCCGCTGATTCTCGAGATCCACGGCGGACCGTTCACCGCATACGGCCCGGTGTTCTCGACGGACTACCAGCTCTATGCGGCCGCGGGCTATGCAGTGCTGTACACGAATCCGCGCGGCTCGACGTCGTACGGCGCCGAGTTCGCCAACCTGATTCACCACAACTATCCGAGCCAGGACTACGACGACCTGATGAGCGCGGTCGATGCCGCGATCGCGCAGGGCTACGTCGATGCCGACAATCTGTTCGTCACCGGCGGCTCGGGCGGCGGCGTGCTGACGGCGTGGATCGTCGGCAAGACGACACGCTTCAAGGCGGCCGTGAGCCAGAAGCCGGTGATCAACTGGACCAGCGAAGTGCTGACGACCGACCTCGCGCCGTACATGCCGAAGTACTGGTTCGGCAAGCTGCCGTGGGAAGACCAGGAGGCGTACTGGAAGCGCTCGCCGCTGTCGCTGGTCGGGTCGGTGAAGACGCCGACGCTCGTGCTGGTCGGCGATCGCGATTACCGCACGCCGCTGAGCGACGCCGAGCAGTACTACGCAGCGCTGCAGCTCGCGGGTGTGCCGACGGGACTGCTGAAAGTACCGGGCGCGTCGCACGGCGGCCTGACGGCGCGGCCGTCGCAGTCCGCGGCGAAGGCGAGCGCAATCCTGGCGTGGTTCGAGCGCTATCGCAGCAAGGCGCCGTCGCAGGCGACGCCGACTTTGTAGATGGCGGACCTGTCAGGCTTCAGCCTGACTCTTCACCCCTCGATCAACCCGTCGTTCTTCGGCGGATCGGCCAGCGGCGCACCGAGCGGCGCCTCCTGCGCGAGCAGGGCCTCGGTGCCGTCGCCTGCCTGCTCGAGCAGGAAGCCGATCACCGCGTAGAGCTCCTCCGCGTCCATCTGCTCGACCGGGAAGCCCATGACTTGCATGCGGCGGCCGCGCTCGACGTATTGCTCTTTGAAGTGGCGATGCATGTTGGCTCAACGCCTTGCGCGCCGGGCGGTTCCGCTGCGCGCGGTGCGGAAGGTCACCGAATGGCGCAGCTCCCGGGTCGGCGGAATGCTGTGCTGCCAGCCCCAGCGTGCCGTGTCGCGCAGGATGTAGGCCGAGCGCGGCTCGAGCTCCAGCGCGAAAACTTCCTTGCGACGCTCCGGCTTCCACGGGTACGGACGGAAGCGGATGCGCGCGGTGCCGCCGAGCGAGACACCGACGATCAGCTCGAAGTCGGGCACGTCGCGATGCCAGCCGAGCGGCGTGCCCGGCGCATATTCGGCGATCAGTGCCTGGACGAAATCCTCGGGCGCGACGCCCGCCCACTGCGCGGCGCGGGCGCGCAAGGGTGCGAGGAATTCCGGGATCGGCGGCGCCGGCTGCGCCTGCTGGTGCGTGAAGTCGTACGAGAATCCGTAGTTCACGGTGCGGCGGCGCGCGGTGTACTGCCGGTACTTCGCTTCGCTCAGCGGCAATGCCCGAATCTTTTCCAGCAGCGCGCGCTCTTCGTCGCGCGTGACGAACTCGCTGCGATAGGTCATGCCTTGCGGCAGGACCGGCGGGAACAGACTCGCCTGCGGGGTGAGCGCCATGTCGCGAAGTTTACGCGCAAAGAAAAGCCGGACGGCTCGCGCCGCCCGGCCCTCGTCCTGCGAGTCTCCAGCAACCGTTCGTCAGCGGACCCGGCCGCGGCGGAACAGGTTGACGATCGCCAGCAGGATGATCGCGCCCACCAGCGAGACCAGGAACGTTGCCAGCGAGATGCCCTCGTTGATCGTGCCGACCCCCAGCATCGGCGAAACGACGAAGCCGGCGAGCAACGCGCCGACGATACCGACAACGACGTTCAGCAGGATGCCCTGCTGGGCGTCCGTACGCATGACGATGCTCGCCAGCCAGCCGACTACACCGCCCACGATCAACCAGACCAGAATGCCCATAAACCCTCCTCGGGGTCGCCACTAATGCTCACGACCACAAAATGAGAGCGGGCGGAAATAGGTTCCGGATGGCGGTGCGGCGCTATGCGTAGGAAGTCCGCCGGCAGATCCGCGCAGCGGGCGACAGATGAGCAATCGAGCGCGGCTAATCGATGAAGCGCGACACCAGCTTGGCGATCACGGCGCGGCTCGGTCGCTCGGGCAGGTACTTGATGTTCACGACGCTGCCGATCGCCGGCAACGAAGCCTTCGCTTCGCCGCTGCGACGATCGACGTGACAGGTGAGCACCGAAGCCGGCGCTTCGCGCGGCTGGAACTCGAAGTAGACGCGCGTGAAGGCGCCGAGCACCGGGGGCCGCCAGATGCGCAGGATGCGGCCCTGCGCAGCCAGGCCGCGCTTGAGGATTTCCTGCTGCAGCTGTGAATTGAGCGCGACGTGCCGGCAGGAGGCGATCATGGCTACGAGTGCGCCGGCGAGGAATGCAATGGCTGAAGTGTATTCGGCAGGCATGGGCCAGATTCGGTGCAGTTGCTGGGAACGCTGCGCAGGATGCGCATGCCGCGCGCGCGCGGTCAGTGAAATGCCTCGCAATTCTTACATGCTATTTTCTATCGAGCCAAGCCCCGAGTCCCTGAGCGTTCAGCTCAACGTCGGTTGCGAGTAATTCCCGTAGCGAATTTTCCGACTGCGTCGAGCCGCTGCGCAGCAGCTCGGCGACGTAAATGTCGCTGAACGCGCGCTTGAGCTGCTCGTGCCGCTGTGGAGCCGCCGCCAGCTCGCGCGCAGCGTCGACCATCGCGTCCACCTGCGCAAGGAATTGCAGCGACAGCTTTTCGAGAACCTCGATACCTCGCACGGCGCCGTAGTGCGTGAGGTATACGACGTCGGGTCGACGCGCCAACAGTCGTGCGACCGTGGCGTGCAACGCGGGCTGATCGAACTGCACGGGCGCGGTCGCAGGCACGATGTATGGGCCGCGCGGCGTCTGCAGATCGGGATAGACGATGCCGAACGTGTCGCCGGTGAACCAGCCGCGGCTGGCTCCGTCCCAGATGCAGTTGTGATGGCGCGCGTGGCCGGGCGTATCCGCAAACTGCAACGGACGCTCGCCGAGCTCGAGAATCATGCCGTCGGACGTGGTGACGATCCGCTCGGCCGCCACCGGAACCAGCTCGCCGTAGTGCTGCGCCACTACTTCGCGACCGTACACCGCGCGTGCGCCGTCCATGAGCACGCTTGGATCGACCATGTGGCGCGCGCCGCGCGGATGGATCACCAGCTTCGCACGCGGCAGCTCCTGCATCAGCAGCCCGACGCCGCCGGCGTGATCGAGGTGCACGTGAGTCGGAATCACGTAGTCGACCGCATCGCGATCCAGACCGTGCGCTTCGAGTGCGGCGAGCAGGCGTGGCACCGCGCTGTTCGGCCCGGTCTCGATGAACGCGGCGCGACCGCTCTCGACGACGAGGAAGCTCGCGTCGAAGCGCGGTCGCACGAAGCCGGTGTCGACGACGGTGATGCCGTGATCCAGGCGCTGATAGAGATCGGTCACGCCGGAAATTCTACTCGAATCCTTCGAGCACCAGTTTGCCGACGGTATGCCCGCGCTCGAGCAGCTGGTGCGCGCGGCGCAGGTTCATGGCATTGATTGCGCCGAGGTTCTCGCCGAGCGTCGTACGCAACGCGCCGCTGTCGATCAGCGCCGCGGTCTGTTGCAGGATCTCGTGCTGCCGCTGCATGTCCTCGGTCGCGAATAGCGAGCGCGTGAACATGTACTCCCAGTGGACTGAGATGCTCTTCTGCATCAGCGCGGTCAGCTCGACCGGAGCGCTGTGGCTCACGATCAGGCACAGCTTGCCCTGTGCACGCATGATCGGCGCGAAGCGCGGAAAATACGGGGTGGCGTCGGTCAGGCAGAAAACGTAGTCGGCTTCGGCGACTCCCTGCGCCTTCATCTGCTCGGCCAGATCGCCCGTATGGTCGACGACCGCATCGGCGCCCAGCTCCCTGACCCAGCGCGCGGATTGCGGTCGCGATGCCGTCGCGATCACTCGCAGGCCCCCGAGCTGCTTGGCGAGCTGAATGGCGATCGAGCCGACACCGCCGGCCGCGCCGATCAGCAGCACGGTCGCGCCGCGGTTTGCGCCGGAAGAAGCGATGCCGAGCCGGTCGAACAATCCTTCCCACGCGGTCAACGTCGTCAGCGGCAACGCGGCGGCGGCGGCGAAGCTCAGCGTGCGCGGCTTGCGACCGACGATGCGCTCGTCGACGACGTGGCACTCGCTGTTCGCGCCGGGCTTGTGAATGCTGCCGGCGTAGTAGACTTCGTCGCCCGGCTTGAACAGCTGCACGGCCGGGCCAACCTCGCTCACGACACCGGCAACGTCCCAGCCGAGGATTCGCGGCAGCTGCTCGCCCGGCGCAGCACGTAAACGCACCTTGTAGTCCACCGGATTGACCGAGATCGCCTTGACCTCGACCAGCAGCTCGCGAGCCGCCGGCGCCGGCTTGGGAACGTCCAGGTCGACGAGCGACTCGGGATCGTCGATGGGAAGGTGGCGATAGAGACCGACTGCTTTCACATGTTCCTGCGGTACTGACCGCCCACCTGGTACAGCGCCCGCGAGATCTGCCCGAGCGAGCAGCACTTCACGGCCTCCATCAGCTGCTCGAAGATGTTGCCTCCCGACGCAGCGACCGTCTGCAAGCGCTTGAGCGCCTCCGCAGTGCGATCAGCGTTGCGCGCCTGGAATGCGCGCACGGCGGCGACCTGGTCCTGCTTCTCTTCTTCCGTCGAGCGGATCAGTTGCGCGCCCTTGATCTCGTCCGCCGCATCGCTGTCGGACAGGAAAGTGTTGACGCCGATGATCGGCAGCGAGCCGTCGTGCTTCTTGGTCTCGTAGTACAGCGACTCCTCCTGGATCTTGCTGCGCTGATACATCGTCTCCATCGCGCCGAGCACGCCGCCGCGCTCGGAGATCGCCTCGAACTCCTTGTAGATCGCTTCCTCGACCAGGTCGGTGAGCGCCTCGATGAGGTACGAGCCGGCCCACGGGTTCTGGTTCTTGTTCAGCCCGAGCTCGCGGTTGATGATCATCTGGATCGCGACCGCGCGCCGTACGCTCTCCTCCGTCGGCGTCGTCAGCGCCTCGTCGTAGGCGTTGGTGTGCAGCGAGTTGCAGTTGTCGAACAGCGCGTACATCGCCTGCAGCGTCGTGCGGATGTCGTTGAACGAGATCTCGCGGGCGTGCAGCGAGCGGCCCGACGTCTGGATGTGATATTTGAGCATCTGCGAGCGCGGCGATCCCTTGTACAGCTCGCGCATGGCGCGCGCCCAGATGCGGCGCGCGACGCGGCCGATCACTGCGTACTCGGGGTCCATGCCGTTCGAGAAGAAGAACGACAGGTTCGGCGCGAAGTCGTCGATCTTCATGCCGCGCGCCAGGTAGTACTCGACGATCGTGAAGCCGTTGGCGAGCGTGAACGCCAGCTGCGAGATCGGGTTCGCGCCCGCTTCGGCAATGTGATAGCCGGAGATCGACACCGAATAGAAATTGCGCACGGCGTGGTCGATGAAGTACTGCTGCACGTCGCCCATCATGCGCATGGCGAACTCGGTGGAGAAAATGCAGGTGTTCTGCGCCTGATCCTCCTTGAGGATGTCCGCCTGCACCGTGCCGCGCACTTGCGACAGAGTCTCCGCCTTGATGCGCTGATAGACCTCCGGCTCGACCAGCTCGTCGCCGGTGACGCCGAGCAGCGCCAGCCCCGAGCCGTTGTTCCCTTCCGGCAACGAGCCTTTGTAGCGCGGCACTGCCGCGCCGCGCTGCGTGGTGCGAGCATGCAGCTCTTCGATCTTGCGCTGTGCGCTCGCCCAGCGCGTGGCATCGCTCTTCAGGTAGCGCTCGACCTGCTGGTCGATGGCGCTGTTCATGAACATCGCGAGGATCATCGGCGCCGGACCGTTGATCGTCATCGAGACCGAAGTCGTCGGCGCGCACAGGTCGAAGCCGGAGTACAGCTTCTTCATGTCGTCGAGCGTGGCGATCGAGACGCCCGAGTTGCCGGTGCGGCCGTAGATGTCGGGCCGCGGATCGGGATCTTCGCCGTACAACGTCGTCGAATCGAAGGCGGTCGACAGGCGCGCGGCAGCGTGATCGCCGGCGACGTAGTGGAAGCGACGGTTGGTGCGCTCGGGCGGCCCTTCGCCCGCGAACATGCGCGTCGGGTCCTCCTGCTCGCGCCGATACGGATAGACGGCGGCCGTGTACGGATACGCGCCGGGCAGATTCTCGTTGAGCACGAACGCCAGGATTTCACCCCAGTCGACGGCGCGCGGCACGGCGATCTTCGCGATCTTGTTGCCCGACAGCGAGGTCGTGTAGTTATCCCCCGTGACTTCGCGCTGCCGCACGGTGTACGAGTACTTCTCCTGCGTGACCGCTTTGACGCGCTTGGGCCACGCCTTCAGCTCGCCGATCGCATCGGCGCCCATCTGATCGAGCGCTGCGTGGTAGGCGGCGCGCAGCTCGCGGCGCGTCGGGTCCGCTGCGGCATCGCTGAGCGCGGCTTCCGGATAGCGATCCAACGGCGCGGGCAGTGCGCCGTCCTGCAAGGCCTTGAGCGATTCGTAGTGAGCGTAAGCTCGACGCGCGGCGGCGACCTGCTCTTCGATGTGCGCCCGCGCCTCGCGACCGGACTCGGCGATCTCAGCCAGGTAGCGTGAGCGCGAGCCGGGAATCAGCGGGTCGCGGGAGGTCATCACGGTGACGCCCGGATCCTTCACGGTCCACTGCGCGGTCCCGATCGCCTTCTTGTCGAGCTCCGCGCCGATAGCCGCGAACAGGCGATTCACGCCCGGATCGTTGAAGCGGCTGGCGATCGTCGGAAACACCGGCACGTCGTTGTCCGGCAGCTGCATGCGCTCCGGATGATTGCGCTTCCACTGCTTGCGCACGTGCCGCAGGCTGTCCTCGGCGCCGCGCTTCTCGAACTTGTTGAGCACTACCATGTCGGCGAAGTCGAGCATGTCGATCTTCTCGAGCTGGCTCTGCGCGCCGTAATCGCTGGTCATCACGTACATCGACAGGTCGACCATGTCGACGATCTCGGTGTCCGACTGGCCGATGCCCGCGGTCTCGACGATGATCAGGTCGAAACCGGCGAGCTGATACAGCTCGATCACGTCCTTCAATACTGCGGACGTCGCCAGGTGCTGGCGGCGCGTGGCGAGCGAGCGCATGAAGATCTGCTCGTTCGCGAGCGCGTTCATGCGGATGCGGTCGCCGAGCAGCGCGCCGCCGGAGCGGCGCCGCGTCGGATCCATCGCGACCACCGCGATCTGCCGGTCCGGAAAGTGCCGCACGAAACGCGACAACAGCTCGTCGGTGAGGCTCGACTTGCCGGCGCCACCGGTGCCGGTGATGCCGATGACCGGTGCCGTGTGCCTGGCGCGCCCCAACGCACGGCGCACTTGCGCCGCCTCGCCTTCGCCGTCGGCGCCTTCGAGCACCGAGATCGTGCTGGCGATGCGCCGGTGATCGCGTACGTTCAGCGGGCCGAACTCGTAACCCGGCTTGCGTGCCGAGCGCACGCGCTGCATCACGTCCTCGATCATCGGCACCAGGCCCATGCGCCGGCCGTCCTCGGGCGTGTAGATCTTCTCGACGCCGTACTTCTCCAGCATCTCGATCTCGTCGGGCGAGATCGTGCCGCCGCCGCCGACCACGACGCGGATGTGCTCGCAGCCCTGCTCCTTGAGCATGTCGACCATGTACTGGAAGTACTCGTTGTGGCCGCCTTGATAGGAGCTGACCGCGATGCCGTCGGCATCCTCCTGGATCGCGGCGCGCACGATGTCCGACACGCTGCGGTTGTGGCCGAGATGCACGACTTCGGCGCCGCTCGATTGCAGCAGCCGGCGGATCATGTTGATGGCCGCATCGTGGCCGTCGAACAGCGACGCCGCGGATACGAACCGCAGCACGCCGCTGCCCGCCGCGGCGGGCTGTTGTCTCAGGGAGGAAGCCTGCTCAGCCATGGTTCACGCTCTGCTCTGCTGTCACGGAAGCGGCGCTAGACTCGTCTGACAAGCGACGAACGACGCGGCCGCAGCACGCATCTTCCTTGCTTTGGCGGCGCCATGCCAGTTCCCGATGGAGACCTCGCAATGCATCGCAAATTTACCGCAGTTTTACTACTGGCCGCCCTGGCGGCAGCAGTCGTCTACGCGGCAGAGCACGCCAGGACCGAGCCGCTGCGCAGCCAGCCGCTCGCGGGCATCCCGAACAAGGTCGCCGACATGCTGACCGTGGAATACGCCCCCGGCGGCTCCACGCCGGCCCACCGCCACAACGCGAACGTCCTTGTATACGTTCTGGAGGGCGCGCTGCTGATGGGCGTCAACGGCAAGGAGCCGGTCAAGGTGTCGGCCGGCCAGACGTACTACGAGTCGCCGAACGACGAGCACACCGTGTCGCGCAACGCGAGCGCGACCGAGAAAGCGAAGTTCCTGGTGGTGCTGATCCACGACCAGGGCGTCTCGACGATGCAGCCAGCGAGCGAAAAGAAATAGCGTCGCGTCAGCGCGTCACGAGCAGGGTCATCCTGTGGCCGCTTCGGCGCGCAGCGTGCGCGCCGCGATGAAATAGTGCATCGCAGACCACAGGTTGACCGCGACGATGATCCGCAGCGCCCAGCGCAGTCCCTCGCCGAGCGCTTCGGCCTCGCTGAGGCCGCGCTCCACGAACATCTGTCGTAATTGATCGCTGGCGATGCCTGCGAACAGCGGACCGAGGCCGAGCCCGATCAGGTTGATGACGAACAGCAGCAGCGCGCTCGCCAGTGCGCGCTCGCGGATGCCGATCAGCGTGTACGTCGCGGTGATGCTCGGCGCCAGGTAAGCGGCGCTGCACATCACGACCGGCGAGAGGAGCGCGATGACGATGTTCGTATCGTCGAACAGCAGCACGCCCTGGCTCAGCGGAAAGCCGATGAGCAGCGACAGCGCCGGCACCCATAAGTAGTAGCGGCTGTCCTGACGTCGCGTGGCGTAGCGGTCGCTGAGCATGCCGCCGAGGTACGTGCCCGCTGCACCGCCTATCACGGTGACAATCGCGAGCGTCGTACTGGTTGCCGCGAGGCTCATGCCGTGCGAGCGCATGAGGAAAGCCGCGTACCAGTTGCCGACGCCATAGACGGCGAAGTTGTGCAACGCTGCCGCGAGAGACAGATGGCGGAACGATGGCTTCGCCCACAGGTCGCGCAGCACGCGCCCGACTGGCGGCGGCTCGACCACGGCGCGCACCGGGTCCGAATAGCCGCGCGGCAGCTCCCGTAACGTGAGCTTCAGGAGCAGCGCGACCGCGATGCCGGGCAAGCCGACGATCAGAAACGCCGCGCGCCAGCCGTAGGTGTGGCCGATCCAGCCGCCGAGCAGCAGGCCGAGGAACGAGCCTATGTAGCCGCCCATCTGGAAGATCGACAGCGCGGTGGCGCGCCGGCGCGGCTCGAAATAGTCGCCGATGAGCGAATACGCAGCCGGATTGCAGCCCGCCTCGCCGACCGCAACGCCGATGCGTGCGATCAGCAGGTGCACGAAGGTCTTGGCGAGGCCGGTCAGTCCCGTGAACGCGCTCCAGACGAGCAGCGACACCGCCATGATGTTGACGCGGTTGTTGCGGTCGGCGAGCCGCGCCAGCGGCACGCCGAGCGTCGTATAGAACAGCGCGAAGGACAGGCCGCTGAGCAGCCCCATGTGCCAGTCCTGCAGCGCGAATTCCGTGCGGATCGGCTCGACCAGGATCGCGACCAGCTGGCGATCCATGATGCTGATCGTGTAGATCCCGCACAGCAGCCACGCAACGTAGTATCGATACGCGTCGGTGACGCGGATGGAGGCCTGCACGAGTTCGCCCGCCGCAACGTTCTAGTTGTTGCGCGGAGCGTAGCCCGTCACAAAAGCGCGTTCAATTCCTGGTACAGAACTGCAGCGGATGGGCCCAGTACGACATGCAGGCTGTCGCGCGCCGGGCGTGCGACACCACGAACAGCCAACGCGGCGAAGCGCGAGTCGACGACAGCGTCCGCATTCTCGAGCCCGATGCACAGACGGCTCGCTGCGAGCCGCACCTCGCGTACGTTGCCGCGGCCGCCGAGCGCGTCCAGCAGAGCGCCGGCTGAAATCGGTGGCGGCGCATCCGCAGCCGGGGCCTTGATCTCGGCACGGATATCGGACGCGACCTGATCCGCGATCGGTCCCACTACGACTTGCAGAGCTTCCTTCGAAGGCCGCACTACGCCGCGCGCGCCGAGCTGCTTGAGCGCAGCCTCGTCGACCGCGGACTGGTCGGCGACGATCAGCCGCAATCGAGTCGTGCACGCATCGACCGAAAGCAGGTTCCTCGCACCACCCAACGCGTGCACCCAGGCAGTGCCCGTTGCACTCTGCGCAGGAGCAGCGCTCGCCGCGACATCGTCGCCCTCGCGGCCCGGCGTCTTCAGATCCAGGCGCACGATGAAGAAGCGGAACAGCCCGTAGTACAGCGCGAAGTAGACGAGCCCGATCGGCAACAGCCACAGCGGACGGCTCGCCTGCTTGAAGTTCAGCACGTAGTCGAACAGCCCGGCCGAGAAGCCGAAGCCCAGATGCACGCCGATCGCATTCATGAACGCCATCGCCACGCCGGTGAGCACCGCATGGATCGCGTACAGCACCGGCGCGAGGAACATGAACGAGAACTCGATCGGCTCGGTGACGCCGGTGAGGAACGAAGTCAGCGCCATCGAGAACAGCAGGCCGGCCACCGCCTTGCGCTTCTCCGGCGGCGCGGAGCGATACATCGCGAAGCACGCGGCCGGCAGCCCGAACATCATCACCGGGAAGAAGCCCGACATGAAGGCGCCGGCGCTCGGGTCGCCGGCGAAGAAGCGATTGAGGTCGCCGGTGACGCCGTTGTACTCGCCGAGCAGGAACCACGCGATGTTGTTGATGATGTGATGCAGCCCGGTCACGATCAGCGCGCGATTCAGCACGCCGTACGCGAACTGGCCGAACGAGCCGGACGCGAGCACTGCCTGGCTCGCCGTGTCCATGCCGCGCTCGAGCACCGGGAATCCATAGCCGAAGCACAGCGCGAGCAGGATGCCGACCAGGCCGCTCGCGATCGGCACGAAGCGCCGGCCGGCGAAGAACGCGAGGTAGGTCGGCAGACGGATGGTGCTGTAGCGGTTGTAGAGCGCGCCCGCCAGCAGGCCGTTGATGAGTCCCGCGGGCACGCTCAGCTTCGCCAGCTCCTTCGCGCGATAGGCCGCAGCGGCGAGATCGATGGCGCGTCCGGAAAGGTCGGCGGTTACCTCGGGCGGCACCGCGATCAGCACTTCGGCGCCTTTCGTCGTCACGAGATAGCCGACGACGCTCGCAAGACCGGCTGCACCGTGATTCTCGCGCGCGAGTCCGACCGCCACGCCGATCGCGAACAGCAGACCGAGATTCGAGAAGATCGCATTGCCAGCCGCCGCCATGGCCGGAATGTTCAGCAGATCAGGTTGCCCGAAGCGCAGCAGCAGTGCGGCAGCCGGCAGCACCGCGATCGGCAGCATCAGCGCGCGGCCGACCGGCTGCAGGTTCGTGACGATGTTCTTCATGACGCCACCTGGGACTCCGAGGCGGAGAATTCGTTGACCAGCTCGCGCACCGCTTCTGCGGTGTCGAGCGCCAACGCGCGCTGCGCGAGCGAGCGACAGCTGTCGAGCGTGAGCGTGCGGATCAGGCTCTTGAGCTGCGGGATGAGCGTCGGTACGACCGACAACTCGTGCACGCCGAGACCGAGCAGCACAGGCACTGCTGCAGGCTCTGACGCGAGGCCACCGCACACCGCGACGAAGCGCGAATATTTCTCGGCCGCGTTCACAGTCGTTGCGATCAGGCGCAGCACTGCCGGGTGCAGACCGTCGATGCGGTGCGCCAGCTCCGAGTGACCACGATCCATCGCCAGCGTGTACTGCGTCAGGTCATTGGTGCCGATCGACAGGAACTCGACCTCGTTGGCGACACGCTCGGCGAGCAGCGCCGCGGCCGGCGTTTCGATCATGGCGCCGACGGCGATCGATCCGCTGTAACGCAGCTCGCGTCGCGCCTCGTCGATCATGCGACGCACGGCGGTGATCTCGGCAGTGTCGGTGATCATCGGCAGCAGCACGCGGCATTGTCCGGCGGGTTGCACGCGCAAGATCGCTCGCAATTGCACGCGCAGCAGATCCGGACGCCACAGGCTGGTGCGCACGCCGCGCAGACCGAGCGCAGGATTGGGCTCCGCGGGCAGCGGCAGATAGGGAATCGGCTTGTCGCCGCCGATGTCGAGCGTGCGGATCACCAGCGGCCGCCCGTCGAGCACGGTCGCTATGCCCTGGTATTGCTGCAGCTGTTCCGCTTCGTCGGGCGGCGCCTCGCGATCGAGGAACAGAAACTCCGTGCGCAGCAGGCCGCAGCCTTCCGCACCGTGCGCGATCGCGACCTGCGCCTCTGCGAGGGAGCCGAGGTTCGCCAACACTTCGATGCGAACGCCGTCGGCGGTGCGGCAATCGGCATGCGCGGCCGCGCGTTCAGCTTGCTTGCGCTGCTGACGTGCGGCGAGCGTCTGTTCAGCCGCCGCCAACGCGGTCTGGTCGGGCGCCGTCGCCAGATTGCCCTGCTCTGCGTCGAGAATGAGCCATGCGCCCTCCGCGACTTCGAGCACGGCAGGGCCGAGCGCGACCAGCGCGGGAACACCCATCGCCGCCGCCAGGATCGCAACGTGCGAAGTCGGTCCGCCCGCTGCGAGGCAGATGCCGGCGAGCCGCGTCGCGTCGAGCGACACGAGTTGTGACGGCTTCAGGTCTTCGGCGATGAGAATGGCGCGCTCCGGCAAGTTGCGGACCACTATCGGCGCCTCGCCATTCAGCGTCAGCAGCACCTGCGATTCGAGATCGAGCAGATCGTCGACGCGCTCGCTCATGCGCGCATCGCCGAGAGCACGCAGCGTATCGGCGCTTTCGCGAACGGCGCGGCGCCAGGCGAATCCGGCGCTCTTGCCGCGCGCGATCGCGCGACGCGCCGCTGCGACCAGCTCCCAGTCGTCGAGAAATTCCAGGTGCGCTGCAATCACTTCGCGCGCCGTACCGTGCGCGGAGCTTGCGATCTGCTCCAGACGCGTACGCACTTCGGCACGCGCTCGCTCGAACTCGGCACTCTCGTGGGCGATGCCTTTGCCCGTCTCTGCGACCTGCACCTCCGCGCCCTGCAGCGGTACCGCACGGCCGACTGCGAGACCGCGGCTGGCGATCACACCGCGCAGGCGATTGGGTTGCGTTTGTCGAACCGGAGTTGTAACGGCGGGTTGGGGTTTCGGGGCGCTGTGCGCGGCCGGAGCGCTCGCGTCGAGCGACAGGACCAACCGCTTGATCTCCTCCACGGCTGCATCTGCACCGTCACCCGCAGCAGTCACGGTCAACTCATCGCCGCGCTGTGCACCGAGGGACATGAGCGCAACTGCGCTCTTCGCATTCGCCTTGCGGCCCCGCACGGCTACAGCGATCTCCGCGGGCGATGTCTTCGCGAAGTTCGCGATCAAAGCTGCAGGCCGGGCGTGGATGCCGTGGTCGTGCGCGAGCGTTACGCGGCCGGTGACTTCGTGCGCCGGTGCCGGGCGCGCGACCTTGTCCGCGGACGCCGCCGGCTGCAGCTCGAACAATGGGTCGCCCACTTCGACGGCGCGCTCGCACTGAGCGCGCACGATCGAGAAACGATCGCCGTTGGTGACCACGATCGGCGTGATCAGGCTCTTGGCGCGTTGCGCGAGCACGTCGAGATCGAAGCTCAGCAGCGGCTCGCCGCTGCGTACCCGAGCGCCGGCCGCCACCAGAGCTTCGAAGCCCTCGCCGCCGAGCGCGACCGTGTCGATGCCGACATGGAGCAGAATCTCTGCGCCATTCGCCGCCCGCAAGGCAACGGCGTGACCGGCCGCAGCAACTGAGATGACCTCGCCCTCGCACGGCGCGTGCAGCACGCCGGCGGTCGGGTCGATCGCAACGCCGTCGCCCAGCAGCCGCTGCGCGAAGACCGCATCGGGCGTTTCATCGAGCGGGGCGCACCAGCCGCGCAGCGGAGAAACCAGCGTCAGATTCGCCATGGGTCACACGATTTCGGGAGTGCTCTAGCGGTTGACTGCGACCGTCGCAGGATGAGCGCCGCCGCCGGCGTCCGCAAGGCCGACCAGCTGCACGGCGTCGAGCACCCACAGCGGATCGACGGCGGCTTGCGTGAACATGAAGCACAGATCGTGCGGCCCGGCCCGCTCGCCGATGGCAGCAGGCGCGAGCCCGGTGACGGCAAAGTTCTTCGCGGCCGGCGCCAGGGGGAGCGTCGCGATCTTCTCGCCCGCGCAGCCGTCGATGCGCACTTCCAGCTCGCCCGCCGCGGTCTGCGGCTTGCGCAAAGGAATCTTCCTGATGTCGTCGCCGATCTGGAAGTTGAACGGCACCTGCCCCACCGACGCCGCGATCGCACCGATGCCGGACAGATCCGCACGCGGGTAGATCCAGCAGGGATTCATGATGTCGACGAGGAACACCGCGCGCTCGCCCTGCAGCGGCGCATCGTCTTCGAGCGACAGCAGGATGTTCGCGCTGCAGGGCGTGAGCTGGTGACTGGTGCGATATCCCGGACGCTCGGCTACGGGCTCGGGCGCGCGAGCGAAGCGGATCCCGAGCGCCTGGTAGCGCGCGAGCTGGTCCGGCAGCCGCGCCGAGAACGAGGCCCAGTCGATGCGCGAGGCCGGCGACCAGCCCACTTCGGCGATCGCCGCGGCGCGCGGAAACATCATGTACTCGGCGCGCTCTTCTGTACGAACGTGCTCGGTCCACAGATTCGCCTGCACACCGAGGATGCGATTGCGCTGCGCCTCGCTGAGCGCAGCCGGCGCAGGATCGAAGCGATACACATCCTCGATGCTGATGACCGGCCCGCGACCGGTATGCACTGCACTCAGCGGGCGATTGTCGAAGTACAGCGTCGGCGCAGGAGACAGCACAGCATCGTGACCCGCGCCGGCCGCCGCGATCGCGCCGTCGATGCCGCGCCACGACATCACGGTCGCGTTCGGCGCGAGGCCGCCTTCAAGGATTTCGTCCCAGCCGATCAGGCGCCGGCCGTGCGCGTTCAGGTACTTCTCCATCCGCTGGATGAAGTAGCTCTGCAGCGCGTGCTCATCCTCGACGCCGAGCTCGCGCATCCTGCTCTGCACACGTGCGGACGCCTGCCACTGGCTCTTGACTGCTTCATCGCCGCCGACATGGATGTACTCGCCCGGAAACAGCTCCAGTACTTCGCCGAGGACGTCCTCGAGGAATGCGAACGTCGACTCCTCGACGTTGAACAGGTTCTGATACACGCCCCAGTCCGCCGGCACGGCAGCGGGCCGGCCGGTGACGCCGAGCTGCGGATACGCAGCAATCGCCGCGCTTGCGTGCCCCGGCATCTCGATCTCCGGCACGATGGTGATGTGCCGCGCAGCTGCGTAAGCAACGATCTGCCGTACCTGCTCCTGCGTGTAGAAGCCGCCGTAGAGGCGCGGCCGGCCGGTCGAGGGATCGATGTCAGCAGCTGCCGCTGGCCCCGCCGGCACGCGCCACGCACCGACCTGCGTCAGCTGCGGATACTTCCTGATCTCGATGCGCCACGCCTGGTCGTCGGTCAGGTGCCAATGCAGCACGTTGAGCTTGTGCAGCGCCATCGTGTCGATGAGACGCTCGATGAACTGCTGCGATTGATAGTGACGCGCGGAATCGAGCATCAGGCCGCGCCAGCGCAAGCGCGGCGCGTCGTGGATCTCCAGCGCGGGAATGCTCGACGACGCCGACGCGAGCTGCCACAGTGTTACGGCGCCGTAAAACAGGCCGCGAGGGTCGCGCGCGGAAACGACGATTCGCCCGGGGGACACCAGCAGCGAATACGCCTCTTCTCCGCCCTGCGAGCCCTCGCCAGCCTGAAGCGAAAATGTGATCGCCCGCCCGGCGGCATCACCCGCCGTCGCCGACAACGCCAGACCACGCGTCCGCTGCAGCAGGTCGACGAAGTACTTCGCGACCGGCTCGCCTGGCGAGCCGGCCGCGTAGTGCACTGGCGTCGCGGCGCTCAGCTCGAACGCGCCGCGCTGCGCGACCACCTGCGCGGGCGCCGGGATGACCGACACCTCGCGTCCGGCCTGCGGCTGCAGTGCCTCGTCCTTCGCGCATCCGGCCAGCAACACGCATAGAACGCCGAGCGACAGTGAGCGCACGAGCCGGACGTGATCAGAACTTCAGCTGGACCGAAGCCTGGAAGCGACGTCCCGTCTTGTAGCGATTGGCCGGCTGGCTCTTCTCGCCGAAGTACTGGAAGTACTCCTCGTCCAGCAGGTTCTGCGCGTCGAAGTTCAGCTGCACCATCTCGTTGAACTTCCAGCCGAGGCTCAGGCCGAGATCCGCGTACGCGTCCACGCTCACCGGCGGCGCGCCGGCCACGAAGCCGCCAGCGAGGTACTCGCTGCGCCAGCCGTAAGTCACGCGCGCACTGAACGGATCGCGCTCGTAGTACGGGCTGATGTTGTACTGGTTCTCGCTCTGGAACGGCAGGTCGTTGCCGGCCGCAGTCTCGCCGTCCGCGAACGTGTAGTTGGCGATGACGCCGAAGCCCGTCTGACCGAACGGCTGCTGATAGCTCAGGTTCAGGCCTTTGATCTCGCCGTTGCCGGCGTTGCGCGGGCGCAGGATGCTGTAGTTGCAGAAGCCGTCGTTGGTGCACGCGCCGGTCGCGACCAGGTTCTGGAACGCGGTCGGATCGGCATCGTCGCTGATCGAGTTGAACTGCCGCTCGATGCCGGCCTCGTTCTCGATGAAGTTCTTGATGTCCTTGTAGAACACCGAGGCCGCCAGCACCGACTCGGCCGCGAAATACCATTCGGCCGAGACGTTGTAGTTGGTCGACTCGTACGGGCCGATGTTGGCGTTGCCGCCCGAGCCGGTGAGCGTGGTGTCGTTGAGGAACGTGTTCGGCGCCATCTGGTTGTACGGCGCCCAGGCCACGACCTTCGCAGCGGCGAAGCGCAGCACGACCTGGTCGGTGGCGTCGAACGCCAGGTTGAGCGAGGGCAGCACGTAATTGTTGTCGTTCTTCTGCGTCACCAGCCATTCCGGGCGCGCCGGCAGCACCGGCACGTCGCTCCCCAGGTCGAAGGCCGTGCTTTCGATCTCGGCCTTGACGTAGCGCACGCCGAAGTTGCCGTGCAGCCGCTCGCCCTTGCCGAAATTCAACTGGCCATACGCCGCCGTGTTGGTCTGCTCGACGTGGAACGTGTTGTTGAGGAAGCTCGCCGCGTCCGGATTGGCGAAATTCGGCGGCGCCGCGATGACCCAGTTGCGCACGTTGTTGCGGCCCGCATAGATGTGCCGGCTCTGATCCGGCGCGAAGCCCTGGATGTCCGTGAAGCCGATCGTGCCGACCTCGGACAGGTCGCCGACCGGCGGAATGCCGTAGACGTTGAGCGTGAAGTCCTCTTCGTGCTTGTGACGGCGCACGCCGACCACCAGCTCGTTGAGCATGCCGGCGTTCAGATCCATGCTGAAATCGGCCTGGCCGTAGGTGTCCTTGGCTTCCGTGTTGAAGATGCCGTGGTTGCCGAAGAAGCCTTCGGCGACCCAGTTCGACGGATCGCGCGCCGCGGCCGGATCGTCGAACGTGATGCCGCGCTTGATGTCCCAGCTGAAGCCGCCGGTGAACGCGGGCTCGATGAACCACTGCTTCAGGTCGTTGTCGGCCTTGCTCTGGCCGACCTGGCCCGACAGCTTCCAGCCCTCGCCATACCAGGCGGCCTGCAGGTCGAGGCCCTTGGTCGTCGGCTTGGAAGCGCGCACGTTGTTGTCGTAGAACACCACGCTGTCCGGTCCCGAGTGACCGCCGGTGATGATGCCGCCGCTGCCGGTCAGCGAGTCGACCTCGTCGGCGCGCAGCGAGAGGAAGTTGTACATCGACTGGTTGTAGTTGGCGAAGTCTTCCTTGATGTACAGGCCGCTCAGGTTCAGCTCCAGCTGATCGTTCGGCTTCAGCTGCAGGTTGACGGCGAGGCTGTCGCGCTCGCGGTCCTGCTGGAACCACGCGGCGTTGATGAAGTTCGGCACCTTCGCCGTCGGGCTCACGCCGGTCACGTTCGTGAACGTGGACGCCGGCACGTAGCCGAAGATCTCCGATCCCTGGCGGTCGACCTGCTCCTCGTAGTGCTGCGCGGCGACGGTGACGCCCCACGTCTCGGCGGAGTTCTTCCAGCTGTACAGGCCGGAGACGCTCGGCTTCTCGTCCTCCGCCTGCTCGTTGTAGTTGAGGCCGCCGCTGATGCTCACGGTGTTGGCGTCCAGCTCGAGCGGCTTGCGCGTGTGCATGAGCACCGTGCCGCCCAGGCTGCCTTCGGGCAGGCGCGCTTCGGGCGACTTGTAGATCTCGATGCGGCCGATGATCTCGGAGGCGATCTGCGTCTGGTCGAAGCCGCGGTTCGGCTGCTCGCCGAACAGCCAGATCGACTGCGCCACCGGATGGCCGTCGAGGAAGGTCAGGTTGAGGCTCGGATCGGTGCCGTCGATGCTGACGCGCTCGCCCTGGCCGAAGCGGCGGTCGATCGCGACGCCGGGAACCTGCGTCATCGCCTCGGCGACGTTGGTGTTCGGAAACGCGCCCAGGTCCTCGGCGCTCAGCGCTTCGACGACGGCACTGGCCTCACGCTTCGTCTCGAGCGATTCGCGCAGACTGCCGCGAATGCCGGTGACGATGATCTCCTCGATTTGCTCGCCGGTCGATTGCGCCGCCAGCGCGGGAGGCGCCTGCCCGGACAATGCCAGCGTGACCGCAGCCGCGAGTAAGGTCGATCTCTGTGTGCTCATAAGCCCCATACCCCTCGTGTCGTGTCCTTGTGTGATCAGACCAATATGGGGCCAATATAGTACCAGTCATCGCGAAAAGCCAAGCCTCTTGCATACCATTTCTTCGTGATTCGTATTTTCGCTGCAAAAATAATCGATTAAAGATCCTCCAAAGCCATTCGTGGGCTGCATTGGTATTGCATTGGTAATATTACGGTGGCATCTTGAGCGCCACATGTGGGTCCGGCTTCAGCCGGACAAGAACGTCAGGCTGAAGCCTGACCCACGACACAGGAGAGCAGGTTTGGCATCACTGTCCCAGTATTTGCGGCCGCTCGACGACGAGCACACGCTGCCGCTCTACCAGCAATTGCAGCGCCGCCTGCGCGAAGCCATCGAAAATCGCATCCTCGGACCGGACGACGCGCTGCCGCCCGAGCGCGATCTCGCCGAAGAGCTCGCGGTGTCGCGCATCACAGTGCGCAAAGCCATCGACGTGCTGGTCGAAGAGGGCCTGCTGGTGCGCCGGCAGGGCTCCGGCACCTTCGTCAGCAACCGCGTCGAAAAGAATTTCTCGAAGCTCACCTCGTTCTCGGAAGACATGCGCGCGCGCGGGCGCAAGCCGCGCAGCGTGTGGCTGAATCGCGCAGCAGGAACGGTGACGCCGGAAGAATCGCTGCCGCTGCGCTCGAGCCCCGGCACGCCGGTGTATCGCTTCAACCGTATCCGCTACGCCGACGAAGTGCCGATGGCGCTGGAATACGCGACCGTGCTCGCGTTCTGCTTGCCGTCGATCGAGGCGGTCGAGTCTTCGCTGTACGAAGCGCTCGAGCGCACGGGCAATCGCCCGGTGCGCGCGCTACAGCGATTGCGCGCCGTGCTGTTCACCGCCGAACAGGCGAAGCTCCTCAAGGCGCAGGAGAAGGATGCGGGGCTGCTGGTGGAGCGCCTGGGCTTCCTCAAGGACGGCCGCGCGGTGGAGTTCTCGCAGTCGTACTACCGCGGCGACATCTATGACTTCGTCGCCGAGCTGAGCGCCACCGCCTCATGAGTGCACCGAGCCGCATGTTTCGCGAAGCGGCGCAGGCTCCGAGTGCCGTCCATACGCAGCTCCAGGCAAATGCCGAGCGCGTCGCGCGGCTCGGTGCGCTGCTGCGAGACATGAAGCCGCATGCCGTCGTGACGTGCGCGCGCGGCAGCTCCGACAATGCCGCGACTTTCGCGAAGTATCTGATCGAATCGCGCGCGAAGGTCCTCACCTCCTCCGCCGCGCCGTCGCTCGCCTCGCTGTATGAAGCGCAACCGGATCTGCGCGGCGTGCTGTTCCTCGTGATCTCGCAATCCGGCAAGAGCCCGGACCTGCTCGCTTCGACGGAAAACGCCAAGCGCTGCGGCGCGCTCGTCGTCGCGCTCTGCAACGCTGCGGACTCGCCGCTCGCCGCGCTCGCGGATCACGTGGTACCGCTCAGTGCGGGCGTCGAGACGAGCGTCGCCGCGACGAAGTCGTACATCGCGTCGCTGAGCGCGATCCTGCATCTGGTCGCGAGCTGGACTGCCGACCAGGCGCTGCTCGACGCAGTGCTGCGTTCGCCTGATCAACTGGAACGAGCATGGCAGCTCGAGTGGCGCGCCGCGCTGCCGGTCCTGCAACGCGCGGCCAGCATGTATGTCGTCGGACGCGGCTTCGGGCTGGGAATTGCGCAGGAAGCCGCGCTCAAGCTGAAAGAAACCTGCGGCCTGCATGCCGAAGCGTTCAGCGCCGCGGAAGTGAAGCACGGGCCGATGGCGCTGGTGCGGCCGGGATTTCCAGTGCTGATGCTGTCGCAGAACGACGAGAGCCGCGCCGGCATCGCGGCGCTCGCCGACGATTTCATCGGCCGGGGCGCTGAAGTGCTGCTTGCCGGCATAGAGCATGAGCGTGCCCGGTCGATGCCGACGATCGCAGCCGATCCGGCGATCGAGCCGATGCTGATGGTGCAGAGCTTCTATCGCCTCGCGAACGAGCTGGCGCTCGCGCGCGGCTTCGATCCGGACACACCGCCACACCTGCGCAAGGTAACCGAGACGTTGTGATGAGCCTCGCGTTGACCAATGGGCAGGTGCTGACCGACGCGGGCTTCGCGGAAGGCCTCGTCGTCGTGCTCGCCGGCGGGCGCATCGAAGCGGTGCTCGGTCACGACCAGTGGCAGGCCGGTCGCGCAACCCGCGGCGCGCAGCAGACGATCTACGATCTCGGCGGCAAGCGACTGGTGCCGGGCTTCGTCGACACGCAGGTCAACGGCGGCGGCGGCGTGCTGTTCAACGACGACGCCAGCGTCGATTCGATCGTGGAAATCGGCCGCGCGCATCGCCGCTACGGCACTACGGGTTTTCTGCCGACCCTCATCAGCGACGACCTGGAGATCGTGGTCAAGGCAGTGCGCGCAGTGCAGACTGCGATCGAGATCGGCGTCCCCGGCGTGCTCGGCATCCACATCGAAGGGCCGTTCCTCAACGAGGAGCGCAAGGGCGTGCACGACGGCACCAAGCTGCGCTGGCTCGACGAGGATGCGCTCGGCCTGCTCACCTCGCTGAACGGCGGACGCACGCTGGTCACGCTCGCGCCCGAGCGCACCAGCCCGCAGATCATCCGCAAGCTCGCCGACGCGGGCGTGATCATTTCCGCAGGTCATACCAACGGCACGTACGACGAGATCAAGGACGCGCTGTCGCAGGGCCTCACCGGCTTCACCCACCTGTTCAACGCGATGTCGCAGCTGACCGGACGTGAGCCCGGCGCGGTCGGCGCTGCGCTCGACGACCCGGACAGCTGGTGCGGCATCATCGTCGACGGTCACCACGTCGACCCGGTCGTGCTGCGCATCGCCCTGCGCAGCAAGCGGCCGGATCGCTTCATGCTGGTGACGGATGCGATGCCGAGCGTCGGCGCGCCGAACAAATCGTTCAAGCTGCAGGGCCGGCCGATCTCAGTGGCCGACAACATGTGCGTCGACGAGCACGGCCGGCTCGCCGGCTCGGACATCGACATGGCGAGCGCCGTGCGCAACGCCGTCGCGATGCTCGGCGTCGATCTCGCGCAGAGCGTGCGCATGGCGAGCCGCTACCCGGCCGAGTTCCTGCGCCTGGATCACGAGCTCGGCCGCATCGTGCCGGGCCAGCGCGCCAACCTGGCGCTGCTGGATGCGCAGCTGAATGTCGTGGAGACGTGGATCGACGGTCGCGGAATGTCAGACTGAAGTCTGACCCACACTGACTCTCACCTCAACGGCACCCAGATCTCCACCTCGCCACTGCCGGTTCGCGCATCGAACCGCCCGTCGTACCGCTCGAAGTCCGGCGCGTCCGCGAGCTCGTGCCCCGACTTCGGCAGCCCCGTGTTCCAGATCGTGTACCAGGTGCTGCGGATCGCGGAGATGTGGCCGCGATGCACGAACACGGCGTAGCGATTTGCCGGCACGCGCACGCGACTGAATTCGGGCGGCAGCCGCGAGAAGTCGCCGACTTCCACGCCGCACATGTAGTCCAGGCCGCTGTCGTCG
The DNA here is from genome assembly GCA_035278165.1 of Steroidobacteraceae bacterium. Taxonomy (GTDB): domain Bacteria; phylum Pseudomonadota; class Gammaproteobacteria; order Steroidobacterales; family Steroidobacteraceae; genus Steroidobacter. The sequence goes on from DATEJG010000006.1 coordinate 23,571, forward strand.
CTGTTGTAGCGCAAGCCATATGCGACATCGCCGCTCTGTCCCGGCACATTGCCGAGGTGCGGCGCGAAGCGCTGCCACTGCGCAGGAATACCGCCGCCGCAAGTCTCGTAGTCATAGCGCGCACTCAGGCCCGCGACGAGAAACGCAGCGCGGCTCTCGAAGCGCGGCTCTTCCAGCTCTGCAAGGATCGCGTGATTCATCGCCACCGCCTCCACCAGGTCGAGATTGTCCAGATGGCGTTGCGCGCGCACGCTTTCGGGCGTCAGCCCGAACTGCTCGCGGAACGCCCGCGTGAATGCCTCGTGCGATCCGTAGCCGGCGTCGAGCGCGACCGCCAGGATGTCTTCGGCACCGGCGGCGAGCGCCTTGGCCGCTTCGCTGAGGCGGCGGCCGCGCACGTAGCTGGTGATCGGCCGGCCGATCGCCTCGCCGAAGCTGCGCGATACGTGATAGCGCGACACGCCCGCGACGCGGGCGATCTCATCCAGCGTGATCTCGCCGGCGAAGTGGCTTTCGACGTACCACAGAGCTTTGTCGACTGGGTTCATACGGATCTCACAGGGCACGGCGACACTGTGCGCCAGGCAGCGCGCGCGCACTTGATCGGGCTTGCGGTTGACCGAGTGTAAGCATTTGGGCTAAAGGTCGGCGCATGAGTACACGATTCGACTATGACCTGCTGGTCATCGGCGCGGGATCCGGCGGCGTGCGCGCGGCGCGCATCGCGTCCGGTCACGGCGCCAAGGTGGCGATCGCCGAGCAGTACCGCGTCGGCGGCACCTGCGTGGTGCGCGGCTGCGTGCCGAAGAAGCTGCTCGTCTACGGCGCGCATTTCGCGGAGGATCTCGACGACGCGCGTCGCTTCGGCTGGCAGGTCGGCGAAGCCAGCTTCGACTGGCCGACGCTGCGCGACAACGTGCTCGCCGAAGTCGAGCGCCTCAGCGGCATCTACACGCAGACGCTGCGCACTCACAACGTCGAGATCTTCGACGGTCGCGCCGTCGTCACGGGGCCGAACGGCGTGCGCATCGGCAACCGCGAGCTCACTGCCAGATTCATCCTGATCGCGACCGGCGCGCGGCCGCAGCTACCGCCGGTACCAGGCATCGAGCACGCGATCACCTCGAACGAGGCGTTTCACCTCGAGCGGCTGCCGGCGCGGGTCCTGATCGCCGGCGGCGGTTACATCGCCAACGAGTTCGCCGGCATCTTCAACGAGCTCGGCTCGCGCGTGACGCTGGTGAACCGCTCCGACCAGATCCTGCGCGGCTATGACGCGCAGATCCGCGACCGCCTGCTCTCGATCTCGATGACCAAGGGCATTCAGTTCCTCTTCAATGCGCCGATGGAGCGCATCGAGCGCGGCGCGGACGGCGTGCTGACCGTGCGGCTCGGCGGCGGCCTTGCCGTGGAATGCGAGGCGCTGATGTGCGCGGTCGGCCGCGTGCCGAACACCGACAATCTCGGTCTCGGCAGCGCGGGCGTCGAGCTCGACGCCAACGGCGCGGTGCGCGTCGACGAGTACAGCCGCTCGACCTGCCCTTCGATCTACGCGGTCGGCGACGTGACCAACCGCGTGCAGCTGACGCCGGTCGCGATCCGCGAGGGCCAGGCGTTCGCCGAGACGGTCTTCGGCAACAAGCCGAGCAAGGTCGACTACGGCTGCATTCCCTCCGCAGTGTTCAGCCATCCCCCGCTCGCCGGCGTCGGCATGACCGAGGCGCAGGCGCGCAACGAGCTCGGCTCGGTCAAGATCTACACCTCCGACTTCCGCCCGATGAAGCACGTGCTCGCGAATCGCAACGAGCGCGCGCTGTTCAAGCTGGTCGTCGACGAGACCACCGATCGCGTCGTCGGCGCGCACATGGTCGGCCCCGATGCGCCGGAGATCCTGCAGATGGTCGCGGTGGCCGTCAAAGCGGGCTTGCGCAAGTCGCAGCTCGACGAATGCGTCGCGATCCATCCGACCATGGCCGAAGAGCTGGTGCTGATGAAGTAGCCGCGAGCGCAGTTTCGCTGCGTTCTTCAGCAACACTGTGCATTGCCGGACGCCGCGCCGGCCAGTAACCTGCGCGCGCATTCGACAGCAATAAACGGGATGTCCGATCGTGCCGGGCTGTCCAATATCGCTCGCGACGGTCGCCATCCAGTTTTTCCGAACGAGCCTCAGGATATGTTGAAGCTTTCGCAGCTGCGCGGGATCGCGCACGGCGCGCTGGTCGCGCTGACTCTCTCGACGGGCATCGCCGCCGCCGATGACTCGGCAACACCTGCGCTGGACCGGCAGTCGCTCGATGACGCCTGGTGGACGGGGCCGATCGTCGCGGCCGGCGCAGCGACGCTGCCGCCCGGCCGTGTCCTGGTCGAGCCCTACGTGTACGACGTGACGACACGCGGCCGCTTCGATCGCGAGGGCAACTATCGCGCGACCGACACGACGCACACCTACGGCTCGCTCACCTACATCCTCGTCGGGATCACCGACAGTTTCACCGCCGGCGTGATCCCGACGTTTGGCTTCAGCGATCGCGCAAACGGTCCGGACAGCTCCGGCATCGGCGTCGGCGACGTGACGCTGCAGGGGCAGTTCCGGCTCTCGCAGTTCCGCGAAGGCGGCCGTGTGCCGACCTCGTCGCTGGTGCTGCAGCAGACGCTGCCCACGGGAAAGTACGATCGCCTCGGCACGCGCCTCGGCGACGGCCAGGGTGCCGGCGCGTACACCACGTCGCTCGCACTGCATTCCCAGTACTACTTGTGGATGCCGAACGGGCGCATCGTGCGTACGCGATTCAACATCGGGTACGCGATCTCCGACAGCGTCGATGTCGCCGACGCGAGCGTCTACGGCACTCAGCAGGGCTTTCGCGGTCACGCGCGGCCCGGCGACGTCTTCAGCGTGTACTCGGCGTGGGAATACAGCGTTACGCGCAATTGGGTGCTTGCGCTCGATCTGATCTATCAGCATGACTCCAGCACGCTCATTCGCGGGACCGACCTGGTCACCGTCGACGGCGAGGCCGAGCGCGTGCCGTTTCGTGCGGAATCCGGCTCCGCTTGGCGCTTTGGAGTCGCTCCGGCGATCGAGTACAACTTCACCAGCCGCGTCGGCGTGATCGTCGGGGCGCGCTGGTTCGCTGCCGGACGCAACACGAGCGCCAGCGTGACACCCGTAGCCGCCATCAACATCGTGTATTGAGCCCGTAGTGGCACAATGCGCGGGTGATCAAGACGCGCGGCTTCATTCTGCAGGCGAGCTACCGGGTGACGACCCGGCCGGACGGCGAGCGCGTCCCCGTCATTCATCTATACGGCCGGCTCGAAGACGGCGGCACGTTCCTGATTCGCGACGATCGCCAGCGGCCGCATTTTTACGTGCGTGCCGCCGACGCGGAACGCGCGCGCGCCATTCGCGTGCCGCAACCGAGGCCCGTCGACAGCCGCACGTTCGCCGGCGAGCCCGTTGCGCGAGTCGAAGTCGAAGCGCCGCCGGACGTGCCCGCCCTGCGCGATCGCCTGCATGCTGCGGGAATCGATACGTTCGAGGCCGACGTGCGCTTCGCGGTGCGCTATCTGATCGAGCGCGGCATCAAGGGCGGTTGCGAGATCGAAGGTGCGGCGACCGCCGGCAAGGGCGTGACATGGATCTTCGACAATCCCGTGCTGCGTCCCGCAGATGTCACGGTCATGCCGCGCGTGCTGTCGTTCGACATCGAAACGGATCCGAAGGGCGAGCGCCTGCTCGCGATCTCGATGTTCGCCCCGGGTCTCGACGAGGTATTGATCGTCGACAGCGGCCAGCGACCGATGCCCGACAAGGCCACGCGCTGCGTCAGCGAGTACGCGGCGCTCGACGCCTTCTGCGACCGCGTCCGCGACTTCGACGCCGACGTGCTCACCGGCTGGAACACGATCGACTTCGACCTGACGGTGCTGCAGAAGATCGCGCTGCGCCTGCGCCATCCGCTGCAGCTCGGTCGCGACACGACGCCGCTGCGCCTGCGCAAGCCCGAGGGCTACTTCGGCAGCGGCCAGGCGTCGATTTCCGGGCGCCTCGCCCTCGACGGCATCGACCTGCTGCGCGGCGCATTCATCCGCATGGACGACTACTCGCTCGATGCCGTGGCGCGCGAAGTGCTCGGCGAAGGCAAGGCCGTCGCCGGCGACGTGCGCGATCGCGTCGCGGAGATCGTGCACAATTATCGGCACGACCTGCCCGCATTCGCGCTGTACGCGCGCACCGACGCGCGGCTCGCCTACCAGATCGTGGAGAAGCTCAACGTCGTGCAGCTGGCGTTTGCCCGCAGCAAGCTCACCGGCATGACGCCCGATCGCGTCGCCGCCAGCATCGCTTCATTCGATTTTCTGTATCTGAGCGAGCTGGAGCGCCTGAAGATCGTCGCGCCGAGCGTGCGCTCCAGCGACTCGCGCGTGCACGCCGCGCAGCAAGGCGGTCACGTGCTCGAGCCGCTCACCGGCATGCACCGCAACGTGTGGGTGTTCGACTTCAAGAGCCTGTATCCGAGCATCATCCGCACGTTCAACATCGATCCCTTGTCCTACGTCGCAACGCCCCGGCCCGGCGCGGATCTGATCGAAACGCCCGGCGGCGCGTTCCGCCGCTCGCCGGCGATCCTGCCGCGCATGCTCGACGAGCTGTTTCCGCGGCGCGAGGCCGCGAAGCGCGCCGGCGACGCCGTCGCGTCGCAAGCGATCAAGATTTTGATGAACTCGTTCTACGGCGTGCTCGGCACGCCGGCGTGCCGCTTCTCGAACGCGGCGCTCGCGAACTCGATCACCGGCATGGGCAAGGAGCTGCTGCTGTGGTCGAAGAGCTGGTTCGAAGCGGCCGGCTTCCAGGTTCTCTACGGCGATACCGACAGCCTGTTCGTGCATTCCGGCTCCGACGATCCCGAGCCCGCCGCGCAGCGCGGGACCGAGCTGGCTGCGGCGCTGAGCAAGGAGCTGGCGGCGTTCATCGAGCAGCGCTGGCGCGTAGCGAGCAAGCTCGAGCTGAAATTCGAGAAGCTGTACCTGAAGTTGTTCCTGCCGCGCGCGCGTCACAGTACGCGCGGTGCAAGCAAGCGTTATGCAGGCCTGCGTCATGGCTCGAACCTCGATGCCGTAGAGTTCGTCGGGATGGAAGTCGTGCGTCGCGACTGGACCGCGCTCGCCAAGCAGGTGCAGCGGGAGCTGTATCACCGCTTGTTCACCGACCAGGCAGTCGACGTCTATCTCGCCGACATCGTGCGGCGCGTGCGCAGCGGCGAGCTGGACGCCGATCTCGTGTATCGCAAGAACCTGCGCAAGGACACCGAGGACTACACTGCCACGACGCCGCCGCACGTGGCCGCGGCACGCAAGTCGACGCAGGCGCCGGGACGCCTCGTCAGCTACCTGATCACGACGGCAGGTCCCGAGCCGGTCGACAACGTCGAGCATCCGCTCGATCGCGAGCACTATGTCGTGAAGCAGGTCAGGCCGGTCGCCGAGCCGGTGCTGGAAACGCTCGGGCTGGATTTCGAGCAGGTGATCGGCGACAGCCGCCAGTTCGACATGTACTCGCTGTTCGGCGAGCCTTAGAAGGAATAGCGCAGGACGAGCTGCAGCTGCTGCTCCGTCGCCGCGGCAGGCAGGCCGATGAGCTCGCGCTGTTGCAGCGAGCCGCTGATGCGCAGCCATTCCGCCGCCGCGAGCCAGTGATCGTCGTACTCGTAGAAGTATGCGGCTGTCCAGGCGTGCGCACGCTGTTCGCTGTCGAAGAACTCCGCGCCGCGCGTCGACGCGACGTGCATGCGATCGTGGCGAATCGTCATGCGGTGCCTGGCCGTGGCGTAGCTGCCGAGCAGGAACCAGGCCCGATAATCGGCGATCAGCATGCCGCGACCGTCCGCGCTGGGACCCACTGCGGTGTCGCCCTGCATCGCCTGCGCCATGAGCGTCAGGCCGGACAGGAATGCAACGCGGGCGCCGACGGCGTCGAAACGATCATTCCATGCATCGTCGGCATAGCCTTGCTGCGCAGGATCGCCGCGGTTGTCGTAGTGCAGGACGCGCAGCACGTGCCGGCCGCGCCACTTCGCTTCCAGGCCGCCGTAGTAGCCGGGCCGGCCATCGATCTCGTCGCTGCCGGCGATGTAGCGATCGTGGTCGCTCATCCGGAACGGGCGGCGCATCCCGCCGAACAGCGGCGTGGCGCGATCGTGCAGCGACCAGCCGCGCTGCAGGAGCATCGCGCCCATCGGATCGCTCCAGCCGTACACGCCGGCGACTGCGCCGAGGTCCAAATCGCGGCCGAGCGTCGCGCCGACGCTGGTGCCCGTTACTTCCAGGCCGACCGAGCGCACTTCTTCGCCGATCCACGTGTTGATGGCCGACGGGCTGAGGCTGTAGATGCTCTGCCAGCCGACGCCGCGATTCTCGAGCGATACCGGCGGATAGAACGCACCGACCCTTGCGCGCCAGCGCCAGTGCGACCGTGGGTACGGCCGCCATTCGACGAACGCCTCCGTCACGTCGACGGGATTCTGTTCGTCCCGGTCGAGCGTCGCGATTGCCGTGAGCTGCGCGCGCAGCGTCTCGCTCAGCGGACCGCGCGCGTCGAGGACGAAGCGTCCCGATTGCACGCCTTCGTGCTCGTCGTCGAACGGCAGCAGGCCGAGCCCGCCGTGCACGAAGGACGGCAATGGGGAATCCACTGCCAGCGCACGCAGGTCCACGAATCCTTCCGCTTCGATGCCCGACATGTCCGCTGCCGCGGCAGTCGTGCCGCAGATCAGCAGGGCGATGATGGCGATTCGCATGCGGCGTGCCGTCAGTAGCGCCCTCGCGGCGCGCGCTCCTGCGTAACCGCCGCTCGCAGCGGTTCCGGCAAGTGCAGCGCGATCGCCAGCGGCGCGTCCGCGAGATTCACACGTGTGCGCGTAGCGTCCGTCGTCCCTGGCAGGCGCGGGCTCCAGACCGCCACTTCGTACTCGGCGGCGGGAAGCGCCTCGCTGTGCCACGCACCCTGTCGATCGGACTTGCCGAAGTACGGCGCATCCGTGACGAAGATGTAGCCGACCATGTTGTCGTGGATGTTGCAGCCGAGAACCACGATCCCGGGGCGATCGAACACCACCGGCTCGTACGGATGCCCGCGATACAGTCCCAGCTCGAAGCGCTTGGCCGGCGAGAACGAGTACACCTGGTGTGCGACCGTATCGCTGTTGGGAAAGATGACCGCGGTGCCGGTCTGCACCACGAGCACGCCCGGCACGAACGCCTTGCCGACCTGGTCCATGACGGCCGCCGGTGCGAGCGGCCCTCGGGCCGGCGGCCCGCCGACCGGCGTGACCGTGACGGCAGCGTCGGGCACTGCCTGGTTGCGGCTGTCGAGCACGGAAACGCTGAGCACGCCGCCATGGGCGCTCGCGACTGCGAACGCCATCACGGTGCCGAGCGCCTTGAGCGGCGCGCCGACGCGGGGGCTGGCTGCCAACATATCGAGTACGGACCTGGGTCGCATATCGCGACCTGCCCTTGGCGCATTATGGAAGGGCCCGGCTGGACGGCTTTGACGGGCGTCACCACTTTGCGCATTCGATGAGCAGTTTTCGCACCCGCATCCTGACGCTGCTGATCGGCCTGGTGCTCGCGGCCCAGGCCGTGACGGTCGTCACACTTGTGGCGCAGACCAGCCGCAAGGCTCGCGAGCAGGCGCAGCAGGATCTGCGCACGGGCGCGCGGGTGCTGGACGCGCTGCTGCGCTCGCGTGCCGAGCAAATCCAGCAGGCCGTGCGCGTGCTGGTGGCCGACTACGGTTTCAAGGAGGCGGTCACGCTCGCCGACGCGGACACGATCGCCTCGGCGCTGGAGAACAGTGCCGGACGGGTCGATGCGCGCCTCGCCGTGCTGGTCGACCTGCAGGGCACGATCACCGCTGCAACCTCACGGCGCATCGCGGACGCCTACGCACGCGAGATCGCGGCAGTGGCGCGCGGTGCGGCCGGTGAAACGCCGCAGATTGCCTATGCGACCCTCGGCGACACGCCCTACCTGCTGGTGAGCACGCCGGTGCGTGCTCCAGCCGCGATCGCAACCGTGGTGATCGGCTTTCCGATGGACGCGCAGCTCGCGATGAAGTTGTCGGCGCTGCTCGGCTACGAGGTCGGCTTCTATGATCCGCAGGCAAGCCTGCCGCTGATTGCCACTCTGCCGGAGAGCGCGCGCAGCGCACTCAGCGAGCGACTGCACGCTACCGGCGGCGAGCTTGCCGAGCCCATCGTCGTCGCGCTCGGCTCCGAATCGTACATGGTGTGGACCGCCGCGCTGACCGGTGCCGCCGGCTCGTTGCGTCTCGTGCTGCACGAATCCCTGGCGGATGCGCTGGCGCCGCAGGAGCATCTGCGCACGATCATCCTCGTCGTGGCGATGCTTGCGATGCTGACGGCCGTGCCGCTCGCCAACGTACTGGCGCGACAGATCAGCAGACCGCTCGAAACGCTGGTCAAGGCCGCGCGCCGCATCGAGTCGGGCGACTACACCACCGCGGTGACGGTGCAGGCATCGAGCGAGTTCACCGCTGTCGCGACGACGCTCACCTCGATGCAGCGTCACATCGCCGAGCGCGAGGAGCGCATCCGCACGCAGGCGACGCGCGACGAGCTGACGGGTCTGCCCAACCGGCTCTCGGCTTCGCACTATCTGCAGCAAGCGATCGCGACTGCGGCTCGTGAGGACATCGCCCTGCTGTTGCTCGATCTCATCGACCTGGACCGGATCCGCGCATCGTTCGGTGCGGAGGTCAGCGACACGGTGCTGCGCGAGATGGCGCGTCGGCTGGTGGGCTTCGCCGGCGAAACGGATCAGGTGTCGCGCGCCGGCAGCCAGTTCATGATCATCTCCCGCAGCTGCGCAGTCGAGCCCGCGCGCGATCTCGCGCGTCGCCTGCTGCAGTCGGTGCGGGCGGGTCTGATCTGCAATGGAGTGCCGATCAACATCGATGCGCGCATCGGCATCTGCTGTTATCCGACGCACGGCGAAATGGCCGCGGAGCTGCTGCGACGAGTCGACACGGCGCTGTTCAATGCCAAGGAGCAGGGCCTGGAGATCGCAGTCTACGATCCGAGCCAGGACCAGCAGCATCGGCGCCAGCTGGCGATCCTCGGCGATCTGCGCCGGGCGGTGGCAGCCGACGAGCTCAGCCTGGTGTACCAGCCGAAGGTCGAGATGCGCTCGCACGAAGTCCGCAGCCTGGAGGCGCTGCTGCGCTGGAGCCACCCGCAGCATGGACCGATCTCACCGGGCGAATTCGTGCCGCTGGCCGAGCGCGCGGGCACGGTGGCGCTGCTCACCAACTGGGTCATCCGCACGGCATTGCGGCAGATGCAGGAGTGGCGTGCGCAGGGTTTCGAGCCGCACGTGTCGATCAATCTGTCCGCGCTCGATCTGCTCGATCCGGAGCTGGAGCGCTCGATCATGCATCACAGCCGCAGCTCCGGCGTGCGCCCGCCGCGGATCATGTTCGAGATCACCGAGAGCGCGGTGATGCGCGAGACCCGCGCCGTGATCGCGACGATGGAGCGCCTGCGCCGCCACGGCTTTCGCTTCTCGATCGACGATTTCGGCACCGGCTATTCCTCGCTCGCGCAGTTCAAGCACCTGCCGGTGGACGAGATCAAGATCGACAGATCCTTCGTCGCCGAGCTGCGGCCCGGTGCGGACGATGCGGCGATCGTGCGATCGACCGTCGAGCTCGGGCACAACCTCGGCGTGCAGGTGGTAGCCGAGGGTGTCGAGACTGCCGAGGCCTGGCGCCTGCTGCTGGCGTTGGGTTGCGATCTGGCACAGGGCTACCTGGTGAGCCCGCCTCTTGCCGCCGCCGAAGTGCTGTCGCGCTTGCGGTCGCTGAACGAGCGACTGAGGTCTGCGGACACCGCGACGCAGCAGCTCGAGGCGCTGCGCGTCGGCTAGCGGCGAAACGGAATCTGCGTCAGCGCGACCAGACCACCCGCGCGCTGCCCGACGTCGCGCGTTCCAGCTGCAGATCGAGATTCGCATTCAGGCTTCGGCCGAGCGCCGCGAGAGCCTGGCTCACGCCGTTGGCATTGGCCGGCGACTGCAGCCACGCCTCCTCGCCTTCGATGTCGACTGCGAGCAGCCAGTCGCCGGATGCATCGACGATCTCGCGGATGCGCCGCACACGCTCCAGCGGTGCGCGCCAGGTCGCACCCTCGGGACCGAACCAGGAAAGCGCGCGGCCGTCGAAGACGATCGACGATGCGTGGCAGACGGCCATCAGCGCTCGCCGGCGATCGAGCGAGTCACTTCCGCCATCGTGGCGAGCGGCGCGTTGAAGAAGGTCGCCCGCAGCCGGCCCTTGCCGTCGAGCAGGAAGATCTGCGAGTTGTGCTCGACGGAATAGTCGGCGCCGCTCTGTCCCTGCACCTTGTAGAACGCCGCCGTGAATCCCGCGGCGATGGTGTTGACGCGCTCCGGGGCTCCGGTGAGGCCGATGAAGCTGGCAGACAGCGGCTGCAGCCACGCCCGCATGGCCTCGGGGCTGTCGCGCTCGCCGTCGACACTGATGATCACGATGCGCGTCTTGCCGAGCGCGGTGCGGTAATCGCGCTCGAGTTGCCGCAGCTGCTGCAGCGCGGCGGGACAAGCCGTCGAACAATGCGCGAAGCCGAAGAACACCAATACCGGCGCGCCGCGAAAGTTCGCGAGCTGCACGGCCTTGCCGGCTTGATCGGTGAGCTGGAAATCCGCGATCGGGCGCGGCGGCTCCGCCAGCAGCGTGCGCTCGGGCGCGGGGGCCGCGAACGCAGCCGCCGCGCACATCAGCAACGCTGCGGCTGTACTAATTACCGAATTGCGCTTCACGCGGGATCGACACATAGCTCGAGCTGGTCGGCAGTTTCCACTGCAGCTTAGCAACCGCGCTGCCGGTCTGCTCGAAGTATTCCATCTTGATCGTGTAGCGCGTATTCGCCGCGAGCGTGATCGTGTTGCTGGTGTTGGTCGTCGCGGAGTGCGCCGTCCAGTTGTCGACCAGCAGCACGCCGTTCACCCACAGCCGCACACCGTCGTCGGAAATCGTACGGAAGCGATAGGCCCCCGCACCCGAGGCCTTCACCTCGCCGGTCCAGCGGACCGAGAATTTATCCTTCGGGATCCCGGTGCCCGGCGAGTTGGCACCCCAGTCGAAGTTGACGACCTCGGTGCGCGTCAGCGCCGGCGAGCCGCTCAGGGTCTGGTTCGCAAAGTAGCGTCCGATCAGGCCCGCGCCGTTCACAGGCGGCGGCACCGGCGCGGAAGTCTCCTCGCTGCCGATCTGCTGGAGATACGCCGTCACCGAGCTCAAGTCGGTCGCACTCAGCGTGATGCCCGTGTGCGCCCTGACTGCATCGGCGAGCGTCGCTGCGGAGCCGTCGTGCAGATACGGCGCAGTCGCCCACACGTCGCGCAGCGTCGGCGGGTCGATGCCCGTCAGCGTGCCGCCGAGGCGGCCGCCGCTGGTGGACTTGATCGTGCCGACGTTGTCGAGCGTCGCATTGGCGCTGTCCGTAAAGTTCGTGCCGGCGTGGCACGAGCCGCAGCCCGCGTTCTGGAACACGGTGCGACCCGCCGTCGCAGCCGTAGTCAGCGTGCCGTTAGCGTTGCGATACGGACTCTGGCTGAACGTATTGAGCGACGCGACATACGCCGCGAGCGCGTCGAGATCGGCGCTGACGCCGGCCTTCGCAGTGCCGAGCGGCTGCGTGCGCGTCGCGAACGCTGCGTTCGACATCAGGCCGGTGCCGCCCGCGAGCGAGCGGATCTGGCCTTCGAAGTCCTGCACCTCGTCGAAGTTCGCGCTCCAGTGCAGGAAGCCGTGCGACATGCCGGCGCGGCCGTTGAGGCTGATCGTGTTGCGCAGGCCTTCGCCCATGCCGGTGAGATCCCAGACGCGACCGTCACTGCCGCCGTCGTTGTGGCAGGTCGCGCAGCTCATGTACGCGTCGCGCGCCAGGCGCGGATCGCGTGCGTCGTAGAAGAGCTGCTTGCCTTTGAGCACCGTTGCCGTGAGCTTCTCGGTCGTCACCGCGGCGCGGTTCGCGTACAGCGGCACGTCGGTCGAGCCGTTCTGCAGCAGCGGACGCAGATCGTAGATACCGACCGTGCGGTCCATGAAGTTGTTGACGAACAGCTTCGAGCCGTCCGGCGCGACGACCAGGCCCTGCGGCGCACGGCCGACGTCGATCCGGAAGACTTCCCAGCGGCCGTGCGCGTCGACCACCGCGACCTGGCGGCTGGTCTCGAGCGCGACGAACAGGTACACGCCGAGCGGATCGTAGGCGACCGCGCTCGCGAGGCCCGCGTTGTCGTGGTCGATGCGCGCGCCCGAGTCCTCGACGCCAGCGGCCATGTCGATACGTGAACTGACCGCGCGCACCGTGTTCTGGAAGTCGAGATTGCGACCGTCGCGCAGCGAGCCGCGCGCGATGTTGTCCTGCTTCGAGGGCACCCAGGCCTGCGTGCCGTCGGGCGAGATCGCGGCCGCGCCGAGGTAGTTCGGAATGCCCCGGCCCTGCGTCTCGAAGTCCGGCACATCGCTGTGCGCCAGCATGACCGTGCGGACCGCCGCGAACGGACTGGTGGACATCAGCACGACTTCCGCGCCGCGCGCGCCAGTCTGCACCACGCCGGTGCTTTCGCCCGGCAGCGGCGGCGTGATGAAGCGCGAGACGTAGATCGACTGGCCGTCCGCGCTCATCGAGAGATGACGCGGATTGGCGCCGACGTTGACGGTACCGAGCACTGCGCCGCTGACAGGATCGAGCTTGATCACCGTGCCCAGCGACTCGCACACGACGTACGCCGCGACGCCGGTCGGGTCGAACACGATGCCGTAGGGCTGCGCCGCGCGCGGCAACGCTATCGTCTGCACGACGGCCAGCGAGCCCGGATCGATGACGCTGATCGTGGCGGCACGCTTGTTCGTGACCCAGATCCTGCCGTTGGGCGCGACCGCGACGCTGCGCGGTGCTGTGCCGACCGCGACTTCGGCAACTTTCGCGTTGGTGACTGCGTTGATCACCGTCGCGGTGTCGTTGTCCGCGTTGACGACCCACACGCGATTGCCCGCCGCGCGTGTCTCGAACGCAATGCTGGAGGACGCAGTCGGACGATTCGCGGTGAGCGGCAGGTGCACGGTCTGCACGAACGTCTGCGATACCGGCACGCCGCGATCGTCGATCGCAGTGACCGTCACGTAGTACACGCCCGGACGCGTGAACGTGTGGCTCACGCTGGCTTCGCTGGACCAGTCGGTGGCGGGCGTGCCGTCGTCGAAGTCCCAGCGGACCTGCGCGTTCTCGCCGTTCGTCACGGTCGCCGTGTACGTGGCCTGCCCGCCGAGCAGCATCGCTGCGGGCGGCGCCGGCGGCTGCACTTGCAGCGGCGCCGGATCGGCGATCGTCCAGGTGAACGACTGCGTCGCGCTGTTGACGCCGTCGCTCGCTGCGACGACGACGCTGAAGTTGCCCACGGCCGTCGGCGTGCCGCTGATAGCGCCTGTCTGCGCGTCGAGCGTCAAGCCGGGCGGCAGGCCGCTCGCACCGTAGCCGAGCTCGTCGCCGTTCGGATCGGTCGCGACCAGCTGAATGCCGGTCGACACGCCGAAGGTGCCCGACTGGTTGCCCGGATTGGTGAGCACCGGCGTGATCGCCGGATTCCAGTTCGACGCAACGTTTACTTTGAGCAGACGCGCATGCGAAGGCACACCGGACTCGTTGAGGGCGAACAGCATCCAGAATCCCGGCGGTGCGTCCGCGGCGCGCGTCGGCGCCTGCACGCGCAGGCGCGAGCCGGAGCGCACGAACGTCAGCTCGACGAAGCGCTGCTCCATGTTCCAGCTGTGCGTCACCGAAGCCGTCTTGACCAGCGTCACGCGGCTGATGTCAGCGGCATCGGTGAAGTCGACGAAGAAGGTCTCGCCGATGTCGATGTCCGCGGGCGCCGAGGTCAGGCGCGGCTGCATCGCTCGCGCACCGGTGGCGTCGTACAGATACGGCGGGAGGTAGACCTCCATGTTCAGGTTGGCCATCGGGCCCGGCGCACCGCCGCCGCCGACGAGCACGCGCGCATCGGGCAGCAGCATCGACATGGAGTGATACAGACGCGGGCGCTGGCCGTCCGGGCCGCGCGTCCACGTGCCGCTGGTCGGATCCCAGATCTCGGCCGAGTTGTTGACGCCGGTGAGCTGGTTGTTGACCGCGCTGCCGCCGGTCGCCAGCACCTTGCCGTTCGGCAGGATCGCGGCGTTGACCAGCCGGCGTTGCGAGGACATCGACTGCGTCGGCGTCACGACCGGTGTGCCGCCCGCGCTGATGTCGATCACCAGCGCGCCGTTGGAATTGCCGCCGAACTGCAGGATGCGGCCGGGACGGAACATCGCGGCGCTCGCGTCGCTGCCGCGGTACTGAGAGGCGAACTGGCCGACCGTGGTGATGCCGCCGGTGCCGGTCGGATTCACGTAGTACATGCGACCCGCGCTGTCGTAGCCGAACACGCGGCCGTCGGGTGCGATGAAGTTGCGCGGATACATGAAGTCGAGCGTGCTGGTGTCGGCGCCGCTCAGCAGGCGGAACGTGCCGTCGAGCGCGCGCACCTCGGGACGGTCGGTGCCGCTCGAGCCGCCCTGGATCAGCACTTCGCCGTTCAACAGCACGGTCGAGCCGGAATACCAGCGCGCGCGATTCATGTTGTTGCCGCGGCTCAGCACGCTGCTCGAAAGGTCGAGCACCGTCGTGTTGTTGTTGCCGGTGTTGGTCGTGCCGGTGCCGGTCCAGTTGTCGCCGCCGGCGAGGAACACTTTGCCGCCTTGCGGCAACACCACCTGCGAGCCGCAGAAGATGTCCGTGGCGGTGACGTTGTCGAGGGTCAGGTGCCCGCCCTCCAGGCCGGCATTGATGTCCCAGATGTCATAGATGAAGTAGCCGGTCTGGCGCGCGATGCCGTCGGTGCCGTAGGTCATGACGCGCATGTCGGGCGTCATGACGGCGTGCACCGGGATCAGCGGCCACGTGTAGAGCGTCGGGTCCCAGGCGCCGACCACGTTGTTGGCGCGGGCGGGAACGACGGCAAGCAAGGCGAGCGCTATGAGCGTCGCGCGGCAGGAACGAGCTGACACTAGGATCCCCAATTTGGTTATGTTCCGGGCCCCGGTTCCCGGCAGGCTGCGCTGACAGCCCATGCGGGCAGACGCAGCAACGCATGTGCCAGCCCGGCAAATAGATCAGGGGTTCAGCGACTTCGCCCCGGGCCGTGGGGGCGGCGCCGGGGCAAGTGGAAACAATTGCGACAGTGAATGAGGAAGTCGGGCTAACGAGCACCAGTCGGCCTGAGCCGCGCCCAGGCCAGCAGCAATCCCAGGCCCAGCAAGAACCAGCCCGCCAGCGCCCCACCGCCCCGCTCGTGCGAGCTGGAGCTGCCGCCGCTGCCGCCCCCGGTGGGCGGGCTGACCCGCGTATCGCGCGCCTGGTCCTCGAGCGGGAGGCGCTCCAGCGCCGGCCACTCGCTGCCGGCCGAGGCCACCAGCGCCCCCGTGTCAGCGTCGCGCAGGTCGATCTGCACGTCGTAGAAGGCGGTCGGGTAGCCGCTGATCCAGTCGGCCGTGAAGCTGTACACGTCGGCGTCGCCGCTCGCATCCACCAGGAAGTCGTCCGAGACGTGCTCCTGGATCCAGTCGCCGCCCTGCGGCCGCACCCACACTTCGGCATAGACGAACGTGCCGTCGAAGTCCGCGTCCGGATCGAAGTCGATGCGGAACTTCGAGTAGTGCCCGTCCCGGTCGTCGTCGATGAGCAAGGTCGTGGCCACGTCGCGAATCGCGTAGCCGGGCAGCTCGATCGGCAGGTCCAGCCCCGTCTCTTCCAGCGGCAGCAGCGCGAGCGCGCCGCTGTCGAACGGGCCGATCGTCGCGACGATGCCGCTGAAGCCGGACTCGTACAGGTCGATCAGCACGTCGTAGTCGCCGGTCGGCCAGCCGTCGTCGAGCGAGGTGGTCACGAAGTAATCGTCGTCGCCGTCGTCGGCGAAGATGTGGAAGTCGTCGGTCTCGTGATACAGCAGCCAGTCGGCATCGCCGGCGCGACGCAGATAGAGACGCGCGTACACGACTGCCTCGCCGGATATCACGTCGGCGTCGAAGCGCACGCGGAACTCGTGGTGGAACCCGTCGTCATCGCGATCCGCGAGCAGCACGCTGCCGGCATCGAAGAACCAGAAGTCGGACGCGCGCGCGGACTTCGCAGCGACGGCCGGTCGAACGGATTTCAGCGGCGACGTCTTGGTTGCCGCGCGCCCGTCGTGCTGCTTCGCTGATTTCGCCGTCGCTGATTTCGAGCCGCGAGCTTCGCCATACTGCGAAACGCGCGCCGGGTCGAGCGGCTGCGCCTGCAGATCCGACACGCGTCCTTCGGCGGCGCGCGACGGCGACTGCGCGAGGAGCGATGACAAGGCAACGATACCCAGGGCCAGGACGCGTCTCATGGTGGTACCTGCGACGTGCGAGAGTCGCAGCCATCTCAACGCATCCGGCCTTAATGCGCTGTGAATGCCGGCGTTCAGCGGCGAGTCAGGTTCCGCTCAGGAATCGAGGCGATAGCCGATGCCGCGCACCGTCATTATGTGACGCGGATGCGCCGCGTCCGCTTCGAGCTTGCGGCGCAGCTCGAACATGTGCGTGTCGACCGTGCGCGTGATCACAGCCGACGAATAACCCCACACGCTCTGCATCAGGTCGAGCCGGGAGCGCACTGCGCCGCGATGACGCAGCAGCTCGATCAGCAGATCGTATTCTTTCGGTCGCAACGCGACTTCGACGCCGGCTTTGCGCACGCGACGCGCAACGGGATCGACCTCGACGTCGCCGAAGCCCAGCGAGCTCGCGACTGCCTGGCCGGGCGCAGTCTCTGCACGTCGCAGCAGCGACTCGACGCGCGCCAGCAGTTCCAGCAATCCGAATGGCTTGGTGACGTAGTCGTCGGCGCCGAGTTTCAGGCCACGCACTTTGTCGGATTCCTCGCCGCGTGCTGTCAGCACGAGCACGGCCATCCGGGTGTCGTGCTCACGCAGCGCGCGCAGCACACGCATGCCATCCACCTTCGGCATGACCAGATCCAGGATCAGCAGGTCGGGCTGCCACTGCTGCGCCAGCGCCAGTGCCTCGTCGCCGTCGCGCGCGACGCGCACCTCGTAGCCCTCGATTTCCAGATTGTTCTTCAATCCGAGCGCCAGGTCGGGATCGTCCTCGGCGACCAGGATGCGCTTCATGGGAACACCACTACGAAGCGCGCGCCGCGCGCGCTTCGCTCGACGTGACAGGAGCCGCCGCTGCGAGTCACCAGGTCCTTCACGACAGCCAGGCCGATGCCGGTGCCCGCGATCGAAGAGGTGCGATGACGCTCGAGTCGCACGTACGGATGCCAGATGCGCTCGCGATCCGCTTCCGGCACGCCAGGACCGTCGTCTTCGACCGCAATCGTCAGGCCGCGCTCGCCTGCGCCGAATTGAACGCTCACCGCGGGTGGCGACCCGCCGTACTTCCACGCGTTATCCAGCAGATTCGTCAGAACCTGTCGCAGCGCTTCGGCATCGATCGCGCAGTCGAGTCGCGGCGGACCGGCAACTGTGATGGCGTCAGTTGCACCGACGCTCACTTCGAACTCGCGCGCAATGTCGCGGATCAGCGCTGCTGCATCGATTGATTCCACGTGCGGCGCTCCGGCGCGCGAACCCGCGAGCTGCAAGACATTGTCGATCAGCATCGACAGCCGGCGAGCGCCGCGATCCAGAGCCTGCAGCGTGTCGCGACGCTCGTCGTCGGAGCGAACGCGGTCGAGCAGCAGCGTCTCGGTGAACATCCGGATGCGCGCGACCGGCGTGCGCAGCTCGTGCGATGCGCGCGTCACGAAATCGCGCCGCATGTCGGCGTGACGCCGCTCACGACGGATCTGCAAGGCCGCTGCCGCCGCGAGCGCCGCCGACAACAACGCCAGCCCCAGCAGGAACGCGGTCTGCGAGCCTGGCAGCCCGCCGATGACGAGGCCCGACGCCGTCGCGGGATCGATCGCAATCTCGACGGTGAACGCATCGAGCCCGCTGATCGCCGGCTGGCCGCGCAGATCGAGCGTCGCGAGGGGCGCAAGCGCAGTGTCCTGATCCGGCGAACGGAAGATTGCGCGGCCGTCGGGCGCACGCACCGTAACGACCGTGCCGATCGCGGCGAGCGTTCGCGGCAGCAAGGGGTCGGCGGAGATGAACTCGGACAGCCAGGCACTCACTGCCGGCAAGGACAGCTCGAAGCCAGTCCAGCCCGTTGAGTGCGGCGCAAGCACGAACACTCGGGTGCTGCCCTCCTCCGGCCAGCGCACGCTGAGAGTGCCGCCCGCATGCGGCCGAGCGGCAGCCGCTTGCAATGCTCCGCGCAAGCTCGGGGACCAGTGTGCGCCTTCACTGACGAACTCTGCGCCGGCCGTATCGAAGCGAAACAGCGGCCCGACGAGCTCGATCGCGCGACGCGACTCTGTCGGCATTGCGTCCTGCAGCGCCTGCCGCAAAGGCAATCCCGGTCCGACAGCGGTGGTCTGTGCGAGCGCGCGCAGTGCTACGACCACGCCATAGTTGCCGACATAGGCAGTCGTCCGGCGCGAAAACTCCGTGGCTGCAAGCTCCGCATAGTCGTGCAGCACGCGCTCGGCGAGCTGCCGATGCGAAGCAGCCGACGCGAATGCCCGCCAGGCAAGCAAGACCGTCAACAGCGCGCTGGCGGCGAGCAGGATGAAGGGTGCCGCAGTCGCGAGGCGGGCCAGTGCATGCTTGAGCGGCATCCGCGAAACGATCTCCCAAACCCGGAGCTGGACGCAAGGTGTAGCGGCAAGCGCGCCGCGACTGAAGCCGTCGCGCGCACTTTTGACGAAGCTCTGACACGACCGCGACCGTCGCCGCCCGCGCAGCGGGCACTCTGCCGCGACTCGAACCGCCCGGAGATCGCCATGCGCCTGCCCGTTCTGCTCCCGTTACTGCTCGCAGCCGTCGCGTCGGCCGCCGACGCGACGCCGGCCGCTACCCGGATCTTCGTGCTGGGAAGCCTCTACTCCCGTCACCAGTCGATCGCGGCGTATGACCTCGCAGCATTGCGACGCGTGATCGTGGCCATCGACCCTGACGTCGTGGTCATCGATTGCACGCCGACGGAGGTGCGCGAGCAGCAGGTGCATACGAGCAAGGTCGAGTATCCGCAAGTGATCTTCCCGCTGGTAAAGGAGCACGGCTACCGCGTCTACGCCGCGGAGCCCGACGAGCCGCTGTTCACGCAGATCGTCGAGCCGATCGCGCAGGCCATGCGCGCTTACGGCAAGAGCAATCCGGAACAGGCGCGGGTGCTCAGCGACTACGACAGGGCGACGTGGGCCGCGCTCGCACTGCATTGGCGATCGCCTGCGGATGCCCACGATGAAGCGACCGCGCTCGCGCTTGCAGGCCGCAAAGCACTGGATGCGCAGATTCACGGCGAGCTGCTGCTGGAAGGCAACGCGCGCTGGATCGAGCACTGGGTCGGCGTCGTGCGGCGCGCGGCCGCCGAGAATCCGGGCAAGAAGATTCTTGCCGTCGCCGGCATCGACAACCGCCAGGAGATCGAGCGTGAGCTGCGCCGGGATCCGGCGCTCGCCGTCGTCGAGATGGCGGACTGGCTGCGCGGCAAGTAACGCTGTCCGATGTTCCCGCACACGCTGTAATCGCGTCGGCAGACGCACGCAGCGCGCTCCAGCGCTGCGTCCGAAGTCGATGCACGTTGATGGAACAAGGTGCGCGGCAGCGCGTCGTTCACCGGTGAAATCCTTGCTCCCGGCCGCACTGGTGTGTCTGTGGTGGGCTCCGCCCCTGCACGCCGAACGCGTCAGCGTCGCGGTCGAGGGCGTCGAAGGCGACGTGCTGGAATCGGTGCGCGCCAGCATCGAGCTGCGACAGTACGAGGACCGCGACGTTTCCGCGGTCGAGGTGCGGCGCCTGTTCGAGCGCGCCGAGGAGCAGGCCCGCACGGCACTGGAGCCTTTCGGCTATTACAGCGCCGAGGTGAGCAGCAAGCTGGAGCGGCCGGAGCCGGGGCAATACCGCGCGACTCTGCGCATCACGCCGGGCGAGCCGGTAATCGTGCGCAAAGAGAGTGTCATCGTCAGCGGCGAGGCCGCGCAGCTTCCGCCGGTCAAAGCGGCGCTCGAGCGTTTTCAGCCCAGGCAGGGCGAGCGTCTCGATCACGGCGCCTACGAGCGCAGCAAGCAGGAGATCATCGCCGCGCTCGCGGACCAGGGCTACATCCGCGCGGAGATGGTCAAGCATCGCGTCGAGGTCGTGCGCGCGGCGAACAGCGCGGAGATCGAGCTCGAATGGCAGCCCGGCCCGCGGCACCGCTTCGGCGCAGTGCACTACTCGGAGGCGCAGTTTCCCGACGACTTCCTGCAGCGCTACACGCCGTGGCGCCAGGGCGAGTTCTACTCGGCGGACAAGCTGCTGGAGCTGCAGCAGAAGCTGGTCGACGCCGACTACTTCTCGGCCGTCGCAGTCACGCCGGACTTCGAGCACGTCAAGGACGCCGTCGTGCCCGTCGACGTCGTGCTGGTGCCGGCGAAGCGCACCGTGTACACGGCGAGCCTGTACGTCAGCACCGACACCGGGCCGGGCACCAAGCTCGGCTTCGAGCGGCGCTGGCTCAACCGGCGCGGCCACAAGCTCAGCTCGGACATCCAGTACTCGACCCGGCTGGAGGATTTCCGCACGCAGTACGTGATCCCGCAGCCCGGGCTGCGCAATCGCACGCTGACGTTCGGTGTCGGCTATCGCGACGAGGAAACGGACTCCAGCACTTCGCGCATGGCGCGCGCCGCGGCGACGCAGGTGACGGATCGGTGGAAAGGCTTCACGCGCACGCTCGGGTTGCAATATCTCAACGGCGATTTCGAGATCGCGGACCGCCAGCACTCGACCAGCCTGCTGTACGCCGAAGGCCTGCTGACGCGCAAGAAAGCCAACGACCTGTATTTCCCGCTCAGCGGCTACTCGTTGCTCTACGGCGTGCGTCTCGCCGCCGAGTCGCCGCTCTCCGATACCAGCCTCGCGCAACTGCGCGCCGAGGCGAAGTGGCTGCAGCAGGTCGGCGAGCACGGCCGCGTCATCGTGCGCGGCGCCGTCGGCGGCATGGTGGTCGACAACTTCGACGCACTGCCGCCGGAGCTGCGCTTCTTCGCGGGCGGCGACCGCTCGATCCGCGGCTTCGATTACCAGCAGATCGGCGACACCAACGCGCTCGGCGAAGTGATCGGCGGCAAGTACGAGACTGTGGGCAGCGCCGAGTACGAGCACTACTTCCTGGAGAAGTGGGGCGCGGCGGTGTTCGTCGACGCGGGTGACGCGTTCACCCGGCAGTTCGACGTCAACGTCGGCGCGGGCATCGGCCTGCGCTGGAAGTCGCCGGTCGGGCTGGTGCGGCTCGACATCGCGCGGCCGGTCGTCTCGGACTTCGACCACTCCTGGCGCATCCACCTGGTGATCGGGCCCGACCTGTGAAGCGCGTAGCGAAATGGCTCGGGCTGACGCTCGTCGTCGTGGTGATCCTGGTGGCGGGCCTCGTTGCCTGGGGCGTGAACACGCAGGCCGGAGCGCGCTCGATTGCGCGCATCGCGGTCGACGCGCTCGGCGGCAAGCTGGCGCTCGGCGGTATCGACGGGACAATCGCTGGCCCGCTCACCGTGAGCGATCTTCGCTATCGCGATCCCGAAGCGGGCATCGACGCGCGCCTGCAACACATCTCGCTAGACCTCGTGCTCGCCGACGTGCTGCACGCGCTGGTGCACATCCGCGCGATCGAGGCGCGCGGCATCGATATTGCCTTGCACGAGCCGACGAAGCCGCCCGAGCCGAAGCCCTCGAAACCTTTCAGCCTGAAGCCGCCGATCGACGTCGCCATCGACTCGCTGGTCGTCGACTCGGCGCGCGTGCGGCGCGACGACGCAGTGCTGGTTGAGCTCACGCGCGCAATCTTCGACGGCCGCTGGACCTCGCGCGAGCTCGCCGTGAAGAAGCTGGACGTGCGCTCGCCGCAGGGCGAGATCCAGTTTTCGGGCACGGCACGGCAGCGCGCGATCTACAGCGGCGAAGGCCGCGGCCGCTTCCGCTGGAAGGCTGGCGAGCGCCTCTATACCGGCGAGCTGGAGACATACACGCAAGGCAGCGACGCGAAGGCAGTCCTGAAGATGAGCGCGCCGCTGACCCTGGAGCTGCAGGCACAGGTGACGCAGAAGGCGACGTGGCCGTGGCGCTTCACGCTGGAAGCGCCGCGCTTCGATCCGCGTGCGGAGCTGCTGCCGGATTCGTCGCTCACGAGCCTCGCTGCTTCGCTGAGCGGCCACGGCTCGCTCGACGAGGGCGCGATCTCCGGCAAGGTGCTCATCGACGACGAGCCGCTGCTGATCGAGCCGCTGCGCTTCACGCGCAAGGACAAGAACGTCGCGATCGACACGATCCTGCGCATCAGCCGCGCCGAGGGCGCGCTCCACATCGGCGGCGATCTCGATTTCGGGCGTGAGCCGCTGACGGCGAAAGTCGCCGCCGACTGGAAGGATATCGTGGTCCCGGCGCAATGGGCCGGCCAGGAGCTGCACACGCACGGCACGCTGAAAGCGCGCGGCAGCGCGGAAGCCTACAGCGCGCAGGGAACGCTCGCGCTCGGGCCTGCCGAGCACATCGCAGACATCACGCTCGATGTGCAAGGCTCGCCGCAGCGCGTCGACCTCAAGCAGCTGGACGTCTCACAAGCGGGCGGCCGGCTCGCGATGCATGGACGGATCGATCTGCAACCGCAGCTCGGCTGGGACGTGAGCGCCACCGCGCGGGATTTCGATCCCGGTGCGTTCGCGGCCGCGTGGCGCGGACGCCTCGGCTTCGACCTCGCGAGCAGCGGCAAGATGCTGCAGGAGGGACCGCAGGCCAAGCTGACGCTGACCGATCTGCGCGGCGAGCTGCGCGGCCGGCCGCTCTCGGGTAACGCGGATGTGTCGATCGCGCCGAAATTCGTCGCGACCGGCACTGCAGCGCTGAACTCCGGCAAGAGCCAGCTGCGCTTCCGCGGCCGCGGCAGCGGCAACGACGATCTCGATGCGACGCTGTCCTTGAACGTCGCATCGCTCAACGACTGGGTGCCCGATTCGGGCGGCCGGCTGCAGGCGCAGTTCGTGGTCCGCGGCAAGTGGCCGGACCTCTCCGTCAACGGCAACGCGCGCGGCAGCGAGCTGCACGCGGCCAGCATGCGCATCGAATCCCTGAACATGCAGGCCGACGTCGACGACCCGCGCAATCCGCACGGCTCGATGCGGCTCGATCTGACGAAGCTCACGGCAGCGGGCTTCGAGTTCGACAGCGTGCATGCACGAGCCGGCGGGACGCAGCAAGCGCATCGCTTCGGCTTGCGCGTGAATGGTCAACCGCTGGCGCTCGAGCTGGACCTGCAAGGCGCGCGCACCGACCAGGGCTGGGCGGGATCGCTGCAGAATCTCGTCATCAACGTCAAGGACGCCGCGCGCCTGGCGTTGCGCGAGCCTGCGAACATCGTTCTCGGCAAGGGCGCCGCGGAGATCTCGCAAACCTGCCTGGTCGACAACCGCATCGAGTTGTGCGCGGCCGGCGCCTTGCAACCGGATGGCGGCGTGCGCGCCAGCTACTCGCTCGCCAACGTGCCGCTCGCGCTCGGCAACGCGCTAGCCACGTCCGAGCTGCCGATCAAGCTCGACGGCACGCTGCAAGGCCACGGCGAAATCCGGCGCTCGCCGCAAGGCGAGCTGTTCGGCGACGCGCTGATCGAGTCCGACTCGGGCAGCATCTCGCGCCAGCTGGCCGCTGTGCCGGGCGACGAAACGCAGGAGCCGCCGCAGAAGCTGCTCGGATATCGCGGCCTGCGCATCTCCGCCACGCTCTCGGGTCCGGACGCGCGCGCCGCGTTCGACACGCAGCTCGAGCCGAACGCCACGCTGCACGCCGAAGCCAATGTCCGCGATCTCGGCCAGGCCCAGACGCCGCTCGCCGGCACGGTGCGGGGACAGATTCCCGACCTCGCTCCGCTCGCCGTGTTCGCGCCGCAGCTCGCCAACGTGCACGGCCGGGTCGATGCCGATATCGCGCTCGCGGGCACGGTGCAGGCGCCGCAGATCTCCGGGCTGGTGAGCGCCGCCGATCTCGCCGCGGACATTCCTGCAGTCGGCCTCAAGCTCAAGGATGGCCAGCTGCAGGCGCGCCCGGCTCCGTCCGGAGAAATCACCGTCGATGGCCGCATCCAGTCCGGCGACGGCCGCCTCGCGTTCAACGGCAAGGCTGATCGCTCGGGGCGCATCGACATGCACGTCGGCGGCGAGCGCGTGCTCGCGGCCGATATCCCCGGCGCGCGCGTACTGGTCACGCCCGATCTGAACCTGGTGCGAACTGCCGAGCGCATGTCGGTTTCCGGACAGGTCACGATTCCGGAGGCGACGATCAACCTGCAGAAGCTGCCGCGCGGCGGCGAGAAGGCACAGGCCGCCTCGTCCGACGTCATCGTCGTCGACGAGCAGTCGCGCGAAACGCAAGCACAGAAGGCGCCGGTATACGCCGAGATCACCGTCAACGTCGGCGACAAGGTCGATCTGACGGGCTTCGGCCTGCAAGCGAACGTGCAGGGCCGGCTCGATGTGCGCGAGAGCCCCGGGCAGCCGACGCTCGGCTCGGGCGAGATGCGCGTCGCCGGCAAGTACAAGGCGTATGGCCAGGACCTCACGATCCAGCGCGGCCAGCTGCTGTACGCGTGGACGCCGCTCGACAACCCGCGTCTCAACATCGAAGCAACCCGCACGATCGACGACCAGCAAGGCGCGGAAGCGGTGACTGCAGGCCTGCGCATCCGCGGCAGCGCACGCACGCCGGAGCTCACGGTGTTCTCCGACCCGCCGATGAGCCAGGCCAATGCACTCTCGTATCTCGTCGCGGGCAAGCCGATCGACCAGATCGGCGCCGGCGACAGCGATGCAAGCATGATGCAGACCGCTGCGCGCTCGATCGGCGTCGCAGGCGGCGGCCTGCTCGCAAAGAGCATCGGCAAACGCCTGGGCGTCGATGAGCTTTCGGTGAAAGAGGATGAGATGGTCGGCGGCGCCGCGCTCACCGTCGGCGAGTACCTCTCGCCGCGGCTATATCTCAGCTACGGCGTCGGCCTGTTCGAGCCCGGCGACGTGATCACGCTGCGCTACAAGCTCTCCGACGAGCTGGCCTTGCAGACTCAGCGCGGGCCGGACGATACGCGGGCGGGGATCGAGTATCGGATCGAGAGGTAGGGGAAGAAATTCAGGAGAAGAGACTCGCGCCAAGGCGCAAAGAACGCCAAGGAAGAAGCGCCAAGGGAGAGCAACCTTTCAGTCAGAATCTTCTCGGGCTTGGCGCGCTTGGCGAGAACAATCTTCACGCCGCCGGCACCAGCCGGATACGCGTGATCTCGGAAGGAGCGCCAAAACGCTTCGGCGGACCCCAATACCCCGTGCCGCGGCTCGTATAGACCCACAAGTCCTTCAACCGGTTCAGTCCCGCAGTGAACGGCTGCTGGAAGCGCACGAAGTGATTCCATGGCCAGAACTGGCCGCCGTGCGTGTGCCCCGAGAGCTGCAGATCGAAGCCGGCGGCAGCCGCCGCTTCCGCCGAGCGAGGCTGATGCGCGAGCAGGATCTTCACGGCCGCGCTGGACGGAGCGCCGCGCAGCGCGGCAGCGGGATCGCTGCGCTGGCGAGGATCGAAGTGATGCGCGCTGAAATCCGTGACACCGGCAACGACGACCTGCTGCTCGCGATGCGTGAGCACCACGTGCTCGTTGATCAGCACACGCATGCCGATGCGCCGGAACTCCGCCGTCCACGCCTGCGCGCCCGAGTAATACTCGTGATTGCCGGTGACGAAATACGTCCCGTGTCGCGAGCGCAGCCGCGATAGCGGCGCGACGTGAGCAGCGAGCTGCGGCACGCTGCCATCGACCACGTCGCCCGTCACGGCGACGACGTCGGCATCGAGACCGTTCACTGCCTCGACGATCGCATCGACGTACTTCTGCTTGATCGTCGGGCCGACGTGCACATCGCTGATCTGCGCGATCGAGAAGCCGTGCAGCTCCGGCGGCAGATTCGCGACCGGCACTTCGACATCGACGACCGCTGCACGGCGCCGTGCGTTGAACAGGCCGATCAGCGTGGCCAGCACCGCGCAGACGATGGTCGCAATTGCGGTGACTCGCTCGAGCGCGACGAGCTCCGCAGCGTGCATGAACATGCGCGCGATCAGCAGCGCGACATCCCGCACCAGCGTGAAGACGAACATCGAAGAGAACAAGCCCATCGTCGTGAGGCCGATCCAGGCGAGCCGGTCCGACCATTCCTGATCGCGCGTCGAGCGCGCGACGAGGGCCAGCGGCATCAGCAGGCACGATGCGATCAAGGCAAGCACGCCGACGGCGTGACCCGCGGCGCCGATGGGCAGCGGCGGCAACAGGCGCAATCCGATGTACACGTGGCAGAGCGCCAGCAGCGCGAGGAGAGTCAGGAACCGGCGGCTGAGGCGCATGGTGGACCGGAGTATGGGGCCTTGCAGGCGCAGTTCAATGTCCCCAAGCTGGCGCGCATGTCGCAGAAGAATGCGAGCCGCACCGCGCTCGCCACCGCCTTCATGCGCGCGACGCACCAGTTGCTGGATACGCCGCCGCGCGTCCTCGAAGATCCGACCGCCGTCACCGTGCTCGGACCGGGCGCCGCGCAGCGCATCCGGGCGAACGCCGGACGTGCGCAGACACCTGCCGCTCGCGCCCTGCGCGCGCACATGGTGCTGCGGTCGCGATTCACCGAGGACCGCCTCGCCGCGGCAGTCGCGCGAGGCGTGACGCAATATGTCGTCCTCGGCGCCGGCTTCGACACGTTTGCTGTCCGCCAACCGCCGTGGGCACGTGGCCTGCGCATCCTGGAGGTGGATCACGCGGGCACGCAGGAGCTGAAGCGCGCGCATCTTGCCGCTGCCGGTCTCACCGTGCCGCCGAACGTCGGCTTCGCGACGCTCGATTTCGAGCGCGAATCGTTGCGCGACGGCCTGCTGCGCCATGCGATCTCGCCGACTGCACTCACGTTCTTCTCCTGGCTCGGCGTGACGATGTATCTGCCGCGGCCGGCGATAGATGCGGTGCTGCAGTCGGTTGCGGAGTTTCCCGCTGGAAGCGAGATCGTGCTGACCTTCGCGTCTGCGAGCGATACGCCGCGTGCGATCGCGGAGCGAGCTGCGCAAGCCGGTGAGCCGTGGTTGAGTTTCTTCGAACCGGCGCAGATGCAGGCGGTATTGCACGCCGCAGGCTTCACGAGCGTCGAGCTGCTGACGCCCGAAGAAGCGGAGCGTCGCTACTTCGCACCGACGTCCTCGTTGCCCGCTCCGCGGCGTACGACGATCGCTGCGGCCGTTCGCTAGCACGTGCGATAGAATCGCCGGCGTGGCGGCGCCAGTCTTCCATCACAGCAAGCCCGCGTCCGACATCGAGATCGACGCAGCGCTGGTTCGTGCCTTGCTGCACGAACAGCATCCGGATCTCGCAGTGCTGCCGCTGCAACCGATCGACTCCGGCTGGGACAACGCGATGTTCCGTCTCGGCGAGTCGCTCGTCGTGCGGTTGCCGCGGCGGATCGCGGCTACCAAAGTAATCGAGCACGAGCAACGCTGGCTGCCGCAGCTCGCACCGCTGCTGCCGATCCCGGTGCCGGCGCCAGTGCGGGTCGGAGTGCCTGCGCAGAGCTACCCGTGGCGCTGGAGCATCGTTCCATGGATCGGCGGTCGCAACGCGGACCTGTGCGAGCCGCGCTCCGATCAGGCCGAGGTGCTCGCTGCGTTTCTGTGTGCGCTGCATCGGCCGGCGCCGGCGGATGCGCCCGTCAATGGATATCGCGGCGTGCCGTTGCGCGAGCGCGCCGAGCAGATCGTCGAGCGCATTCGCCGCCTCGAACAGCAGACCACGCTGCTCGATGACGAGGTCGTGCGCATCTACGAGGATGCGATCAGCGCGCCAATCGACGTCGAGCCGACCTGGCTGCACGGCGACCTGCACGCCGGCAACCTGCTGGTCGAAGATGACGGCGCGATCAGCGGCGTGATCGACTGGGGCGATATGACGAGCGGCGATCGCGCGACGGATCTCGCGACGCTGTGGATGAATCTCGCCGATCGCAACGCACGCGCAAATGCGATGCGCGCGTGCAACGGCGTCAGCGACGCCACGTGGCGGCGCGCGAAAGGCTGGGCCGTGTTCTTCGGCGTCACGCTCGGCACGTCCGGCCTCGCCGGCGATGCACGCCATGCCGTGATGGCGCGCCGTACGCTCGAGCGGCTCGTCGCCGGCCCGTGACATTCGAGTCCGAAACAGGCGAGTAGTCGCCGCGCGCCGGCAGTACACCTGCATCGGACGAATCGTCCGGCGCAGCGTACCTCGGCCACGGCATGATCAATCCCAGCACCAGCATCCGCTCGCCTGCGAGCGTCACGGCTCCCGACCGGGAATTGCACATCGATGCATGGCTGAGCCCGTTCGAGGCGGGCACCACCGCGATCGGCGAGCTGCCGCATGCGATCGTCTGCATGCACCTCGGCCCTTCCGTCGAGGTGCGCTGCACGCGCGGCGGCACAGTGCTGCAAGGTCGCGAAGTCTCGGGCGATCTCGACATCATCCCCGCGCGCACCGCCGCGACCTGGGAGACCCGGCAAAGCGGCACGAGCCTGGTGATGTGCGTGCCCGATGCGCTGCTGCGCGCGGTCGCGGTCCGTCTCGACCGGGATCCGGGCGCGATCGAGGTCGCCGATCGCTTCCAGATGCGCGATCCGGTCATCGAGCACATCGGCTGGACGATCAAGGCCGACATCGAATCGAACACCGCGGGGGCCCGGCTGCTGCAGGACAGCCTCGGCGTGGCGCTCGCCGCGCGGCTGCTGCAACGTCACTATCGCGGCTCGCTGCCGGTGCGCGAGATTCGCGGCGGGCTCACGCACGCGCGGCTGGAGCGAGTCATCGCGCACATCGAGGACAACCTGGCGGACAAGCTCACGCTGCCGGGCATCGCCGAGGTCGCGGGCATGAGCGTGTCGCACCTGAAGACGCTGTTCCGCAATTCCACCGGCGTACCGGTCTACGAGTACGTCCTGCGCCGGCGCGTGGAGCGCGCGCAGACGATGTTGCGCAATCAAAAGCTCTCGATCGCCGAGGTCGCGCTGGCGACCGGCTTTGCGCACCAGAGTCATCTCGCCCGCCACATGAACCGGATTCTCGGCTATACGCCCTCCTCGGTCCGGCAGAGGCCGGGGAAGAGCGCTACGCTGCACGTGGTGAGATGACTTATCCTTGCGGCATGCAAAAAATCACACCCGCTCTCCTTCTCCTCTCGGTTCTCTACGCCACCTGCGCCCTGCCGAAAGAACAGTCTCCCGACGCCGTCCGCAAGGAGGCCCGCGAGATCTTTCAGAAAGTGATCGCGTTCCGCACGTCCGAAGGGCTCGGCCAGGTGCCGGCGATGGCGCAGTACCTCGCCGAGCGCTTTCGCGCGGCGGGCTTTCCGGAGCAGGACATTCATATCCTGCCGGTCGGCGAGACCGCGTCGCTGGTCGTGCGCTATCGCGGCAGCGGCCGCGGCGCCAGGCCGATCCTGCTGCTCGCACACATGGACGTCGTGACCGCGAAGCCCGAGGAGTGGCAGCGCGATCCGTTCACGCTGGTCGAGGAGAACGGCTACTTCTTCGGGCGCGGCACGCTCGACAACAAGCAGGGCGTCACCGTGCTGACCAGCACCTTCCTGCGCCTCAGGCGCGAGGGCTTCGTGCCGAAGCGCGACCTGATCGTGGCGTTCAGCGGCGACGAGGAGACCGGCATGCTCACGGCGAGCGATCTCGCCACCACGCATCGCGAGCTGGTCGATGCCGAGTTCGCGCTGAACAGCGACGACGGCGGCGGCCAGCTCGACGAGACGACCGGCAAGCCGCAGTACCTGAGCTTCGTCGGCGCGGAGAAGATCTCTTCGACCTACCAGCTGACGGTGCACAATCCCGGCGGTCACAGCTCCGCGCCGCGCGCGGACAACGCGATCTACCAGCTCGCCGACGCGCTCAAAGCGGTGCAGGCCTATCAGTTCCCGGTGAAGTACAACGACTGGACGATCGGCAGCTTCAAGGCGACAGGTCCGGTCACCGCGGGTCCGCTCGGCGCAGCAATGACGCGTTTCGCGGCGAATCCCAAAGACGAAGCGGCTGCGGCGGCACTCGCGGCCGTGCCGACGGAGGTCGGCAAGACGCGCACCACGTGCGTCGCGACGATGCTCAACGGCGGTCACGCGTCGAATGCGCTGCCGCAGACTGCGACCGCAACAGTGAACTGCCGGATCTTTCCGGGCACGAGCGTCGATGAGGTCAAGGCGACGCTGCAGGAGGTGGTCGGCAAGAACGTCGAGGTGCGCAACACGGGGCACACCCAGCCCGCCGATGCTTCGCCGCTGCGCCGGGACGTGCTCGCGAGCGTGACGAAGGCAGCGCAGGCGATCTACCCGGGCATCCCGGTCGTGCCCGGCATGGTGCCGTGGGCCACCGACGGGTCCATCTTTCGCGGCGCCGGCATTCCAACGTACGGCGCTTCGGGCTCGATGATCAAGGCCAGCGACAGCTTCAGTCACGGCCTGAACGAGCGGCTGCCGGTCGAGTCCTTCTACGACGAGCTGACCTACTGGTACGTACTGCTGAAAGATCTCGCCGGCAAGCGCTGAGCCGCATGCCGGGCAGATCCGGCTGTCCTGCGAAGTACCAGCCGCTGTAAGCGATCTTCGGCGCCGGGCGCGCGGCGGAACTTGTCCGATCACGATGGCGTTGCCCGGGTTGATACGGCAATCGGTGGAGACACGCCATGAAGATGACTTCCCTGAAGATGACTTCGCGCAATCACCGGATTCTGTGGTGCGTGGTGGGCGGCGTCGCGCTCGCGACCACGGCGTACGCCGGCAACGAGTCGAAGCACGGCTCGGGTCAGGCGGAGCTGCAGATGATGGACACCAACCAGGACGGCAGCATTTCCGCGAGCGAGCATGCAGCCGGCGCCAAGCAGATGTTCGAGAAGATGGATGCTGACCACGACGGCCAGGTGACGGCGCAGGAGATGAACGCCGCTCACAAGGACATGCCGAGCGCGCGCTCCGACGAGAAGTCGAGCACGTCCCAGAGCGACACCGGCGACGCCAGCCGCCTCGGCAAGAAGGATCGGCCGATGTCGGCGGCGGCGAAGATCAAGAAGATCGATACCAACGGCGACGGAGCGATCAGTGCGGCCGAGCACGAGGCTGGCGCCCGGATGATGTTCGAGAAGATGGACAAGGACCACAGCGGCACGCTGAGCGCCGCCGAGATCCAGGCCGGTCACGACCGCATGATGACGGCCGGCGATCAGTAGACCGACGACCGGCAGACCGATGTGAACTCGTCCACCAACGAGACGATCGGACGGTGCCGGGAGAGAAAAACGGGGGAAACTGA
>DATEJG010000007.1:0-6904 GCA_035278165.1 Steroidobacteraceae bacterium
CTTCTCGAAGCGCACGGACGTCTATCTCCAGGCCGCCTACCAGCGCGTCGCCGGCGACAAGACCGGCACCGCACTGGACCTGGCTGACTTGCCCGGGGCGGCAAACGCCTCATCGACGGCGAAGCAGTTCCAGGTCCGTGCTGCGATTCGTCACAAGTTCTGAGTCCAATCCATTGCGGTTCTGCCGCGAGTCGCTGTCGCGACTCGCGGCAGAACCGGGCCTGCAGGTCAGGAAGTCTTGTCCGCTACTGCGGGATAGCCGGCAGTTTCAGCGGACGCGTCGTCCGACGCCAGCGCTTCCAGCGCGACGCCACGGGTCTCGATGCCAAGCACCCACACCGCGAGTGCTGCTACCGCGAACGAGATCGCGCCGAGCGTGAAAACGCCGCCCTGGCCGAACACCGGCAACACCACGCCAACCACATAAGGCCCGATCAGCGAGCCGATCCGCCCAATTGCCGACGCGAAGCCGGATCCCGTCGCGCGCGCGCCGGTGCCGTACTGTTCCGGCGTGTATGTGTACAGCACCGCCCACATGCCGAACAGGAAGAACTGCATCGCCAGGCCGGTGCCGACCAGCAGCGTGACACTGCCGCCGTACATCGCACTCTGCCCGTACAGGTAGGCCATCGTGCCGCCGCCGAGCAGCGACGCGATGCAGGTGGGCTTGCGGCCCCAGCGCTCGACCAGCCACGCGGCGCACAGGAAGCCCGGTATGCCGCCGAGCGAGATCAGCACCGTGTAGTACACCGATTGCGTGACCGCGAAACCGGCCTGCTGAAGCAGCGCGCCGAGCCAGGACGTCAGGCCGTAGAAGCCCAGCAGCGCAAAGAACCAGAGCAGCCACACCATGGTCGTGCGGCGGCGGTATGCGCCGCTCCAGATCTCGCGCAACGCGCCGCGCCCGCGCACCGGCGCGGCCATCAGTTGCTGTGATGGCCGAGGCAGCGTCGCGACGCCGGCGGAGCGCATCACCCTGGCTTCGATGTCGCGCATCACTGCGTCGGCCTCGGCGTGCCGGCCCGCATGTTCGAGCCAGCGCGGCGATTCGGGCACGAGGCGGCGCACGATCAGTACGAACACAGCCGGGATCGCGAGCAGCGCGAACACGGTGCGCCAGCCGAACTGCGGCAGCACGAAGTAGGAAACGACGCCTGCCGTGATGAAGCCCAGCGGCCAGAAGCCGTCCATCAGTGCGATCAGGCGCCCGCGGTTCGCGGTGGGCACGAATTCTGACAACAGCGTCTGTGCGACCGGGAACTCCATGCCCATGCCGATCCCCAGCAGGACGCGCCAGGCGATCAGCGCCTCGACACTTTGCGCGGTCGAGCACAGATATGACGCTACGCCCCACAGCACCATGCTCCACTGGAACACGGGCCGGCGCCCGAAGCGGTCCGCGAGCAGGCCGGCGAGCGCCGCACCGAGCACCATCCCGAAGAAGCTGGCGCTGGCGACCAGACCGGTCGTCGTGGTGGACAACCCGAACTCCTGCTTGATCGAACCCAGTACGAAAGTCATCGTGGCAAGGTCGACCGAGTCGAAGAAGAACGCGACGGCGATGATGATGAAGATCAGCTTGTGGTAGCCGGAAAACGGCAGACGTTCGAGCCGGGCGGCGGCGTTCGCGCGCGCGGAAATGGGGGATGGGATTGACATGGCGTCCTTGGAAAAAGTAAGGGCCTCGAATCAGGTTGCCTGAAGGCCCGGAATCTTAAGTAGACGCGGTAATCGAACGCCGATCTGGGGAAAAACCGTCGCCAGCTTGTGTGAAACCGTCATCGGGGCCGAGCGGTGCGGCTCCGCTCAGGATGCGCGCGGCGAGCGCGGTAATAGCTGGCGCAGGCTCCGATGTCGGCGACGTTCAAGCGCGCGTCGGATTTTGCACACAGGCGCCCCGGTGTCCCGGACTACTCTCGAAGGCGCGGCCGCGCATGCCGCGCGCCGATTGGCGCGCCGCGGCACGCTTCAACGATTGATGGAGACAAAGCGATGAGCAGCAACCGAGGTGTCGTATATCTTGAGCCGGGCAAGGTCGAGGTGCAGAAGATCGACTATCCGAAAATGGTCGATCCAAGCGGCCGTGCGATCGGCCACGGCGTGATCCTCAAGGTCGTGAGCACGAACATCTGCGGGTCGGACCAGCACATGGTGCGCGGGCGAACGACCGCGCCGGCCGGTCTTGTGCTCGGTCACGAGATCACCGGCGAGGTGATCGAGGTCGGGCGCGACGTCGAGACGCTGAGGATCGGCGATCTGGTGTCGGTGCCGTTCAACGTTGCGTGCGGGCGCTGTGCGATGTGCAAGGAGCAGCACACCGGCGTATGCCTGAGCGTCAACCCGGCGCGTGCGGGTGGGGCGTACGGGTATGTCGACATGGGCGGATGGATCGGCGGCCAGGCGGAGTACGTGATGGTGCCGTATGCCGACTTCAACCTGCTGAAGTTCCCCGACCGCGACCAGGCGATGGCGAAGATCCGCGATCTCACCTGCCTGTCGGACATTTTGCCGACCGGCTATCACGGTGCCGTGACTGCGGGAGTGAAGCCCGGCTCGACCGTCTATATCGCCGGCGCGGGTCCGGTCGGCATGGCCGCGGCGGCTTCGGCGCGCCTGCTCGGCGCGGCCTGCACCATCGTCGGCGACATGAACCCGGCGCGCCTCGCCCACGCGAAGGCAATGGGTTTCGAAGTGGTCGATCTGTCGAAGGACGCGACACTTGGCGAGCAGATCGCCGAGATCCTTGGCACGCCGGAGATCGATTGCGCGGTCGATTGCGTCGGTTTCGAGGCGCACGGCCATGGCGCGTCCGGCCACGCGGAGGAGGCGCCGGCGACGGTGCTGAATTCACTGATGGAAATTACGCGGCCCGCCGGGGCGATCGGGATTCCGGGGCTCTACGTGACCGACGATCCGGGCGCCAAGGATACAGCGGCGCAGCACGGCAGCCTGAGCATCCGCTTCGGGCTTGGCTGGGCGAAGTCGCATTCGTTCCATACCGGGCAGACGCCAGTGCTCAAGTACAACCGCAACCTGATGCAGGCGATCCTGCACGGTCGTCTGCCGATCGCGGAGATCGTCAACGTGTCCGTGATCTCGCTTGAGCAGGCGCCGGAAGGCTACAAGCAGTTTGATGGCGGTGCGCCACGGAAATTCGTCATCGATCCGCACGGGATGCTGGCGGCGGCGTGATCAGTCGTTCGGGACCAGGAGCGGGCGGCCGATAAAGGGCCGCCCGTCTTCATTGGTGCGGCGTGCGTGTCGAACATCGCCACGCGCGCCGCGCGAGTCACGCATGCATCACCGGAGAATACTGCGCCGACCTGACAGGCGCCGGCGACGTTGCGAGCGGCGCGATCTGCTGCCTGCGTTCGCGCGTTGGCGCGACGCCGAACGCGTCGCGGTAGCTCTTGCTGAAATGGCACGCGGACTGGAAGCCGCACGCCATCGTGATGTGCATGATGGACATGTCGGTCTGCAGCAGTAGCTCGCGCGCGCGGCGCAGACGCAGCGTCAGGTAGTAATGCGTCGGCGTCATCCCGAGATGGTCGCGGAACAGGCGCTGCAGCTGCCGCTGCGACATGCTCGCCAGACGCGCTAGCTCTTCGCGCGACAGCGGCTCCTCGATATTGTTCTCCATCAGCGAGATCACCTCGAACAGCGACTTGTTCGCCGAGCCGAGGCGCGCCACCAGCGGCATCTTCTGCTGCGCGCTCGTGTCGCGCACATGTTCGACGATGAACTGCTCGGCGATCTGCGTGACGCGTGCGCTGCCGACGCGGAGGGTGATCAGGTTCAGCATCATGTCGAGCGGCGCGACGCCGCCCGTGCAGGTGATACGGTCGCGGTCGATCACGAACAGTTCCTTGAGGAAGCGTGTGTCGGGAAACTCTTCCTTCAGCGCCGACATGTTCTCCCAGTGGATGGCGCAGGCGTAGCCGGCGAGCAGCCCGGACTTGGCCAGGGCGTAGGTGCCGGTACACAGGCTGCCCAGCACGATGCCCTCGCGCGCCGCGCGGCGCAGCGCCGACAGGTAGTCCGCCGTGGTCGAGCGCTGCACGTCGACGCCGCCGCAGACGAAGACGATGTCCGGCCGCCCGATGCTGTCGGCGCGGGTGGTGTCGATTGCCAATCCGTTGCTCGCCGTAACCGGGCCGCCTTCCGGGCTGACGATGGACCAGCGGTACAGCTCCTGGCCACTGAGGTAGTTTGCCATCCGCAGCACCTCGATCGCGCTGGTAAACGCAATCATCGTGAAGTTGGGCAACGGCATGAAGGCGAAGTGGGACAGCGACGCGGTTCGGTCGGGCGACATGGGGGCGTTCCTTGAATTCTGATGGCGTTCAGGTCTGAAGCCTGGCTACCGTCTATGGCTTTAGTGATAAAGCGTGCGCAACAAACGTGCCATACGGCGAAACCCTACGTTTGGGGGGCTGGGCTCGTTTGGGACGAGCGGTGTTGCACCGGATGCGTGACACGCCGCACTCGCGCTGCCGCGCGCGGCACTACCGTAGTGCAGTGCAGCATGCAGGTGTGACGGGATAGGAGTCCGCCTTTTTGCACTTGCCCGTGTGCGTCCCATGGCCGACTTGTGCAAATCGGACGCGAATGGCGGAAAAGGAAAAGAACGCGTCTGAATTCATCAATCGACCCAATACCCGAACGACAAGAATAGACCCGTCGGCAACGCTGCGCCGACGAGGCAGGAAGACCCGGCAACCAGGGCCTGTCCCGCCTGTCAGGCAGCCATCTCAATCCCCCCACGGAAGCTCTATGTCGAACACCCAGTCATTCTTCTCGCAGCCCTTGGCCGAGCGCGACGCGCTGGTGCGGAGCGCACTCCTGAAAGAACTCGAGCGGCAGCAGTCGCAAGTCGAGCTGATCGCCTCGGAAAACATCGTGTCGCGCGCCGTGCTCGAAGCGCAGGGCTCGGTGCTGACCAACAAGTACGCGGAAGGATACCCGGGCAAGCGCTACTACGGCGGCTGTGAGTTCGCGGACCAGGTCGAGTCGCTCGCGATCGAGCGCGTGAAGCAGCTCTTCAACGCCGGCTTTGCCAACGTCCAGCCGCACTCCGGCGCGCAGGCGAACGGCTCGGTCATGCTCGCACTGACGAAGCCGGGCGACACCGTGCTCGGCATGTCGCTCGATGCGGGTGGTCACCTGACGCATGGGGCGAAACCCGCCCTGTCGGGCAAGTGGTTCAATGCCGTGCAGTACGGCGTGAACCGCGACACGATGCTGATCGACTACGACCAGGTCGAAGCGCTTGCGCACGAGCACAAGCCGAGCCTGATCATCGCCGGCTTTTCCGCGTATCCGCGCAAGCTGGATTTCGCCCGCTTCCGCGCGATTGCCGATAGCGTCGGCGCGAAGCTGATGGTCGACATGGCGCACATCGCCGGCGTGATTGCCGCGGGCCGTCATCCGAACCCGGTCGAGCACGCGCATGTGGTCACGTCGACGACGCACAAGACCCTGCGCGGCCCGCGCGGCGGCTTCGTGCTGACCAACGACGAGGAGATCGCGAAGAAGATCAACTCGGCCGTGTTCCCGGGCCTGCAGGGCGGCCCGTTGATGCACGTGATCGCGGGCAAGGCGGTCGCCTTCGGCGAGGCGCTGCAGCCGGAATTCAAGACCTACATCGACAACGTGCTTGCCAACGCAGCGGCGCTTGGTGAAGTGCTGAAGGCGGGCGGCGTCGACCTGGTCACGGGCGGCACCGACAACCATCTGCTGCTGGTTGACCTGCGGCCGAAGGGGCTGAAGGGCACGCAGGTCGAGCAGGCGCTCGAGCGCGCCGGCATCACCTGCAACAAGAACGGTATCCCGTTCGATACCGAGAAGCCAACCATCACCTCGGGCATCCGGCTCGGCGCCCCGGCCGCGACAACGCGCGGCTTCGGCGTCACGGAGTTCCGCGAGATCGGCCGCCTGATCCTCGACGTGTTCGAGGCGCTGCGCGCCAACCCGGAAGGCGACCAGGCCACTGAACAGCGCGTGCGCCGCGAGATCTTCGCGCTTTGCGAACGCTTCCCGATCTACTGACCCGCGTACCGAAAAGACTGGAGCAACCAATGAGCGCGCTGCATCAGGACAGCATCATCATCGACGGCCTGAACATCTCCAAGTTCGAGCGTTCGGTTTTCGAAGACATGCACAAGGGCGGCATCACCGCGGCGAACTGTACGGTGTCGGTGTGGGAGAACTTCACCAAGACCGTCGACAACATCGCACTGATGAAGAAGCAGATCCGCGACAACGCCGAGCTGCTGACGCTGGTGCGGACCACCGACGACATCCTGCGCGCGAAGCGGGAAGGCAAGACCGGCGTGATCCTCGGCTTCCAGAACGCGCACGCGTTCGAGGACAACCTTGGCTATATCGAAGCGTTCGCCGACATGGGCGTGCGCGTGGTGCAGCTCTGCTACAACACCCAGAACCTGGTCGGCACCGGCTGCTACGAGCGCGACGGCGGGCTGTCCGACTTCGGCCGCGAAGTCATCACCGAGATGAACCGCGTCGGGATCATGGTCGATCTGTCGCACGTGGGTGGCAACACGTCGTCCGAAGCGATCGCGTTCTCGAAGAAGCCGGTCTGCTATTCACACTGCCTGCCGTCCGGTCTCAAGGAGCATCCGCGCAACAAGAGCGATGCGCAGCTGCGGGAGATTGCCGATGCGGGCGGCTTCGTCGGCGTGACGATGTTCGCGCCGTTCCTCAAGCGCGGCATCGAGGCGACGGTCGACGACTACATCGAAGCGATCGACTACGTCGTGAACCTGGTCGGCGAGGACGCGGTCGGTATCGGCACCGACTTCACGCAGGGCTACAGCACTGAGTTCTTCGACATGCTGACGCACGACAAGGGCCGTTATCGCCGCCTGACCAACTTCGGCAAGGT
>DATEJG010000008.1:0-162817 GCA_035278165.1 Steroidobacteraceae bacterium
GGCATCATCGTCGCGACCTCCGCCGGCAACGAGGGCGACTTCCCGTACATCACCGGCGCTCCGGGCGTCGCGAGCTCCGCGATCGCCAGCGCTGCGAACACGCCGGGCGGCAGACTGTCGTCGCGCGTGACCGTGAACTCGCCTGCTGCCGTGGCGGGCGTGAAGACTTCGATCGAAGGCGCCGGGCCGGTGACGTTGGCGCAGACCGGAGCCATCACGGGCCTGGTAGTGCCCGCTGAACCGCGCACCGGCTGTGCACCGTTGACGAATGCAGCGGCGCTCTCGGGCAACATCGCACTGTTCGTGCGCGGCGCACCGCCGGGCGTGCCGAGCTGCGGCTTCCTGGCGAAATACACCCAGGCGCAGCAAGCCGGCGCGCGCGCAATCATCGTCTACAACAACGTAGCCGGCGATCCGATCGTGATGGGCGGCCTCAACGCCACGATCACCATTCCGGGCGTGATGATCACGCAAAGCGACGGCGCCGCAATCGCCGCCGCCAGCAACGTGAACGCCACGATCGATCTCGCCCTGAACCCGGTCGACGACGACCAGATCGCAACCTTCTCGTCGCGCGGCCCCGGCCATGGCGGCTCGACGTTCAAGCCGGACCTGACCGCGCCGGGTGTCTCGATCGTTTCGGCCGGCGTCGGCACGGGCACGGGCAGCCGGAACCTGCAGGGCACTTCGATGGCATCGCCGCACACGGCGGGTGCTGCTGCGCTGCTGCGCGAGGCGCATCCGAAGCTCAATCAGGCGGCGATCAAGGCGCTGCTGCAGAACTCGACGGTGGATTCGAACGCGTCGGGCGACACCGATCTCATGCGGCAAGGCGTCGGCGCGCTGCGCGTCGATCGCGCCGTGAAGCTCACCAGCTACGCCATGCCTGCCGGCGTGTCGTTCGGCCGTCTCAACCCGATGACTCCGATTTCGGAGAAAGAGCGGGTGACGGTCACCGACATGAGCGGCAAGAAGCGCACGTACCAGATCACCCATGTGCCGCACACGGCGTATCCCGGCGTCAGCGTCAGCTGCCCGAAGAGCGTCAGCGTCAACGGCAAGGGCAACGCGAAGTTCGACATCTCGCTGAAGTTCGATCCGCGCGTCGCATGGAAGCAGGGCGTGTTCGACGACGCGTTCGAGAGCCAGACCGAAGTGGACGGCTGGTGCATCCTCGACGACGGCAAGGACACTCTGCGCGTCGGTTACGTCGCGGTCGTCGATCCCGCGTCGGCGCTGGTCGTGCTGCCGGACAAGGGCTTCAGCGCCGCCAAGGTGCACAACCTCGGCGTCTCGCTCGGCTGGGCGGAGGGCTTCACGCTCGCGAAGGTGGGCGGTGAGGAGCAGAACCGCACCTACGGCTCGATCGCCGCGACCGGCTTCCGCCGCGCCGATCCGAATTCGCCGCTGTACGGCGGCCTGAAGGTGCTCGAGCTCGGCTTCGTCATGGAGCGCCCGTTCGAGCACCTGTCGAACCTGGAGTTCGACCTCAGGATCGACGTCGACGCGGACGGCCAGGCCGACCTGGCGATGATCGGCACCGATCTTTCGACGTTCGTCGACGTGGACCCGGGCCAGTACGCGGCGTTCCAGTTCCCGCTCACGCCGCAGGGCGAGCTGGATTTCGCCAACGGCTTCGCCGACTGGATCGTTCACACGTGGGACTTCAACGACCGCACGTTGATCCTGCCGTTCACGCTCGACACCGATCCGCAGTTCCCGGGTTACCTGCCGGAGAAGTTCGATTACGTGATGACCGTGACCGACCGCCAGGGCAACGTCGACGTGCAACGCGGCAGCATCGATCTCGCGAAGGAGATCGTGCCGGACGTGAACAGCTTCGGCGTCGAGCCCGGCGATCACGTGGACGTGGACTTCAGCGGCCCGAACGGCACGTCGCTGTGGCTGTTCCAGAACAACGTCCCGCTGGCGCAGCCCGGACTGTCGGTGCACATCGAGAAGAAGAAAAAGAAATAGCCGCGAGGCGCCGGGGATCCGACCCGGTGCGGGCATGCAGGGGCCACGCCGCGAGGCGTGGCCCTTTTTCATCTCAGCGCTGCTTCATTGCGATTCGATCGCGGGACAGGGCCGCAGGTCCTGCCGATCGGTGTGATACGTGTAGATGCGCCCGGCAGAGCGCAGCAGCAGCCTGAAGCCATCGACC
The DNA here is from genome assembly GCA_035278165.1 of Steroidobacteraceae bacterium. GTDB lineage: Bacteria > Pseudomonadota > Gammaproteobacteria > Steroidobacterales > Steroidobacteraceae > Steroidobacter. The sequence goes on from DATEJG010000008.1 coordinate 2,165, forward strand.
GGACCGGCCTTGACTGCTTCGCCCTCGCGCGGGCAGCCGAGCCCGCTGTCGTTCCAACGTTGCGGTCGCATGCCGGCGAGACGGATTTTCTCGGGATCGGCACCGAGGCGCTGCGCGAGATCCTGACGCGCGCGCTCTATCATCACGTCCAGTCCGCGCGCGTTCATCGCGCGGCCGTCGCGACGCGACAGGGTGCCCTTGTTGCAGACGATCGCCTGATCGCCCGAGACGTGCACGTTGTGCTCGCGGCCCTGAGCAGCCAACACGACCGCGTAGCCTTCCGTGATCACGGTGAGCGCGACTGTGCCGGGCTTGCCGCAGCCCATGCTCGAATCGCTCCAGGTCCGAGGCTCGCTGCGCGTCAGCGTGATTTCATCGGGTGCGATTTTCAGGTGCTCCGCCAGCTCCGCGCGGGCGCGCTGCTGCGCCTGTTCTCTGGCCGAAGTCGTCACGGCGCTTTCCTGCTCCTTCGCCTCGCTGTCATGGGTGCTTGCCGCTCCCAGCAACAGAACCGCCGTAGCAAGTGTCCTGAACGCCATCCATCGTCCTCCGCACACCGACCGTGGGCGGATTCTACTGGCCTGGCGGCACTGCTGCAGAGATGCAGTGGCGGCAATTCGCTTCATGATGAATCATTCCGTCGTGAACTACCGCCACGCCTTCCACGCCGGCAATTTCGCGGACGTGCACAAGCACGTCGTGCTGCTGGCGCTGCTCGCGCGCCTCGGGCAGAAGCCCAAGCCGCTGTTCTATCTCGACACGCACGCAGGTCGCGGCTGGTACGACTTGCGGGCCGCGGATGCCACGCGTGGCGGCGAATGGCGCGAGGGAATCGTCCGCCTCGCCGGGCGGCAGACGCAGTCGGCAGATCTTTCACGCTACCTGCAGGCCACGCACGCGACGAGCGCAGCGCCCACGCGCTATCCGGGGTCGCCGCTCGTTGCGCTCGGTGCGCTGCGCGCCGGCGATCGCGCCGTGCTCGTCGAGCAGCAACCTGCAGAAGCACAGGCGCTGAAGCAGTCGATGCTCGGCAAGCATAACGTCGCCGTGGTCTGCGGCGATGGCTACGCAGCGCTGAAAACGTATCTGCCGCCGCGCGAGAACCGCGGCCTGGTGCTCATCGATCCGCCCTATGAGAGCGAGACCGAGTTCGCCGACGCCGAGCGGGCGCTGCGCTTCGGGCTGTCCCGCTGGCCGAACGGCCTGTTCGTGCTCTGGTACCCGATCAAGGCGGGGCCGCAATCCCACCGGTTGAACGCAGCGCTGCAAGCGTCGGGGTTACGCAAGCTCCTGCGGCTGGAGCTGACGGTGCGCCCGGCGGATTCGCCGCTCGGCCTGAACGGCTCGGGCCTGGTGATCGCGAATCCGCCCTGGAAATTTGCGGAAGAGCTGGCGCCGGCGCTTGCGGAAGTTCACGCGGCGGTGGCACTGGATGGAGCGGGAAGGACGAATGTGGAGTGGCTGGTGGCGGAGGGATCCGAGTGATGGGAGTGATGCATCACTTCCATCACTTCCTTTTCTCCCCCATCGCTTTGCACTCCTTGTAGCGATAGCAGCTGCCGATGTGGTCATTCACCATCCCCGTCGCCTGCATGTGCGCGTAGATGATGGTGGTGCCGACGAAGCGGAAGCCGCGCTGCTTGAGATCCTTGCTGAGCGCGTCCGACTCCGCGGACGTCGCCGGTATCTGTTTCTGCTGTTTCCAGCGATTCTGGATCGGCCGGCCGCCGACGAACGTCCACAGATGCTGCGCGAACCCGCCGTGCGGCGACTTGAAGTCGAGGTAGGCGCGCGCATTCGAGATCGTCGCCTCGATCTTGAGGCGGTTGCGCACGATGTCCGGATTCTTCATCAGCCGCGCCACCTCGCGCTTGCCGAAGCTCGCGATGCGCTCGGGATCGAAGCCGGCGAACGCTTCGCGGTAGCCCTCGCGCTTGTTGAGGATCGTCGACCAGGACAGGCCGGCCTGCGCGCCTTCCAGGATCAGGAACTCGAACTGCGTGCGATCGTCCCACGCCGGCACGCCCCACTCGGTGTCGTGATATTCGACGTACAGCTCGTTGCCCTTGAGGCTCCACGGACAACGGACGGCGGTCTTCGCGGCGGCGGACATGACGGCGGTCTCCGGAAAGCTGTAGTCTACCGGCTATGTCAGATCGAGAGACAGGCGAATTCCCGCGCACGCGGCTGCGGCGCATGCGGCGCGACGAGTTCTCGCGCCGCCTGATGCGCGAGAGCACGCTCAGCGCCGACAACTTCATCTACCCGATGTTCGTCATCGAGGGCAGCGGGCGGCGCGAGCCGATCCAGAGCATGCCGGACATCGAGCGCGTCACCGTCGACGAGCTGGTGCGCGAGGCCGAATCGCTCGCGGAGCTGGAGATTCCGGCGCTGGCGCTGTTTCCGGTGCCGCCGTCCGGGGTCAAGACCTTGGACGGGCGCGACGCGTGGAATCCCGAAGGACTCGCACAGCGCGCGGTGCGTGCGGTCAAGCAGGCAGTGCCCTCGCTAGGCGTGATCACCGACGTCGCGCTCGATCCGTACACGACGCACGGCCAGGACGGCATCATCGACGACTCCGGCTACGTCGTGAACGACGTCACCGTGGACGCGCTGGTCAAGCAAGCGCTGTCGCACGCCGAAGCGGGCGCCGACGTGGTCGCGCCGAGCGACATGATGGACGGGCGCATCGGCGCGATCCGCGAAGCACTGGAAGTCGCCGGTCATCTCAACACGCGCATCCTCGCGTACTCGGCCAAGTACGCGTCGAGCTTCTACGGTCCGTTCCGCGAGGCCGTCGGCTCCGCCGGCACGCTCGGCAAGGGCAACAAGTACAGCTACCAGATGGATCCGGCCAACTCTGACGAGGCGCTGCGCGAAGTGGCGCTCGATCTGCAGGAAGGCGCGGACATGGTCATGATCAAGCCGGGCCTGCCGTATCTCGACATCGTGCGGCGCGTGAAGGACGAGTTCGGCGTGCCCACGTTCGTCTATCAGGTGAGCGGCGAGTACGCGATGCTCGAAGCGGCGATCCGCAACCAGTGGCTCGACGGGCGCAGCGCGATCCTCGAATCGCTGATGTCGATCCGGCGCGCCGGCGCCGACGGCATCCTGACGTACTTCGCGAAGCGCGCCGCCGCCTGGCTGAGAGAACGCCGTTAGGAAGGTGTCAGACTGAAGTCTGACGAGCAGTGTGGGTCAGGCTTCAGCCTGACTCCCCGAGACGATGAACAGTCAACCGACAGCACACCAGGCACCGGACAGATACGCGGTCGTCGGCTATCCGGTTGCGCACAGCTGGTCGCCGTTCATTCACGGCCTGTTCGCCCAGCAGACCGGCCACAGCGTCAGCTACGTGCGGCTGGAAGTCGCGCCCGAGGCGCTCAACGACAAGGTCGCCGAGTTCTTCGAAGGCGGCGGCAAAGGCATGAACGTCACGCTGCCGCACAAGCAGGCGGCATGTCTGATCGCGCGGCATCGCACGCCGCGTGCCGAGATGGCGGGAGCAGTGAACACGCTCGCGGTGAGCGACGACGGCCTGCTCGGCGACAACACCGACGGCGCCGGTCTGATCGCCGACCTGACGCAGAATCTCTCGTTCGATCTTGCAGGCACGCGCGTGCTGGTGCTCGGCGCGGGCGGCGCATCGCGCGGCGTGCTCGGCCCGCTGCTGGGGGCCGGCCCGGAATACGTGGAGATCGCCAATCGCAACGAAGGCCGCGCGACGCAGCTCGCGCGCGAATACTCGATGCTCGGCACGGTGCACGGCTGCGGCTTCGACGCGATCACGGCCTCGACATTCGACCTGGTGCTGAACGCAACCTCGGCCAGCCTGCAGGACGCGATCCCGCCGATTCCGCCGGGCGTGATCGGCCCGACCACGCTGTGCTACGACATGGGCTACGGCAAGGGCGACACTGCGTTCACACGCTGGTCGAAGAGCACCGGCGCCGGCCGCGCCGAAACCGGCTGGGGCATGCTGGTCGAGCAGGCCGCCGAGTCGTTCCTGCTGTGGCGCGGCGTGAAGCCGCAGACCGCGCCGGTCATCGCGGCTGTGCGCTCAAGTACTCGTCCTTGAGCTTCACGTAGTGCGCAGCTGAGTAGGTGAAGAAATCGATCTCCGCCTGCGTGAGGTCACGCACCTTGCGCGCCGGGCTGCCGAGATAGAGGCTGCGCGCCTCCAGTCGCTTGCCGGAGGGCACTATGCTGCCGGCGCCGATCATCACGAACTCCTCGGTCACCGCGTCGTCGAGCACCACCGAGCCCATTCCGACCAGGCAGCAGTTGCCGATCGTGCACGCGTGCAGGGTGACGCGATGCCCGACGGTCACGTCGGAGCCGATGCTCATCGAGCGACCGCCCGGCGCGTAGGGACCGTCGTGGGTCACGTGCAGCACCGAGCCGTCCTGGATGCTGGTGCGCGCGCCGATCTCGATCGCGTGCACGTCGCCGCGCACCACGGCTGTCGGCCAGATCGACGAGTCGTCGCCGATGCTCACGCGGCCGATCACGACCGCCGAGGGATCGACGAAGACACGCGCGCCCAGCACCGGGGCGATGTTGCGGTAGGTTCGAATGCTCACGGGATTGCCTCGCAGACTGCGTGGATCTTGCCGCGCGCCCCGCGGCCACGCAACGCCGGTCTGGGCTGTCCGGCGTCCTCACCCCAGCGGGCCGTCGCCCGGTCCAGGCCCTTGCAACGGCAGGCGCACGATGAACTCGCTGCCTTTGCCGAGACCTTCGCTGCGCGCCTGGATGGTGCCGCCGTGAAGCGCGATCAGCTCGCGCGCCAGCGCCAGTCCGATGCCCATGCCGGCGCGCGATTCGACGTTGTCGGGATGCACCTGCGTGAACAGCTCGAAGATGTCGGCGAGCAGCTCGGCTGGAATGCCGCTGCCGTTGTCCTGGACGCGCACCACGGCCTCGCGGCCCTCCGCTGCGACCGACAATGAAATGCGTCCGCCGGGCGGCGTGTAGCGCGCAGCGTTGCGCAGCAGGTTGATCATGACCTGCTGGATGCGGTCGGGATCCGCATCGACCAGCACCGGCAGATCCGGCAGCACCGTCGCCAGTGTGTGCTGGCGATTTTCCACTGCGGATTGCACAGCCTCCGCGGCCTGGCGCGCCATGTCGCGCAGATCGAGCGGCTTCGAGCGCAGCTCGATGCGACCGCGGCTGGAGCGCGCCAGGTCGCTCAGGTCGTCGATCAGACGCTGCGTCTGCTGGACCTGGCGCTCGATCATCTCGGCGATGGTCTGCAGATGAGCGTGCGTCGACGCATGATGGCGCAGCACGCCCGCGCTGTTCGCGAGCACCGCCTGCGGATTGCGCAGCTCGTGTGCAAGCGTCGCGAGGAAGCGATTCTTCATTTCGTCGGCGCGCGACAGCGCATCGTTGCGACGCTGCAGCGTTTCCTGCAGCTCTTTCAGGTCCGTGCGATCGGTGACGATCTTGCCGTAGCCGAGCAGCGTGCCGTCCGGCCCGCGGATCGGCGTGACCGCGCCGAGACCCCAGAAGCGCGACCCGTCCTTGCGCACGTGCCAGCGCTCGTCGGCAGCGCGGCCCATGCGCGCGGCGTGCTCGAGCTCCAGCCGCGGAATCCCGGCGTCGCAGTCCTCCTGCGTGAATATTTCGTTGACCGTGCGACCGAGCACCTCGCTGGCGGCGAAGCCGGTGATGCGCTGTGCACCGATGTTCCAGTCAACGATGCGCGCCTGCGCGTCCATCACGAAGATCGCGTGATCCTCGACGGTGTGCACGAATTGCGAGAACAAAGCTTGCATCGGACGGCGCACCCTCCCGCGGCAGCCCGCTGATCGTATGAGTTGCTCGAAAAAACGGGTACGGCGTGCGTCAAGTTCCGGCGAATCTGTCGCCGGATAGCGCCACTGCGGCGCGAGCCGTGCAGGATATTTTCGACGGCCACGCCGCGGCGGACTAAAATCCCCGCGCGCCGCTCCCTTTGGCCCGCACTCCCCTATGCCTATGCCAACCGCCGAACTGGATCTGCCTGCGTTTTCCGCGATTCGCGTCGCCAACATCGAGCCGGTGCTGCGCGAGCTGCTCGACGCGCATCGCGCACAGCTCGCCGCCCTGCTGGCACAACCTGCGCCTTCCTGGGACTCGCTGGTCGTGCCGCTCGAGGAAATGCATCACCGCCTGGCGCGCACGTGGTCGCCGGTCGGACACATGAACGGCGTCGTCAACAGCGACGAGCTGCGTGCCGCATACAACGCCTGCTTGCCGCTGCTCACCGCGTGGCACACCGAGCTGGCGCAGAACGAGCAGCTGTACCGCGCGTACGAGACGATCCTTGCCGCGGAAGGCGCCCGGCTGAGCGCCGGACAACGCAAGCTCCTGGAAAATGCACTGCGCGACTTCCGCCTCGCCGGCGTGGCGCTGCCGGCGCAGCAGAAAGCCGAGTTCAAGTCGCTGGTCGAGCAGCTCGCCACGCTCCAGTCGAAGTTCGACGAGAACGTGCTCGACGCCACCAATGCGTGGTCGCGCCACGTCACCGTCGAGAGCGAAATCGCCGGGCTGCCGCAGCCCATCGTCGAGCGCGCGCGCGCCGCGGCGCAGTCGCGGCAGCTCGATGGCTGGTTCTTCACGCTCGACGCGCCGAACTACCAGGCCGTGATGATGCACGCCGAGGACGCAGCGCTGCGCCGCGAGTTCTACCAGGGCTGGGTGACGCGCGCCTCCGACGAGGCGGCCACCGCGGATCGCTGGGACAACACGCAGCTGATGGCACAGATTCTCGGGCTGCGGCACCGGATCGCGCAGCTGGTCGGCTACCCGAACTATGCGGAGTACTCGCTCGCCACCAAGATGGCTTCGTCGGTGGAGGAAGTTCGCGCGTTCCTCGAGCAGCTGGCGCGCCAGAGCCGCCCGGTGGCACAGCGCGAGTACGACGATCTGACGCAGTTCGCGGGGCGCGCGCTCAATGCGTGGGATGTCGCGTTCCACGCGGAGCAGCTGAAGCGCCAGCGCCTGCAGCTTTCGGAAGAGGAGCTGCGGCCGTATTTCCCGCTGCCGCGCGTGCTCGACGGCATGTTCGCGGTCGCCGAGAAACTCTACGGTGTGCGCATCGTCGAGCGCAGCGGCGTCGACGTCTACCATCCGGACGCGCGCTTCTTCGACATCCTCAATGCCGACGGCTCGCAGCGCGGCGGCTTCTACGTGGACCTGTACGCACGACCCAAGAAGCGCGGCGGCGCGTGGATGGACGAGTGCATCGGCCGCAAGCACCTGGCGCAGACGTCCTCGCTGCCTGTCGCCTACCTGGTCTGCAATTTCATGCCGCCGGTCGGGGCGCGGCCCTCGCTCCTCACCCACTCCGAAGTCGTGACCATGTTCCACGAGTTCGGTCATGGCCTGCACCACATGCTGACGCGTGTGGACTATCCGAGCATCGCGGGCATCAACGGCGTCGCGTGGGACGCGGTCGAGCTGCCGAGCCAGTTCATGGAGAATTTCGCGTGGCGCGCCGAAGTGCTGCCGCTGATCTCCGGTCACGTCGAGAGCGGCGAGCCGCTGCCGCAGATCGAGCTGCAGCGCCTGCTGGCAACACGCACGTTCCAGGCGGGCATGCAGACGGTGCGGCAGCTCGAGTTCGCGCTGTTCGATCTGCGCATCCACAGCGAGAATGCGCCGCAGGCGAGCGACGCGATCATGCGCACGCTCGCCGACGTGCGCTCACAGGTCGCCGTGGTGCAGCCGCCGGCGTTCAACCGCTTCCCGCACAGCTTCCAGCACATTTTCTCCGGCGGCTACGCGGCGGGTTATTACAGCTACAAGTGGGCGGAAGTGCTCGCTGCCGACGCGTTCAGCGCGTTCGAGGAGCAAGGCATCTTCAACGCGGACGTCGCGGGGCGCTTCCTCGCTTCGATCCTCGAACAGGGCGGCAGCCGCGACGCGATGGAAGCGTTCGTGGAGTTCAGAGGCAGGAAGCCGAAGATCGAGCCGCTGCTGAAGCAGCTGGGATTGGCGGCCTAGCGGCCTGGTGACACCTGTATCACCTCATTTCGAAACCAGCACCTTCTTCACCCAGCCGCTGCCGCTGCCCGATTCCACTTTCAGGAAGCCGTCCTTCTCCTCGCCCATGAAGATCATCTCGTCGCCCTTGGCGAGCGTGGCGACCGTCTTGGCGCTGTCGGCGGGTGAGGCGAGCAGTTTCACGTTGGCGATCTTCGGCACGATCGTGTCGCCCTCGTTGTAGACCGCGCCGCTCTTGGTCTTCTTGCCGGCTTCTTCGGAGAGCGTGCCGACGTCGCGCTGCAGGCTCGGCTGGCCGCGCACCGACTTCACGATGTTGTTGTAGTTGTCCATGAGGCTGGCGGCGATCACCTTGCCTTCGTTGGTGTTCGCATAGCCGCCGAGCCCGCCCGCGGCGCTGCCGCCGAACAGCGCGGCGCCGAGACGCAGATCGGCTTTCTTCGAGCTGCCCTCCGCCGCTGCGACCTGCACGCCCGAGCGCGCATCCGCGACCAGCATGCTGGTCTGCGCTTCCTTGAACTTGAGCCCGCCGGCGACTGCGCCGACGACGTTGCCGGTCCTGCCGCCGAGCAGTCCGCCCAGCGCGCCGCCGACACCGCCCGCATTGTTCTCGGAGAACACCACGGAGGGAGTCAGCACGAAATCGGCGCTGACCATCTGGCCGCCGCCCATGTTCGAGCCCTGGCGCAGCTCGCCCGATTCCTGCAGGGCGCGTTCCTGCATCATGTTCTGCATGCCGATGCCGCGCTCGACGACGATGAAGCAGTTCGACTGCTGCACCATCATGCGGATCAGTCCGGTCGGCGACTGCAACCCATAGCGCGACAGCGACTGCGCCACGTAGTCCTGCGGCTCGACCACAGCCAGCGCGCCCATCGGCTTGTCGCAGTGCTCGAGACCGTTGTCCTCCTGCGAGCCGCCGGGTCCGGCGGAGCCCTGGATCTCCGAGCCGCCCTGTCCCTTCTTCATCGCCAGCGGACCTTCGGCGGCGAGGGCGGACAGGCACAACAACGGCAGCGCAGCAACGACGACGGCGCGCAGTGCGATGACTTTCATGAACACGTTCTCCCTGACGACCCGCTCGACCCGACGGCCAGACAACGATGAGTTGCTTTGCTTTTGTACGATAGGCGAGCCTTCGGGGATCTGACCATGACCTTCCGGGTCGGTCAAGGCGAGAGGTTCACGAAATCATGAGACGCCTCGCGAGCTTGTGGATTGCGTCGACGCTGCTCGCAGGCTGCGCCGACGACGCATCGCCGGAGCAGCAGGTGCGCGCGGTCATCGACTCGCTGGAGCAGGCTGCGGAGGAACGCGACGTCGGCGATCTGCTCGAGCACGTCTCCGCGAGCTATCGCGACGCGCAGGGTCAGGACCGGGCGGAAGCGTCACGCTATGCGCGCGGCTACTTCCTCGCGAACCAGTCGGTGCACCTGCTGACCCGGATTCAGAGCCTGGAATTCCCTTCGCCCGACGAAGCTCGCGTCAAGGTGCAGGTCGGGATGGCCGGCCGCGGCGGCGATCCGGGTGCGAGCACGCTCTCCGCCGACCTCTACGACTTCGACGTCGCGCTGGTCCGCGAGGACGGCGAGTGGAAAGTCACGTACGCCGACTGGCGCGCGCATTGACGCAGATGTCGACCTCTGTAATATGGCCCCGATCCTCCGGTTGTATTCAACGAGCCGCGGGCGATGGGCGTCGAGCCCCGCACGCCCGGCGCGCACGGGTGCGCCGCCCGACGCTGCCGAATCAATGAGTTAACCCCATCGCGCGGCGCCGGGGCGAAACGGAGGACTGACCGAAAATTGAATACAGGGGATCGTCCGGAGTGGGAACGGGGAAGACGAAGGTGAGCAGCAGCACTGAAGGGCGCCAGCCACGCTGGGGACTGCCCCCCAAGCAGGGTCTGTACGACCCCGCGTTCGAGCACGAGGCATGCGGCGTCGGCTTCATAGTCGACATCAAGGGCCGCAAATCCCACCGCATCCTGCAACAGGGCCTGCAGGTCCTGGTGAATCTCGACCATCGCGGCGCCTGCGGCGCCGAAGAGGACAGCGGCGACGGCGCCGGCGTGCTGATCCAGATGCCGCACCGGTTCCTCGTCGAGGCCGCGCGCAAGGCCCGCGTCGAATTGCCCGAGCCCGGCCTGTACGGCTGCGGCATCGTGTTCCTGCCGCGCAATCCGACGCTGCGCCGGCGCATCGAAGAGCGCTTCGAGCAGATCGTGCAGTCCGAAGGCCAGTCGGTGCTCGGCTGGCGCACGGTCCCGTGCAACAACTCGATGCTCGGCGACACGGCGAAGTCGTGCGAGCCGTTCATGCGGATGGTGTTCGTGCGCCGCAATCCTGACATCGCCGACGAGCTGACGTTCGAGCGCAAGCTGTACGTCATTCGTAAGCGCGCCTACAGCGAGATCCGCACCTCGACGCTCGAGGGCGCGGCGAGCTGGTACATCTCCAGCCTCTCGCACAAGACGCTCGTCTACAAAGGCATGCTGACGACGATGCAGCTCGCGCCGTATTTCCCCGATCTCAGCGATCCGCTGATGGAGACGGCGCTGGCGCTGGTGCACTCGCGCTTCAGCACCAACACGTTCCCGAGCTGGGACCGCGCGCACCCGTACCGCTACATCGCCCACAACGGCGAGATCAACACCGTGCGCGGCAACGCGAACTGGATGCACGCGCGCGAGGCGCTGTTCCACAGCAACGCGTTCGGCGACGACATGAAGAAGATCCTGCCGATCATCAACCCGAACGGCTCGGACTCGGCGATGTTCGACAACACGCTGGAGCTGCTGGTGCTCGCGGGCCGGCCGCTGGCGCACGCGATGATGATGATGATTCCCGAGCCGTGGTCGAACCATCAGAGCATGGACGACGGCAAGCGCGCCTTCTATCAATATCACTCGTGCCTGATGGAGCCGTGGGACGGCCCGGCGTCGATCGCCTTCACCGACGGCCGCCGCATCGGCGCCGTGCTCGACCGCAACGGCCTGCGTCCTTCGCGGTACTACGTGACCAAGGACGGGCTGGTCGTCATGGCGTCGGAAGCCGGCGTGCTCGACATTCCCGCCGCAGACGTGCAGCTCAAGGGCCGGCTGCAGCCGGGCCGCATGTTCCTGGTCGACACCGAGGAAGGCCGCATCGTCGAAGACGAGGAGATCAAGCGCACGATCACCGGCGAGCGCCCGTACCGGCAATGGATCGACGATCACCAGGTGCACCTGAACGATCTGCCGGACGCGCCGCAAGTGCCGCAGCCCGACCACGACACGCTGCTGCAGCGACAGATCGCCTTCGGCTACACCTTCGAAGACGAGCGCCTGATTCTCGTGCCGATGGCGCAGCACGGCGTCGAGGCGGTGGGCTCGATGGGCAACGACACGCCGCTCGCGGTGCTGTCGAACAAGCCGCGGCTGCTGTACGACTATTTCAAGCAGCTGTTCGCGCAGGTCACGAATCCGCCGATCGACTGCATCCGCGAGGAGATCATCACCTCGGCGGAAACGCGCCTCGGCTCGGAAGGCAACCTGCTCAATCCGCAGCCGGCGGATTGTCGCCGCCTCGAGATCAAGTGGCCGATCCTCACCAACGAGGAGTTCGCGAAAGTGCGGCGCATGGACCTGCCCGGCCTGCGCGTCGGCGTGCTGCCGATGCTGTTCCGCGTGACGCGCGGCGAGAAGGGCCTGGTCAAGTCGATGGAAGAGATCCGGCTGATGGCGCGGCGCATGATCGAGGAGGAGGAAGTGAACGTCCTCATCCTCAGCGACCGCGGCGTCAATCGCGAGTTCGCGCCGATCCCGGCGCTGCTCGCCGTCGCCGGCCTGCATCATTACCTGATCCGCGAGGGCCTGCGCACGCGCGTCAGCCTCGTGCTGGAGACCGGCGAAGCGCGCGAGGTGCATCACTTCGCGCTGCTGATCGGCTACGGCGTCAGCGCCATCAATCCGTACGTCGCGTTCGAGACGATCGACAGCATGATCCGCGACGAGCGGCTCACCGGCATCGATCACAAGACCGCCTGCAAGAACCTGGTGAAGGCCGCGACCAAGGGCGTCATCAAGGTGATGGCGAAGATGGGCATCTCCGCGATCCAGAGCTATCGCGGCGCGCAGGTGTTCGAAGCGGTCGGGCTGCGCCAGGACGTCATCGACGAGTACTTCACCTGGACGCCGTCGCGCGTCGGCGGCATCGGCATGGACCTGATCGCGCAGGAAGTGCTGGTGCGGCATCGCGCGGCGTTCCCGGAGCGGCGCGTCGAAGGCCACACCTTGCCGGTCGGCGGCCAGTACCAGTGGCGCTCCGAAGGCGAGTTCCACCTGTTCAATCCCGAGTCGATCCACCGGCTGCAGAAGGCGGTGCGCAACGACAACTTCCGCCAGTTCCAGGAGTACTCGCGCCTGGTGAACACGCAGGCGACGCATCTCGCGACGCTGCGCGGGCTGCTCGAGCTGAAGCACGGCGAAGCGGTGCCGCTCGAGGAGGTCGAGCCGATCGAGAGCATCATGAAGCGCTTCAAGACCGGCGCCATGTCGTACGGCTCGATCAGCAAGGAAGCGCACGAGACGCTGGCGATCGCCATGAACCGCATCGGCGGCAAGAGCAACACCGGCGAGGGCGGCGAGGATCCGGAGCGCTTCCAGCGCCTGCCGAACGGCGACTCGAAGAACTCCGCGATCAAGCAGGTCGCCTCCGGGCGCTTCGGCGTGACCAGCGAGTACCTGACGAGCGCCAACGAGATCCAGATCAAGATGGCGCAGGGCGCGAAGCCCGGCGAGGGCGGCCAGCTGCCCGGCGCCAAGGTGTATCCGTGGATCGCCAAGACGCGGCACACGACCGCGGGCGTCGGCCTGATCTCGCCGCCGCCGCACCATGACATCTACTCGATCGAAGATCTCGCGGAGCTGATCCACGATCTCAAGAACGCGAATCGCCGCGCACGCATCAGCGTGAAGCTGGTCGCTGAAGTCGGCGTGGGCACCGTCGCGGCCGGTGTAGCCAAGGCGCACGCCGACGTCGTGCTGATCAGCGGCCATGACGGCGGCACGGGCGCGTCGCCGCAGACTTCGATCGCTCATGCCGGTCTGCCGTGGGAGCTCGGGCTCGCCGAGACGCATCAGACGCTGGTGCTCAACAACCTGCGCAGCCGCATTGCAGTCGAGGCGGACGGTCAGCTGAAGACCGGCCGCGACGTGGTAGTCGCCGCGCTGCTGGGCGCCGAGGAATTCGGCTTCGCCACGGCGCCGCTCGTCGCCACGGGCTGCATCATGATGCGGGTGTGTCACCTCAACACCTGCCCTGCGGGCATCGCGACGCAGGATCCGCGCCTGCGCGAGAAGTACGCAGGCAAGCCGGAGCACGTCGTCAACTTCATGCGCTTCATCGCCATGGAAGTGCGCGAGCTCATGGCGCAGCTCGGTTTCCGCACCGTCGAGGAGATGGTCGGCCGCGTCGACCGGCTCGAGGGCCGCAAAGCGATCGATCACTGGAAGGCGAAAGGCCTGGATTTCAGCAACCTGCTGTATCAGCCGGACGTCGGCGCGGACACCGGCCGCTATTGCCAGATGCAGCAGGATCACGGCCTCGACAAGTCGCTCGACGTCACGCAGCTGCTCGACATCTGCAAGCCGGCGATCGAGCGCGGCGAGCGCGTGTCCGCCGAGCTGCCGATCCGCAACGTGCATCGCGTCGTCGGCACGATCACCGGCAGCGAGATCACTCGCAAATACGGCGCGGCGGGCCTGCCCGAAGATACGATCCGCCTGCGCTTCAAGGGCTCGGCCGGCCAGAGCTTCGGCGCGTTCATGCCGCGCGGCATGACGTTCTTCCTCGAAGGCGACGCCAACGATTACGTCGGCAAGGGCCTGTCGGGCGGCAAGGTGATCATCACGCCGCCGGCGGGCTCGAGCTTCGTCTCCTACGAGAACATCATCATCGGCAACGTCGCGCTGTATGGCGCCACGAGCGGCGAGGTCTACATCGGCGGGATGGCCGGCGAGCGCTTCTGCGTGCGCAACAGCGGCGTGCATGCCGTCGTCGAGGCTGTCGGCGATCACGGCTGCGAGTACATGACCGGCGGACGCGTCATCGTGCTCGGCCCGGCCGGCCGCAACTTCGGCGCGGGCATGTCGGGCGGCGTCGCCTACGTGCTCGACGAGCACGGCAAGTTCGCTGCCAACGTCAACAAGGAGATGGTGGACGTCGGACCGCTGCAGGAGCCCGAGGAGATCGCGGCGGTCGGCGCGATGATCGAGCGCCATTACGGCTACACCAAGAGCGGCCGGGCGCGGCAGGTGCTCGACAACTGGGAGCGCATGGCCACGCGTTTCGTGCGCGTGATGCCGCGCGACTATCACCGCATGCTCCAGTGCATCGCGCGCGCCCACGAGCAAGGACTCACCGGCGAGGACGCGATCATGGTGGCGTTCGAAGAGAACGCCCGGGACACCGCGCGTGTCGGGGGCAACTGATGGGCAAGCCCACCGGATTCATCGAATATCTGCGCGAGCTGCCGGTCGACCGCACACCGCAGGAGCGCGTGCGCGACTGGAAGGAATTCCATCACCACATGGAGGACCGGCGGCTGCGCCACCAGGCCGCGCGCTGCATGGACTGCGGCGTGCCGTTCTGCCACACCGGCAAGCTGATCAGCGGCATGGCGAGCGGTTGCCCGGTCAACAACGTGATCCCGGAATGGAACGACCTGGTGTATCGCGGGTTGTGGCGCGAGGCGCTCGAGCGCCTGCACATGACCAACAATTTCCCGGAGTTCACCGGCCGCGTGTGCCCGGCGCCGTGCGAAGGCTCGTGCGTGCTCGGCATCAACGAGCCGCCGGTAACGATCAAGACGATCGAGAACGCGATCGTCGATCGCGGCTGGGACGAGGGCTGGGTGCTGCCGGAGCCGCCGAAGCAGCGCACCGGCAAGAAGGTCGCGGTGATCGGTTCCGGCCCTGCGGGCCTCGCGGCCGCCGCGCAGCTCAATCGCGCGGGTCACTCGGTGACGGTGCTGGAGCGCGAAGACCGGCCGGGCGGACTGCTGATGTACGGCATTCCGAACATGAAGCTCGACAAGCGCGAAGTGGTCGAGCGCCGCCTGAAGATGATGGAGCGCGAAGGCGTCAAGTTCATCTGCAACGCGCACGTCGGCGAGAACGTCGAAGCGCAGCTGCTGCGCAAGGACTTCGACGCGCTGGTGCTGTGCACCGGCGCGACGCTGCCGCGCGACCTGCCGGTCGAAGGCCGCAACCTCAGCGGCGTGCACTTCGCGATGGACTATCTGACCGCCAGCACCAAGGCGCTGCTGAACGGCGGCGCGGATCACAGCCCGATCCACGCGCGCGATCGCGACGTGATCGTGATCGGCGGCGGCGACACCGGCACCGATTGCGTGGCGACGGCGATGCGCCAGGGCTGCCGGAGCCTGACGCAGCTCGAGATCATGGCGCAGCCGCCCATGGATCGCGCCGCCGACAACCCGTGGCCGGAATGGCCGAAGGTCTACAAGCTCGACTACGGCCAGGAGGAAGCGGCCGCAAAGTTCGGCGCGGATCCGCGCACGTACCTGACGACCGTCAAGCGCTTCGGCGGTGACGCGAATGGCGCGGTCAAGGAGCTCGTCACGGTGCAGATCGAGTGGCAGAAGAACGAGAAGGGTCAGTTGGTGCCGGTCGAAGTCGCCGGCACCGAGCGCACGCACCCGGCTCAGCTCGTGCTGCTGGCGATGGGCTTCCTCGGCCCCGAGCAGATGCTGCTCAAGGATCTCGCCGTCGACACCGACCCGCGCAGCAACGTCAAAGCGGACCACGGCAAGTTCGCCACCAGCATCCCGGGCGTGTTCGCTGCCGGCGATTGCCGCCGCGGCCAGAGCCTGGTGGTGTGGGCGATCAATGAAGGCCGCGGCGCGGCGCGCGAATGCGACCGCTATTTGATGGGCACGACCGAGCTCCCCTGAGAGTCGGGCCGAAGCCTGACCCACAGCGTCCATTGTGGGTCAGGCTCTAGCCTGACAACATGGGCTCCATGAAACGCGTCTACCAGGCGGCCAACCACATCCAGGCGCACATGGTCATGCACGTCCTCGAGCAGGCGGGCGTGCACGCACACGTGCAAGGCGAGTTCCTGCAGAGCGGCGCCGGCGAGCTGCCGCTCGGCAATCTGGTAGGCGTCGCAGTCGCGGACGAGGATGTCGAGATCGCCCGCGAGATCATCGAAGACTGGGAAAAGCTGATGCAGGAGCCGGGTGGGGAGGAGGAAGAACCAGGCTGAAGCCTGACCCACAGTTCCTGCAACCCTGGTGGGTCAGGCCTCAGCCTGACTCTTATTCCCTGGTCCCGACTCCCCGCTTCAACAACCACACGCACGCGGTGAACAGCACCACCGCCGCGCCGATCATCATCGTGTACGCGACGCGGATGTCGACGTCCGAGACGCCGAGAAAGCCGTAGCGGAACGCGTTCACCATGTAGAGGATCGGGTTGGCGTGCGACACGCCCTGCGCCCACTGCGGCAGCAGCTTGATCGTGTAGAACACGCCGCCGAGGTAGGTGAGCGGCGTCAGCACGAACGTCGGGATGAACGAGATCTGGTCGAAGTTCTTGGCGAACACCGCGTTGATCATGCCCGCCAGCGCGAACACGATCGAGCTGAGCAGCACCGCCGTCATCACCACCAGGATGTTGTGCACGTGCAGGTGCGTGAAGATCAGCGTGATGGTCGTGACCACTGCGCCGACGATCAGGCCGCGCATCACGCCGCCGACCATGTAGCCGGTGACGATCAGCCAGCTCGGCAGCGGCGACACCAGCAGCTCCTCGATGTGCTTGCCGAACTTGGCGCCGAAAAACGACGACACCACGTTGCCGTACGAATTGGTGATGACCGACATCATGATCAGGCCGGGCGCGATGTACTGGATGTAGGTGTAGCCGCCCATGTCGCCGATGCGCCGGCCGATCAGGCTGCCGAAGATGACGAAGTACAGCGTCGCGGTGATCGCGGGCGGGACGATCGTCTGGCCCCAGATGCGGATGATGCGATTGAGCTCGCGGATGACGATCGTGCTGAAGCCGACGGCGTTGGTGCGCGCGAGCGCAGCCTCGTCGTCGTGCGCGCGGGCTTCGGCGGACCGCTCGAGTGTCTGCTGCGGAGTGGTCATGACGCGGCCTTCGGCCTGGCAGCCGGCTGCTGCTCGACCAGCCGCATGAACAGCTCCTCGAGACGGTTGGTCTTGTTGCGCATCGACAGCACGTCGATGCCGGCGGCGGTGAGGCGCGAGAAGATGTCGTTGAGGTTCTGCTCCTTCGACACTTCTATTTCCAGCGTGTGATCGTCGGGCAGGGTCACGTGATAGCCGGGCAGCACCGGGGCTGCGGGAATCGGGTTGCGCAGGTTGAACACGAACACTTCCGTCTGCAGCTTGCGCAGCACGCGGCTCATGCGGTCGTTCTCGATGATGCGGCCCTTGTCGATGATCGCGACGTGGCGGCACAGGCTCTCGGCTTCCTCCAGGTAGTGCGTCGTCAGGATGATCGTGGTGCCGGCGGCGTTGATGTCGCGCATGAAGGTCCACATGGTCCGGCGCACCTCGATGTCGACGCCCGCGGTCGGCTCATCGAGGATCAGCAGGCGCGGCTCGTGCATCAGCGCGCGCGCGATCATCAGGCGGCGCTTCATGCCGCCGGACAGCGTGCGCGAGACGGCATTGCGCTTTTCCCAGAGCTGCAGCGCGCCGAGATACTTCTCCAGGCGGTCATGGGCGACCTTGCGCGGGATTCCGTAAAACCCGGCCTGGTTCACCAGGATCGTGCTCACGGTCTCGAACTGGTTGAAGTTGATCTCCTGCGGCACGAGCCCGATGCAGGACTTGGCGACCGCCAGCTCCCGGTCGATGTCGTGGCCGAACACCTCGACCTTGCCGCCGGTCTTGTTGACCAGCGAGGTGACGATGCCGATCGCGGTGGTCTTGCCGGCGCCGTTCGGCCCCAGCAGTGCGAAGAAGTCGCCCTCGTCGACCGTCAGGTCGATGCCCTTCAGGGCCTGGACGCCGTTCTTGTAGGTCTTGGTGAGCTGGTGAAATGAAAGTGCCTTCACGATGCCGCGGAGCCGCCAGTGGAACAGGGGTCGCAGCGTATCGGTACTGCCGGGCCGGCAGCAAGGCGCGTGCAGTCACGATAGAAGTGAATCGGTGAGTCGGGCTTTAGCCCGACTCCGGGCCCTTGCGCGTTGCAAGACCCGACCGCCGCGAGCATCATCTTTTCCCGTTTTGCCAACACACCGGCATGTACACGAGCTTTTTCGGGCTGGGCGAGAAGCCCTTCGCCATCACCCCCGATCCCCGCTACCTCTTCATGAGCGAGCGGCATGCGGAGGCGCTCGCGCACCTGTTGTACGGCATCAACGAAGCCGGCGGCTTCATTCAGCTGACGGGGGAAGTCGGCACCGGCAAGACCACCGTGGTGCGCTCGCTCCTGGAGCGCATGCCCGGCCATGCCGACGTCGCCGTCATCCTCAACCCACAGCTGACGCCCGTCGAGTTCGTGCTGACGATCTGCGAGGAGCTCGGCATTTTCATGCGCGACGACGATGCCTCGAGCATCAAGGATCTCGTCGACCTGCTGAACAAGCGCCTGCTGGAAGCCCACGCCAAGGGCCGCCGCGTCGTGGTGATCGTCGACGAGGCGCAGAACCTCACGCCCGAGACGCTGGAGCAGGTGCGGCTGCTCACCAACCTGGAGACGGCATCGCAGAAGCTGCTGCAGATCATCCTGATCGGTCAGCCGGAGCTGCGTGAAGTGCTGGCGCGTGTCGAGCTGCGTCAGCTCGCACAGCGCATCACCGGCCGCTATCACCTCGCGCCGCTGACGCGCGCCGAAACCGCTTCGTACGTGAATCATCGCCTCAGGGTCGCCGGCTCGGCGACCGGCGAAGTGTTCACCGCCGCGGCGCTGCGCGAGGTGCATCGGCTCACCGAGGGCATACCGCGCATCATCAACGTGATCTGCGATCGCGCGCTGCTCGGCGCGTTCACCCAGGAGCAGCATCGCATCGGCCCGGCGCTCGTGCGTCATGCCGCGGAGGAAGTCTACGGCCGCTCGTTCAATCCGCCGTGGATCAAGCTGCTCGTGGGAGCTGCCGGATCCGTGGCAGTGATCGGTCTTGCGCTCGGCATCTGGCAACTGCTGCCGGATCGCACGGCGGGCGCGGACCAGATCGTCGCAGCGCCGACGCCGGCAGTCGCGGCCGTACCGACCTCGCTCGAAGTCGAGCCTGTCGCGAGCGCGCCGCCGCCAGCACCTGTGCAGCCGACCGCACAGGAGATCGACGCGCTGCTGCAGACGCAGCCCGGCAAAACCAATACCGAAACGGCTTTCTCGCAGCTGTTCGCGCTGTGGAGCGCGAAGTTCGATCCGGCTGCCGGCCGGCCGTGCAACCAGGCGCAGCAGCAGGGACTGGAGTGCGTGTATCAGCAGGGCTCGTGGGGCCAGCTGCGCACGCTCAACCGGCCGGCGATCCTCACGTTGATCGACGATGCCGGCAACGCGCACCAGGTCGTGGTCGCCGGCCTGGATGGCGAAGCTGCGAAAGTGCGCCTGCCCGACGCGACGCATGACATCTCGATCGCGTCGCTGTCGCGGCTGTGGTATGGCGACTATCTGATTCTGTGGCGGCCGCAGGTAGCGACGCCGCGTGCGCTGTCCGCGGGAATGCAGGGGGCAGGCGTGCGCTGGCTGCGTGACACGCTCAACACCGTTCATGGCAAGTCGAAGGAAGACAATTCCAGCGACTATTACGACGAGGACCTCGTGCGCATGGTGGAGGATTTTCAGCGCCAGCATCGCCTCAACGTCGACGGCATCGCTGGCGTGCAGACGCAGATCGTGCTCGACACGCTGAGCAACAGCACCGGTGCGCCGCTGCTCGTCGCGCAGGTGCAGGACAGCCCGGGAGCGAGCTGATGAGCTTCATTCTCGACGCACTGAAGAAGTCCGAGAACGAGCGGCAGCGCCAGGTCGGACCCTCGCTCGCCGACGTGCAGGTCACGCAGCGCCGCGCCGACAAGCCTTGGTGGGTGGTCGCAGTAGCTGCGTTGCTGGTGCTCAACCTCGGCGTGCTGCTGATCGTGCTGATGCGCGACGGCGATGCGAAATCGAATGCGCAGCAGGCGCCGGCCGCGACTGCCCCCGCGAATACCGCTCCAGTCGCCGAAACGCAGCCGGGAACGCAAATGCCGCTGCCAGCCAGCGCAAGCCGCATGCCCCGCGGCAATCCGCCGCTCGACACGTCGGCGAGCCCGGCAGTGCATCCGCTCGCCGACGAGGCTGGCGGTTACGAGCCCGACGTCGGGCCGGAAGCAGATCCGCGGCTGTCCGCGGCCGGGCACGTCCCTGAAGGCCCGCCAGTCGTGAGGCCGATCGAAGCACCCGCAGTGGCGCCGGCTCCAGTACAGCCCGCGAGCACGGCGCAGGCTGCGCAGCAGGAGATGCTGCCGACGCCCATGAGTCTCGCCGCGGGCGGCACCGCGTTGCCCGAGATGCACCTCGACATCCACGTCTACTCGGCCAGGCCGGCCGACCGCTTCGTGTTCGTGAACATGCAGAAGTACACGGAGGGTCAGACGCTCAAGGAAGGCCCGACGCTCGAGCGCATCACGCCGGACGGGGCCGTGCTCAACCAGCGCGGTCTGAGGTTCCTGCTGCCGAGGCAGTAAGGAGTCAGGCCGAAGCCTGACCCACACCAGAAGAGACTGTGACTGTGGGCCTGATCCACACCAGAAGCGACTAGTAACTGTGGGTCAGGCTTCCGCCTGACTCCTAGACATGAATTTATTCGTTGACACTGTGTCAACGGTGGCGTATCGTCCCGCCCCATGTCATACATCGCCGAGCGCCGCCAGGAAGAGAAAGACCGCCGCCGCGTCGAAATCGTGGAGGCGGCCGAGGATCTCTACCGCGAGCTCGGCTGGGACGCAGTCACCATGGACAGCGTCGCGCGCCGCGCCAGGCTCAGCCGCGCACTGGTGTACGTGTACTTCAAGGACAAGCAGGACCTGCACTTCGCCATCGCGGCGCGCGCCCTGGACATGCTGCGGCAGCGCTTCGAGGAAGCGAGCGCGCGGGCCCGCACGGGAGTGGACAAGGTCGAAGCATGCGGTCGCGCCTACATGGCTTACGCACAGGAATTTCCGCACTTTTTCGACGCCTGCGCGCAACTCGAGTCGCATGCAGTCGATGGTTCGGAGCCGAGCCCGCAGGTGCAGCCTTGCGTCGAGTTGGGCAAGAAAGTGCACGACATAGTCGTGGAAGCGCTCGCCAGCGGCCAGCGCGACGGCTCGATTCGCGCGGATCTCGGCGACCTGCAGGTCATCTCGCGAGTGCTGTGGGGTTTCATGCATGGGCTGATCCAGATCGCGATCACCAAGGGTGAGCCGCTGGCGCAGCAGGGCATCAGTGTGCAGCAGTTGAGCCAGCAGGCCGTCTGGATGATCCGCCAGGCGCTGACCTGCGGTTTGAAGAAATGACGTAGCGTTTTTATTTACCCATTTTTTGACAAGTGTCTAACAGCTGAATCGTCTTCTAGCTCTTAAACGTCTGAAAACCAAGTAAGGAGAATGACCATGACGACCCTCAAAGAGTATTTCTCGAACGCCGTCGAATCCCTGTTCCTGGTTTCCATCCTGGGCTGGTCGGTCTTCGCCGGCGCCGCTGCCATCAGCAGCCCGACCGCCACGCACGAGCCGCGCGGCACCGTCGAGATCCACGAAGTCGGCGCCTGAGCGCGCGATCGTGCTGCGGCGACTGGTCCTCGGCTGCGTCGGTCTCGCTGTCTCGTTCGCCGCGCTTGCCCAGCAGGGCGAGGGCGAGTTCGACACGGTCGTGGACCGCTACGTGGTCGAGGGCCTGCGCAGCAATCTCGCCTTGCAAGGCGAGTCGCTCGAAGTCGAGCGCGCCGCGCAAGCTCTCGCCGCCGCACGCGCCCGCTTCCTTCCTGAAGTCTCGCTGCAGGCCCGTTACTCGCGCGCCGAAGGCGGACGCGAGTTCTCGATCCCGCTGGGCACGACGCTCAATCCCGTCTATTCGACCCTGAACGAGCTGCTCGCCGCGCAAGGCCGGCCGGCGCCGTTTCCGCAGATCTCAGATGCCACGGTGCAATTTCTGCGCGAGGAAGAGCAGGACACGCGCGTGGTCGTGCGTCAGCCGCTGTTCGCGCCGGCGATTCCCGCCGCAGTCCGCGCACAGCGCTCGCTGCTCGATGCCAGCAGCTTCAACCGCATGGCGGTCGCCCGCGCTCTGCGTCGCGACATCACCGTTTCCTACGTAGATTGGCTCAAGGCCCGCAGCTCGGTGGACATCGTCGCCGCGAGCCGCGCGCTGCTGCAGGAAAACCTGCGCGTGAACGAATCGCTGTTCGCCAACGGCAAGGTGACCGAGGACCTGGTGCTGCGCGCGAAGGCCGAGCTGCTGTCGGTCGAGCAGCAGCAGCGCGAAACCGAGAACCTCGCTACGCAGGCGCGCAGCTATTTCAACTTCCTGCTGAATCGCAACCTGCTCGACGACATCGAAGTCACTGCGCCGCCGCTTTCGCCCGCTGCGCAGCAAGGCGCGCTCGAACAATTGTGGGCGACTGCACTGAACCGCCGGCCCGAGGTGGGCCAGGTCGATGAGCTGCGCAAGGCTGCGGAACAGCAGGTGCGAATCGCGCGCCACCAGAAGTGGCCGACGTTGTCGCTCGGGTTCGACGCCGGCACGCAAGGCGTCGACTACCGCTTCGGCGACGGCTACAACTTCGGCGTCGCGTCGCTGGTCTTCACGTGGCGCCTGTTCGATGGCGGCGGCGACGAAGCCCGCGTGCGCCAGGCGCGCGCGGCCGAGCGTCAGCTGGTGCTGCGCCAGGAAGAGATCGCGCAGCAGATCCGCCTCGAAGTTCAGCAAGCGTTCGATCGCCTGACCACTGCCCGCGATTCGCTCGCAACCGCGGCGGCGCGCGCCGACGCGGCGCGGGCAGCGTTTCGCATCGCGAGCCGCAAGCGCGATGAAGGCGTCATCAGCCAGGTCGAGTTCATCGACGCGCGCAGCGCCTTGACCGGCGCCGAGCTGAATCACAACGTCACGCGCTTCGACGTCCTGGCGCGCCGCGCCGAGCTCGAATACGCGACCTCGACGGGAGAGATCCCGCTCGATCCGGGAGCCTGATCATGCGTACCTGCAACGTGCTCGTCGCCATCGCCGGCGTCGCGATCCTCGCCGGCTGCGACGGCAATGCGACGAGCGAGCAGCAAGCGGCAACACCGGTCCGCGTCGCGGCAGCGACCACCGGCCCCGCCGCGCCCACGATCCGCACCAACGGCCTGCTCGCGAACAAGGACGAGATCCGCCTGGCGTTCAAGGTCGGCGGCGTCATCCGCCGGCTCGCCGTATCCGAAGGCGAGCACGTGCGCAAAGGTCAGCGTCTCGCCGAAATCGAGCAGACCGAAGTCAACGCGCAGGTCGAGCAGGCGCGCCAGGCGGACGAAAAGGCGCAGCGCGATGCCGCCCGCGGCGAGCGCCTGTACGCGGACAAGGTCATCAGCCTCGAACAGTTGCAGGACCTGCGCACGCAGGCCGCGATGGCGCAAGCGGCGCTGGCATCGGCCGAATTCAACTCGAACTACGCCGCGATCATCGCGCCGCGCGACGGCACGGTGCTGCGGCGGCTTGCCGAAGAGCGCGAGCTGGTCGCCGCCGGCACGCCGGTGCTCGTGCTCGGCGCGCAGGACAAGGGCTTCATCGTGCGCACCGGCCTCGCGGATCGCGAGATCGTGCAGGTGCGCATCGGCGACGCCGCGCTGATCCGCCTCGACGCGCTGCCCGACGCGACGCTCAACGGCACAATCACCGAAGTCGCGAGCGCCGCCGATCCGGCGAGCGGCATGTTCCGCATCGAAGTGACGCTCGACCCGGTGGACTTGCCGCTGAAGAGCGGGCTGGTGGCGAAGCTGACCGTCGTGCCCTCGTCCGCCAAGGCCGGCTCGCGGGTCTACGTGCCGATCGGCGCGATCGTCGAGGGCAACGGGCGCAACGCCCGCATCTTCGTGCTGGACCGCGAGCACGCGCGCCGGCGCGACATCGAGGTTGCCTTCATCGAAGGCGACCAGGTCGCGCTCGCGAGCGGCGTCGCCGCGGGCGAGCAGGTCATCACGGACGGCGCGCAATACCTGGAGGACGGCGAGCAGGTGGGGCTGCAATGAGCGTGCTCGAGTTCCCGATCCGCCGCTACCAGTTCACGATCATCGCGTTCGCGCTGCTGGTCGCGCTCGGCATCACTTCCTTTCGCAGCATTCCGCGCCAGGAAGACCCGTACTTTCCGATAGCGACGTTCCAGATCGTGATCGCCTACCCCGGCGCCGAGCCGCAGGACGTCGAGCGCCTGGTGGTCAAGCCGATCGAGGACCGGCTGAGCGAGCTCGACGACGTCAAGAAGATCGAGTCGCACAGCAACGACGGCGTGGCGGTGATCCTGCCCGAATTCGTCGCCTCGGTGGACTCCGACAAGAAGTACGACGAAGTGGTGCGCGAGATCAACGCGCTGCGCCCGACGCTGCCGCCCGAAGTCGCGAAGCTCGAGATCAAGAAGTTCAACCCCGGGCTGGTGAACATCGTGCAGTTTGCTCTGGTGTCGCAGGACGCGCCGTATCGCGAGCTGGAAGACTACGCGCGCGACCTGAAGGACACGCTCAAGACGCTGGACGGCGTGCGCACCTCCGAAACCTGGGCCTATCCGCAACGCGAGCTGCGCGTCGCGCTCGACCTGCCGCGCATGGCGGAGCTGAAGCTCGCGCCCGGGCGCGTGATGCAGGCGCTGCAGAGCGAGAACGCCGACGTCCCCGGCGGCTCGATCGACGTCGGCAGCCGCACGTTCAGCCTCAAGACTTCCGGCAGCTACCAGACGCTCGATGAAGTGCGCGACACAGTCGTCGCAGTTGCCGACGGCCGCAGCGTGCGCGTGCGCGACATCGCGGAAGTGAGCTGGGATACGCAGGAGCATACCTACGTCGGGCGCTACAACGGACAACGTGCGGTGTTCGTGACGGCGAACCAGAAGGACGGCTACAACATCTTCGAGGTGCGCGAGCGCATCCTCGCCGCGGCCGGGCGCTTCGAGACGCAGCTGCCGAAGCGCATCCATCTCGAGCTCGGCTTCGATCAGTCGCAGAACGTCGATCACCGCCTCGGCCGCCTGACCACCGACTTCACGCTGGCGATCGCGCTGGTCGCGCTCACGCTGCTGCCGCTCGGCCTGCGCGCCGCGAGCGTGGTGATGATCTCGATCCCGCTGTCGCTGGCGATCGGCCTGTCGGCGCTGTACTTCCTCGGCTTCTCGCTCAACCAGATCTCGATCGCCGGCTTCGTCGTGGCGCTCGGCCTGCTGGTCGACGACTCCATCGTGGTGGTCGAGAACATCGCGCGCTTCCTGCGCGAAGGCCACACGCGCATGCAGGCCGCGATCCTCGCGACGCGGCAGATCTTCCAGGCGATCGTCGGCTGCACGGCCACGATCATGTTCGCGTTCCTGCCGCTGATGATGATCGGCGGCAACTCCGGCAAGTTCATCCGCGTGCTGCCGACCACGGTGCTGGTGACGGTCGGCGCGTCGCTCCTGGTGGCGCTGACGATCATCCCGTTCCTCGCGAGCCGCTTCCTCGAGGAGCGCGAGGACCCGCACGGCAACCGGCTGCTGCAGTGGATCACCGGCGCGATCCATCGCTTCTACCAGCCGCTGCTGCACCGGGCGCTGGCGCGGCCGAAGCTGACGGTGTGGGCGTCGCTGCTTGCGTGCGTCGTAGTGATGGTGGGCGTCGGCGGCATCATCGGCTTCAGCCTGTTTCCGAAAGCGGATACGCCGAACTTCCTGGTCACGGTCGAAACGCCGGACGGCAGCAGCCTCGCCGAGACCGATCGCGCGCTGCGCTTCGTCGAGAGCCGGCTGCGCGAGCTGCCGGGCCTGCAGACGTACTTCTCGAACCTCGGGCACGGCAACCCCAAGATCTACTACAACGAGCAGGGCAACGAAGGCGACAGCAGCTACGCGGACGTGTTCGTGAAGCTCGACGAGTACGATCCGACCGATACGCCGCGCGCGCTCGAAGAGCTGCGCCGCGAGCTGGCGAAGTATCCGAACGCGCGCATCCACGTGAAGGAATTCCGCAACGGGCCGCCGATCACCGCGCCGATCGCGGTGCGCGTGATCGGTCCGGACCTCGATCGCCTGTACGAGATGGCGGCGAAGGTCGAGAAGATCATCAAGGAAACGCCGGGCACGCGCGACGTCGAGAACCCGGTGCGCATGCGACGCACCAACCTCAGCCTCGACATCGACTCGCACAAGGCAGCGCTGCTCGGCGTGCCGGCGGTCGAATTCGATCGCGCCGTGCGTCTCGCCGTGGCGGGCATTCCCGCCGGCAAGTTCAAGGACACCGACGGCGAGCAATACGACATCATGGTGCGCACGCCGATCGACGCGCGACCCGACGTGCGCGCACTCGATCAGGTGCGTGTCGCGACGCTCGGCGGCGAAACGCTGCCGCTGAGCCAGCTGGCGCGCGTGGAGTTCAGCTCGGCGCCGACCGAGATCCACCGCTACAACCGCGAGCGCGCCGTCACGATCGATGCCGACGTGAAGAACGGCTACAACACCGATCGGGTTACGAAAGCGGTGCTGCAGCGGCTGGATCAGATGCAGTGGCCGCGCGGTTACTCGTACGTCCCGGGCGGCGAGCTGGAGACTCGCACCGAGAGCTTCGGCAGCCTGCAGTCGGCGCTGATCGTCGCGCTGCTCGGCATCGTCGCGATCCTGGTGCTGGAGTTCGGCAACTTCAAGAGCACGCTGATCGTGCTCACCGTCGTGCCGTTCGGCATTGCCGGCGGCATCCTGCTGCTCGGGCTCACCGGCAACACGATCTCGTTCACCGCGACGATCGGCTTCATCGCGCTGGTCGGCATCGAGACCAAGAACTCGATCCTGCTGGTGGACTTCACCAACCGGCTGCGCGAGGAAGGCGTGCCGCTCGACGAGGCGATCGAGCGCGCCGGCGAGGTGCGCTTCCTGCCGATCCTGCTCACCAGCGCCACCGCGATCGGCGGGCTCCTGCCGCTGGCGCTGCAGAACTCGGCGATGTACTCGCCGCTCGCGTGGGTGATCATCGGCGGCTTGCTCTCCTCGACGCTCATCGCGCGCATCGTCACGCCGGCAATCTACAAGCTCATTCCGCCGGAGATCGAGGTGACCAGGGCCGCGAGCCGTCACTCGCGCGAGAGCGGCGATCCCTTGCCGGCCTAGCGCCGCGGAATGATCGAGATCTGGCCGTCGCGCTCCAGGATGGCGTGGCGGATCTGGTCCATGCGCTCGAGCCCGCAGTTCTCGCGCGCAGCGTCCAGCACGTCGTCCTCGTCGACGCGCGCCTTGTCCATGCGGTCCTTGAGCGGCTTGCCGTCGGCGACGATGACCAGCGGGATGTCGTCGAGCAGCCGGTCGAACCACTTGGAGCGCTGCTTCAACAGCGACATCAGGATGTTGATGCCGATCAGCGTGGCGACGACGATCAGGCTGTTGATCATGGAGTTGTCCTCGCCGATCAGCGCCTGCTGCGTCGCCTCGCTGATGATCAGCAGCAGCACGAAATCGAAGCTGGTGATCTGCGCCAGCGTGCGCTTGCCGGTCAGGCGCAGCAGCAGCAGCACGAACAGGTACACGAGCGTGGGGCGGATGACGGATTCCATGGTCCCTCCGGATGGCGATCAGGGATAAGTGAGCTGCCGGATTTCGAGCGCCTCGCCGCCGTCGATGCGCACGAGCGCGCGGTGTCGCCACAGCCGCTGCGGATCGACATCGAAAGAGATGGATGCGCCGGCGCCCGCGGCGGCGAACTCGTAGACCAGCTGCTGACCAGACATGCGGACAGTCGTCGGCTCGGGAGTCACGCTCTCGATGCGAAAGCCCTCGAGATACTCCGCAGTGATCTCGACGCGGCTGATCCCGCGTGCCGCACCGCTGGCCGGCGTGATGACGAGCTCGCTCGGCGAGCCGTAGCGGACGAAGCGCTGGTACTCGATGCGCCCTTGCGGGCCGGCGACGCGCGTATGGCTCAGCGGTCCGTTGCCGAACAGGCCGGCGAGCGCGAGCGCCAGGAATACGCTGAGGAAGATCCAGCCGATGCGCTGGATCCGCCACTCGGTGCGATGAAACTTCAGCTGCCTGTCGAGCTTCTCTTCGATCGGTCTGTGGCTCATGCGCACGTCCTCCGGGCCGGACGCAGGGTACACTGCCCGGCGATGACGAGCGACGCTGGAGGACGGCGGTGAAGATCGAGACGATATCCGTGCGCGTGGGCCGCGACGTGGAGACGGCGACGGGCGACGTCGCGCCGGCCGTGCACTTGAGCACGACGTTCGAGCGCGACGTCGACGGCGAATTCTCGCGCGGCTACTCCTACGTTCGTCCGGACAATCCCAGCCGTCGCGCGCTCGAGCAATGCATCGCCGCGCTGGAAGGCGGTGCGGAAGCGACTACGTACGCGTCCGGCTCGGCCGCATCGCTCGCCGTCTTCAGCCTGCTGCGTCCGGGCGATCACGTGATCGCGCCGGTCGAGATCTATCACGGCACGGCGAAGCAGCTGCGCGACATCATCGGCCCGATGGGCGTGAGCTACTCGTTCGTCGACATGACGAAGACCGAGGCGCTGCGTGCGGCGCTCACCGACCAGACCCGGCTCGTGTGGATCGAGACGCCGTCGAACCCGATGCTCAACATCAGCGACGTCGAGACGATCGCGGACCTGGCGCACGGCCGCGGCGCGCTGGTCTGCTGCGACAACACGTTCGCGACGCCGGTCTGGCAGAAGCCGTTCGAGCTGGGCGCGGACCTGGTGATGCACTCGAGCACCAAGTATTTCGGCGGACATAGCGACGTGATGGGCGGCGCGGTGATCGCGCGCGATCGCGGCGGATTGTCGGATCAGCTGCGCGACTACCAGGCGACGGCCGGCAACGTGCCCTCGCCTTTCGATTGCTGGCTGGTCCGCCGCAGCCTGACCACGTTGTCATGCCGCGTGCGGGCGCAGACGCAGACGGCTGCGCACCTTGCGCACTTCTTACATCGACATCGAGCTGTCGAGCGCGTGTTCTATCCCGGGCTCGAATCGCACCCCGGGCACGAGCTGGCCCGCAAACAGATGAGCGGCTTCGGCGCGATGCTGTCGTTCTGCGTGCGCGGCGGCCGCGATGCAGCGTTTGCAGTTGCGGCGCGGACCAAGCTCTTCACGCGCGCGACGAGCCTCGGCGGCGTCGAGTCGCTGATCGAGCATCGCGCGTCAGTGGAAGGTCCGCACTCGGTGACGCCGGAAAGCCTGCTGCGCGCGTCGGTGGGACTGGAGCACGCCGATGATCTGATGGCGGATCTGGATCAGGCGCTGGGAATGTCAGGCTGAAGCCTGACTTCCCAGTCGCGTCAGCGCCTCGCCCGTGACCCGATACACCGTCCACTGATCCATCGGCACCGCGCCCAGCGCCTTGTAGAAGTCGATCGCGCGCACGTTCCAATCCAGGACCGACCATTCCAGCCGCCCGCAGTTGCGCTCCACTGCCGTACGCGCCAGGTGGCGCAGCAGCGCTTCGCCGCAGCCCTGGCCGCGAAACTTCTGCCGCACGTACAGATCCTCGAGATAGAGGCCCGGCTTGGCCAGGAAGGTCGAGAAGTTGTAGAAGAACAGCGCGAAACCCGCTACCTCATCACCCATCCGCGCGATGAAGACCTCCGCGCCGGGCCGCGCGCCGAACAACTGCTCGCGCAGCTGCTCCTCGGTCGCCTGCACTTCGTGCAGCAGCCGCTCGAACTCGGCCAGCTCACGGATCAGCTGCAGGATGATGGGCACGTCCGCCGGCACCGCCGGCTTGATCCGGATCGTCATGGGCTCCCCGCCGTATCGTCAGGCGCCGGATCATAGCTTGCATCGTTAAATCAATCGATATACTTTTGGCGCCGGTACGAGATTTGATCCTGTTGCGCTAAAAAAATACTGAACGATCAGCACCGATGAGCGAGGCTACGAAACTGCCGCTGAACGCCCTCCGGGCGTTCGAAGCAGTCGCCGCCCATCTCAGCTTCACCGGCGCCGCGCACTCGCTCAACGTCACGACGGCGGCGGTCAGCTCGCACATCAAGTCGCTGGAGGAATTTCTCGAAACGCCGCTGTTCGTGCGGCACAGCCGCTCGGTGCGCCTGACTCCGCAAGGAGCGCGGCTCCTCCCCGGAATCCAGCGCGGCATGGGCGAGCTGACGCGCGCGGTCGAGCAGTTGCGCCAGGATCGCAGCAGCGGGCTGCTCAACATCAGCCTGCTCGGCTCGTTCCTGCAGAAGTGGCTGCTGCCGCGGCTCGGCGATTTCTACCAGAAGCATCCGGAGGTCGACCTGCGCTTCAGCGCCAGCCGCGAGCTGGTGGATTTCATGCAGACGGATTTCCACGCTGCCGTGCGCTACGGCGCCGGCGAATGGCCGCAGCTGCACGCCGAGAAGATGCTCGACGACTGGGTGTTCCCGGTGACGAGTCCGGCGCTGCTGGCGAAGCTCGGCCGCATCGACACGCTGGTCGACCTCAATAAATATCCGCTGCTGCACAGCTCCAGCGAGCCGTGGAAAGACTGGCTGCGGCGGGTCGGGGGCGACACGACCCGCGCGGAGCGCGGGCCGGTTCTCGACGACTCCGCTTCCGTGCTCGCGGCCGCCGAGCAGGGCCACGGCCTGGCGCTCGCCCGCTGGTCGCTGGTCGCCGGCGACCTGGCATCGGGACGGCTGGTGCGTCCCTCCGGGCAGAGCGTGCGCCAGCACAACTCCTATTTCTTCGTGGCGCCGCCCCACCACTTCGAGCTGCCGAAGGTCATCCGTTTCCGCGACTGGCTGCGCGAAGTCTGCAATCAGTTCGCGCCGCCCGAGGGCGAGCGGCTGGAACCGTAAGCCTGGGCTGCCACGACCAGGCTGATCACGATCAGGAACAGCGGATATTCCCAGCCGCCGTTCGGCGCGTTGAACACCCAGCCGTTGCCGGCGTGGACCCACGTCGCGCCCAGCAGCACCGGGATCAGGCCGAGAGCGACCCAGCGGGTGCGGATGCCGAGCACCAGCAGCACGCCGCCGACTGCTTCCAGCGCGAATACGACATACGCGAGGAACGACGGCAGTCCGATCGACGCGAAGTACTGCGCGGTGCCGGCGAGCGTGAAAGTGAAGTACTTCAGCACGACGCTGTGCGCGATGAACATGATGCCGAGCGCGACGCGCAACAGCGTGGCGCCGGCACGATGCAGGTCGAGCTGACTCGAAGCGCCCTGTACGAGAGCATGCGTTGCAGTGGATTTCATGACTGCATCCCTCACTTCTCGACCGCCAGGCCGCTCTTCTGCCACGCCTCGAAACCGCCTTCCATCTCCACGACCGCGATGCCGGCCGAGGCGAATTCGACAGCGGCGGCAGCGGCGAGCTTGCACGTCTGGCTGTAGCAGTAGATGACCGCCGTCCGATCCTTCGACAGCCCGGCGAGCGTGTGCCACTTGCCCTGCGGCAGGTTGATGGCGCCGGGAATGTGGCCCGCGCGGTAGTCGCTCGGCAGCCGCACGTCGACGATCGTGATCGGCTCCTGGCGCTTGATCTGGCCGTCGAGCTCGAACGGGCCGGTGACGAATGCCAGCTTCTGCGCGAAGTAGTCGCGGGCCTGGCGGGTATCCTGGATTTGCATGATGAGCACCTCGGTAGGGATGATTGAGTCAGGTCGAAACCTGACCGACAGCCTAGAGACCGAAGCGCCGCGGATCATCGCCGCGCGCGGCATGAGATTTATTCCGATGCAGAACCTCACCGACATCGCGATCTTCGTCAAAGTCGTCGAGCTTTCGAGCTTTACCGCTGCCGCCGACGCGCTCGACATGTCGCAGCCGGTGGTGAGCAAGGCCGTGACCCGCCTCGAGGAAAAGCTCGGCGCGCGGCTGCTGAACCGCACCACCCGGCGGCTCAGCCTCACCGAGGCCGGCTCCGAGCTGTATGGCCGCAGCGTGCGCGCGCTGGCGGAGATCGAGAACGCAGAGCTGGAAGTCGCGCGCTTTCAGACCGAGCCGCGCGGGCTGCTGCGCGTCTCGGCGCCGATGAGCTTCAGCATCCTGCAGCTCGGCCCGGCGCTGCAGACTTTCCTGACACGCTTTCCCGGAGTCACGCTCGAGCTGAGCATGGACGACCGCCAGGTCGACCTGGTCGAGGAAGGCTTCGACGTCGCGGTGCGCATCGGCCGCCTGCAGGATTCCAACCTGATCGCGCGCAAGCTCGCGCCGTGCAGCCAGGTGATCTGCGCCTCGCCGGCGTACCTCGCGCAGCGCGGCGAGCCGCAGCGGCCCGAGGATCTGCTCGAGCACAGCTGCATTTTGTATTCCTTACTCAGCGCGCCGCGCGAATGGCGCCTGAGCGGGCCGGACGGCGAATTGCACACGGTGCCGGTCAACGGCACGGTCCAATCCAACAACGGCATGGTGAATCGCGCGGTCGCTCTGGCGGGCGGCGGCATCGTGCTGCTGCCGACGTTCTATCTCGGCGAGCAGTTGCGCAGCGGCGCGCTCAAGCCGGTGCTGTGCAAATTCAAGCCGCAGGAGCTGGCGGTGTACGCAGTCTATCCGGAACGCCGCAACCTGATGCCGAAGGTGCGCGCCTTCGTGGATTTCCTCGCGGCGACGTTCGGGCCGCAACCGCCCTGGGAACAGGGCTGGACGCTGCCCGACTGAGAGGATTTTTCAGGACGCCCACAGAAAATCGGGGCGGCTCGCGAGCCGCCCCGTAACGGTCAACATCCCCCTGACGCTTACCTTTTACTCCGCCCCGAAGCGCTTGCGCAATCCCACCTTGTAGGTGCGGCCGAGCGCGCTCGAAGTGAACGGATCGTACGACAGATCCAGGCGCGCGAACGACGGATCTTCGTCGGTCAGGTTCTCCACGGACGCGCTCAGCGTCACGTCCCACGGCAGCTGCACGAGGTAGTGCAGGTCGTGGAACATGGTCTTGTCGATCGACGTGCCGGTCAGGATGCGGGCAGGACCCTGCCCCGGCGGCGCATTCGCCAGCGACGGCGCAATGATGTCCGTGCGCTGGTCCTTGTAGGCGGAAATGTAGTTGAGCACGTAGCGCAGGTTGTGCGCGCCGTGCGAGTACTCCGCGAAGATGTTGCCCTTCAGGTGCGGCAGCGGATACGCGACCGTCTGATAGTTGAGCTTGCCGGCCGCATCGAACGACGGCGAGACCTGCTGGCCTTCGACGATCGGCGCGTCGATCTTGTAGCTCATCACGTAGGTGCTGTTCACGCCGAGCGTCGCGGTGCCGCCGGCGAGGTCCCAGTCGTACTGCACGTTCAGGTCGATGCCGTTGGTGCGCACGTTCGGGCCGTTGATGACGTTGATGTCCAGGCGCGTGATGTTCGCCGTCGTGCAGTCGGCGTCGTTGATCACGCCGTCGCTGTTGCCGTCGCGGAAGGCGAAGCGGTGAGCGAGCGGATTCGCGAGCCCGCCGAGACAGGTGCTGCCGGCGCCGAACACGAAGCTGGTGATGCCCGCGACCGGCTCGTTGACGATCTGGTCTTCGAACTGGAACGACCAGAAGTCCATCGAGGCATTGAACCCGCCCGACCGGAGCAGCATGCCGACGTTGAAGGTCACCGCGCTTTCCGGCTTCAGCCCCGGATCGCCGAAGGTGCGGATCGCGCGGAACGTGCCGGCGACGTTCTGCAGGGTCGTCACGCTGCTCGGATCGGTCTGCTGCAGCGCCGGGCCGCGGAACGTCGTTCCCACCGAGCCGCGCAGCGCGAACGAATCCGCCAGCTGCCAGCGCAGCGACAGCTTCGGATCGAAGGTCGAGCCGATGTCGCCGCCGTAGTCTTCATAGCGTGCCGCGAGCTGCGCCTGGAAGCTGTCGCTGAACGGCAAGCTCAGCTCGGCGAACACGGCGCTGACGTCGCGATCCAGGTCGCGGTTGTCGGCGCCGCCCAGGAACAGCAGCGCGCCCGTCGGCGCCGCCAGCTGGGCATCGGTGCAGGGATCGGTGCCGAGAATGCCGGTCTTCACCGAGTTCACGCACGGCGCGACGGCGAAATTGTTCAGGTCGCTGTACTTCGCCTCGAACGTGTCCTCGCGGTATTGCAGGCCCGCCGCCCAGCCGACCGACCCGCCGCTCAGGTCGATGCCGGTCCTGCCGCTCAACACGGCGTCGAACACGGTGGTGGTCGTCTGCTGATCGGTCGAGACGATCGGGAACATCCAGTCGATGAGCTCGCGGTTGTCGTTGCTCGCGCTCGCGACGAACTGCGAGTTGACCGCGCCGGTAATCGGATTGCGCGGGATCGCGTTGTTGAACGGGTTGTACCAGAAGCAGTTGTTCGCCCCCGGCGTGTTCGCGGCGATGTTGCAGTTCGGGCCGCCCAGGCCGCGCAACGCCAGCTGGTAGCGATTGACGACCGTGTCGCGGCCCACGCGCGACGCGTTCTGCTCCATGTAGGTCGCCGCGATATCCCACGACAGCGAGTCCGAGACATCGCCATTGAGGCCCACCGACACACGGTAACCGTCGTAGTTGCGCGGGCCTTCGGACGAGTCGTAGCCGAACAGGGGATTGCCGCCGAGCGCGAACGGCCGATTGGCGATCAGGATCGCGCCCGGGTTGGTGCCCGTGTCCGGGAACACACCCGGGTTGGCCGCGAGAAAGGCCTGATAGCCCGGATTGTTGCGCGGAACGAAGTACTGGCCCGGCACCGGCGAGGTGCCGCCGACCGTCTCGCCCGGCGGCGGCGTGAGCCCGCTCGGCGTCTGCAGAGCCGCATACGACGGCGAAGTGCGATAGACCGGAATCTCGGTGTCGGCATACATCGCCTCGACGTGGAAGGTCGTCGACTCGGTGATGTCGAAGTTGTAGTCCGCGTAGACCTGCCAGCGATCTTCTTCCTCGGTCAGCGCGTCGTATTGCGTGTATTGCCAGTAGCAGACCGGCGCGCCCGTCGCCGTTACGCCGGGGAAGCCGCCGAGCGGTGCGCACTGCGGATCGCGGATCGGCAGCGCCGATGCGGCGCCGAGCGGATTGGTCGTGGTCGGAGCGACGATGCCGATCGGAATGAAGGAATGCGGATTGCCGGAAGCGGACCAGCCGCCCTGCGGATTCTCCAGGTAGTCGCGCGCCGCCCAGTCGCGATCGCGCACCATCAGCTCGGAGCGGTGCTGGTAGCCGACCGCAAACAACGTGCTCGAGCGGTCGTTGCCCCAGCCGAACGCCGCGTTGCCCGAATAATCGCCGTCCGAATCCTGGATCGCCTTGAAGTCAGCGCCCACGTCGACGCCGCGCAGGTTCTCCTTCGTAATGAAGTTGACGACACCGCCGATGGCGTCGGAGCCGTAAGTCGCCGCAGCGCCGTCCTTCAGCACTTCGACGCGGCCGATCGCCGCGAGCGGGATGAAGTTCGTGTCCACCGCGCCGATCAGGAACGGGCTCGCCACCATGCGGCGGCCGTTGAGCAGCACCAGCGTGCGCTGCGGGCCGAAGCCGCGCAGGTTGACGCTGCCCGAGCCCTCGGAGCCCTGCGCGCGTGCATCGAACTGGTTGGTATCGCCGAGCACGCCATTGCTGACGCTCAGGCCCTTGATCATCTCCAGCGTCGAAGGCGAGCCCTGCTTGGCGAGATCCTCGGCCGAGATGACCTCGACCGGCAGCGCGGCATCCTCGGCAGTGCCACGGATGTATGAGCCGGTGACGATGACGACTTCGGCGACTTCGTTGGCCTCCTGCGCCAGCGCGGTCGTAACCGCAGTGGCGAGGATTCCGCAGGCGCCCGACATGAGCAATGCGCGCTTGATGTTCACAGTGACCCCCTAGCCCGGCACGATGCCGGCCTTTGTTCCATGAATGGTTCTGAATGCCGGATGCCAAGGGAGCGGCGTCGGCGCCATGTTGTTATGTACGTGGCGCACGACAACCGGATGCGTTGTCGTTACAACCGCGACAGCGTGCACGACACGCTTCACGTCCAACCCCCTTGCATCACTCCATCGATCAGTTTTTTCCGCGCGACACACCGCGCGCGAAAGGGCCTTTTTGTAGGCCGGCGTCTGCATTTCCGCCACGCGGCATCGCACGCGTCGCACGCGGTGCGCTCTGCAAAACTCGGCAAAAATGCGCGCTGTATACTTCGCGGCGAGTTTTACGTGAACACCTGCGGTGGTCAAGAGGCGCGCGTCGCAGCGATCCAACAGTGCACGCTCAACGCTGCTCGCCGCGTGCAGCGAGTGCCGCTTCGAGTGCGCTCGCCAGCGGCTTCATGAAAAACGAATCTTGCGGCATCGATGCGACCTGCACCGCGCGTTGCGCGAGCGCAGCGGCGACGACCGGTCCTACCGCAGCGACGTGTGTACGCGCCAGTGCCGCCTGCACCTGCGTTGCCGATGCAACGGAAAAGAGCCGGTCGACTTGCGCGGCGCTGGTGAACGCGATCGCGTCGACCTCGCCGCGCGCCATGCGTTCGAGCAGCGCGCTCACCGCCGCTGCGTCGCTCTGCGACGCGTAGACGTAAGGCGCGACGGTGCGCACTCGCGCATCGGCGCCTTGCAGGAAATCGATCAGCGGCGCGTTGGGCTCGGTGCCGTAGAGCTGCACGCCGACGTTGCGGCTCGCGAGGCGCTCGTCGCGCAGCGCCGCGATGACGCCGCCGGTGGTAGGTTCGTCGGCGGCGATGTCCGGCTTGAGCCCGAGCTCGCGCAACGCGCGCGCCGGCTTTGGCCCGCGAGTGATCTTGCGCACGCGCGCGAGTTGCGCGACAAAGTCCTCGCGCAGTCGCGGCTCGTGCCTCTCGATGCACGCGAGCAGGCGGCGCAGCCCTTCGCCGGTGAGCAGGATCAAATCGTCGCAGCCGCCGCCGGCGAGCCAGCGGATCCAGTCGAGCACCGGCGCCGGGTCGGGCGCATCGAGAATGGCCACGAGCGGACAGCGCAGCACCGTCGCCCCGCGCCGCTCCAGGAGCGAGGCGAAGACATCCAGCTCGCGCGTTTCCGGAACGGCGATGGTGCAACCGGCGAGAGTCTGTTCTGGCATGGGAGGGTTTGGCGCGCGCAGGCGGTGCGCAAACCCTAGCGGGATCGACCGGACATGTGAAGCTGCGTTTCAATTGTTTCAGCCGCTTACCGCCGCGCTAATCCGGCGGCATACTCGCGCCTGTCATGAAAGCGCCCGATCCTCGCGACGCACCCGCTGCGCCTCATCTGCTCGTCGTGGACGACGAAGCGGAGATCTGCGAGGTGCTTGCCGAGTATTTTCGCGAACAGGGGTTCGACGTCAGCACCGCGCACAACGCCGCGCTGGCGCGTGAGCACCTTGCTGCACGCTCGCCGGGAATCGTGATACTCGACCTGCGCATGCCCGGCGAGGACGGCCTGTCGCTCGCGAGCTGGATCCGCAACACCCGGCGCGGCACGGGCATCGTGATGCTCACGACAGCCGACAGCGTCGTCGACCGGGTGGTCGGGCTCGAAGTGGGAGCCGACGACTACGTGCCCAAGCCGTTCGATCCGCGCGAGCTGCTGGCGCGCGTGCGCAGTGTGTGGCGGCGCCTGCAGCCACAGACCACCCTGCCCGGCGATCCGCCGATCGTGCAGTTCGGCGACTGCCAGCTCAATCTGGAATCGCGCACGCTCAGCGCAGCCGGCGGCAGGGAGATTCCGCTGACGAGCATGGAGTTCGATCTGCTGCAGCTGTTCGCGAACAATCCCAACCGCGTGCTGAACCGCGACCAGATGATGGAGCTGGCGCATCATCGCGGCTGGGAGGTGTTCGACCGCTCGATCGACCTGCGCGTGATGCGCTTGCGGCGCAAGATCGAGCCGGATCCGGACAAGCCGCGGATCATCAAGACGATCCGCGGCGCGGGCTACATGTTCGTGCCGCAGAAGTGAGCGCCCTCGGCCTGTCGGACGCGCGGCTCGTCAATCGCTATCGCCGCATGGTCGTGCTGATCGTGCTGCCGCTGCTGGCGCTCGTAGTCATCCTGGCCATCGTTCAGTACCGGGCGCAGCGCGAGCGCATCGTGCGCGAGCTGGCGTCGCAAACCGCCAGCCACGTGGTCGAGCTGCAGTCGATCGTCGACGACGCGCTGGACTACGTATTCAGATTGCGCCAGCGCTTCGAGCGCTACGCGTCCGCGCCGCCCGCCTATCTCGAAAGTCGTCCCGAGTATTTCCAGCCGCGTCCCGCGCGCGACGGCTACACGTTCGATGCCATGCCCGAGCCGCTCAGGCGCGAGCTGGGCAATGTCGTGTGGCCGAAGAGCACGCCGACTGGCAGTGCAGCTGCGCTCGACATGGCGTTCGATTTCTTCAGCCAGGCCAGCCTCGGGCACCGGCAGAACGCGTATCTGCAGTGGACCTATTACTACGCCGCCGGCGGCGACCTGTTCTACATCTTCCCCTGGGCGCCGATTCGCTCGGTCGTCGAGGGCGCGGGACACGACTCGCTGGCACAGGCCATTCCGGCCTGGCTCGCGCTGGAGCTCTACCAGGCCGGTACGCCCGAAAAGAATCCGCAGGCACGCGAGTACTGGACGGCTCCGTATGTCGACGTCGCCGGCGCCGGAACCATGGTGACGCTCGCGAGCCCTGTGTACGTCGATAGCGGTTTCGCAGGCGTGGTGGCCACCGACATCCGCCTCGAGGTCATGCACAAGTTCCTCGAACAGTTGCGGTTGACCATCGGCCGCGAGCTGCTGCTCGACGGTGCCAACACGCTGCTCGCGGACTCGGCGCGCTTTCCCGGCAACGAGGTGCACAGCGTCGAGCGGGTGTTGCCCGCCGGATTGCTGCTTGCCGATATCGACGCCGCGAAGACCTCGCCGGGCAGGGCGTACCGGACAGCGGGATACATCGTGGTCGCCCGCGCCGTGCCGAACACGCCCTGGACGATGGTCTACGTCGCCAGCGACGCGGAGATCCGCGGCCACCTGCTGCCGAACTTCGTGCCGTACGTGGTCATCAGTCTCGCGGTGGCGGGCGCATTCGTGCTCGTGCTGTGGCTGTTGCGACGTCAATTCATCGAGCCGGCATTCCAGCTCGTGCGCTACATCCAGCGCGAGACGCGCGAGGAGACGGCGACGATCCCGCGCGTGCCTGCGCTGTGGCGCCCCTGGCTCGACGCGGTGGCCGCCGCTTTCCACAGCAATCGCGAATCGAATCGCAAGCTGCGCGCGAGCGAGGCATTCAAGTCGTCCATCCTCGAGAATGCCGTCGTCGGCGTCGTCACCATCGATCGCGACGGCTGCATCGTCGACATCAATCCGGCAGCGGAGCGCATGTTCGCCGTGACGCGCGCCGCAATGAGCGGCCGCGGCTTCGTGAATGCGATCCTGGCGCCGGCATCGTGGGAGCGGTTCCTGCAATTCTGGTCGAGTCACGGACACCCGGGCGCCCAGCCGGCGCGCACGAACGCGCTCGAGCTGGTCGCGCAGCGCTCCGACGGCACTGCGTTGACCATCGCGCTGTCGATGTCCGCCACGGAGAGCGCGGACGCGCAGTACGTGACCGTTTTCATCAGCGACCTGACCGAACAGAAGCGCTCGGAAGAGCAGCTCGCTCGACAACGCGAAGCGCTGCGCCAGAGCGAGAAGATGTCTGCGATGGGCGCGCTGCTCGCCGGCGTGGCGCACGAGCTCAACAATCCGCTCGCGATCCTGATGGGCCGTGCCGCGCTGCTCCAGGGCAAGGTCAAGGATCCGGCCGCGAAGGATGCCGCGCAGCGCATCTATGCCACGGCCGAGCGCTGCGGGCGCATCGTGCGCACGTTTCTCAGCATGGCGCGTCAGCGCCCGCCGGAACGTCGGCTCGCGCAGCTCAACGACGTGGTCGAAGGCGCGCTCGAGCTGCTGGGCTACGGACTGCGCTCCGCGGGTGTGAGCACTGTGACCCGCTTCGATCCGCTGCTGCCGATGGCCAGCATGGACGCAGACCAGATCGGACAAGTCGTCATCAACCTCATCGTCAACGCGCAGCACGCCCTGGCCGACCGGCGCTGCGACACGCTCGAGCGCCGCGAGATCTCGATCGAGACCCGGCACGCCGACGACAAAGTCGAGCTGCGCGTCGCCGACAACGGTCCGGGCATAGCGCCGGCGCTGCGCCAGCGGATCTTCGACCCCTTCTTCACGACCAAGCCGGTGGGCACGGGCACTGGCGTGGGGCTCGCGGTGAGTCTCGCGATTGCACGTGAGCATGGCGGCGATCTGCGCCTGGAGCCGAGCAGCGTCGGTGCGCTGTTCGTCCTGAGCCTGCCGCTGGGCCAGGCGCAGGAGCCGCTGCGCGCCCGGCGCCGGCCGGACGAGGTCGATGAGGAATTGCTGGCCGGCCACGCGCTGATCGTCGACGACGAGACGGAGATGACCGACGTGCTCGGCGACATCCTGGAATCGGCCGGCTTCATCACGACTAGATTCACCAGCAGTCGCGCCGCGCTCGCCTGGCTGCAGCAGCACGACTGCAACGTCATCCTCACGGATCTGCGCATGCCCGATCTCGACGGGCCGGCGCTCTGGCGCGCCTTGCGCGAGCAGCGTCCCGAGCTTGCCGCACGGGTCGGCTTCATCACGGGCGACACGCTGTCCGCCAGCGTCGAGCCGTTCCTCGAGAGCACCGGACAGCCGTGGCTGGAGAAACCCTTCACTCCCGAACAGGTGCTCGAGCTGGTCGCGCGCATCGAAGCAGGCAAATAGCCGTCCGGCTCCCAGCCGAAACAATTGAAACCCGATGCAGGGCCTCGCGAAGTCGGGCTGATACAGCGCGCCCGCAGACTTCGAGACGTCGCAACCACTTCCAGGAGTCCTGCCATGAAATGCTCGTCTCGTTCGATTCTGTGCCGTGCCGCGTTAGCACTCTCGCTGGCGGCGACGCTGGCATTCGACAGCGCCAACGCCGTAGACCTGCGCAGCTGGGATCAGAAGATCGACAACGCCAGCCAGCGCTTCGTCTTGCTGGGTGCGTTCAACAACGAAGCCGTTCTCGACAAGGAGACGCAGCTCGTTTGGGAGCGCACGCCGACGACCAGCACCTATGGCTGGTATTACGCCGACGTGCAGCGCTGCGGCATGACGCCGATCGGCGGTCGCTACGGTTGGCGGCTGCCGTCACGCTACGAGCTCATGACTCTGCTCGATGCTTCGGTCGCATCGGGAGTGAAGCTGGCCCCGGGCCATCCTTTCGTCGGCGTGAGCAGCTCCGCGCGGTACTGGAGCAGCAGCCTCAACCCGCAGAAGCCGGGCGACCGGGTTGCCTTGAGCGTGAACGGATCCACCCCGGCCACATACGACCCGAACACGACCAGCTCCGTGCGGGTGTGGTGTGTCCGCGGTGCCGCCGCGTCGGACGGTTACTGAGTCAGGGCACGCCGGTCGCTCGCTGATGATGCCGCCTGGTGTTTCTCGATCCATGGTGATCGCTGCGCTCGTGATCGTCGCAACGGCTTGCGGCCTCACGAGCGCAGCAGCTTGTGCGCGGGACGCGTCGTCGGCGCACGTCGCCGTTCATGTCGAACGGATGCCGCTCGCGCAAGCACTGTCCGTCCTGGCGCGTGCGGCAAACGTGACGCTGTCCATCCGCGGTGCCGTGCCCGAGCTGGAGGCCGACGGAGTCTTCGCCGGCAGCGGGTTTCGCGAAGCATTACAGCGCATGCTGATGAGCGAGTCCTATGTGCTCGTCGAGCAAGGCGCGAGCTTCGAGCTCATATTCCTGTCCCCGGCGCGCTCCGACCAACGCACGTTGCGCGAAGTCGGCACGGTGCGCGCTGAACCCGCCTCCACGGCAGAGGAGCGAGCGGCGGCGCTCGACGCGCTCGTCTATCGCGCAGCGAACGATTCGCCCGAGATGGTCATTGCCGCGCATGCGGTCAGCAGCGCGCTCTTCGACTCAGACGAGCGCGTGCGCCATCAGGCCCTCACGACGCTCAAGGACACAGCAGATCAAATTCCCATCGATGCACTGTCGCGCCTCGCGCTCGAAGACGTCAGCGCGGATGTTCGCGTGCACGCTCTGGAACTACTGACGGAACGCGCCACCGATCGTGCGTCCGCCGCGCTGCAGGCAGCTCTCGTCGATTCCGACGCGCTCGTGCGAGAACGTGCGCGCGCGCTGATCGAAGAGTGGCACGTCTCGCTCTGACGATCGCGGCACACGCCGCGTAGAAACAATCGAAACAAAAACCCCCGGCTCGCAAAGTCGAGTTGATACATGGGGCGTCCAGACTCTTCCCGTACCACGCATTCCACACCCCTCACTGCTGGCAACGGAGAAGAGAACATGAACCATCGCGCTGCATGCGAGCATTCACCGCGACTGGCGCCGCACAGGCGTCGGCACTCGATCGCGATCGCACTCCTGAGTCTCGCGCTCGCAGCGTGCAGCGCCGGCTCTGATTCCGACGCACTCACAGCGGAAGTCACCGCCCCTCCTGCACCGAGCCCGGGCGGTGGAACCGGCAACGTGCCGGCGGCGCTCGACTGCACGAGAGAGGGCTATCCCTGCAGCTTCGACGCGGTTCCCTTGCCGGTCATCGAGCGCAGTCTGTCGCTGAGCGACGAGGCGGCTCAACAGCTCGAGAGCGGCGCGGACATCGAGCAGGTCGCAGCCTTCCTCGACGCGCAGAGCGACGTCGCCGACGTGACTGTCGACGGCCCGGTGCTGGGATTCCGCGTCGCCGGCGGTCGCCCGATGATCGTCGATGTAACGGGCGACCAGGAGTTTCTTGCGAACGCGCCGGCTGCCGACGCAGCGGGCTCTGAAAAGTTGACGGCGGCTGCGCGCAAGCTCAGCACCGTCCGCTCAGCACTGAGCTCGAAGCTCGTCGGCGGCGGGAACACGGCGCAACGGCGCGCGCTGGTGCTTTCGCCGTTCCGTTACGAGCAGAATTTCGGCAACGCCGGAGAGCTGATCGCCGAAGCCCTGAACGGCGTGCGCGGCTATGCGGGCAACGTGACCTATCTCGCGACCACGAACGAGCTGGATCCGCAGGTGACGGTCGATGTGCTGACGCGCCTCGACGACTACCAGGTGATCCACATCGATACGCACGGCGGCACGCTGTGCAAGAAGAAG
The DNA here is from genome assembly GCA_035278165.1 of Steroidobacteraceae bacterium. GTDB lineage: Bacteria > Pseudomonadota > Gammaproteobacteria > Steroidobacterales > Steroidobacteraceae > Steroidobacter. Next base: position 45,321 of record DATEJG010000008.1, read on the forward strand.
GAAACCGTGGCGTCGATGGGGCTGGCGAAGGACAAGGACAAGAAAAAATGCGCCGACGGCGTCACCGACTTCCTGGTGCAGCGCTTCCACGGCACCGCCGCGGATCTGCAGAGCATCGCGCACCCGGGCATCGTCCATTACCGCGGCAGGCTGCACCAGTCGATTGCGGTGACGGCCGATTTCTTCCGCCACTACTACCCGGACGGGCTGGTCGACAAGCTGTTCATTCTCGGCTCGTGCAATACCTATCGCACCGATATGGCGGACGCGATCGCCGGCAGCAGCGGCGTCTACGTCAGCTGGGACGGCTACACGGAGTTCAGCCTGGTGAAGAACGCCACCCTGGCGCTGCTGCAGTTCCTCGGCCGGGGACTGACCGTCGGCGAGGCGTTCGCGCGCATGCCGGCTTTCACGCCGGAGAATCCCGACGCGCAGGGCTCGACGCTGCAGCGCACGTCCCGGCGCGCCGGCGGCGATCTGCGCATTCGCGATCTCATCACGGTGCGCGACAACCTCACCGGCAAGCTGGTGAGCAATGCGAGCGGCGTCGAGGTCAGGGAAGTGCCGGGTGACGGCCTGAACGATCACCTCGACCTGGAATTCACCGTCGACGGCATCAGCCCGGAGCAGCTCGCGAACTTCTACGTGAACCTGGTCGTCAACGACAAGGTCATCGGACATCTCGAGGTCGCGCGCAGCGGCGTGCAGGTGGACGAGTTCCGCTACCAGGTCTCGACTCCCGTGCCGCTGCCGTTCGACGTGCAGGCAGGACAGACGCTGAACATGGACTTCTGGATCCCGCTGCCGGACCTCGGCGAGGATCATTTCGTTGCCTCGCCCAGCATCGGCGAGCGGGCGGCGCCGCAAGTGGGCTCGCAGTGGGTGCTCACCAGCTCCGCGACTCAGCAGCGCACCGACGACGTGACCGTCAAGACGGCATCCGTGATCTTCGAGATCGAGCCGGACGACGATCCCGAAGGTCGCTTCCACTACTTCCGTGTCAGGAGCGGCACGCTGCGCATCCAGCGCGATTACGAAGATGCGCTCGGCTGCCGGTTCAATGTCGATTACACGATCGACATTCCCGCCGGTGCAGCCAACAACTACCTGAAGTTCGACGCCGGCAGCCAGGGCATCGTGCTCGAGGGCTTCGGCAGCGTCCCGTCCCGCAGCGTCCCGACGACGGGCAGTTGCGGCGACAGCGCCAGCGTGAGCGTCGGCGGCGTTTATTTCGTCGCCGACGAGACGCCGGTTTCCGGCGGCTCGCTGCAGGGCGGCCACAACGACGGCGCAGCCGCTCCGACGATCATCGAGTGGAGCCTGGCCAGAACGGAATGATGGCGCGCCCGGCCAGATTCGAACTGGCGACCTTCGGCTTCGGAGGCCGACACTCTATCCAGCTGAGCTACGGGCGCGTACCTGCGGGGGGCGGTAATTTAGCAGCTTTGCCCCTATACTTGCGCGCCTCGTTCGCGCCTCGACCGACTGCGGAGCCGCTGTGACCATTGCTCACGATAAGAAGTTTTTCGACACGTTCATGCTCGTCCTGGGCATTCTGATCGGCATCGCCGTGATCCTGTACGTGCTCGCGCGCATCGTCGCCAAGGACACGCAGGTGGCGGAGGTTCAGGCGAGCCCGGAAATGCGCCGTGCCATCAACGAGCGCATCGCACCGGTCGCGAAGGTCGCAGTCACCGGCCAGGACAACTCGGCGCTGGCGCCGCCGAAGCCGGCGGCGACCGCTGCCCAGGACCTGCCGGGCGAAGAAGTCTTCAAGCAGACCTGCCAGGCGTGCCACGGCGCCGGCGTCGCGGGTGCGCCGAAGTACGGCGACGCGGCTGCCTGGGCGCCGCGCATCGCCAAGGGCGCAGACACCCTGCACAAGCACGCCATCGAGGGCTTCCAAGGTCAGGCGGGCTTCATGCCGGCGAAGGGCGGCGCGACCAATCTCTCCGACAAGTCGATCATCGCCGCGGTCGACTACATCATCAGCGGATCGAAGAAGTAGCGTTCCGATCCAGCACGCGCAGCGCCAGCGCTTCGCCGACGTGATGCGTATCGATCACGTCGATACCCGCGATGTCAGCGATCGTCCGTGCCACTTTCAGCACGCGATGAAACGCGCGCGCTGACAATCCCAGCGTCGAAGCTGCGCGATTCAACAACGCGCTCGCCTCGCGCGTCGGTGTGCAAAACCGCTCCACCGCCTTGTTGTTGAGCCGCGCGTTCAGAGTGCCCTGACGCGCGGTCTGTAGCTCGCGCGCGCGCCGGACGCGCGCTGCCACGACTGCGCTCGTCTCCACGACGCCGGTCCGCGCGACCAGCATCTGCGTCGGCACGCGCGGAACCTCCACGTGCAGGTCGAGCCGATCGATCAACGGACCCGAGAGTCGGCTGCGATAGCGCTGCACCTGCTCCGCCGTGCAGCGGCAGCGGGCTTGCGCATCGCCGAGGTAACCGCAGGGACACGGATTCATCGCGGCGACCAGCTGGAACGTCGCCGGAAACTCCGCCTGACGCGCAGCGCGCGAGATCGTGACCGAGCCGTTCTCGAGCGGCTCGCGCAGCACTTCGAGCACGAAGCGCTCGAACTCCGGCAACTCGTCGAGGAACAGCACGCCGTGATGCGCGAGCGAAACTTCTCCCGGACGTGGACCCGAGCCGCCTCCGACCAGCGCGACGGCCGATGACGTGTGATGCGGACTGCGAAACGGCCGCACACGCCATTGCGCCGGCTTGAGCGCGAAGCCGCTGATGCTGCGCAACGCTGCGACTTCGAGCGCTTCGCTCTCGCTCATTGGCGGCAACAGGCCGGGCAGGCGCTGCGCCAGCATGCTCTTGCCGGTGCCCGGCGGACCGATCATGAGCAGACTGTGCTCGGCGGCAGCAGCGATCTCGAGCGCGCGCTTCGCTTGCGCCTGGCCGTGCACTTCGCACAAATCGGGATGCTCCGCGACGACGACCGGCGGTGCCATGCCGCTCGCGAACTCGAGCGGGCAAGTGCCTGCAGCGTACGCGACGACATCGCGCAGGTGCTTCGCGACTGCGACTCGTGAGCCGGATACCAGCAGCGTCTCCGCGGCGTTCGTCGGCGGCACGATCATGCGGTGACCGGCACGCGCCGCTGCAGTTGCGGCGAGCAGCGCGCCGCGCACAGGCCTGATCTCTCCAGCCAGCGACAGCTCGCCGTACAACTCGCAGCTCGCGAACGGTTGCTCTACGACCTGCTCCGAAGCGACCAGGATGCCGAGCGCGATCGGCAGATCGAAGCGCACGCCTTCCTTCGGCAGATCCGCCGGCGACAGGTTGACGGTGATGCGCCCGTCCGGCATCCGCAGGTTGCAGTTGACGATCGCGGCGCGCACGCGATCCTTGCTTTCCTTCACGACGGCCGCGGGCAGGCCGACGATCGCGAAGCGCGGCAGGCCGCTGCCGAGATGCACTTCGACCCGCACCAGCGGCGCTTCCATGCCGTGCTGGGCGCGGCTCAATACCGAGGAGATCACCATCCCTGGCTCCCGTGCGACCGGAGTCGGGACAGTGTCGCAGGCTATTGCGGCCGGGCGGGCGGCGTTTTCTCGCCGTTCTCCAGCTTTGCCAGGCGCGCTTCGAGCGCTTCGAGCTTCTCGCGCGTGCGCCGCAGGACGGCCGCCTGCACGTCGAACTCCTGCCGCGAGACCAGGTCGAGCCGCGACAGGCCCGACTGCAGCACCGCTTTGAAGTTGTCCTCGAGGTCGCGCCGCAGCGCGCTCAGGCCGGGCGGTACGGCAGCCGCCAGCCGCCGCGCCAGATCGTCGATGAAACGTGCGTCCATGGCGCTGCAATGTAGAGAGCCGCGCTGGTGCTGACAAGGCGCGGGCGCGACGAGTGCCCTTCGTTGAAGCAACCCCGGCGCGGGCCCGCACCAACGCAGTGCGCGCGACGCGCCTGCGCACGACGCCGGTGCCGTTTGGATCGCAAAAGTTTCGTGGCACAGATGATGCATTTCCGCCCCGGGCGCGCCGCAACGGAGCCGTCAGGGGATGAAGCTGATCACCGCGATCATCAAGCCGTTCAAGCTCGATGACGTCCGGCAGGCCGTCGCGGACATCGGCGTGCAAGGCATCACGGTGACGGAAGTGCAGGGCTTCGGCCGGCAGCGCGGTCACACCGAGCTGTACCGCGGCGCCGAGTACCGGGTCGACTTCCTGCCGAAGACCAAGATCGAGCTCGCCGTGGACGACTCGATCGCGGAGCAGGTGATCGAGGCGATCAGCAACGTGGCGCGCACCGGCAAGATCGGCGACGGCAAGATCTTCGTGCTGGACCTGGCACAGACGGTGCGCATCCGCACCGGCGAGACCGGCGTCGAGGCGGTGTGAAGCGGGCTTTCAAGAACATCGGGAGAAGCACAGTGAAGAGACTCTTGGCAACGAGCCGCACGCTCCTGCACTCGCAGGGCACTCGACTGACGTTCGCACTGCTGGTGCTCGCGGCACTGGTCCTGTTGCTCGGCACGCAGCCGGCCGCGGCGCAAGAGGCCGCCGCTGCTGCGGCTGCGCCCGCACCCACGTACGACAAGGGCGACATCTCGTGGATGCTCGTCAGCACGCTGCTCGTGCTCATGATGGCGGTACCGGGTCTCGCGCTGTTCTACGGCGGCATGGTTCGCGCGAAAAACGTGCTGTCGGTATCGATGCAGGTGTTCGTCACGTTCAGCGTGTTGTCCGTGTTGTGGGCGGTGTACGGTTACAGCATCGCGTTCACCGGCGGCAACGCTTTCTTCGGCGGCTTCGGCCGGACGTTCCTCGCGGGGATGCTCGATGCCGCCGGCAACCTCGCGCCCGCCGCGACCTTCAGCAAAGGCGTCTACATTCCTGAGTATCTGTACGCGTCATTCCAGATGACGTTCGCCGGCATCACCGCCTGCCTGATCGTCGGCGCGTTTGCGGAGCGCATGAAGTTCTCCGCGGTGCTGCTGTTCATGGTGCTGTGGTTCACCTTCTCCTATCTGCCGATCGCGCACATGGTGTGGTTCTGGGCCGGTCCCGACGCCTACACCGATGCGACGGCCGCGGCAGCGGCGACCGCGAGCGCAGGCTTCCTGTTTCAGAAAGGCGCGCTCGACTTCGCCGGCGGCACGGTCGTGCACATCAACGCCGGCATCGCCGGCCTGGTGGGCTGTCTGCTGGTCGGCAAGCGCAAGGGTTACGGCACGATGGCGATGGCGCCGCACAACGTGCCCTTCATCATGATCGGCGCAGCGCTGCTGTGGGTCGGCTGGTTCGGCTTCAACGCCGGCTCCAACCTCGAAGCGAACGCGTTCGCCGCGCAGGTCTTCATCAACACGTTCCTCGCCACGGCCGCGGCGGTGTGCGGCTGGACGTTCGCCGAATGGATCTTCCGCGGCGCGCCGACGATGCTGGGTGCAGCGTCCGGCGCCGTCGCCGGCCTGGTCGCGATCACGCCGGCGTGCGGCTGGGTCGGTCCGATGGGCTCGCTGGTGATCGGCGCGCTCGCCGGAGTCGTCTGCCTGTTCTCGGTGACCAAGCTCAAATCTGCGCTCGGCTACGACGACTCGCTCGACGTGTTCGGTGTGCACTGCATCGGCGGCATCCTCGGCGCGATCCTGACCGGCGTCTTCAACAACCCGGCGCTCGGCGGCACGGGCATCTACGACTACGTCGCCGGCACGTGGGGCTTCGCCGGCACGTTCGCGCAGGTGCAGGCGCAGCTGTGGGGCGTCGGCACGACGCTGGTCTGGTCGGGCGTCGTCTCGTTCGTCTGCTACAAGATCGTCGACCTGGTGATCGGCTTGCGCGCCTCGGAAGAGCACGAGACGGAAGGCCTCGACACCGTCGAGCACGGCGAGCGGGGGTACAACATCTGATCGCACAACGTGATGCAGTGCTCATTCCTGCGTCATGGCAGGGAGCGCCTGAATAACGACGGTACAGGGTTCCTGTTAAACTCCGGCCGATTTGACAATGCTGCTCGCGCCCTAGCTGCAAGTCATTGGTGGCATTACGAAACCGGCAGCGCCGGACGTAGAGGATGGAGTGAAAGCCATGTTGCGAACCCTGTTGCTTCTCGCCGCGGCCGCCGCTGCGCTGACGGCCGGTACGGCCGGCGCCGACGTGTACAAGTTCAAGGACGACAAGGGCAACGTGCTCTACACGGACAAGCCGAGCACGCTGCCTGCAGAGCGCCTCAACATCCAGTCGCAGAAGACGGATGTCGTCGCGGTGCAGACACGCGCGCAGGAAGAAGCCAAGCGCCAGCAACAGGAGAGCCAGCAGCAGACGGGCCAGCAATCGCCCGCGGCGCCGCAGGCTACTCCGGCCGAGAAGGCCGAGGGCTGCGCCAAGGCGCGTGACCGCTACAACAAGTACGCGACTTCGCAGCGCCTGTACGAGGCCCTGCCGGACGGCCAGCGCCGCTACCTGAGCGACCAGGAGCTCGATGCAGCCCGCGCGTCTGCCAAGGCGTCGATGGATGTGCTGTGCAAGTGAGCTTGCGGGTCGGCTTCGTCGGCCTCGGCGCCATGGGCTTCGGCATGGCGCGCAACCTGCACAAGCAGAAGCTGCTCAGCGCAGTCTGGAATCGCACTTCGACCAAGGCTGAAGCGCTCGCGCAGGAAACGGGCTGCACGGCCGTAGCCGCGCCGGCCGATCTCGCGCCGCTCTGCGACGCCATCGTGCTGTGCGTTTCGGCCGACGCGGACGTACTCGAAATCGTCGATGCGATCGCGCCGAAAATCCGCCCCGGCACCATCGTCATCGACTGCTCCACTGTCAGCGCCGACACTGCACGCAGCGCGGCACACAAGCTCCGCGAGCGCGACGCGCAATTTCTCGATGCGCCGGTCAGCGGTGGAGTCGAAGGCGCGCGCGACGGCACGCTCGCGATCATGGTCGGCGGCGATGCGCAGGCCTTCGAGCGCGCGCAGCCGGTACTGCAAGCGATGGGTCGCACGGTCACGCATTTCGGCGCGAGCGGCGCGGGCCAGGCTGCCAAGGCGACCAACCAGATCATGTGCGCCGGCGTCATCCAGGCAGTCGCCGAAGCGATGGCGTTCGCCAAGTCGGAACAGCTGCCGCTCGATCGCCTGATCGAAACGCTCGGCAAGGGCGCCGGCTCGAGCTGGTACTTCGTGCATCGCGCGCCGAACATCCTGCGCGACAGCTATCCGCCGGGCTTTCGCGTGCGCCTGCACGAGAAGGATCTGAAGATCTGCCGCGCCATGGCCGAGCGCCACGGCGTGCAGCTGCCGCTGATCGAGATGACGCTGGTCCACTACCGGCGGCTGATCGAGCAGGGCCACGGCGACGAGGACATCTCGACGCTGTTCCGCCTCAAGGACGCGCTCTTCACCAAGCCCAACCCGTAGGGAGCCGCTGCGCATGGCCGCGTCCGCTTCCGACACCCGCGGGCCGTCCTCGACGCTGTACCTGCCGGACTTCTGCGAGTCGCGCGCGGTGCTCGCCATCGTGCTGATCGTCGAGCTGGTGGCGCTGCTGTTCGCGCTGTCGCGCCAGGCGCTGCATGGCCACTTCTGGGTCGATCTCGCCGGCAGCTCGCTGTTCCTGCTGTGGATCGGTCTGACCTGCGCCGGCGTGCTGTGCCGGGCGCGCACCTGGCTGCACACACTTCCGGCGGCGCGCGCCTCGCTGATCGCCATCGCAATGCTGCTCGTCTGCGTCGGCGCGATCTCCGAGATCGTGTACCAGCTCGGTCGCCTCCTGAGCGCCGGCATGCCGGGCCTGGACGTGGTGTTTCCGACCGATCACGGCGCCTTCCTGCTGCGCAGCCTCGGCCTGGGTTTCATCGTCAGCGCGCTGGCGTTGCGTTACTTCTACGTCAGCGCCGAGTGGAAGCGCAGCATCGAGATGGAAGCGCTGGCGCGCATCCGTGCGTTGCAGGCGCGCATTCGTCCGCACTTCCTGTTCAACAGCATGAATACGATCGCCGCGCTGACGCGCTCTGCTCCGGAGCGCGCCGAGCAGGCGGTGGAAGATCTGGCCGACCTGTTTCGCGCCAGCCTGAGCGATGCCAATGCACGCATATCGCTGCGGGACGAGATCGACATCGCGCGCACGCACGAGCGCATCGAGCAACTGCGCCTGCGCGATCGACTGCGCGTGCACTGGGACGTGGATGAGCTGCCGATGCGCGTCGCAGTGCCCAGCCTGATCTTGCAGCCGCTACTGGAGAACGCGGTGTATCACGGCATCGAGATGCTTCCGCGCGGCGGCGCGGTATCGATCGTCGGCCGGCGCATCGACGGCATGCTGCAGATCGAAGTGCGCAACCCGATCCCGCAGCAGGCCGATTACGGCGAGCGCGACGGCAACCGCATGGCGCTCGAGAACATCCGCCAGCGCCTGGAGCTGGCCTGGCCGGGCCGCGCCCGCATCGAGACCGAGCAGTCGGGCGGCGAATTCTGCGCGCGGCTGATATTTCCGGCAGATGAAGCGGTTAGCGGGTAGGCTGCGCCTCCATGAAGCTGCTCATCGTCGATGACGAACCGCCTGCCCGCGAGCGTCTGCGCCGGCTGCTTGCCGAGATCGAAGACTGCGAAGTGGTTGCAGAGGCCGCGAGCGGCGAGGAAGCGCTGAGCCGCTGCGGCGAGCTGCGCCCGGACGTGGTGCTGCTCGACGTGCGCATGCCGGGGCTGTCGGGCATCCAGATCGCCCGCCACATCGACACGCTGGAGGATCCGCCGGCGGTCATTTTCACGACTGCCTACGATCAATACGCGGTCGAGGCCTTCGAGACCGAAGCCGTGGGCTATCTGCTCAAGCCCGTGCGCAAGGAGAAGCTGGCGCATGCGCTGCGCCACGCGGCGCGCGTCTCGCCGAGCCGGCTGGTCAAGGTAGCGGAGTCGGCGCGGATCGAGCATCGGCGCGAGCAGATCTGCGCGCGTCTCGGCGAGCAGCTGCGGCTCATCCCGATCCGCGACATTTACTATTTCCTCGCGGACCAGAAGTACGTGACGGTGAAGCACCGCGGCGGCGAGAGCCTGATCGACGAATCGCTGAAGACGCTCGCCGAGGAATTCACGCCGGACTTCATCCGCATCCACCGCAACGCGCTGATCGCGGAGAAGCAGATTTCGGCGGTGGAGCGCACCGACTCCGGCCAGTACGTGGTGCGCGTGCGCGACTGCGGCGACGTGCTCGAAGTGAGCCGGCGCCACGCCGCGGAGCTGCTGCGAAGGATCAGGGGAGAGGGCTGACAGAGCAAGGCTGAAGCCTTGCCCACAGCTCTCACCCTGGCTGCGAGCTGACCCTCCTGTGGGTCAGGCTTCAGCCTGACTCTTCAGCTTTGCCAGCTGCCGCGCGGTCGAATAGAACATCAGCGCGCGCGTGCCCCAGCGCAGCAGCCGCTTCGGCCCGACCAGCGCGACGACTGCCACTGCTGCGCCGATCATCGCCGGACTGCGCAGCACGCGACGCACGGCCTGCAGGCCGCGATCGACGCGACTCAGCTCATATTCGATTTCCTCAGCGCTTTCGGCCAGCTGCTGACGCTGCACGGCGCAGCGTGCCAGCAGGTTGCTGTGATGCGCGCTCAGTTGGTCGAAACGCTGGCTCATCTCAATCGGTTCTCACATGCGGGCGCGCAGATTGTCGCGGTCCTTCGCGAGCTCGGCGAGCGTGTCGTCGAGCATCGGCGGCTTGTCGCGCAGCTTGCCCCTCAGCACGAGCGCAGCCGCGATCGCGATGGCGATGAACAGCGCGATCATGGCGAGCGACGCGGCGATCCGGTGCGTGTCCCAGAACACGAAGATGACGGCGAGCGCGCCGAGGAACAGGCCCATCATCGCGGCGAACGCGGCGATGAACGCCCACAGCAGGATCGCGCCGACCTGCCGCACTTCCTCCTGCAGCTCGGTCGTGAGCAGCTGCAGGCGCGTGTGCGCGATCGCGAGCAGCGTGCCCGCGAAATTGCTGAGCGATTGAAACAGCCCGCTGACGGGCGCCGGCTGTTCCTGGGGAAGCGCGGCCATCGGTGCCTCTCGTGCGGCTCGCTGCTAGCGACGCGCCAGCAGCAGCCCGAGCAGCAAGCCGACGCCGGCGGCAATGCCAACCGACTGCCAGGGATTCTCGCGCACGTATTCGTCCGTGGCGTCCGCGACTTCGCGCGCGCGACGCAGCGCTTCGTCCTCGATCGAGCTCAGCCGCGCGCGCGCCTGTCGCAGCGATTCCTCGGCGCGGGCGCGCACTTCCTGGATCTTCTCGCCGGTCTGGGTCGAGGTCGCGCGCAGCAGCGCTTCGGCGTCGTTCATGACGGTCTTGAGATCGGCCAGCAGCTGGTCGGTCGTGACTTCGTTCGGGGCGGCGGTCGTGCTCATGGGTCGTTCCTCGTACTGGGGCGCCAGAGTAAACCTGGGGCGGTCCGGGTGCTAGCATGGCACGCCGCATCGCCCGCCATGGGCCGGAGTCGCCGCCGATGAATTCGCCGCCGCAACGCGCAGTGCCGGTCCGTGACCGCTTCTACGCGCGTACCTTCGCGCTGATCACGGCGCTGCTGCTCGGGATTGCGCTGTTCCGGATCGTCCAGCCGTTCGTCGGCCCGTTGCTGTGGGCGATGTTCATCGCGTTTCTGCTCTACCCGCTGCACGTGTGGCTCACCCGGCGGCTCAAGGGGCGGACGCAGCTGTCGGCGGCGCTGCTCACGGTGCTGACGCTCATCGTCCTGGTCGGTCCCCTCGCCGCGCTGAGCGCGGCCTTCGCAGCGCAGGTCGGCGACCTGCTGCAGACGGTGCAGAGCACCGTCGCGGACCAGACCCGGAACAACGTGTTCGATCTGACCAAGGTTCCCTGGATCCACGAGGCCCTGACGTGGCTCGATGGCACGTTCGGCGTCAACGTCGCGCAGGTGCGCGGCTACGTCATCGAGGGCTCGCGCGCGGTGCTGCAGTCGCTGGCTTCGCTCGGCGGCAAGGTGTTCCTCGGCGCGTTCGGCGCCGTGTTCGGTTTCGTGCTGATGGTGTTCATGCTGTTCTTCTTCGTGCGCGACGGCGCGGGCATGGTCGCGACGGTGCGCGAGCTGATCCCCATGTCGCGACAACAGAAGACCAGATTGTTCGACCATCTCGCCGCGGTCACTCGCGCGCTGGTCTACGGCACGGGTTTGACCGCGCTGATCCAGGGCGCGCTGGTCGGCATCTCGTTCGCGATCGTCGGCCTGCCCTCGGCGCTGGTGTTCGGCGTGATCGCAGCGCTCGCCGCGCTGCTGCCGTTCGGCGGTACCGCGCTGGTGTGGATTCCGGCCGCCATCGCACTGGCTGCGCAGGGACGCTGGGGCGCCACTGCATTCATGGTGATCTGGGGCGCGCTGCTCGTCTCACTGGTCGACAACGTGGTGCGCCCGATGTTGGTGTCCGGGCGCGCGCCGGTGAGCACGCTGACGGTGTTCATCGGCGTGCTGGGCGGCATCGCTGCGTTCGGCGCAATCGGGCTGTTCCTCGGTCCGGTGGTGCTTGCACTGATCATCGCGTTGCTGCAGTTCGCGATCGAGCTGCGCCGTGCAGAGCCGGGACATCAGTGAGCGCTCCGTCCAGCCTGCGCATCGCAACCCGCCAGAGTCGCCTCGCGCTGTGGCAGGCGCAGCATGTCGCCGGCAGATTGCGCGAGGCGCATCCGGGGCTCGTCGTCGAGCTCGTGCCGATGACGACACAGGGCGATCGCATCGTCGATCGCGCGCTCGCGCAGGTCGGCGGCAAGGGACTCTTCATCAAGGAGCTGGAGATCGCGATCGCCGACGGGCGCGCCAACATCGCCGTGCACTCGATGAAAGACGTGCCGAGCGACATGCCGCCGGGCATGACGTTGCCCGCCATGCTGCCGCGCGCCGATCCGCACGACGCGTTCGTCTCGGTGCGATACGGGAATTTCAGCGCGCTTCCGCAAGGCGCGCGAGTCGGCACGTCGAGCCCGCGGCGACAGTGTCAACTCATGTCCGCGCGACCGGACCTGCAGCTGCTCACGCTGCGCGGCAACGTCGAGACGCGATTGCGCAAGCTGCAGGAGGACCAGTACGACGCGATCGTGCTCGCTGCGGCCGGCCTGATCCGGCTCGGCCTCGACGATCGCATCACGCATCGCTTCGATATCGAGCAATTCGTGCCGGCCGTCGGCCAGGGCATCATCGGCGTCGAATGCCGAGCCGACGATGCGCGCAGCATCGAGCTGGTGCGTGCGCTCGACGACACGCCCGCGCGTCAGTGTTGCGAAGCCGAGCGCGCCTTCGCGCTCAGACTGGAAGGCAGTTGTCACTCGCCCATCGCCGCGCATGCGCAGATCAGTGGCGACAAGCTGCAGCTGCGCGGCGTGATCGGCTCACCCGACGGCCAGCAGATGTATCGCGACGTGCATAGCGGCGCGGTCGCGGACGCGCAGGCAGTCGGTACAGCGTTGGCCGATCGGCTTCTGGACGCCGGCGCCCGCACGCTGCTCGAAAAGTTGCGGGCCTCGCCGCCGTGATTCCCAAGATCGTCCCGCCGCTGACAGGCCTCACCATCCTCGTCACGCGCCCGGCGCCGCAATGCGCGTCGCTGTGTGCGGAGATCGAGCGGCACGGCGGCACGGCAATCGCATTTCCGGCGGTCGAGATCGAGCCGCTGGCAGTGCAGATCGCGGCGAGCACTGCCGAGCACGACCTGATCGTGTTCGTGAGCGCCAACGCAGTCGAGCACGGAGCTCGCCACGTAAAGAAAGGTGCGCACACGCGCGTAGCAGCGATTGGTCGCGCGACTGCGGCAGCTCTGGCGGTCGCGAACCTCGCCGCAGACATCGTGCCGGAAGCCGGATTCACCAGCGAAGCGTTGCTGGCACATCCGCAGTTGCAGCTGGCAAGCGGCGCGCGAGTGCTGATCGTGCATGGCGAAGGCGGGCGGGAGCTGCTGAAGGAAACGTTCATCGCGCACGGCATGTCGGTCGAAACCTGCGAGGTCTACCGGCGCGTGCGGCCGCAGGTCGATGCAGCCAGGCTCACCGAGCTCGAAGCGCGCTGGGCCGATGACGGCATCGACGTCGTGACCGCGACCAGTATCGAGACCCTGCAGAACCTCGTGGCGATGCTGAGCGAGCGCGGCCGACAACTGTTAAGTAGTGCAGCGCTGCTGGTTCCGAGCAGAAGGATCGTCGGCGCGGCGGCCGAGGCGGGCTTGCGCGGCGAAACGATCGTCGCTGCGGGCGCGGACGACGCGTCGATGATCGGCGCGCTGGCGCAGTGGCGGATGCGCGCCCGCGCCGGCTGACGCGTCGACCACGCGTGTTACCATACGCGCGCTGGAGGCTCCTTCCCACCCGCCCGATCTCCCATGGCCGACACCGGTTCGGAAATCATCCCCGCTTCGGGAAACGCTCCCGAACCGCTGCGAGCGCGACGCACGCACACGTACAGTCGTCTGACGACAGCGATGGCCGTTCTGGCGCTCGCAACCTCCATCTACGCACTGCTGCGCATCGACTCGACGCGCGACCGGCTGGATCGCACGAACGACATCGCGCGCGCCGCAGATGCCGAGCGCGCGCAGCTGCGGGCGGATCTCAAGAGCGTCACGAATCGGCAGCGTACCGCCGCGCGCGATCTCGACCGTCGCGTCGACGCCCTCGAAGACGTGCCGAAGCAGGTGGAAGAGCTGGTGCTTTCGCTGGAAGAGCTGCGCGGCCGTGCCGAAGGTCCCGAACGCGCCTGGTCGCGCGCCGAAGCGCAGTTCCTGCTGGAGCTGGCGCAGCGTCGGCTGGCGCTGGACCGCGATGTGCAGACAGCGATCGTCGCGCTGGAATCCGCCGACGCTCGCCTCGCCGCGTTGCGTGATCAGAGCGTCGCGCCCGCGCGGCAGCAGATCGCGCGCGAGCTGCAGGCTCTGCGGTCGGTACATCAGCCCGACACGATCGGCATCCTGGCGCGCCTCGCGAGCGCGGAGGAACAGGCAGCGCGCCTGCCGATCAAGGGCATCCTTGCGAGCGAACGACGCACGGTCGATCGCACCGAGCTGCCACAAGGCATGTTCGCGCGCGCTTGGGCGATGGCGCGCAACGCGATGGCGAATCTCATCGTCGTGCGCGTAGTAGACGATCGCGCAGGCAGTATCGTGACTGCAGAAGAAGCGCAGGTGCGACGTCAGCATCTGCAGCTGCTGCTGTTCGCAGCACGTGCCGCTGTCGCGAGGCATGACGCAACGGCTTATCGCGCATCGCTGGCATCCGCGCGGCAGTGGCTCAGCGACTACTTCGAGCTGTCCAGCCCCGAGGCGCGAGCGCTGCTGGAGCAACTCCAGCAGATCGAGCCCGTCGACATCGATCCGCAGCTTCCGGACATCTCGGGATCGGCGCGCGTGCTGCAACGGCTGCCCGCCCGTCCGGGCCCGGAATGAGAGCGCGACGATGAAGGGCGGCCTGTACATCGCTGCAGCAGCCATTCTGGGTGCGCTGCTCGCCAATCTGCTGCTCGCCGATCCCGGCTACGTCGCGCTGCGGTTCGCGGGACGGCTCGTCGAGATGTCGGCGGTCACTTTTCTGTTGTTGCTGGTCGCGGCGTACTTTGCTGTCCGGTTGGTCTTGCGCGCGATCAACGCGCGGCAGCTGTGGCGGCGCAACCAGGAGCAGCGCCGCTACGAGCGCGCGCGGCGCAGCCTCGGACAAGGTCTGCTCGAGCTGTCGGAAGGCGAGTACGAAGCGGCCGAGAAGACGCTCACGCGCTATGTGCGCGATGCCGAGAATCCGGTGGCTCATTACCTCGTCGCCGCGCGTGCCGCCGACCTGCAGGGCGCCGCGCAGCGCCGCGATGAGCTGCTTGCGCGAGCACTGGAAGGGTCGGCGACCCGCCGTGCGCCGGTGCTGATCATGCAGGCGGAGATTCATCTCAAGCACAAGCAACTCGCCTCGGCGCTGGCGACGCTGGAACAGCTGGAGGCGAGCGGCGAATCGAATGCGCGCGGCCTGCTGTTGCTGTCGCGCGTGCATCGCCAGGCCGGCTCGTGGCAGCGCCTGCAGGAGATCGAGCCGCGGTTGCGCAGTACGCGCGGCATTCCGCCGGCTGTCGCCGACGAGACCGTCGCGCAGATCTACCTGGATCGACTGAAGGCGGCCGGCGCCGCGGCCGACCCCGAGCAGCTCGCGTCGGCGTGGAAGGACATTCCGAAGTCGTTGTCGCGCCGCGCGGATATCGTCGTCGCGTACGCCCGCGCAGCGATGGCGTGCGACGACCATGAATCGGCCGAGGCGGAGCTACGCGACAGCATCGAGCGCGCATGGGATGAGAGCACCGTGCTCACTTACGGCGATCTGGAGACCGATCAGCCCTTCGAAGTGCTGGAGCGCGCCGAGTCGTGGCTGCCCGCGCACCCGGAAGATGCGGCGCTGCTGCTGAGCTGCGCACGACTGGCGGCACGCGCCGAGTTGTACGGCAAAGCGCGCAGCTACCTCGAAACCAGCATCGCGATCCGCCCGCGGCTCGAAGCGTATCAGCTGCTCGCAAGCCTGCTGGAACAGCTCGGCGAGCGCGAGCGCGCGGTCAAGGCGCTCAACGACGCGCTCGCACTCGCGGTGGGGCGCAATGCCAAGCTGCCGAAGATCCACACCCGACGCTGGCTGGATCGCCGCCAAGGCGATCGGAGAAGGTGATGCCCTATTCGCGCATCACCCTGCTCCCCTCGCAGCAAGTGATCTTCGTCGAAGAAGGAGAAACGATCCTCGACGCGGCGCTGCGCGCCGGCCTGAACCTGCCGCACAGCTGCAAGGGCGGACATTGCTCGTCGTGCCGCGCGCGCATTCGCGAAGGGCGCATCCTCTATCCGCGCGGCCGGCCGTTGGGATTGATGGAAGACGAGGAGCGCGACGGTTACGCGCTGCTGTGCCAGGCGCATCCCGCCGGCGCCGATCTGGCGATCGAGGTACGCGAGATCCGGCCGCCGCTGCCGGAGGTCGTGGTCAAGAGCCTGCCGTGTCGCATCGAGCGGATGCAGCGGCTGGCACCCGACGTGATGGCCGTGTTCCTGCGGCTGCCGGCGCACGAGGAGTTTCATTTCGTGGCCGGCCAGTACCTGGACATCATGCTGCCGCAGAACCGGCGCCGCAGCTTTTCGATCGCGAGCGTACCGGGGCGCGACGAGCCGATCGAGCTGCACATCCGCCGCGTCGCGAGCGGCGAGTTCACGCAGCAGCTGTTCGAGGGCATGAAGGAGAAGACGCTGTTGCGCATCGAAGGGCCGCTCGGCCAGTTCTGGTTCCGGCGCGAGTCGCCGCGACCGGCGCTGCTGATCGGCGGCGGCACGGGCTATGCGCCGTTGCGCTCGATGCTGCGCGATCTGCTGCAAGTCGGCGATCGCCGGCCGCTGCACCTGTACTGGGGCGCACAAGCGCGGCAAGACCTTTACGAGGATGAGCAGGTGCGTGCGCTCGCCGCAGCTCATCCGAACCTGCGCTACACGCCGGTGCTCTCCGACGCGCAGCCTGCCGATTGCTGGGACGGACGCCATGGCCTGGTGCACGCAGCAGCGCTGGAAGATCATCCCCAGCTGCGCGAATACGACGTGTATGCGAGCGGTCCGCCAGCGATGGTCGAAGCTGTGCGGCACGAGTTCATCGAGCGCGGGCTGCCGCCGCAGCAGCTGTTCTTCGATTCGTTCGACTACGCGCCCGACGTGCTGGCGAAGCGCGAGCTCGTCAGCCGATGACCTTCGCGACCTTGCTTCCCATGCGCATCAGCTTGAGCAGGGTCGGACGCGGCATGCCGCGGATCTGCTCGTACCAGCCCGACACCTCCTCGATGAACTCGAGCATCGTGGCGATGCGCTCCTTGACCTCCTGCGGCGTCTCGTGGTCGCGCTTGCCCTCGGCCACGCAGTCGCGCAGCGTCTGCACGGTCGGGTCGATCTCGCGCTTCTTGCGCCCGTCCATGATCATGGCGAGCACTTCCCAGATATCCTTGCGGGCCTGGAAATAGTCGCGCCGGTCGCCGAGCACATGCGTCACGCTCACCAGGTCCCACGACTGCAGCTCCTTCAGGCTGACGCTCACGTTGGAGCGGGCGACCGTCAGCGTTTCGGCGATCTCGTCCGCGGTGAGCGGCTGCGGCGCCAGGAACAGCAGCGCGTGGATCTGCGCCACCGAGCGGCTCACGCCCCAGCGGCCGGCCATCTCGCCCCAGTGCAGGATGCAGCGCTGTACGGTCGGTGTGAGCTTCATCTGACTCGTCCGCGATTTCAGTAATTACTGAAATTTAAATCACTGTCGAAGATCGGTCAATGCGTGTTCCCGTCATTCATTCGCCCCGGAGCCGCGCGGCATGAGCCGGCGCCACGTCCTCATCGCCGGGTGCGGCTATGTCGGTCAGCGGCTGGCGCAGCGACTGCAGCAGCAGTACGAAGTAACCGGGTTGGTGCGCTCGGCGGCGCGCGTCGATGAGCTCCAGCGGCTCGGCATCCGCGCGCTGTCGATCGACCTCGATCGGGTCCGCGCCGGCGCGCAGCTGCCGGAGCGCCTGGATCACGAAGCGGTCGTCTATCTGACGCCGCCGCCGGTGCTCGGCGAAAGCGATCTGCGACTCGACCGCTTCCTGCAATTGGCGAGTGTCCCGCCGCTGACATTCGTCTACATGAGCACGACCGGCGTTTACGGCGACACGGGCGGCGCAATCGTCGACGAGAGCACCGCCGTGCAGCCGCGCACCGATCGCGCCCGTCGTCGCGTGAGCGCCGAAGAGATGACGCGCGTGTGGTGCACCGAGCGGCGGGTGCGCCGCGTCGTGTTGCGGGTGCCGGGCATCTACGGTCCCGATCGCCTGCCGCTGGAGCGGCTGCGCCGCAACGAGCCAGTCGTGCGCGAGCGCGAGGCCGGCATCAACAACCGCATCCACGTCGACGACCTGGTCGAGGCGTGCGTGTGCGCGATCGCGAATCCCGAGGCCCGCGGCGTCTACAACGTCACCGACGGCAAGCCCTTCAGCTCAACTGCGTTCATCGAGCTGGTCGCGAAGGTCGCGGGGCTGCCGCCGCCGCCGCAGGTCCCGATGGAGGAGGCGCAGCTGACGTTCAGCCCGGAGCGGCTGTCGTTCCTCAACGAGTCGCGGCGTGTCAGCAACGAGCGGATGCTGAAGCACCTGGGAGTCGTGCTGAAGTATGCGGACGTCGAGGCGGGAATCAGGGCCAGCCTCGGGTAGGAGAGCGATGCCGTCCAAGCAGCGCGAAGCGGAGATCCTGCGCGGCAATGCGCGACTGCCGACGGATGCGTCGACCCAGAGTCCGCTGAAGCGGCTCTTCACCGATCCGGACTTCGTCAGGCGCGCTGTGCGCTACGCGCTGCATCTGCCGGTGCGCATGGAGACAGAGGATCGCCGCGTCCTGGAAGACGTGATCTTTCCCTACTACCGGTCTCTCCCCGGCCTGAGATCCGTGCTGTTCGTCGGATGCGACTGGTACACGCGACACTACGAGCGCGCTTACTTCCGGGGCACGGACTACTGGACCATCGACCCTGCGCCGCGTGCGGCACGGTTCGCCGGCCGCCGCCACGTCGTCGGGCCGCTCGAGCGGCTCGACGAGTTCTTTGCCGAGCGGCGCTTCGATGTGATTCTTTGCAACGGCGTGTACGGCTTCGGCCTCGACGAGCGCCAGCAGTGCGAGCGCGCGTTCGCGCTCTGTCATTCGCGGTTGGTGGACGGTGGACACTTCCTGCTCGGCTGGGACGACATTCCGGCGCGCACGCCGGTCCCGCTGCAGGAGATCGCGAGCCTGAGCCGGTTCCAGCCGTTCGAGTTCCCGCCGCTCGGCGTGCGCCGCTACGTCACGGACACGCCGTACCGCCATACCTACGATTTCTATCGCAAGTGACGGCTGCAGGCGCGGTCGTCAGCCCGGCTGGCTCTTCTTGCTCCCGAGCCACTTCGTGACCGGCTCCCACTGCTTCCAGTCCGGCCACGCCAGGTATTCCGGCAGCTCGAAGATCCCCATGCCGCGCTGGAACGCACGCAGGTAGTTCGTCGACTGCCGCAGGGCCGCCAGATACGGCACCTTGAGCTTGCTCAGGTACTGGTCGAGCTCTTCGAACAGCAGCGTGTTCTCGCGCACGCGATTCGCCACGACGGCGAGCCGCGCCTGCTGGCGCTGCACTCTGCCGAGCTCGAGCAGCTCGCCCATGAAGTGCGCGCACGCTTTCATGTCGATCGGCGACGGCAGCACCGGCACGAGGATCGTCTCGGCGCGCCGCACCAGCTCGTTCATCTCCGAGCCGTGAGTGCGAGCCGGCGCATCGATCACCAGGACCTCGGTGTCGCGCGGCACGGAGCGCAGTCCTTCGTCGTACGCCGCGACGCCCGCGATGCGCGGCAGATCGTCCGGACGCAGCGCCAGCCAGTCGAGGCTGGTCCGCTGCGGGTCGTAGTCCGCCAGTGCGACTTTGTGACCCTCGCCGGCGAAGTGGCTCGCCAGGTTGGTGGCAATCGTGCTCTTGCCGCAGCCGCCCTTGGAGTTCATGACCATCACGTGGCGCATGCCGGCCTCGCGTCGTTGATGTTGTTGTCGCAGTGAGGTGCGCGGCGGATGTTCGCATATTTCCCACATCCTGTATGCTTGCGGCTCATGCGGCTGGCGTTCACGAAGATGCACGGGCTGGGCAACGACTTCATCGTCTTCGAAGCGCCCGGCGAGTCGAGCCTGCCGTCTACCGCTGCGCTGCGCCGCCTCGCCGATCGCCACACCGGTATCGGCTTCGACCAGGCGCTCGTGCTCGCGCCGCCGCGCGTCGCCGGCACCGACGTCTTCTATCGCATCTTCAATTCCGACGGGTCCGAGGTCGAGCAGTGCGCCAACGGCGCCCGCTGCATCGCCAGCCTCGTGGCGCGCAAGCTCAAACGCCGCAGCGTGCAGCTCGACAGCGCCGGCGGGCGCATCGCCGGCGAGTTGCACGACGACGGCAGCGTGTCGCTCGACATGGGCGAGCCGAACTTCGATCCCGCCGCGCTGCCGTTCGAAGCGTCGCGCGAGGCCGACATCTATCCGCTGCGCGTCGGCGAGCAGGAGCTGCAGATCGGCGCCGTGTCGATGGGCAACCCGCACGCGGTGATCCAGGTGCCCGCGGTGCGCGCCGCGCCCGTGGACACTCTCGGCCCCGCCGTGGAGAATCATTCCCGGTTTCCGCGCCGCACGAACGTCGGCTTCATGGAAGTCGTCAGCGCCGGGCACATCCGCTTGCGGGTGCACGAGCGCGGCGCCGGCGAAACGCAGGCGTGCGGCACCGGCGCCTGCGGCGCCGTGGCCGTCGGGCGCAAGCTCGGGCTGCTGCAGGAAGAAGTGCGCGTCGATGCGCCGGGCGGCAGCATGACCGTGCGCTGGGCGGGGCCCGGCGAGCATCTGTGGCTCACCGGACCTGCCGTCAGCGTGTACGAGGGGACGGTCGAAGTGGCAAGCGAGTCAGAGTCAGGCTGAAGCCTGACCCACATGAGAAAATCGTCGAACGATTTACGAGGGGCGAAATGAGCAAGCAACCGGTCGGGCGGCTGGACGAGGGTTCCCTGGAAGAGACCACGATCGCGGACTACCTGCAGGCCAATCCTGACTTCTTCGAGCGCCACGCCACGCTGCTCACCAAGCTCAAGCTGCCGCACAACCGCGGCAGCTCGGCGATCTCGCTGGTCGAGCGCCAGGTCGCGGCGCTGCGCGACAAGAACGAGAAGCTCGAAAGCCGCCTGCGGGAGCTGATCGAAGTCGCGCGCGGCAACGACGTGCTCGCCGCGAAAATCCACCGCCTCGCCTGCCGGCTGGTGCGCGCGAGCGATGCCGGCGGCGCGCTGGAGGCGATCGAGTCGTCGTTGCGCGAGGATTTCGGCGCGTCGGAGTGGCTGCTGCTGGTGCCCGTCGACGGCGAATCGGAGCTGGCCAAGCTCAACAGTCGTCACCTGCGCATCGTCAAGCCCGGCGCGCCGGAGCTGAAGATGTTCGAGACGCTGTTCGAATCCGGCCGGCCGCGCTGCGGGCAGATCCGCGACAGCCAGCGCGACTTCCTGTTCGGCGCCGGCACGGTCGAGATCGGCTCCGCCGCGCTGGTGCCGCTCGGCAACAAGGCGCCCGGCAAGCAAGCGGCGCTGGCGCTGCTCGCGATCGGCAGCCCGGACGCGGAGCGCTTTCATCCGACGATGAGCACCGAATTCCTGGCGCGCATCGGCGACCTCGTCAGCGAGGCGATCGGGACTGCCTGACATGAGCGCCGCAGCCGATGGATGATTCAGCGCTGGCGTGGCTGCCGCGGTTCCTGGCACATCTTTCGGTGGAACGCCGGCTATCGCCCCACACCGACTCGAACTACCGGCGCGACCTGCACCGCTTCATCGAGTTCTGCGACAAGAGCTCGATCGCGCACTGGCAGCGCGTCGACAGTCAGCACGTGCGCATGTTCGCGGCCGCGGAGCATCGGCGCGGCGCAGCGCCGCGCTCGATTCAACGTCGACTCAGCGCCGTGCGCAGCTTCTTCAAGTTCCTGGTCCAGCTGCGCGAGCTCGAAGCGAATCCCGCCGTCGGCGTGCAGGCGCCGAAAGCCGGCAAGCGTCTGCCCGAGACCATCGACGCCGATCTCATGGCGCGCCTGCTGGAGTTCCGCGCCGACACGCAGCTGAGCGTGCGCGACAAGGCGATCATGGAGCTGTTCTATTCTTCGGGCCTGCGCCTCGCGGAGCTCGTCGGGCTGAACACGAACGACCTCGACTGGAGCGATCGCACCGTGCGCGTGCTCGGCAAGGGCAGGAAGGAGCGAGTGGTGCCGGTCGGTCGTCATGCCGCTACGGCGCTTCAGCACTGGCTGAAAGAGCGCGGCACGCTGGCTGCGCCCGGCGAGTCCGCGTTGTTCGTCAGTGTGCGCGGCCGCCGCATCGGCATGCGCGTGGTCCAGAAACGCGTCGAGAGCTGGGCGCAGCGGCAAGGGCTGGGCCGCCACGTCCATCCGCACATGTTCCGTCATTCCTTTGCGAGCCACTTGCTGGAATCGAGCCACGACCTGCGCGGTGTGCAGGAATTGCTCGGGCACGCGAACATGTCGACCACGCAGATCTACACGCATCTTGATTTCCAGCACCTCGCCAAGATCTACGACGCTGCTCACCCCCGCGCGCGACGCAAAGCTCAGAGATGATCGAACGATGACCGAACTCCACGGCACCACCATCCTTTCCGTGCGCCGCAACGGCGTCGTCGCCGTCGGCGGCGACGGACAAGTGTCGCTCGGCAACACGGTGATGAAGTCCAACGCCCGCAAGGTGCGTCGTCTCTACGACGGCAAGGTGCTCGCGGGCTTCGCCGGCGGCACCGCAGACGCGTTCACGCTGTTCGAGCGCTTCGAGGCGAAGCTGCAGCAGTACGGCAATCTCACGCGCGCCGCGATCGAGCTCGCGAAGGACTGGCGCACCGACCGGAGCCTGCGCCGCCTCGAAGCATTGCTGTGCGTCGCCGACGCCAAGACCTCGTTCATCGTGTCCGGCAACGGCGACGTCATCGAGCCGGAAGACGACATCATGGCCATCGGCTCCGGCGGCCCCTACGCGCAGGCCGCCGCACGCGCGCTGGCGCAGAACACGGAGCTCGATGCGCGCACGATCGTGGAGAAGGCGCTGGGGATTGCTGCGGATATTTGCATCTACACCAACCGCACCCTCACGATAGAGACACTGTAGGCCGGGCTTCAGCCCGACACCTTCCTCCCCATGTCCATGACCCCCAGAGAAATCGTCCAGGAGCTCGACAAGCACATCGTCGGGCAGGCAGCCGCGAAGCGCGCGGTCGCGATCGCGCTGCGCAACCGCTGGCGGCGCATGCAGGTGACCGAGAACCTGCGCGCCGAGATCACGCCGAAGAACATCCTGATGATCGGCCCGACCGGCGTCGGCAAGACCGAGATCGCGCGGCGGCTCGCGCGGCTGGCGCGCGCGCCGTTCGTCAAGGTCGAGGCCACCAAGTTCACGGAGGTCGGCTACGTCGGCCGCGAGGTCGACTCGATCGTCAAGGATCTGATGGACGTCGCGGTGAAGATGACGCGCGAGGAGGAGATGGAGAAAGTGCGGCACCGCGCGATGGACGCGGCCGAGGATCGCGTGCTCGACGTGCTGCTGCCGCGGCCGAAGTCGCTCGGCTTCGTGTCCGAGCCGGAGCCCGCGCCGCGCGACGCCGAGACGCGGCAGAAATTCCGCAAGATGCTGCGCGAGGGCCAGCTCGACGAGCGCGAGATCGAGATCGAAGTGCGCGCCCTGCCGGTGGGCGTGGAGATCATGGCGCCCGCCGGCATGGAAGACCTGACGCAACAGCTGCAGAGCATGTTCTCCAACCTCGGCGGCCAGCGCACCAAGACCCGCAAGGTCAAGGTGCGCGAGGCGTTCAAGCTGCTCACCGACGAGGAAGCGGCGAAGATGATCAACGAGGAAGAGCTCAAGCTGCGGGCGCTCGCCACCGCCGAGCAGAACGGCATCGTGTTCATCGACGAGATCGACAAGATCGCGCGGCGCCAGGAAACGCACGGCGCCGACGTGTCGCGCGAGGGCGTGCAGCGCGACCTGCTGCCGCTGGTCGAGGGCAGCACCGTCAGCACCAAGTACGGCATGGTGAAGACCGACCACATCCTGTTCATCGCCTCCGGCGCGTTCCACATGTCGAAGCCCTCGGACCTGATTCCCGAGCTGCAGGGCCGCTTTCCGATCCGCGTCGAGCTCGACGCGCTCAGGGTCGAGGACTTCATCCGCATCCTCACCGAGCCGGACGCGTCGCTGTGCACCCAGTACCGCGCGCTGCTCGAAACCGAGGGCGTGCAGCTGCAGTTTGCCGAAAGCGGCGTGCGGCGCATTGCTGAAGTCGCTTACCAGGTGAACGAGCGCACCGAGAACATCGGCGCGCGGCGCCTGCACACCGTGCTCGAGCGCCTGCTGGAAGCGTTGTCGTTCGAAGCTGCCGATCGCAACGGCTTCGCCATCACAGTCGACGGCAAGTACGTCGACGAGCACCTCGGCGAGTTGGTCAAGGACGAGGACCTGACCCGGTATATCCTGTGATGCCGCACCCTACCTCGATCAAAGCCCGCACCCGCTCGCGCCTGCTCGAAGTCGCCTTCGACGACGGCTCGCGCTTCGAGCTGCCGTTCGAGTACCTGCGCGTGTATTCGCCGTCCGCGGAAGTGCGCGGCCATGGTCCGGGTCAGGAAACGCTGCAGGTGGGCAAGCACGCGGTCGGCGTCAGGAACGTGGAGCCGGTCGGCAACTATGCGGTCCGCATCGTGTTCGACGACGGGCACGATACCGGGCTCTACACCTGGGGCTACCTGCACGAGCTGGGCCGCGAGCGCGAGCAGAAATGGCAGCAATACCTGGCGAGGCTGAAGGACCTGGGGATTCCGTACCCGACGCCGGGGAAGACACAGCAGCCAGGCTGAAGCCTGACAACAGGGTAGAATCGCGCTCCGCATGAGCGACCCCCGCGACCCCTCCACCACCGATTTCGGCTACCAGCAGGTCCCGACGACCGAAAAGGCTGCGCGCGTGCGCGCCGTCTTCGATTCGGTCGCCGGCAACTACGACCTGATGAACGACCTGATGTCGGCGGGCGCGCACCGGCTGTGGAAGCAATTCACCCTGGCGCAGACAGCGCTGCGTCCGGGCCAGCGGGCGCTCGACGTCGCCGGCGGCACCGGCGATCTCGCGGCCGGCATGGCGCGCCAGGTCGGACCGGGCGGGCTCGTGATCCTCAGCGACATCAATGCCGCGATGCTCGCAGTGGGCCGCGACGTGCTGACCGATCGTGGCCATGTCGGCAACGTTCGCTTCTCGCTCGCGAATGCCGAGCGCCTGCCGTTTCCCGACAGCAGCTTCGACTGCGTGACGATCGGCTTCGGCCTGCGCAACATCACCGACAAAGCTGCGGCGCTGCGCTCCATGGCGCGCGTCCTGAAGCCCGGCGGTCAACTGCTGATACTGGAATTCTCCAAGCCCGTCGCGCCCGGGCTGAAGCCGCTCTACGATGCCTATTCGTTCTCGGTGCTGCCGTGGCTCGGCAAAGTCGTCGCGAAGGACGAAGCCAGCTATCGCTACCTCGCGGAGTCGATCCGCCGCTTTCCCGATCAGCCGACCCTGCTCGGCATGATGCAGGAGGCGGGACTGGAGAGCTGCCGGTATCACAACCTGAGCGGCGGCATCGTCGCTCTGCATCGCGGCTACCGGTTATGAGGCTGGGGCCGCTCGAGTCGCTGCTGAATCGCAATCTCGCCGCTTCCTCGGCGGCTCGCGCGCTGTGCCAGCGACTGGACACGAAAGTGCTCGCACTGCACGTCGAAGGCGTGCCGCTCAGCGTTTATTTCAGGTCGCACGGCGAGCGCATGACGCTGCACACCCGTCACGAAGGCACGCCCGACGCGACGCTTTCCGGCTCACCGCTGTCGCTGCTGCGCCTCGCCGGTCCGGCGCCGGAAGCTGCGGTGCGCGCGGGCGCCGTTCACATCGAAGGGGATGCCGAAGTCGCGCAGACGTTCAGCGAGCTGCTGAAGGCCGCGCGGCCCGATCTCGAAGAAGAGCTGTCGCGCGTCGTCGGCGACGTCGCGGCACATCAGATCGGCAACGCTGCTCGCACGGCGCTCGGCTTCGCGCGTCGTGCCCACGACACGTTGCTGCAGAACGTCGCGGAGTACCTGCAGGAGGAAGGTCGCGACGTGCCGAACCGCACCGAAGCGGAGGAATTCGTGCTCGGCGTCGACCGCTTGCGCGACGACGTCGACCGGCTCGAAGCGCGCCTGAAGCTGCTCGAAGCCAGGAACAGGTCGTGAGCCGCGCATGAGGCCGCGCGTACTGTCGCGCCTGCTGCAGATCCAGCGCGTGCTCGTGCGGCACCGGCTGGACGGCATCATTCGCGCCACGCATCTCTTCCGGCCGCTGCGCTTCACATTTTATCTCTCGCCCGCCACCTGGTTCCGCCGCGCCAGCGACGCGACGCGCGGCGAGCGCCTGCGGCTGGCGCTGGAGGAGCTGGGCCCGATCTTCATGAAGTTCGGCCAGATGCTCTCGACGCGCCGCGATCTGTTGCCGCGCGATATCGCCGACGAGCTGGAGAAGCTGCAGGATCGCGTGCCGCCGTTTCCCGGCATCGAGGCACGTCGCATCGTCGAGCTCGCCTACGGACGGCCGCTCGCGGAGATGTTCTCCAGCTTCGAGGAGCAGCCGCTCGCGGCTGCGACGATCGCGCAGGTGCATGCGGCGCGGCTGCCGAACGGCCAGGAAGTCGTCGTCAAGGTCGTGCGGCCGGGCATACGCGCGCTGATCGAGCGCGATCTCGAAGTGCTGTATGCGCTCGCGCATCTCGCGAATCGCTACTGGAGCGATGCGCACCGGCTGCGCCCGGTCGAGCTGGTGCGTGAATATCAGAAGACCATCCTCGACGAGCTGGATCTCATGCGCGAGGCGGCCAACGCTGCGCAGCTGCGCCGCAACTTCGCAGGCTCGCGACTGCTGTACGTGCCGGAGGTGTACTGGGACCACTGCCGCAAGAACGTGATGGTGATGGAGCGCGTGCACGGCGTGCTCATTTCCGACATGGCCGAGCTGCAGCGGCGCGGCGCGAACATCCAGCGTCTCGCGGAGAACGGCGTCGAGATCTTCTTCACGCAGGCGTTCCGCCACAATTTCTTCCACGCCGACATGCACCCCGGCAACATCTTCGTGCTGCTCGACGATCCGCAGCAGCCGCGCTACGCCGCGGTCGACTTCGGCATCGTCGGCACGCTCGAGCCGCGCGATCAGCACTACCTCGCGGAGAATTTCCTGGCGTTCTTCGAGCGCGACTACCGGCGCATCGCCCGGCTGCACATCGACGCCGGCTGGATTCCGGCGCACGTGCGCGTCGACGAGCTGGAATCCGCGGTGCGCACCGTGTGCGAGCCGATCGCCAACAAGCCGTTGCGCGAGATTTCCTTCGGCCAGGTGCTGATCAGCCTGTTCGAAGCAGCGCAGCGCTTCGACGCGCAGATGCAGCCGCAGTTGATGCTGATCCAGAAAACACTGCTGCAGATCGAAGGCGTCGGGCGCCAGCTGTATCCGGACCTCGACCTGTGGAAGACCGCGCAGCCGCTGCTGCGGCAATGGGTGAACGAGCGCTGGAGCCTGCGCGCGGTCGCCAAGGACGTGCGCACGCATCTGCCCGACATGGTGCAGGCGCTGCGCCAGCTGCCGCCGCTGGTCGAGAACGCAATCCAGCGCGCGCAGGATGGTCGCTTGAGCGTACCGGTGCAGATGCAGGATCTGGAGCGGCTGCGCCAACAGATCCAGCGCGACGGTCGGCGCAGGGATGCGACGCTGCTGACGGCAACATGCGCGCTTGGAGGCATCGGTTGGCTGGCGCTGGCGGCTGCGCCGTCGTGGCCGGGATATGCGCTGCTCGTGGGCAGCGTCATCGGGCTGCTGTCGCTGCGGAGATAAGAAGTCAGGCTGAAGCCTGACTCTTCGATTTCCCCAGCAATCCCCACACCACCGGCAGCACCGACACCACGACGATGCCGATCGTCACGAGCCCGAAGTTCTCCTTGACGATGGGCACGTTGCCGAACAGGTAACCGCCCCAGATGAAGATCGTGACCCAGGCGAAGCCGCCGCCGAAGTTGTAGGCGGCGAAGCGCCGGCGCTGCATCTGGCCGACGCCCGCCACGAACGGCGCGAACGTGCGGATGATCGGGATGAACCGCGACAGGATGATGGTCTTGCCGCCGTGCTTCTCGTAGAACTGCTGCGTGCGGATCAGGTAATCCTGCTTCAGCCAGCGCAGCCCGCCGCTGAACGCACGCGGCCCGATCGCGCGGCCGATGCGGAAATTCACTTCGTTGCCGAGGATCGCGGCGACCATGAGCAGCAGCCAGATGCCGCTCGCGTGCAAAGTGCCCGTCTGGTCCACCGCGGCCAGCGCGCCCACCGCGAACAGCAGCGAATCGCCCGGCAGGAACGGCGTGACGACCAGCCCGGTCTCGCAGAAGATGATCAGGAACAGGATCAGGTAGACCCAGAAGTGATAGTCGGCGACGAGCTCGGTGAGATGCTTGTCGAGATGCAGGATGATGTCGATGAACCAGCTGATCAGTTCCATGCGCGCGCGGAAGGCTGAGGGTTGCGCATTACAGTGTCAAGCCGTCAGGTCGATGGTGGGACCAAACGCTCGATGAGCGCTTCGAGGTCCGTATCGACGAGCAGCGCTGCGCGATTGTCCGGTTGCAGGAATCCCTCGTCGACGGCGCGATCGAGAAACGCGACCAGCGGGTCGTAATAACCGTCCTGGTTCAACAGCGCACACGGCTTGCGATGCAGGCCGAGCTGCGTCCAGGTCCACGCTTCGAACAGCTCGTCCATCGTGCCGATGCCGCCGGGCAGCGCGAGAAACGCGTCGGCCAGGTCGCCCATCAACAGCTTGCGCTCCGACATGGTGCGCACGACGTGTAATTGTGACAGGCCCGCGTGGCCGACCTCGCGATCCAGCAGCATCTGCGGAATCACGCCGACGACCCGGCCGCCGGCGGCGAGCGCCGCGTCGGCCAGCGCACCCATCAGGCCGACTCGTCCGCCCCCATAGACCAGGGTCAGTCCGCGCCGCGCAATCAGCGCGCCGGCGCGTCTCGCGAGCGCGGCGTAGCCGGGGTGGTTGCCTGAGCTGGAGCCGCAGAAGACACACAGGGATTCCATGAGGCGGATTCTATGTAACTGAGAGGCGCGTCACACTCCGGACCGGTCTTCACGTTTCCACACACCGGCCATCTCAAGCCCTCCGGGGCCGCGCCCGATACACCCACGGACGTCAGCCCAGCCCGCGTCGAAGGGTATTTTGTCGAATGGAAGGTCCTTACCTATTGTTGGCGGCGACGAGTCTCGTCGCGGTCGGCGCTGCCAGCGTTGCAGCCTGGCTGGCCTTGCGGTTTCACCGCCTGACGTCGCAGCAGGTTGCCGCCATCGCCGGCGCGCAGCAGCGCCAGGACCCGCTCACCGGCCTGCCGACGCGCATCGCAGTGGTCACCGCCGCCGAGCAAACGATTGCTGAAGCGAGCAGCGCCGGCAAGCCGTTCGCGGTCACCGTGCTCAACGTCAGCCGCTTCAAGTCCATCAACGACTCGCTCGGTCACGAAGCCGGCGACGTGCTGCTGCGGCTGCTGTCGCAGCGGCTGCAACCGGTGCTCGGGCGCGGCGACGTGCTCGGGCGACTCGCCGGCGACGAATTCATCGTCCTCGGCCGTGCCGGGGCAGGCGCGATTCCAGCTGAGGTGACCGTCGAGACCATCTTCGCCGCGCTGCGCGAGCCGTTCTCGATCGAAGGCCACGACATCGAAGTCGCGGTCAACGCTGGCATCGCCATGTTTCCCGAGCATGGCAGAACGTTCGACGTGCTGCTGCGCCGGGCGGAAACGGCGATGCGCGCTGCCCGCACTCTCGCGCGCGGCAGCTTCCGCTTCTATTGCGAGGACATGAGCAAGTCCGAGGAAGAGCGCCTCGCGCTGGAAGCCGACCTGCGCCACGCGATCCGCGACGGCCAGCTGCAGCTGCATTACCAGCCGAAGGTCGACATCGCGAGCGGCCGCGTGCGCAGCGCCGAAGCGCTGCTGCGCTGGAAGCATCCGCAGCGCGGCTTCGTGCCGCCGAACCTGTTCATTCCGATCGCCGAGGAGACGGGCCTGATCCTGTCGATCGGCGAGTGGGTGCTGCGCCAGGCGTGCTGGCAAATGCGCGCATGGCTCGATTCCGGACTGCCGCCGCTGCGGGTATCGGTGAACCTTTCGGCGAAGCAGTTCCGCCACGGCGAGCTGACCGCGGTGGTCTGCTCGGCGCTCGAAGACGCGCGGCTGCAGCCGGGCTACCTCGAGCTGGAGCTGACCGAAAGCTCGATCATGCAGGACCCGGAATCGAGCGCAGCCACGCTGCAGCTGCTGAGCACGATGGGCGTGCACATCTCGATCGACGACTTCGGCACCGGCTATTCGAGCCTGAGCTACCTGTGGCGCCTGCCGCTCGACAAGCTGAAGATCGACCGCAGCTTCGTGCGCGAGCTGATCTCCAATCCCGACGACGTCGCGATCGTCAAGGCGATCATCTCGCTGGCGCACAGCCTGCGGCTCGGCGTGGTCGCGGAAGGCGTGGAGACGCGCGAGCAGCTGGAGTACCTGCGCGAGCTCGGCTGCGATCAGTACCAGGGCTTCTATTGCAGCCCGGCGGTGCCGCCGGATGCGTTCGTCGAGCTGATCAAGCGGCTGCGCGCCGAAATGCCGGCGCTGACGGAAGCGGACATGCTGCGCACGCAGAGCAGGCTGTACGCGTTCACTCCCGAGCCGAGCTGAGCAAGAATTCCTGCGCCGTTACTCGCGATCTTCCGCGCGGCGGCCGCGCGTGCGGCGGCGCTCCGAGCCCTTGTAGGGCGCGACCATCATGCCCACTTCGCTGCGCCGCCTCGGGCCGCCGCGGCGATCCTTGTGGTGCTTGTAACGGCAGGTGCAGCGCGGCGAATCGCAGGTCGGCAGCGGCAGGCGCGGCGCGTGGAGCGAGAGGAAGCGCTGGCCGGTAAAGCGATGCGCGGCAGCGCAGGGCTCATCGCCGGGAATTATCGAAACCGCGTGGAACCTCGTCTCCGGCGGACGCGGCTTGGCGGGCGGCTGTCTTCGCAGTCCGAACAGCTCGCCCAGCGACCATCTCATGGGCATCGCTTTCACACCGTATCCGTGCAGGACCAACTGCATAAGGAGACAGGTGACGACATTGTTCCTGCGTTGGCGCAGGGATCATCGTGCGATGCGCGTGGCTGCAGTCCTACGCGACAGGGCTAGCGCAAGCCGCGCAGGAACGCCGCCGGATCTGCGCCGCGCTCCAGCACTTCGACGAGCGCCGAGCCGACGATGACGCCGTCGACGTGCGGCGCGAGGCGCTCGACCTGCTCGCGACTGCGAATGCCGAATCCCGCACACACGGGGACCGGCGACACGCGTTGCACACGCGCGAAATATTCCAGCACTTCCGCCGGCACGGCGACGTTCTTGCCGGTCGTGCCGGTCATCGTCACCGCATAAACGAACCCGCGGCTGGCAGCGCTCAGCATCTGCACGCGCTCCATCGGTGTAACAGGCGTGACGAATTGCACGAGCGCGAGATCGCGTGCCGCGAACGCGTCACGCAGCTCTGCGCACTCTTCGTAGGGCAGGTCGGGAACGATGAATCCCGCGACGCCGGCGCGCGCAGCATCCTCAGGCAGCCGCTCCAATCCATACGCGAGCAACGGATTCAGATAGCTCATCAGCAGCAACGGCGCGCGCGGCTTCGTGCTTGCGCCTGCAAGCTCGGCAAGGATCCACTGCAACGAGACGCCTTGCGCGAGCGCCGCGCGGCTCGACCGCTGGATGGTCGTGCCATCGGCCATCGGATCCGTGAACGGCACGCCGATCTCGACGACATCCGCAGCTTCCGCCACCGCGGCCAGCTGTTGCAGGAACGTCTCGCGGCGGGGAAAGCCCGCGGTCACGTACGCGACCAGCGCCGGGCGGCCCCCTGCCTTCGCTTTACGAATCGTCGCGCTGATTGCATCGCCCGCGGCCATCACTGTGCATCCTTCAGAAGAGTCCGCTGCAGCGTCGGCATGTCCTTGTCGCCGCGGCCGGACAAGCCGATGAGAATCCGCGCGCCGCGGTTCTGCGCGGCCTGGCGCTTCGCGCCCGCGAGTGCGTGCGCCGATTCGATCGCCGGCAGAATTCCTTCGGCCGCACAACACTCGGCCAGCGCTGCCAGCGACGCGTCGTCGTCGACAGCTTCGTACTTCACGCGCCCGATGCTCATCAACAGCGCGTGCTCGGGCCCTACGCCGGGATAATCGAGACCGGCAGAGACGGAGTGCGTTTCCTGAATCTGTCCATGCTCGTCCTGCAACAGCAGCGAATAGCTGCCTTGCAGGACGCCCGGCGTGCCATACGCCAGCGAAGCGGCATTCTCGCCGAGGCCGGCGCCTTTGCCGCCCGCTTCGAGCCCGAGCATGCGCACGTCGCGATCCGCGATGAACGGATGGAACAAGCCGATCGCGTTGGAGCCGCCGCCGACGCAGGCGATCACGATGTCCGGCAGACCGCCCGCCTGCCCGAGCATCTGCTCGCGCGCTTCACGGCCGATCACCGACTGCAGCTCGCGCACGAGATACGGATAGGGATGCGGACCGATCGCGGAGCCGAGGCAGTAGTAGGTACCGTTCGGATCGGAGACCCAATCGCGCAGCGCCTCGTCGACGGCGGCGCGCAGCGTCTGATCGCCGCTCGTGACCGGCACGACGGTGGCGCCGAGCAGCTTCATGCGTCCGACGTTCGGCGCCTGGCGCTCCATGTCCACCGAGCCCATGTACACGGTGCACGGCATGCCGAGACGCGCGCAGGCAGCTGCAGATGCGACACCGTGCTGACCTGCTCCCGTCTCGGCGATGACGCGCTTGGCGCCGAGCTTCTTCGCGAGCAGCACTTGCCCGATCGCGTTGTTGATCTTGTGCGCGCCGGTGTGCGTCAGATCCTCGCGCTTCAGCCACACCTCCGCGCCCCAGCGCTGCGACAGCGTGCGCGCATGCGTGAGCGGCGTCGGTCGACCGACCCACGTGCGCAGCTCCGCATGGAACTCTTCGAGAAAAGCGCGATCGCGCAGATGGCGGTCGACGCCGGCCTGCAGCCGGTCGAGCGCCGGCACCAGCGTCTCGGGCACGTAGCGGCCGCCGAACGGGCCGAAGCGGCCGCGCGCATCCGGATACTCGCCCTCGAGCATGCGGGCCAGCGAAACCTGCGGATCGATCTGGATCGAGCTTCTCATCAACTTGCTCCATTCGCCGCCGCGCGGGCGCGGCGCACGAATTCGTGAATCCTTGCGGGGTCCTTGATGCCCGGCGACGCCTCGACGCCGCTGCTGACGTCGACACCGAACGGACGAACTGCAGCAATGGCGTCGCCGACGTTGGTGGCGTTCAAACCGCCTGCCAGGACGAGCTGCGCGGTGCGCGCCAGCTGCGCAGCGCTATGCCAGTCGGACGTGCTGCCGACGCCGCTCACCGGCCCTTCGAAGAGAATCCTTTTGTGTCCGGCTGAAGCCGGACCCACCTGGAACTGTGGGTCAGGCTTCAGCCTGACTGCATGCCTGATCACCGGCATCACCGTCAGCCCTGGCGGCAACCGCAGCGTCGCGAGATCTTCGACGTCCGTCTGCAGCACGTCCGGACGAAACACCGACCACGCTTCATCGAGCTGACTCTGCGTCGGATGCAACATGACCGCGATGCGCGGAATACGCCGCGGCACGCCTTGCGCGAGCTGCACCGCCTGGGCTGCGCTGACCTGGCGCTTCGACGCCGCGAACACGAAGCCGAGCGCGTCGGCGCCGGCGGCAACAGCCGCCTCGACCGCCTCGCGCGTGGTGAGGCCGCAGATCTTCACCCAGATCGTCACGTCGCTACTCGTCTTCCAGCGGCGTGCCGGTCGCAATGCGCATCTTGCGCGTGCGCACCGCCATCGCCCGCTCGCGGCCGGCGGCGAGCATTTCGCCGAGCAGCTTGGCCGGATCGGCGGAGTTCATCAGCGTCGTGCC
Organism: Steroidobacteraceae bacterium; assembly: GCA_035278165.1. Taxonomy (GTDB): domain Bacteria; phylum Pseudomonadota; class Gammaproteobacteria; order Steroidobacterales; family Steroidobacteraceae; genus Steroidobacter. The sequence continues at coordinate 78,885 of DATEJG010000008.1, forward strand.
GACCAGTGCGACATCGTAGCCGGTGTCGATGACCGTCTTGATGTCTTCGGGCGAGCTCACGCCGCTCTCCGCCACCGCCGTGAAGTTCGGCGGCACGTGACTCGCGAGCTGACCGAGTCGCGCGAGGTCGACGCTCAGCGTGTCGAGATCGCGGCAATTGACCCCGACCAGCATCTGCTCGGCGTGCGCCTTGCGCGCGCTGAGCACTTCGTGAGCGACCTGCAGGTCCGCTGCATCGAATGCTTCGATCAGCACGAACATCTTGAGCATTGCGGCACAGTCGAGCAGCGCGGTGATGCGGCTGCGATCGAGCATGCGCACGATCACGAGCACTCCGCCCGCACCCGCAGCGCGCGCTTCCATCACCTGATAGGGATCGACGAGGAAGTCCTTGCGCATCACCGGAACCCCTAGCGGGGCGAGCGTGCGCGCTGTCTGCTCGAGATGTGCGAGCGAGCCGCCGAATCGACTGGGCTCCGTGAGCACGGACACCGCGCAAGCGCCGCCGTGTGCATACGCCTGCACGCGCCGGTCGATGTCGCTGGTGTGCGCCGACAGGTCGCCCGCCGAGGGCGACTGCAGCTTGCACTCCGCAATGATGTCGAACCCCTCCGGCGACAACTTCAGGCGTGGTGCCGTCGGCGCGCCGCACACACGTGCCCAGAGCGCCTGCTCGGATTCGCGCGCGCGCGCATGCTCGAGCCTCGCGAGGCTCGACTGTGCCATTTCGTTGAGGAGTCCGGACATCTCGCTCACCTGCCATCTGCCGGCGCTTCGCGCCGGCCAAAAGCCGCTATCCGTTCCAGTATCCTGCGCCCGGCGCCGGCATCGATCGCGTCCTGCGCCATGTGGGCCGCGCCCGTCGCCGACGCTGCCTTGCCCATCAGCTCCAGTACCAGCGCCGCCTGCAACACGATGGCGTTGCGATGCGCGCCGCGCTCACGCCCTTCGAGCACCGCTCGCAGGTGCTCGGCATTGTAGGCCGCGTCGCCGCCTTTGAGCTCGTCCGCCGTGCAGCGGGGCAGCGCGAATTCCTCGGCGCTGCGCAGCTTGCGCTCGACCTGGCCCGGGCGCACATCGAACATCGTGAACGGCCCGATCGGCGTGGCCTCGTCCCAGCCCGGCTCGCCGTGGACCACGAATGCGCGCTCGATCGGCAGGCCGGCCAGCGTCTCGGCCATCAACGCAGCGACGTCGATGTGATACGCACCGATGAGATGGAACGGCGGCTCGGCGGGATTCGCCAGCGGCCCGAGAACATTGAACACGGTGCGCACGCCGAGCGCCTGCCGGATCGGCATGACTGCTTTCATCGCCGGGTGATAGTGCGGCGCGAAGAAGAACGTAAAGCCCGTCGCCGCGAGACATTCGCCCGCGGCCTTCTCGTCGAGCGGCAGAGCCAGCCCGAGCGCTCGAACCACGTCTGCGCTGCCGCTGCGGCTGGACACCGAGCTGGTGCCGTGTTTCGCGACCCGGATGCCCATCGCCGCGACCAGCAGCGCCGCCCCGGTCGAGAGATTGAAGCTTCCGGAGCCGTCGCCGCCGGTGCCGACCATGTCGACCAGCGGCCCGCCTTCCGGCAGCAGCGGGCGACGCGCGAGCTTGCGCATGGTCTTGGCGAAGCCGCGCACTTCATCAGCCGTCACACCTTTGGAGCGCAGCGCGGCGAGCAGCGCGCCGCCGAGCGCCGGCGAGAGCGTGGGATCGGTCAGCGCGACCAGCAGGTCCGCGGCCTGCTCCTCGCTCAGGTCGCGCCGGTCGAGCAGGTGTTCGAGCACTTCCCGCAGAGCAGTCATCAGTCGCGCCTCGGCGAGCGGCATCGCAGAAAGTTGTCCATCAGCAGCGGCCCTTGCGGCGTGAGCACGCTTTCGGGATGAAACTGCACGCCTTCCACGGCCAGGGTACGGTGGCGCACCGCCATGATCTCACCCTCATCGGTGCGCGCCGCGACTTCCAGAACGTCCGGCAGCGAGTCCGGTTGCGCGATGAGCGAATGATAGCGCCCCGCCTGGAACGGCTCCGGCAGGCCCGCCAGAATCCCGCGGCCGTCGTGGTGCACCGGCGACGTCTTGCCGTGCATCAGCCGCGCCGCGCGCACGACCTTGCCGCCGAATACCTCGACGAGCGACTGGTGCCCGAGGCAGACGCCGAGCACCGGCACCTGGCCGGCGAACGCGGCGATCATCTCCATCGAGACTCCGGCGTCGCGCGGCGTGCCCGGCCCCGGCGAGATGCACAAGTGCGTCGGCGCGAGCGCGCGCGCTGCGTCGACCGAGATCTGATCGTTGCGATGCACGAGCACCTCGGCGCCCAGCACCATGAAGGCCTGCACCAGGTTGTAGGTGAAGGAGTCGTAGTTGTCGATGAGCAGCAACCGCGCGCCGCTTGCAGAGGTCATAGTCCTTCCTCCGCCAGCGCGAGCGCACGGCGCACGATGGCGCTCTTCGCCAGCACTTCCTCGTATTCGGTCCGCGGCACGCTGTCGGCGACGAGACCGGCGCCGGCCTGGAAGCTGTAGGTATCGCCGCGGAAGACCATCGTGCGAATCGTGATCGCGTGATCCATGTCGCCGCCGTGCCCGAAGTAACCGACCGTGCCGCCGTAGAAGCCGCGGCGCACCGGCTCCAGCTCGTCGATGATCTCCATCGCGCGCACTTTCGGCGCACCGACCAGCGTGCCCGCCGGAAACGCAGCGGCGAACAGATCGAAAGCGTCCTTGCCGGGCGCCAGCTCGCCATTGACGCCGCTGACGATGTGCATCACGTGGCTGTAGCGCTCGATGTGCCGGTACGGATTGACGCCGACCGTGCCGGCGCGCGCGACGCGTCCCAAGTCATTGCGCGCCAGATCGACCAGCATGATGTGCTCGGCATTCTCCTTGGGGTCTGCGAGCAGCTCTTCCTGCAGACGCGCATCCTCGGCAGCATCCGTGCCACGCGGCCGCGTGCCTGCGATCGGCCGCATCTGCGCGTGACCGTTGGAGAGCTTGACCAGTGCTTCGGGCGATGAGCCGACGACGACGCAGTCGCCGAGATCGCAGTAGAACATGTAGGGCGAGGGATTCAGCAGGCGCAGCGCGCGATACGTCTCGAACGGCTCCAGCTGGCATTCACCTGCGAAGCGCACCGACAGCACCAGCTGATACACGTCGCCCGCCGCGATGTACTCCTTGGTGCGGTGAACGCCCTGGATGAACTCGGCCTCGCTCAGGCTGCCGACGGCGGGTGAATAGCGAACGCGCTTGTCGCTCTGGGGAATTGCGCCGCGCAGCGCCTGCACGACCTGCTTGCGTAACGCGATGCGCTCGCTCTCGCTGCCGGCGTGCAGCAGCGCGACACCGCGCGTGAGGTGATCGAATACCAGCAGCGATTGCGGAGCCAGGTAGTGCGCCTGCGGCGTCGGCTCGACGACGCTGGCGCGTGCGGGCAAGCGCTCGAAGTTGCGGACGAGATCGTAGCCGGCAGCACCGACCAGTCCGCCCGGCAGCGGCACACCCGGAATGCGCGGACTGGGCTGCGGCGTATGAGCCAGTGCATCGCGCAGGGCCTGCAGCAATTCCTGTTGAGTTCGCGGCGCCGGGCGCGTCGCGCCGTTCACCGTGAGTCCGCGCTCGTCGAGCCGCACCTCGGTGCACTCGCCGAAGCCGATGAAGGAATAGCGCGCCAGCCGCTCGCCGCCTTCGACGCTTTCCAGCAGGAAGCGCGGCTTGAACGGCTTGAGCTTGAGGTACGCCGACACCGGCGTGTCCAGGTCGGCAGCAATGTCGAATGGCGGTTTCAAAACGGCAGCTCCTCGTCAGCGACCTCGTCTGGGCGAAGTCCGGGCGAGAGGCGAAAAAAAACCCATCTCCGGATTCGCGCTCGGAGATGGGTCTTGGGATTCTAAAGCTACGTTACGTGCAGGTTTCCGGGGCACCCTCTCCTGTCATGGGAGGCGCCACCACCACTGGCCGGGAATTGCACGGTGCAACGACATGGCGGCGAGTATTACCGGCGCTCGCCCGGCGAGTCAAATCTGCGCGTCAGATTTCCCACGCGCATTTCATAACCCCGCGACGACCGGCGCCGACCCGTTTGTTACCGCTGCTCGACTGAGTGTTTACGGGCTCTTCCCTACGATGACGCGATGTCATTCGTCATCGCCGGGAGGCCCATGAAGATCGCAGCTGCCGTTTCCGCAACCCTGTTGCTCACCGCCGGCGCCGCGGCCGCCGACGACGTTTCGGACCTGCGCGAGCGTCTCGAAGCGCAGGAACAGAAGATCCGTGTGCTCGAGCGCAAGCTGGAGCTGCAGGACGAGGCGGCCCAGGCTGCGTTACCGACTACTCCGGTCGTGCGCGCCTCGCCGCAGCAAGGCTTCCGGATCCAGTCCGCCGACTCCGCGAACGTCGTGCGCCTGCGCGGCGTCCTGCATTTCGACGGCCGCTACTTCCCCGACGACGTCACGCCCGCGACGGCGGATACGTGGTTCCTGCGGCGTGTGCGCCCGATCCTCGAAGGCACGCTCAACGGCATCTACGATTTCCGCTTCACGCCGGACTTCGGCGGCGGGCGCACGGTGATCCAGGATGCTTACGTCGCGGCCCGCTTCAAGCCGTGGGCGACGTTGACCGCCGGCAAGTTCAAGGTGCCGGTCGGGCTCGAGCGCCTGCAGTCCGCGACCGATATCCGCTTCGTCGAGCGCGGCTTCCCGACCAGCCTGGTACCGAACCGCGACCTGGGCGTTTCGTTCGGCGGCGACATCGCCGGCGGAGTCGTCAATTACTCGGTCGGCTACTTCAACGGCGTGAGCGACGGCGGCAGCAGCGAGAGCAACCTGCCGACGCCGGACGCGGAGAACGACACCAAGGGCGACTGGGCCGCGCGCGTGTTCTTCCAGCCGTTCCTCACCTCCGACAATTTCGCGCTGCGCGGCCTCGGGTTCGGTGTGGCAGGAACGTTCGTCGACTCCACCGGCAGCACCACGAATGCGCTGCTGCCGAGCTACCGCACGCCAGGTCAGCAGTCGTTCTTCAGCTACCGCGCGACGACCGCCGCGAGCGGCACCGCGCCGGCAGTCAACGGCACGTTCGCCGACGGCGACCGCGTGCGCTGGACGCCACAGGCGTATTACTCCCTCGGCAGCTTCGGCTTGCTCGGCGAGTACGTGAACGTGTCGCAGGATGTAACGCGCTCGACGCCGACCTCCGGCGTGCGCTCGGCAACTCTCGACAACAAGGCGTGGCAAGTGCAGTTCGCCTGGTTCGCGACCGGCGAAGACGAATCGTTCCGCGGCTTCACGCCCGGCTCGATCTTCTCGCTGGAGAAAGGCACGTGGGGCGCGCTCGAGCTCGTGGCACGCTACCAGGAGCTCGACATCGACGACGCCGCGTTTGCCGGCGGCAGCGACTCCTTCGCCAACCTCGACAGCGCCGCCAGCAAGGCGAGCGCGTGGGGCGTCGGCGTCAACTGGTATCTCAACCAGAACTACAAGTGGTCGCTCAGCTACGACGTCACCAGCTTCGAGGGCGGCGCCCCGGGCGGTGCGGACCGGCCGGATGAGAAGGCGCTGTTCACGCGCTTCGGCCTGCAGTTCTGAAGCAAACCGGATCACGAAGTCACGAAGTCACGGGAGCTACGAGGAATCATGAGCATCCATCGCATAGTCATTGCAGCGCTCGCGCTGCTCGCGCTCGGCGCGCCGCTGGCGCACGCGGACACGACGTTGCTGAACGTCTCCTACGATCCGACGCGCGAGCTGTACGTGCAGTACAACGCCGCGTTTGCGAAATACTGGAAGGGCAAGACCGGCGAGACCATCACGATCAAGCAGTCGCACGCGGGCTCGGGCAAACAGGCGCGCACGGTGATCGACGGTCTGCCAGCGGACGTCGTGACGCTCGCTCTCGCCGGCGACATCGATGCAATCGCCACGAACGGCAAGCTGCTGCCGGTGAACTGGCAGACGCGGCTGCCGCACAACAGCGCGCCGTACACCTCGACGATCGTGTTCCTGGTGCGCAAGGGCAATCCGAAGAACATCAAGGACTGGGGCGACCTGGTGCGACCCGGCATCTCGGTGATCACGCCGAATCCGAAGACCTCCGGCGGCGCGCGCTGGAACTACCTGGCGGGATGGGCATGGGCGAAGCAGCAGCCGGGCGGCAACGATGCGACTGCGAAGGACTACGTGCGCAAGCTGTTCAAGAACGTTCCGGTGCTCGACACCGGCGCGCGCGGCTCGACCACGACGTTCGTCCAGCGCGAGATCGGCGACGTGCTGCTCGCGTGGGAGAACGAGGCGTTCCTGTCGATCAAGGAGCTCGGCCCGGACAAAGTGCAGATCGTGGTGCCGTCGCTGAGCATTCTCGCGGAGCCGCCGGTCGCAGTCGTCGACAAGGTCGTGCTGCGCCGGGGCACGCGCGAGGCCGCGACGGAGTACTTGAAATATCTGTACACGCCCGAGGCGCAGGAGATCATCGCGCAGAACTTCTACCGGCCGATCGACCCGCAGGTCGCGGCGAAGCATGCGTCGCAGTTCCCGAAGCTCAAGCTGGTGACGATCGCCGACTTCGGCGGCTGGGCCGCGGCGCAGAAGCAGCACTTCGCCGACGGCGGCGTGTTCGACCAGATCTACGCGCCGGAGTGATCCGGCGCGCAGCCGCGATCGCGCAGGCCCATTGCGGCGCGCCCGGCGGTCGGCCGGGCGCTGCCGGCTCGACCAGTAGCCGTAGCTGCCGCGGCGAAGTAGTGTGTGCGTCGAGCAGCACCCGATGCGATTCCCATGAGCAGCATCAAAGCCAGCAGTTTGTTCAGCGTGCTATGCATGCTGAGCCTGCTGGCGCACGCGGCGCACGGCGCGGAGCCGCCTGCCGCGAAAGCGTATGAGCTCGAGCTGCAGACGTTGAATCTCGGCGATGCGGTGCGCAGGAAGCAGATCGAGTTCACCGTCGACGACGCGATGACCGATGACGAGCTCGCAGCCGTAACTGCAATTCTCGACGAGCTCGAAGCCTCGCAGCCGGACGCGGCCGGCTACCGCGGCTTTGCGCTGTCGAACGGCACGCAGGTGCGCATCGGCGGTTTCGCCGAGGAGGAATCGGGCGGCGCGATTCGCAGCATGCCGGTGACATTCGCGGTCGCGAGCGAATTCTCGACGACGGAAGCGGCAGTGGTGCTGCGGCTGGCGGGAGCGGGAAACCTGTTCGTCGCGAGCCCCGGCGATGTCGAGCGAGTCGCGACCCCGGTGGCCATCGGCGATCGACGCTTCAAAAGAGCTCACAAGCGCGCGGCGGTCACGCCCGATGAAGCAGCTCTTGCCGAGTGGGTCCGGCAGAACATCGCATCGAGCACGCCGCCGGCGGATCGCTGACGCCGCAAGCCGGCTCTACTCGTCGTTCTCGTCTTTCTTCTGCTGCTCGAGCCGCTTGCGGATCTGCATCCACTCTTCGAGGCGCTTCAGGTCCATCGGCTTGCGCGGCGCAGGCCCACCGGCCGGTTGCTGCACTTTCTTGTTCGTATTGCGGGCGTTGTCGTAGGGATTGCCGCCCGCCTCGCCGGCACCCGAGCTGTCGTACGGATTGAAGCCGCCGCCGGCCTGCTGCCGCCTGGCCTGCTGCTTCTCCTCGATCCCCGTCGGACGCTGATGGCTCGCCGTTTCGGCGATCGACAGGTCGCTGAGGTCGAGCTTGCGCAGCTTCTGCGTACTGATGTCGCGACTGTAGACGCCGGTCTCGAGCTTCCACTCCCAGACGGAGTTGCCGCGCTCATCGACGCCTACGCGTCCCGAGCGCTTCGCGTCGTCGGGCGCCGCGGGCGACTGCGGCGACTTGTTGCCCGGATCGCGGTCTTTCGGATCGGCCATGTTGGCCGGATTCTCTGCCTCGCAGGCGGCCTGCGCAACCGGCCGCCCAGCGAGCATTGCAGAGGGCGCAATGCGACCCCACACTGCTGTGTCCATGTCAGCAGTGCACCTTCGGAATCCGCGCAAGCGCCAGCCGATCGGCGGCGAGCCGAAGCTCACGCGCGGCTTCGTCGGCGTGTTCGCGTACGGCGGCCGTGCGCTGGAGCTGGTCTGGACCACCAGCCGCACGCTCACCATCGGCTTCGCGGTGCTCACGTTGATCGCGGGCACGCTGCCGGCGGCGGTCGCATACGTCGGCTCGCTGATCGTCGACGCGGTGGTGGCCGCGATCCAGTCCGATCCGATCCATCGCGCGGCGCTGACACGGCATGCATTGCTGCTCGTCGCGTGCGAGGGCGTGCTGGTCGCCGCGATCGCCGGCGCCCAGCGCGGCATCTCGCTGTGCCAGTCGCTGCTGCGGGCACAGCTCGGCCAGCGCGTCAACGTGATGATTCTCGAAAAGGCGCTGACCCTGGAGCTGGAGCACTTCGAGAACTCCGAGTTCTACGACAAGCTGACACGCGCGCGGCGCGAAGCATCCAGCCGGCCGCTGTCGCTGGTGATGCGCACCTTCGGCCTGGTGCAGAACGCAGTCTCGCTGCTCAGCTTCGGCACGTTGCTGATCAACTTCTCGCCGTGGGCCGTCGCGGTGCTGATCCTCGCCGGCCTGCCCGCGTTCCTCGCCGAAGCCAAGTTCTCCGGCGACAAGTTCCGGCTGTTCCTGTGGCGCTCGCCGGAAACGCGCATGCAGCTGTACCTGGAAACGGTGCTGGCGCGCGAGGACCACGCCAAGGAAGTGAAGCTGTTCGGTCTCGGCCCGCTGTTCCTCGAGCGCTACCGCGCCATCTTCCGCAAGCTGTATCGCGAGGACCGCGACCTGACGATCCGCCGCGACACCTGGGGCTTCTTCCTCGGCCTGATCGCGACCGCGACGCTCTACGGCGCGTATGCCTGGATCGCGCTGTCGGCGATCGCAACGCGCATCACGCTCGGCCAGATGACGATGTACCTGATGCTGTTCCGCCAGGGCCAGTCCGCAGTCTCGGCCATCCTCTCGGCGGTCGGCGGCATGTACGAGGACAACCTCTACCTGTCGACGCTGTACGAATATCTCGAGACGCCGGTCGTCAGCGCGCAGGGCAGCGTCGTGCGCGGGCCGCATCCCGAGGACGGCGTGCGCTTCGAGAAGGTGAGCTTCCAGTATCCCGGCGCGGAGCAGCTGTCGCTGGTCGAGGTCGACCTGCACATCCGGCCGGGCGAGTCGCTGGCGCTGGTCGGCGAGAACGGCTCGGGCAAGACGACGCTGATCAAGCTGCTGACGCGCCTGTACCAGCCGACTTCGGGCCGCATCCTGCTCGACGGCAAGGACCTGCGCGAGTGGGACGAGGCGGCGCTGCGCCAGCGCATCGGCGTCATCTTCCAGGACTTCACGCGCTATCAGCTGCTGCTCGGCGAGAACATCGGCGCCGGCGACGTGCAGCACTTCGAGGACGAAGGACGCTGGCGTGACGCCGGCGAGAAAGGCATGGCGCAGCCGATCGTCGACACGCTGCCGGCCGGCTATCGCACGCCGCTCGGCAAGTGGTTCAACGACGGCCGCGAGCTGTCGGGCGGGCAGTGGCAGAAGATCGCGCTGTCACGCGCGTTCATGCGCTCGCGCGCCGACATCCTCGTGCTCGACGAGCCGACCGCCGCGATGGACGCTGCCGCCGAAGCGACGGTGTTCGAGCATTTCCGCACGCTGACCCGCGGCAAGATCGCGATCCTGATCTCGCATCGCTTCTCCACCGTGCGCATGGCGGATCAGATCGTGGTGCTGCAGGACGGGCACATCATCGAGCGTGGCAGCCACGAGGAATTGATGAGCGCGAGCGGGCACTACGCGCATCTGTTCTCGCTGCAGGCGAAAGGGTACAGATAAGAGTCAGGCTGAAGCCTGACACTCACGCCACGCGAGCAGTCGCGCCACTCTCTTTCAGCAGCTTGCCGAGAATCGCCACGCCGCGCCGGATCTTCTCCGGCGGCACGGTGACGAACGACAGGCGCAGCGTGTTCACCTGCGGCTCGTTGGCGAAGAACGGTCCACCCGGCACGAACGCCACGTGCTGCGCGATCGCCTGGTCGAGCAGCGTGAAGCTGTTCATGCCCTGCGGCAGCTGCACCCAGATGAACATGCCGCCCTGCGGCTCGTTCCACGTGACGCTTTGCGGGAAATGCTCCTTGAGCGCGTCGAGCATCACGCGGCAACGCTCGCCGTACAGCGCGCGGATCGTCGGGATGTGAGCATCGAGGAACCCGTCCTTCACCGTCTCGTACACGATGCGCTGCGTGAAGCTCGGCGTGTGCAGGTCTGCGGCCTGCTTCGTCTGCACCAGCTTGCGATGCAAAGCCGGCGGCGCGATCAGATAGCCGACGCGCAGGCCGGGCGCCAGGACTTTCGAGAACGATCCCATGTACACGACCTGGTCCGGCAGCATCGACAGCATCGTCGGCAGTACGTCGCCCGAATAGGACAACGCGCCGTACGGATCGTCTTCGACGACCAGCAGGCCTGCCTGCTTCGCGATCCTCGCCAGCTCCTGGCGCCGCGCCAGCGGCAAGCGGCGGCCGGTCGGATTCTGGAAGTTCGGCAGCGCGTACAGGAAGCGCGCGCCTTCGAGCAGCTGCGGCGTGAGCGCAGCCGGTTGCAAGCCTTGCGCGTCGGACGGCACCGAAACGAAGTGCGGATCGAACAACGAGAACGCCTGCAGCGCACCGAGATACGTCGGCGTCTCGACCAGCACGCGGCTCGCCGGATCGATGAGCGCCTTGCCGAGCAGATCGAGCGCCTGCTGCGAGCCCGTCGTGACCAGCACATTCTGCGGATCGAGCTGGACGGAGGGGGTCGAATGGCGCGCCGCGATCCACTCGCGCAGCTTCAGGTAGCCTTCGGTCGGGCCGTATTGCAACGCGGGCGACGGATCGGTCGTCAGCACCGCTGTGGCATTCGCGCGCAGCCGTTCCACCGGAAAAGTATCCGGCGACGGCAGACCGCCGGCGAACGAGATGACCTCCGGCCGCTCGGTGACCTTCAGGATCTCGCGGATGGCGGAGCTGGTGAGCTTCTGCGCCCGTTGCGACAACGTCCACGACATATGCATCGAACCTCGATGGTGTGCAGCGGCGGAATTGTACGGCCGGCGGGCACAGATTGCGCAGTCGCAGAATTCCCGCAGGCGGGGCAGTACAGCGGACACGCTACACTGCAGCGCCGCCATCCTTCGAGGACACGCTATGCGCATCGCCGCCCAGCGCCTGCGCACGCAGCGCATCGGTAATAATGCGTTCGCTCACGCCGCGGACGCCGTCCGCTGGTTCGGCGCAATCCAGGCGCAGGACTACCTCGGCGCACTGTGGGCCGTCGGCTTGCGCACGCGCGGCGCGACCGAAACATCCGTCGAACAGGCCATCGCCGAGCGCGCGATCGTCAGGACCTATCCCTTGCGCGGCACGCTGCACTTCGTCGCCGCCGAGGACGCGCGCTGGATGCTGCGACTCTGCGCGGAACGAACCCTGGCGCGAAACGCGCAGCGACTGCGCCGCGATCAGAGCATCGATGGCCGTGCAATCGAGCGCAGTCGCAAGGTGCTGACCGACGCACTCCGCGGCGGGATTTCCCTGTCGCGACCCGAGCTGTATCGGCGGCTGGAGAGCGCCCGCATCGCGACCGGTAACAGTCGCGGCCTGCATCTGCTCTGGTGGCACGCGCATGAAGGGCTGATCTGTCTCGGCGCACGCGCGGGCAAGCAGCAGACTTTCGTGCTGATGGACGAATGGTTGCCGCCGACTCCGCCGCTGCCCCGCGAGGCGGCGCTCGCAGAGCTCGCGCGACGCTACTTCACCAGTCATGGTCCCGCGACGATTCGCGACTTCGCATGGTGGTCCGGACTTGCTGCGACGGACGCAGCAATCGCCACGGAGATGATCGCGAAGAACCTCACTGCTGCGACGATCGATAAGCAGACCTATTGGCAGGCGCCTGGCGCAACGACGGGGCGCGAACGCGCAAGTTGTCATCTGCTGCCGGCGTACGACGAATACACCGTGGCATACCAGGATCGCAGCGCGGCGCTGGTCAGCGAGCGTGCGCGCTCGGATTCGGGCCACGGCATCTTTCGTCCCGCGATCGTCGTCGACGGGCACATCGCAGGAACGTGGTCACGCGCATTGAAGAAGACATCCGTGGCGATCGCGTGCCGGTTATTCGACGAGATCGACAGCGCACGAGCCGCAGCTCTCACGGCAGCTGCGCAACGCTACGCGAAGTTTCTCGGGCTGACGCACGCTGACGTGCGCGGCTTGAATCAGCGGGCGCGCCGCGCCCGGGTGCGTGGCTGAGGCAGCGGAGTCACCGCGTCGTCCGCGGCCTCGCGGCGCAGCCAATCGATGAAAACAGCTGCAGCCGGCGTGGGACGTCGATTCGCCGGATACACGACGAAATAGGCGAAGCGCGCTTTCAGCGCCGGGCCGGGCAGCTGGATCAGCTCACCACGCTCGATGTACGGCGCGGCAATGTGTCGACGCGCGAGCGCAACGCCAAGACCGCATACCGCAGCGAGCATCGCGTCGGTCGAGTCCGTGAACGAGTGGGCTGACGGCAGACTGGCGCCGCGCATCTCGGTCGCGCGCAGCCAGTCGGGCCAGCCCTGCAGGCCGAGGTCGGAGATCAGCGGCAGGCGCGCAATGTGCTCCGGCTTCGTGACTTGCCGGACGCCGGGCAACGTCGGCGCGGCAACCGGAAACAATGCGTCGTCCATGAGGAAATGCGCAGTCAGCCCCGGCCACGGTCCCGGCCCGTGGCGAATACCGAGGTCCGGACCCGCCTCATCGAAGCGCGCCAGCACCGTCGAGGTCTCGAAATCCAGATGCACGTTCGGATGTGCGGCAGAGAAGCGCGCCAGGCGCGGAATGAGCCAGCAGTACGCCAGCGAGTGCAGCGTCGTGATCCGCACCCGCGCTGCTTCCTGATCGGGAGTCAGCAGCGAGCGCGAGACAGCGTCCAGGTCTGCGAGTGCCGCGGTGGTCGCATCGGCGAGCGCGCGTCCTTGAGCAGTCAGCACGACTCCGCGGGCGTGCCGCTGGAACAGCGTGACACCCAGCGCTTTTTCCAGCCGCCGCACGTGATGGCTGACCGCGCTCGCAGTAAGGTGCAGCTCGTCGGCGGCCCGCGCGAAGTTCTGGTAGCGGGCGGCTGCCGCAAACACGGCGAAGGCGGGCAGCACCGTCGGACGGATGGGCATGAGACACGAGCAATATTTGTGACTGTCGCAAGCAGTATGCGCTTGCAGATGCCTGAATTGCAGTAAGAATATGCGTGCCGTAAATCATCTTTGTGTCTGTGAGGGCCCCGTGTCGCAAGCAGAAGCACCTTGTCGTGCCGCACCGGCCGCCGCGGCGCCGGGCACGGAATCGCTCGCGCAGCGCTGGCTCACGCCGATCGAGCTGACGGTGCTTGGCGCCATCTGGGGCGCCTCGTTCCTGTTCATGCGCGTAGCGGCGCGCGAGTTCGGGGCGCTGCCGCTCGTAGAAGTGCGGCTGGTACTCGGTGCACTGGTATTGCTGCCGCTGCTGTGGCAATCGCGACGCTATTTCACGCGCGCACACATCCTGCCGCTCGCGGGGCTTTCGGCGATCAACTCCGCACTGCCGTTTGCGCTGTTCGCATGGGCCGCGCAACGCGCACCTGCGGGTATCGGCGCAATCACCAACGCGACCGCGGTCATGTTCACGGCGCTGGTCGCGTTCGCATTCTTCGGCGAGCGCATCAGCAAACGGCGCACGCTCGGCCTGCTCGCCGGGTTCGTCGGAGTCGCCGTCCTCGCGAGCGGCAAGACGAGCGGCGGCAGCGTATGGAGCGCGGCGCTCGCGGGAACGTTCGCGGCGCTGCTGTACGGCATCGGCGGCAACATGATCCGCAGACTGTTTGCCGGCATACCGCCGGGTGCAGTCGCGGCGGCGACGCTCGCGAGCGCAAGCGTGCTGGTCGCGCCGTTCGCGATCGTGACGTGGCCGACGACTCCTGTTCCGCTGCACTCGTGGATGAGTGCGGTGCTGCTCGGCGTGCTGTGCACGGGCACCGCGTATCTGCTGTATTACCGCTTGATCTATCGAGTGGGCGCCGCGCGCGCTGTCACGGTGACGTATCTCGTTCCGTTGTTCGGCGTGTTGTGGGCATGGCTCGTGCTCGGCGAGCCTCTCACGGCGAGCATGGCGCTCGCGGGTGCGCTGATTCTCGGCGGAGTGGCATTGAGTCAACAGCGCAAGTAGCCGCGCGCCGCATCGCGGATTGCGCAGTCTGCGCGCGGAACTGCGCTTTTCGCCGCCGCGTTCCAGCCAAGGAGGGCATTTGTGATGAAGCGATTCATGCAGCAGCAATTCGCGACGGCGCTGCTCCTGGCTGCGCTGGCGCCGGGTGGCACGATGGCGGCGGACGATCTTCCGGTCCGCAGCACCGAGGACGTGCAGGTCGTGTTCGCGTCCCTCGATCGCAACCGCGATCAGAAGATCAGCCGCAGCGAGGCTGCCGTGAAGGGCAGCGTGAGCAAGCGCTTCGACGGCATCGACTCGAACGGCGACGGTTATCTCAGCATGCGCGAGTTCGCCGCTCGCCCCAGCGCTGAGCGCTTTGAATAAACGCGCCGACCGCTTCGAGCAAAGCTGCCGTACTCATTTCCCGCGAGCACTGTAGTCGCCACGCCCACACGTTCAGGCGCAAGCGTCGTCGCATGGCGACGAAACGCACGCTCGCGGAACCCGGGCTGCGGCGGCGGGATTGCGCATGAGTACCGCTCACGAAGACGAGGAATTCAGCCATGACTTTGAGAGATCAACTGCTTGCCGTACTCGCTGCCGCGGGTTGCGCCCTGGCCCCTGCAGCGTTCTCACAGGAGCCGCAGACACCGCCCAGCGCGCAGGACCCCGATTCGGCCGATGTGGGCGAGCCGGCTCCGCAGAGCCAGCAGGACCTGCCGCCGACGACGACAGATCAGCAAGCCACGCCGGGCGCCACCGAGCCGGGCACCGCGCAGGAGCCTGCGGCGCCGGACGAGAATGAGTCGGCCGCTCCCGGCAGCACGACGGACAGCGCCGCCACCGCCGGCCCGATCGAAGACAAGAAGATCGAGCAGTTCGCGGATGCGTACATGGCAGTGCAGACGATTCAGCAGAAGGCCGCGGCCGAGCTGCAGAGCGCGAGCAATCCCGAGCAGGCCGACAAGGTCAAGGCGACGGCCGAGTCCGACATGATCGCCGCGGTCGAGCGCAGCGGCTTGCAGGTGCCGGAGTTCAACAAGATCGTCGAGCGCATGGCGTCGGACAACGACGTGCGGTCGCGCGTTGCCGCGAAGCTGCAGGAGCGGGGCGGCGCGAAGCCGGATCCGGGCGGCTAACGCATCACCGCTAGCGCACCACCTTCCGCCCCCTCCCCCGATCGTCGGGGGAGGGCTGCGGCGGGGGTTTCAACCCTTCCAGAATCAACTCCGCGAGCCGTTCGTAATCGCCGCCGAAATGGTGGCCGCCCGGCAAGCGCACCGCGCGCAGCGAGCGACTCGCTGCTTCATCGCACGAAGTATCGTCCGGGTCGTCGCTGTAGACGCACAGGGCGGGAATGCCCGCCATCCGCTGCAGCTCCGGCGCAATCGGCAGGCCCGCGTCGTCGTCCGCCAGCCAGTTCGAGAGATGGAACTCGAACAGCGCCCGCTCGCCGAGGCCCAGCATCGCTACGAGCTGCATGCGCGCGCGAGTCTGCTCAGGCAGTCTGTTGACGATGAACGGCAATACGTCAGCGCCTTGCGAGTAGCCGATCAGCACGACATCCTTCTTGTCCCACGCCGCGAGGTAGTGACGCACGATGCGCTCGACGTCGGCGGCAGTGCTCTGCGGCGTGCGCTCTTTCCAGAAGTAACGCAACGAATCGACGCCGACGACGGGAATGCCCTTCTCTGCGAGCGCGGCAGCGACAGCCTTGTCGATGCCGGCCCAGCCGCCGTCGCCGGTGATGAGAATCGCGAAGCTCGTGCCGCCTGACGTCGCGGGAACTTCCACGACCGGCAATCCTTCCAGGTCTTCGGGCGTTGCATGTCGCGGACGCGGACGGCGCGCTGCGAGACGCTGCACAGCCGTCGACACGTCCGCTGCCCAGTCGGCCGAGCTCGCTGCCAGCGTGATCATCTCGCTGCCGGGAGCTGCACCGACGAAACGTTGTGTCACGGCCGTCCCGCACACGCCCGCGGCATGCCTTTGCAGCACGATCCACGGTGCTTCGAGCGTTACTGGCGCAAGCACGTCGCGTCCCTTGCGCGTGCCCGCGAAGTCGAGAGTCCCCGCTTTGCACAGATGCTTGCGCAGCTGCAACTCCGGGCAGAAGTCGATCGAGATCGCGCCGGCGAACGTTTCGGGCGGCGCCTGCGCCAGCATCGCGTAGCCGAGGCTCGCGCCCGCGTCGTAGCCGACGAGGTAGGCGGGCTCGTAGCCCGGCAGTCGATAGTAGGCCTGCAGGAAGTGGCTCAGATTTTCCAGGTCGCCGTCGGGATAGACGCACTCGGCAACGTCGTGCTCCAGCTGCGCGAACAGCCCGCGGGAATCGATGCCTGCAACGAGCGCGCCCTGCGACGCCAGCAGCTGTGCGCTGCTCGTCAGCTGCTGCGTCCAGCCTTGCTGGCCGGAGAGAAACAACACCACCCGCTGCACGTCGCCCGTCGGGCGGTAGATCTCGATGTTCTCGAATCGTCCGTGCGACAGCGTCTCTGCGCCGCACTGCGCGCAGCTCCACAGCAGCAGCAGCGACCACCAGCGCGTCATTTTGCGATCACGCCCCGCAGCCCGCCCGCAATCAGCGTCGTGACGTCCGCGAGCGAAAGCAGTGTCGCCACGCCAGGCGGCGCCGCGAGATAGCGCGGTTCCCACACCGGTTGGAACTTGTCCTTGAAGCTGCGCAGGCCGCGGAAGTTGTAGAAGGTCTCGCCGTATGCGAACAGCCAGCGACCGAAGCGATGCCAGCGCGGCGCGAGCTCGTGCGTGACCATGCCCGCCATCGGCGCCATGCCGAGCGCGAAGCGCTGCACGCCCTGGGCCTTGAAATGCAGCATCAGCTGGGTGAACAGGAAATCCATCGTCCCGCCCGGTGCGCCCGGTGACTGGCGCATCAGGTCGACGCTCACCTCCTGCTTCTGCTGCGTGCACAGCACGTTGGCAAACGCGACTGCCTTGCCGTGCTGGCGCACGAGCGCGACCGGCCGGCGCAGCACGTACTCGTCGCGGAAGAAGCCGAGCGAAAACCCCTTCTCGCGCGTGTGCGACTCGCCGAGCCAGGCACAGGAAATCGCGCGCAGCTCCGGCAGCAGCGCCGGGATTTCCTCCGGCGGGATCATCGCGAAGCTCAGGCCGTCGCGCTCGGCACGGTGCACCGCGTAGCGCAGGTCCGCGCGCCGCGAGCCCTGCAGGCCGAACTCCTGCAGCGGCACGTAGGCGTACTCGCCGAGCTTCAGCACGCGCAGCCCGGCGTCGAGATACAGCGCCAGCGATTCCGGCCGCACCTGGTAGAACACCGCGCGCCCGCCGTGATCGGTGGCTTCCTCGATGAAGTTCCAGATCAGCTCCGGCCACTCGGCTTGCGGCCCGACCGGATCGAACAGCGAGATCCACGAGCGACCCTGGCGGCCGAACATCACGAACGCCTTGCCGGACCCCGAGAACAACAGGTGCTTGTCGCCGACCAGCACGAGGTTGGCGTCCGCGTGCGGCTGCGCGCCGACGATGGCCTCGGCGCGATCGAGCTCGGCGTTACCCGGCAGCGCCGGCGCTCCGGGCGACTGGCGCAGCAACTGCCACAGCGCAAAGCCGAGACCGACGAGCATCACGCCCATCATTGCGCGCAGGCCGCGCGGCGCGTTGGCATCGAATTCGAATTGCCACCACAGCTCGCGGTCGTAGGCGACCTGGCGATAGGCGAAGAACAGGATCAGCATGCACGCGGCGACGACCCATGCGATCGACAATACCCACGCGCCGCCGAGCGCCTGCGAGAACAGCGCGGAGCGGCGCTCGAACGCGCGCCGCGACGCGAGCAGCAGGAACGCGAGCGTCGTCAGATATGCAGCCTGCGGCAACGCTATGCCTTTCGGCATCGCGAGCACCGCCGCCACGAGCGCAAGCAGGAACGCCGACCACCACGCAGCATCCAGGCGATGCAGCAAGCCGCGCGCGACGACGAGCATCGCGAAGCCGGTGACGCTGCCGATGAAGTGCGAGGCCTCGACCAGCGGCAGCGGCACGTGCAGCTCGAGCAGATCGGTCGCGCCGCTGGACACTGGCGTAACACCGGAGATCAGCAGCCACGCACCGGCGATGAACGTCAGCACGGCGAGCAACAGCGGCGAGACGGTGACCGCCGCACGTCCGATCGGCGCAGCGACGCCGGAACGCAGCTCGTAGCCTGCAAGCAGCGTGGCGGCCGCGATCAGCGGCAGCAGGTAATACACGATGCGATACAGAACCAGCGCACCGATGATCTGCTCCGGCGGCGCGCGGCCGCCGCACGCGAGCAGGATGACTGCCTCGAACACGCCGAGTCCGCCAGGCACATGACTCAGCAAGCCAAGGGCAACCGCCATCGAGTACCACGCAAAGAACGCGGGGAGACTGATGACGTCGGCAGGCAGCAGGAACCACAGCGCCGCGGCGGATGCGCTCAGGTCGAGCGCGGAGATCACCAGCTGGCGGATCGCCAGCTCAGGCGGCGGCAAGCGAACCTGCCATCGATTCAGGACGCGGATCTCGCGCGTGCGCGCGGCTGCAACGATCAACGCAGCGACAGCCACCAGCATCAGCACAGCGATGACGCGCAACAGCCAACCCGGCAATCGCAGGAGCTCGGCTACGTCCGGCGCTCCCCACAGCAATCCCGCGGCGCCGAACGCGACCATGCCGATGACGAACGCACCGGCGTTGAACGCCGCCGCTTGCGCGACGCGTCCGGCATCGACGCCGGCTGCCGTGTACAGCCTCATGCGCACCGCGCCGCCAGTGAGCACGCCGAGGCCGACGGTGTTACCGA
Organism: Steroidobacteraceae bacterium; assembly: GCA_035278165.1. Lineage (GTDB taxonomy): Bacteria > Pseudomonadota > Gammaproteobacteria > Steroidobacterales > Steroidobacteraceae > Steroidobacter. The sequence continues at coordinate 97,858 of DATEJG010000008.1, forward strand.
GCGCGTAGGCAATGAACGAAGTGAGCAGCACCGTGCTGCGACGGACCTGCGCGCCCGCGTATCTCAGCGCGGAGAAATCGTAGCCCGTCAGCACGAGATAGCTCAGCGCCGTGGCTACACCCGCCAACAGCAGATCCGTCGCGGGCTGAGTCGCGATCTGCCTGACCACCGCCGAATAGCTGACTTCGCGCAGCAGGCCGTGCAACGCGTCGAAAACCAGCGCGCTGAGCGCGAGCACGACCGCACCGATCGCCCAGGGACGCCACTTGCTCCACTTGCTGGTTTTCCCGGCCGCCAAGCATTCCCTCCAGCAGCGATTCTGCCGTAACGAATTCTGACGTTACGAAGCTCTGTAAAGATTACGTTCTCGACATCATGCGCGTTCCGTCGCCAGCAGCGTCGCAAGGCGCTCCGCGTGCACACGCAACTCGCTGGCTGCGGTTGCTTCCCACAGGTCCGCCCGCAGCATCGGGCCGACATAAAACAGGTGCGGCCCGGGCCACCCTTCCGTGTCAATTACCGCGCCGCGCGGCCCCGTGCGCAAGCCCAGCCCGAGCGAGTCGGGCGTGCACAGGCCGCATTGCACGAGGCTGCGCCACAGCGGGTCGGTGGAACGTGCGATCGCGTAGTCCGGTCCAGTGCAATTCACGACACGATCGAATGTCTCCGTGCGCTCGGCCCGCGTCCCACGCGGCCGCCACATCACGTCGATACACTCGCCTCGTGCCGCGAATCGCAGCAGTTGCCCCGCATGCACGTGCAGACGTTGCGTGTTGCGCAATGCGTCGATCCGTTGAATCAGCTGCAGCGGCAGGCGGTGGCGATGCGTGTCCCAGAGAGTACGCAGGTGTCGCAGGAAGCGCACGCGATCGCGCTCCGACAAGCGTTGCCAGATCGTCGGCGCCATGTTGCGTACGAACGTGATCGCTTCGCGCCAGTCGCCGCCGCAAGCCTCGGCCTCGCGTGCGAGGAGTCGCACCGCCTTGGTGAGCCCGCGCAGCGACGTCGACGCTGCAAGCAGCAGCGCATTGCCATCGCCCTTGAACGCGTCGGGCCGAAAAGCTGTCTGACGCGGCGGCACCAGGCCGTGACGCGACAGCGCATGCAACACGGGCGTGCGCTGCGGATCCGCCGACGCGGTGTTGATTACATCCGCAGCCGTGAGGCCGGTGCCGATCAGCAGCACCTTGTCAGTGCGCGAGAAGCGCACATCGTTCGACCACGGATCGCCGACATACGCCGCGTGCTCGATGACCGGCGCCGCGATCGCGAGCGACGCGGGTTGCGGATTGCCGAGTGCGAGCACGACGTCGTCCGCGGTCAGCCGGCGCCCATCGCGCAACTCCACCTGCAATGGCAGATGCCGTTCGAGACGCCGCACATTGACGACGTCGCCCTGCAGCACATCGAGACGCACGTGCGACGGCGCGCTCAACTGCGCAGCCAGCAGGAGCTCCTGCAGATACTCGCCGTACAGCGCGCGCGGCAGGAAATCCTCGCCGCTGGCGCCGGGAATGCGCCGCTGCACGAACTCGAGGAACTCGTCGGGCGCAGCCGAGGTCGCCGACATGCGGCTCGCGGGCACATTCAGCAGATAAGGGAAGCCGCGATCTGCATACGCAACGCCGCGGCCGACTGCACCGCCGCGCTCGATGAGCACGAGTCGTGTAGGCCCGGGCGGAGGACGCCGCAGCAGATTGGCGGCCACGACGGTGCCGCAAAAGCCGCCGCCAACGATCACGATCGTGCGCAACAGACCCGGCACGACCGCCTCTAGTCGACGATGAGCTTGTAGCCGGCGCCGACCGCCGTCTGCAGCATCTGCGGCGCGGCCGGATCGACTTCGATCTTCTGCCGCAGGCGGTGCACGAGCTGCTTGAGCAGCTGGCGATCGCCCGAGCCCTTGTGTCCCCAGACCTGCATCAGCAGGCGATCGGAGCTGACGGTGTGGCCGGCGTTCGCGACCAGCATCTGCAGCAGGCGCAGCTCCAGCTTGGTGAGACGCACCGGGTCGCGCGTACCGACTTGCACCGTGTGCTCCTGCGTGTCGAGTTGTACGCGCCCGGCGGTCAGCGGCGCAGAATTCTCCATGCCCGCTCGCCGCAACAACGCCTTCACCCGCGCCAGCAACGTGCGCGGACTGAACGGCTTGCTCAGGTAATCGTCCGCGCCGAGCTCGAGCGCGCGCACCAGGTCTTCCTCCTCGCCGCGCACGGTCAGCATCATCACGGGCACACGCGACTGCGCGCGAATCGCCTCGCACACCTGAAACCCGGATGCGCCCGGCATGTTGATGTCGAGGATGACCAGGTCTGGCGCTTCGCTCGCGAACGCGCGGATCGCGGTCGTGCCGTCGCCGGCGCGGATCACCAGATAGCCCGCCTGCGACAGCGTGAATGCGATCAGCGCGAGCAGGTCCTTGTCGTCGTCGGCACACAAGATCTTCATGCCCGCGTCACTCCTGCGCCACCGGCAGCTGGACTTCGAAACGCGTCTTGCCGGCAGCCGTGCGCCGCGCGGCGATGGCTCCTCCGTGACGCTCGATGATGGACTTCACGATCCACAGGCCGAGGCCCAGCCCGCCCGGCTCCGGCTCCTCGCCGGCGCCGCGCGAGAAGCGCTCGAAGATCGAGCCGGCTTCGAGCTCCGGCACGCCCGGACCTTCGTCCTCGACCCAGGTCGTGACCGTGCTGTCCTGGTGCAGCGCGCCGACGCGCACCACGCTGTCCTCCGGCGCGAACTTGCTGGCGTTGGCCAGCAGGTTGACGAACACCTGCGTGAGCCGCGGGCCGTCGCCGTCGACGGGCGGCAGGTCCTCGGGGAAATCGACTTCGAGCTTCTGGCGCCGCTGATTGAGCAACGCGCCGATCAGCGCATCGGCGTCCTCGATCACCTCGGGCAACGACACGTTCTGATGACGGATGCCGAGCTGGCCCGATTCGATGCGCACGCTTTCCAGCAGGTTGTCGATCAGCCGTGTCAGGCGCAGCGTGCCGCGCTCCAGCGAGAACACCAGCTCCTTCTGCTGCTCGCGCGACATGGTCTCGATGCCCTCGCGCAGCAGCTCGATCGAGGCAAGCTGCGCCGCGAGCGGCGTACGGAACTCGTGCGAGATGTTCACGAGCACCGAGTCGCGTGCGCGCCGCACGCCCTCCAGCTCGGTCTCGTCGCGAATCACCTGCACCTGCAGCTCGTCGACCGGCGCTGCACTGGTGATGATCGTCGTGCGCGGCGCGCCGTTGTTGAGATCGAGCTGCTCGGTCGCCTGCGCATTGCCCTCGATACGCGCTCGCACGATCGGGCAGCGGGTCTCGCAGGGTCGCTGTCCGTTCTCCAGGCACGGCTTCAACACGTCGCCGCAGAAGCGGCCGATGGCATCGTGGGCCTGCACGCCGAGCAGACGCGCGGCCTGCGGGTTGAGGTAGCGGATCACGCGCGACTTGTCGACCGCATAGACGCCCTCGACGATGCCGCCGAGCACGGCCTGCGCCTCCGCTTCGCGCCGCCGCAGCTCGCCGGTGAGCTGCACCAGGTTGTCGCGCATGTTCTCGATCGTGTGCGCGAGCTTGCCGACTTCCTGCGTGCCGCCGACGGGAATCGAGGTGGAGAAGTCGCCGTGGCCGAGCCGGTCGACTGCGTCGGTGAGCGTGCCGAGCGGGCCCGTGACCTGCTGGCCGAGGATGACGCCGGCGAGCACTGCGAGCGCCGCCAGCACGATCGCGGTGACGACGAGCCTGCGCACCAGGCTCCCCACCGATGCATCGATCTCGCCCGACGGCAACCGTGCTTCCAGCAGCGCGATCGCTTCGCCGGTCGAGGCGAAGATCGGAAAGCTGGCGGCATACAGGTCGAGGTCGTCGAGGCGCAGCACGGCCGAGCGGCCGTCGGACAGGCCTGCCGAGTGCAGCCGCGTGAACTCGTCGACCTGCTTGTCTTCGACGAACGTGCGGTAGTTGATGAGCCGGATCGGCACGCCGACGCGCTCCGTCAGCGTTTGCGCGAGACGCTCGTCGAACAGGCGCGCGACATACAGCCGGCGACCGGTCGCGCCGCCGATCTGCGCGGACGCGCCGATCACGGCATAGCGGCCGACCGACGGCGCGGCGAGGAATCGCTCGCCCTGTTCCGCCGCAGCTTCGGCGATTTCGTCCCAGGGCAGCGCGACGCCGGCCTGGGCGACGAGAGAACCGCCTTCGAACACCGCACACGCGACGATGGTGTCGGTATTGCACGAGCGGCGCAGGTACAGGCCGAGGCTGGAGGTTCGGGCATCGGCCATCATTCGCTGCAAGGTCTGGCGATCGGCGACGCTCTTCGCCTGCGTCAGCGCATCCTCGCCGTAACGACGCACGTCTTCGCGCGCCATGGCGCCGGCGAGCTGTACGCGCGCGCTGCCCTGCTGATTGGCGAGATCGCGCAGCGAGCCGATCGCGGAGATGGAGATGCCGCCGACGACCAGCACCACGATCGTGACGTTGATCAGCGCGATCCACACGCCGAGCGGCGCCCGCGAGGTGTCGAGCTGCAGCCGGTCGATGAATTCCTGGATGCGGGACAGCATGCAAGCGCCTAGCGACCGGTCACTTCTTGCTCTTGTACCCGGTGCGCCACTCCACCAGCGTCTTGATGACCAGCGTGACCACGGCGAGCAGGGTCAGGAGCGAGGCGACGGCGAAAGCGCCCACGAAGTTGTATTCCTGGTAGAGGGTCTCGATGTGCAACGGCATGGTCGTGGTCACACCGCGCACGTGGCCGCTGACGACGGATACCGCGCCGAACTCGCCCATCGCGCGCGCGTTGCAGAGTATCACGCCGTACACCAGGCCCCAGCGGATCTTCGGCAACGTGACGTGGAAGAAGGTCATCAGGCCGCCGGCGCCGAGCGTGATCGCCGCCTCCTCCTCGTCGTTGCCGAGCTGCTGCATCAGCGGGATCAGCTCGCGCGCGACGTACGGGAAGGTGACGAACATCGTTGCGATGACGATGCCCGGCACGGCGTAGATGATGCTGATGTCGTGCTCCTGCAGCCACAGGCCGAACCAGCCCTGCATGCCGAACAGCAGCACGTAGATCAGGCCGGAGACCACCGGCGACACTGCGATCGGCAGGTCGATCAGCGTGATCAGCATGCTCTTGCCGCGGAACTCGAACTTGGCGATGGCCCAGGCGGCGGCGATACCGAACACGGTGTTCAGCGGCACCACGATCGCAGCCACGGTCAGCGTCAGGCGGATTGCGGCCAGCGTGTCGGAGTCGCGGAAGCTGCTCATATACAGCTCCACGCCTTTCGACAGCGCCGTCGCGAACACCGTGATGAGCGGCGCGAACAGCAGCGCCGCCAGGAAGCCGAGCGACGCGGTGATGAACGCTGCCTTCACCACGAAGGCGAGAACGGTGTCGCGACCGGGCCGGCTGGCGATCTCCGCCATCATCTCCTGCGAAGTGCCGGGGCCGGCCATCTAGCGCACCGCGGCGACGTGACGTCGCCGTCCCCAGGTCTGCAGCAGGTTGATCGACAGCAGCAGGATGAAGGACATCACCAGCATCATGAAGCCGAGCGCCGCCGCGCCGGCGTAGTCGAACTGCTCGAGCTTGATGACGATGAGGAGCGGCGTGATCTCGGTCTTCATCGGCAGGTTGCCGGCGATGAAGATGACCGAGCCGTACTCGCCCACGCCGCGCGCGAACGCCATCGTGAAGCCGGTCGCCACCGCCGGCGCGACCGTCGGCAGGATGATGCGCCGGAAGACCGTGAAGCGCCCGGCGCCGAGCGTTTCCGCGGCGTCCTCGAGATCGCGCTGCACTTCCATGAGCGCCGGCTGCACCGAGCGCACCACGAACGGCAGGCCGATCAACGTCAGCGCCACCACGACGCCGATCCAGGTGTACGCGACCTTGATGCCGTACGGCGCGAGGTACTGGCCGATCCAGCCGTTCTGCGCGAACACCGCGGTCAGCGCGATGCCGGAAACCGCGGTCGGCAGCGCGAACGGCATGTCGATCAGCGCGTCGATCAGCTTGCGGCCCGGGAACTCGTAGCGCGTCAGCGTCCACGCGATGATGAAGCCGAACACGCTGTTGAGCGTCGCCGCCAGGAGCGACGCGCCGAAGCTCAGGCGGTACGAGGCGATGGCGCGCGGGTCGAGCAGCGTGCGCATCAGGTCGTCCCAGCCCATGGTCGCCGTCTTCATGACCAGCGCCGCGAGCGGGATCAGCACGATCGCGCACAGGAAGAACGTGGAGAAGCCGAGGGTCAGGCCGAAGCCCGGCAGGATCGAAGGGGTGCGGACGGTCGCGTTCACTGACCCTTCATCCCGTAGATCTTGTCGAACACGCCGCCGTCGGCGAAGTGCTTGTCGTGCGCGGCCGTCCAGCCGCCGAACACCTGGTCGACGGTGAACACTTCGAGCGGCGCGAACTGCTCGCGGTACTTCTCGAGCATCTGTTGATCGCGCGGCCGGAAGTAGTGCTTCGCCGCGATCTCCTGGCCAGCGGGCGAATACAGGAACTGCAGATACGCCTCGGCGACCTGCCGCGTGCCGCGACGATCGACGACGGTGTCCACCACCGCCACCGGCGGCTCCGCCAGGATGCTGATCGAAGGCACGACCATCTCGACCTTGTCCGGCCCGAGCTCACGCAGCGCCAGCAGCGCTTCGTTCTCCCACGCGAGCAGCACGTCGCCGATCTCGCGCTGCAGGAACGTGTTGGTCGAGCCGCGTGCGCCGCTGTCGAGCACCGGCGCCTTGCGATACAGGTCAGCGACGAACTTCTCCGCCGCGGCCTGCGCAGCCGCGACCTGCGTTGCAGCCGCCGGGTCGTCGAGCTTGCCGAGGTCGCCGTTCAACTGGCGCTTCAGCTCGGCGCCCCACGCTGCGAGATAGTTCCAGCGCGCGCCGCCCGAGGTTTTCGGATTCGGCGTCACGATCGCGACGTCGGGCTTCATCAGGTCGGGCCAGTCGTGGATCTGCTTGGGATTGCCCTTGCGCACCAGGAACACGATCGTCGAAGTGTACGGCGCGCTGTTGTCGGGGAAGCGCGTCTGCCAGTTCGCGCCGAGCCGCTTGCCCTTGCGCTGGATCGAATCGATGTCGTACGCGAGCGCGAGCGTCACCACGTCGGCGGGCAGCCCATCGATCACGGCGCGCGCCTGGCTGCCCGAGCCGCCGTGCGACTGCTTGATCGTGACGTGCTGGCCGGTGCGCTGCTGCCATTCCTGCGCGAATGCAGCGTTCACGTCGCGATACAGCTCGCGCGTCGGATCGTAGCTGACATTGAGGAGCGTGACGCTCTGGTCGCCCGCAGCTTGATCGCTCGAGCCGCCGCACGCAGCCAGCAGCGTCAGCGCGAGCGCGCACAGAACATCAGGCAGTGGCCGCTTGCTCATCGCTCTCTCTCGCGGGCCGATAGACGACCATCATCGAGTACGACGCGGGCCCGCTGAACAGCGGCGCGAACTCGTGGGTCAGCTGGCCGAGGTCCGAGACGCCGAGGATCAGCATCTGGTCCATCGAATCGCTCAGCTGACGCTTCAACTCTTCTGCCGCCGCGCCGAACCGCAGCTCCGTGCGCATCTCCAGGCCGTGCACGGCCTGCGCTTCCGAGCGCGCGTCGAGCAGCGTGCGAACGCCGAGCGGACGCTGCACGTCGCCGCTGCGGCCCTCCGGAAGAATGCCGACGTACACCGCCTCGGCCGGCACGTGGCGCAACAGACTCGCTGCGACCGCCAGCGTCGAGCGTCGCGCAACATCGTCCGCCCAATGAATGAGCACGCGCTGCGGGGACACCGCCTGTGACGGCAGCACCATCACTTCGGCGGCGCCGTTCCACAGCAGCCACTCCACCTGCTTCGCCACCTTCGCATGCGCCGCGACGACGGCGACGCCCGAGATACGCGTGTGAGCGTTGCCCTGGCAGGTCGCGAGCACAGGGTCGATGCGCTTGGCGATGCGCGTCTTCATGCGGGCCGCGAGCTCGATCAGGAATGGATGCTGCGCGAGCCGCTCCGCCGCAGCGGACTCGGCCGCGCACACCGTGTAGCTCGACAGCGGCGTCGGCAGCACGTGAATGCGTCGCACGCCGATGGCGACCGACTGCCCGAATACGACTGGGAAAATGCGCTGCTCGTGCTGCGTGCGAGTGATATCCAGCAGCGCTGCCGTGCTGTGGCCGTCCGCGTGCGAAGTGCTGCCGATGTGCGCATCCGACGGGCCGCTGGTCATGCGCACGCGGATGCGCTCCAGCGCACCGGTGAACACCAGCTCCTCGACCACGCCGGTGGCGATGTAGTTGGTGCGCAGATTGTCGCGCGTCGGCGCCAGCTCGATCTCCTCCGGGCGCAGCACTGCAACGACCTCGTGCTCGCGTCCCCCTTCGAGCTTCTCGATGCGGCGCGCGTTGACGGGAGTCGTGCCGAAACGAATGCCCTGCTCGGTCTGCTTCGCGAGCAGCAGGTTCGCCGCGCCGAGGAACGTCGCGACGAAGCGCGTGGCGGGACGATCGTAGAGCTCATCGGGACGGCCGCACTCCAGCAGGCGGCCGAGGTTCATCACGCCGATGCGATCGGCGAGCGCGAACGCCTCTTCCTGGTCGTGCGTGACCAGCACCGTGGTGATCTTCAGCTCACGCTGCACCTGGCGGATCGTGCGGCGCAGCTCTTCGCGGATCTTGGCGTCGAGCGCGCCGAACGGCTCGTCCAGGAGCAGCACTTCCGGCTTGTGCGCCAATGCGCGCGCGACAGCGACGCGCTGCTGCTGACCGCCCGAAAGCTGCGTCGGCAGGCGATCGTCCATGCCTTCGAGCGCGACCAGCCGCAGCAACTCCTTGCGCCGCTGGCGCCGGTCTTCGGCGCGCATGCGCCGCACGCGCAGTGCGAACTCGATGTTCTCGCCCACGCTCATGTGGCGGAACAGCGCATAGTTCTGGAATACGAAGCCGACGCCGCGCTGGCGTGCCGAGACGTGCGTGACGTCATTGCCGTGCAACGAGATGCGGCCGTGATCGACGCCAGTCAGCCCGGCGATCGCGCGCAGCAGCGTGCTCTTGCCGCTGCCGCTGGGGCCCAGCAGGACGAAGAATTCGCCCTGGCTGACTTCCAGCGAGACGTCGTTGACGACCGGCGAGCCTTGATATCGTTTCGTGACCTGGTCGAGGGTGATCGACATACTGGCGGGGAGCTTACCGGCGGCCGGGTGATAAGGTCAGTATTGGCGCGGTTATAAAACGGTTATTCGCAAATGTTCCGTTCGCCCTCAAAAAAAGGCCCCCTCCGTACCCGGAGAGGGCCCTGCTGAGAGGGATTCTTCAGCGCGACTAATTGGTGTCCGACGCCGTCCGAGAACGCTCGTCCTGGAAGATCAGTTCCACGCGTCGATTCTGCTGCCGGCCCGCCGCATTGTCGTTGCTCGCGACCGGCGTGGTTTCACCCTTGCCGACGGTGCTGATCTGCCCCGCCTCGACCCCGCGCTCGAACAGCGCAGCCTGGACCGACGCCGCCCGCCGCTCCGACAGCTCCTGGTTGTATTCCTCGCTGCCGACGCTGTCGGTGTGGCCCTCGATCATCACCTTGCGGGTCGAGTCCTCCTTGAGGACGGTGGCAAGCCGATCGATGGTCGCGTAGGCGCCGGGCTTGAGGGTGGCCTTGCCGGTGTCGAACAGCACGTCGCCGAGCGTCACGACGACGCCGCGATCGGTCTTCTTGCCTTTCAGGTCGGCAAGCTCCCGCTCCAGCGACTGCGCGCGTTGCTCGGCGCTCTGCGCCTGCTCGGTGGCGCTACGCGCCTGCTGCGCGTTGCGCTCTGCCTCGCGGGCTCGCGCCTCGGCCAGCACCGACTGCCGTTCGGCGGTGCCCTTGTCGATATCGTCCTTCGCCTGCGCGGTGAGGATCTTCTCGTTGGCGATCTGCGCGTTGCGATTCGCGACCGTCGCCTCGTATTGAATGTCTTCGAGCTTGCCGCCCTTGTCCGCAAGACGGTTCGCACGGTCCAGTGCCTTGCGAGCTTCGGTGATGTTGGTCGCGGCGACGCCGGCGCGCGGCGACGCTTCGACCTGCGGCACGACCGCGCGCGCAGTCTCCAGCTCCTCGATGTTCTTCCCGTGATTCGTGGCACAGCCTGCGACGGACACCGCCACGGCTGCCGCGAGCACCCAACCATATTTGCGCTTCATAGCCTGCTCTCCATCGTTACGCGGCGCGATCAACGCGGGTCGTCGCTCGTGCTGTCGAGCGTCGTCTGCTCCCGGTCCGACGATGTGCTGTCGGTAGTATTCGGGGCTGCGCCCGAGGAGCGCTCCGCTTCCTGCCGCAGCGTCTTGATGCTCGCCAGCAGCTCGCTCGCCGCCTTGCGCGCGCTCGCGCTCTGCGCCTTCGACACCGCGAGCTCGGCATCGAGCTGCGCAAGCTCCGCGTGCCGCTGCGCCAACTGCTCCTTGTTGTCCTTCATCGCCTGTCGTGCGCCGTCGAGATTCTCTTTCGCGCGCTGCAGCTCTATCGCGCCCTGCTCCGAATTGCCGACAGTCTGCTGCGCTTGCTGTACCGAGGTCTCGCTGCGCGCGACGCGCTCCTTGGTGAGATCGGAAATACCGCCGCAGCCCGCGAGCAGCGCTGTCATCGTCAGCGCCAGCGGGCCGAGGGCACGTGTCATCGAGGGATTCATGGGTGGCCTCCGTGGTCTAAGCAGGGTCAGGGCCTCACCTTCCGAACGCCTGCTCTGTCGGCGAGGTTCCGCAAAAGCGCGCCGCGCGACAGCTGACAAACCCAGATAAATGCCGGAGTTGCAGCGCATAGCTGGAACGCGAGGAACCGGCGCATCGAGCGATCCTGCGAGCCCGCGACGCACGTCGTGCACGTCGATCGCACGGGAATTGCCGGGCGCGGGACGGGCCGGCATTATGCGCAGCACGACAAGGAGCTCAGTGACGACGGCGAACACAATCGGCCACTAGACCGATAGGGAGGACTGCAATGAACCCGCTCGGAAACCGTTATTCGCGGCCCCTGCGCGCGCTGCTCATGCTGGCGTTGCTCGGTGCGACGCTGCGCGCCTTCGCGGTTGATACCGCACCGGCCGCGCTCAACATCGTCGTCATCGACGAGACGCGGCGCGGCTGGGACAAAGGTGTGCTATCCCGATACGGGATTGCCTCGCGAGCGAGCACCATCAATCACGGCCCGCAGGCCGAGGCATTGCGCAAGACGTTGCGCGACGAAGAGGTGCGGGTGCGCCTGACGCTGCCGACGGGATGCCCGGAGGGGAGCACGCGCGATCCATGCGCCAGCGTGCGGCACATCGCCGACGTGCAGCTGCCGGACGTGATCCGCGAGACCCGCGGCTCGACGCTGGTCGTGCTCTGGCCGGAGGCCGGCTACATTCCGAACGAGAAGCTGTACGTCGCGTACTTCGACGTGGACGTCCTGCAGAACGGCAAGGCGCTGCCGGGCGCGTTCTATCTCGGCTATCGCGACTGGCAGTGCGATGAGAGCTGCGTGCCGGCGGCGTTCGAGGCTTCGGCGAAAGAGCTGGCCGCGATGGTCCGCTACCTGCTCGAGCTCGGTCCCGCCGCGCGAACGGCGTCCCTGAGCGCGTGGGGCAGCAAGCCGCAGGCGAGCAACGTCGACAAATGGGCGAACACGTGCGCCGGCACCTTGAACACCGGTCACGTCGTGCGTGAGTACGGCGAGCGGTTCTGGCTCGGCGATCCGCGGGAACGCCGCCTGGTCTCCGCCGCATGGCGCGGCTGCAATATCTTTGCGGCTAGATAGCCTGGTACGCGGCGAGCGCTGCTCGCCGCGATTCGGCCAGGTCGACGAGCGGCGCGGGATAGGTCGTACCGATGCGCACTCCCGCCTTGTCCAGCACCTCTGCCGGCGCGTCGTGCGGCGCGTGTATGTGCGGCGCCGGCAGGCGCGCCAGCTCGGGAACCCAGCGCCGCACGTAGCCGCCCGCCGGATCGAATTTCGCGCTCTGCGTCAGCGGATTGAAGATGCGGAAATACGGCGCGGCGTCGGCGCCGCAGCCGGCCACCCATTGCCAGTTCAACGTATTCGCCGCGAGATCGGCGTCCACCAGCGTGTCCCAGAACCAGCGGGCGCCCTGCAGCCAGTGGCTGCGCAGATTCTTGACCAGGAACGACGCGACGATCATGCGCACGCGGTTGTGCATCCAACCCGTGGCCCACAACTGGCGCATGCCGGCATCGACGATCGGAATGCCGGTGCGGCCGCGTTGCCACGCATGCAGCTGCGCAGCGTCATCGCGCCACGCGAACCTTTCGAAGCTCCGATCGAGCGGCTGTGTGACCGTGTGCGGGAAGTGATAGATCAGGTGGTGCGCGAACTCGCGCCACAGCAGCTCCGCCGCGAACGTCGAGTCGCGTACCTTCGCCCCGCCTTGCGCCAGCGCATGCCAGACCTGTCGTACTGAAAGCTCGCCGAAATGCAGGTGCGGCGACAGCGCGGAGGTACCGTCGCGATCCGGTCTGTCGCGCGTCTTCGCGTACGACGCGAGCGGCTTTTTTGCAAACGCCCGCAGCCGCGCGAGAGCGCCGGTTTCGCCCGGTCGCCAGGCACGCTCCATCTCGCCGTACCACTCGATGTCCGGCAGCAGCTCGAGCTTGACGAGCGGCGCAGAAGCCGGCCACGTACGCGGCGCGGTCCAGCGTGCAGGCAGTCGCAGCGGCGCGCACGGCTCGAGCTTTTCGAGCACACGACGCTTGAACGCCGTGTACACGCGATACGGGTGGCCTGCCCCGTTGCGGATCTCCCAGGGCTCGCGCAGCAGAGATCCATTGAAGCTTTCGACGACGAGCCCGTCGCTGCGCAACTGTGCCTTCACTTCGAGATCGCGCGCGATGGCAGCGGGCTCGTAGCGCCGGTTCCAATAGACCGCGCGTGCGCCGGTGCGAGCCACGATTTCGCGCAGACAGTGGAGCGCCGGTCCGCGTTGCAGTGAGAGGCGCGAACCGCGCGAGCGCAAGTCTGCGTCCAACGCGGCGAGCGAGCGATGCAGCCACCAGCGCGAGGCGCCGCCTGGAGCAAACTCGCCTTCTTCGGCGTCGCATTGAATGTACACCGGTACCACGGGCCCGCCGCGGTCCACGGCCGCCTGCAAAGCCGGATTGTCGCGCAGGCGCAGATCCTGCCGCAGCCAGACGATCGCCGGTGCTTCTCCCGAAGTCATGGGCCGCACGCTATCATCCGCTGATGCCATCCTTCGACATCGTTTCCGAGCTCAACCCGCACGAAGTCGCGAACGCCGTCGACCAGGCGAACCGCGAAGTCGGCACGCGCTTCGACTTCAAGGGCACGAACGCCAAGTTCGAGCTGCAGGAATTCGTGGTCACGCTGAGCGCGCAGGCCGACTTTCAGCTCAAGCAGATGATGGACATCCTCAAGCTGAAGCTCACCAAGCGCGGCGTCGACATCGTCTGCATGAAGGTCGACGAGCCGGTCGTCACCGGCCAGACGGCCAAGCAGGTCGCAACGCTGCGCCAGGGCATCGAGACCGAGCTGGGCAAGAAGATCCAGCGCGTCATCAAGGACTCGAAGCTCAAGGTGCAGGCGGCAATCCAGGACAAGCAGGTGCGGGTCACCGGCAAGAGCAGGGACGATCTGCAGTCGGCGATCGCGCTGGTGCGCGGCGCGAAGCTCGAGCTGCCGCTGCAGTTCACGAACTTCCGCGACTGATTCTGCTGTCGAGGGAAGCAGTACAAGCAGTCAGGCTGAAGCCTGACCGACAGGCGGTTTAACCGCAGCATCGCCATTCAGACCGTGCCGTTACCGCCGGCCGACTGACATCAAACCGCGCTCCGCTGCATCGTTGCTCCCGGGCCAGAGCCCTGGAGAGATGCAATGACACATACCGCGTTGGCACTGAGCTACGACGTGACTGCCGCGCAAGCGCCGCTGCCGGCGGTCGCGCTGCGCCGCTGGTTGCATGGGCGCTGGGCGCTGCTGTTCTCGCATCCCGACGATTTCGCGGCGTACGGCTTCGAAAGCGATCGCTGGCTGGTGCACGTCGAGGAGGCGTTCATCGCCACCACCATCCGCCCGCTGACGTGGCCGGGCCGGCACGAAGCGAGCTGGGTCACGCAGGTCGGCGGGTGCACGACGTCGCTGGCGCTCGACGAGATCCAGCGCTATCCGGTGGTGCGCGAGTCGCGGGAGGAAGCATTGCGCAGCGCGGCTTTCGCGCCCGGCGCTCGCTTCGTATTGACGCTCGATGCAGCGCTGCGCTTGCGCCGCACGTTCGTCTACGCGAGCAAGGATCGCCTGCCCTCGCCCATGGACCTGGCCGCGCTGGCGAAGGAGCTGCGCGACGGCGCCGGGATCACGCGGGCGGCTGGCCGGAATACGCCTGCCATTCCTTGCCGACGATGAGGCGCGCGCCGCGGGTGAACGTCAGGTACGACCACGCCCACTGCACCAGCACCGACAAGCGATTGCGGAAGCCGCTGAGGCGATAGATATGCACGAGCAGCCAGAACCACCAGGCGAAGCGGCCGCTCAGACGCATGCGACCGAACTCCGCGATCGCGCGGCTGCGGCCGATCGTCGCCATCTGCCCGAGGTCGTGATAGCGAAATGGTGCTCGCTGGGCGAGTCCGCCGCGCTCGACTTCCTGCTTGACGATCCCGGCCGCGTAGATGCCTTCCTGCATCGCGACCGTCGCGACACCCGGTAGCGGCTTGCCCTCGCTCTCCTCGCGGCGCGCCATGTCGCCGAGCACGAATACCTCCGGATGTCCGGCGATCGTCAGGTCGGGCTCGACCTTGACGCGTCCCACCTGATCGAGCGTTGCGCCCAGCGTGCGGCCGACATCCGCCGCACGCACCCCCGCCGCCCACAAGACCGTCGATGCCGCGACGTGCTCGTGACCGACGCTGACGCCGCCGTCGATGACATCGGTGACGCGCGAGTTGGTCCACACCTGCACGCCGAGCGATTCGAGATCGCGCATCGCGCGCGCGGCAAGCTTCTCGTCGAACGACGGCAGGATGCGCGGACCGGCCTCGATCAGAATGACGCGCGTCTGGCGCGGATCGATGCTGCGAAAGTCGCGAGCCAGCGTGTAGCGGCTCATCTCGCCGATCGCGCCGGCAAGCTCCACACCCGTCGGTCCGCCGCCGACCACGACGAACGTCAGGTGACGCCGGCGCGCATCGACGTTCTGATCGCGCTCCGCTGCCTCGAATGCTTCGAGCACGCGCCGGCGGATCTCGGTCGCCTGCGGCAGCGTCTTCAGGCCGGGCGCGCTGCGCTCCCACTCCTCGTGACCGAAATAGGCATGCTGCGAGCCGCAGCCGAGCAGCAGGTAGTCGTACGGAAACTCGCCGCTGTCGGTGATGACCTTGCGACCTTCGACATCGATCTTCTGCGCTTCCGCTTTGAGGACGCGGACGTTGCGCGCGTGCGCGAACAGGCTGCGGATCGGCACGGCGATGTCCGCCGGACTGAGCGCTGCCATCGCCACCTGGTAGAGCAGCGGCTGGAACAGATGATGGTTCTCGCGGTCGAGCAGCGTCACGGCGATGCCGCGCACGTCGCGCAGACGCTTCGCTGCATTGAGGCCGGCAAACCCGGCGCCGACGATGACGACCTGCTTCATGGCGCGAGCCGCTGCCACGCCCAGTCGACGATCGGCTGCACGCGCGGCGAAACCAGCCGGCTCGCGCCTTCGTAGTCGACCCAGCGGAACTCGTTGTGCTCGGCGCGGCCGAGCGCCTCGATCACGGTGAGCGTCACGGCGCTGGTCGCGGTGCTTGCCAGGTAGTAGCGCGCGACTTTGCCGCGGCTGTAAGGACCGGTCTCGGTATAGACCTCGCCCCACGCGAATTCGAGATCGGTGATCAGCGTCTCTTCGCGCACTTCGCGGATCGCCGCGGCCAGCGGCTCCTCGCCCGCCTCGACCATGCCCTTGGGGAAATCCCAGTGATTGAACGCACGCAACAGCAGGAACCGCCAGCCGGACGCGGTCGTGCGAACGACGACCACGCCGGCGGACAGTCTGGTGGTGCGGGACGGCATGCCCGAGATTATAGCTATGAGTCAGGCTGAAGCCTGACCCACAGTCCGAGCCATGCGTGCGGGTCAGGCTTGCAGCCTGACTCTCACGCTGCCTGCTGGTACTCCAGTACGCCGGCGACGCCGTGGATCACGGACGCGATGCGCACCGCGCTCTGAATCGCCTCGCGGCCGACGCCACCTTCGCGCAGCTTGCGCTCATGGGCAGTCACGCACATGCCGCAGCCGTTGACGGCGGAGACCGCCAGCGACAGCAACTCGAACTCGAGCTTGTCGATGCCCGGGTTGCCGATGACGTTCATGCGCAGGCGCGCCGGCATCGTCTGGTACTCGGCGTCCTCGACCAGGTGCAGGAACCGGTAGTAGATGTTGTTCATGCCCATGATCGCCGCCGCCGCACGTGCAGCCTGCACGTGCGCGGCGTCGAGCTGCGGCTGCGCCCAAGTCTCGATCGCACGCACCAGCTGCGGATTGCGTGCAGCGATCGCCGTGGACAGCGCAATGGACGCGATCTGGCTCTCGCTCAGACCGGGCGCGCCCTGCGCAGTGAGCACGCTGCCCAGGTTGAGCTTGAGGTCGCGCGCGTAGTCGGGCAGCTGGTCGCGGATGGCATCGAGAGTCATGCGGGCTCCTTACGCTGCCTTCAGCGTGTCTTCGCCTTTCTGCCAGTTGCACGGGCACAGCTCGTCGGTCTGCAGCGCGTCCAGCACGCGCAACACTTCCTCGGGGCTGCGGCCGACGTTCAGGTCGGTGACGTAGGCGAAGCGGATCACGCCCTGCGGATCGACGATGAACGTCGCGCGCTGCGCCACGCCGGCTTCGGCGTCGAGCACGCCCAGTGCCGTCGTCAGCTCGCGCTTGATGTCCGAGAGCATCGGGAACGGCAGGTTGCGCAGCTCTTCCTTGTCCTTGCGCCACGCCAGGTGCACGAACTCCGAGTCCGTGCTGACGCCGTAGAGCACGGCGTCGCGGTCGGCGAACTCGCGATTGAGCTTGCCGAAAGCCGCAATTTCCGTCGGGCACACGAACGTGAAATCCTTCGGCCAGAAGAATACGACCTGCCATTTGCCGGGGTGCGACGCCTGGTCGAACTGCCGGAAGGCGTTCGCGAGGTCGTTCGCGACGACGCCGGTCAGGGAGAAGTGGGGGAATTTCTGTCCAACGCTCAACATGCTGCGGGTCTCCTGAATCGTTAAGATCGTGCCGCTGCGACGGCTGCGGCACGTATGGTCGGGTCGCACCCTCCATTTTTCCAATCGATTGACCTAAACTGGTCGATAGGAACTGGCTATAGAGCGCGCCGCCATGAACCTGCGAGACCTGCGCTACTTCGTCGCCCTGGCCGACACGCGTCACTTCGGCAAGGCCGCGGAGCGCTCGTTCGTCAGCCAGCCGACGCTGTCGGCGCAGATCAAGAAGCTCGAGACCTATCTGGGGGTGCAGCTGATCGAACGCCAGCCCCGCAAGGTGGCGTTGACGGAGACCGGCGCGAAAATCCTGCCGCTGGCGCGCCGCATCCTGCAGGAAAGCGACGAGATCGTCTCGCTGGCGCGCAACGAGCACGATCCGCTGTCGGGAAAACTCAAGGTCGGGCTGATCCCGACGATCGGTCCGTACCTGCTGCCGCTGGTTGCGCGCAAGCTGCGCAAGCAACTGCCGCGCCTGAAGCTGATGCTCTACGAGCACCAGACGCAGCCGCTGCTGGAGAAGCTGCGCGCCGGCGATATCGACGTCGGCATTCTCGCGCTGCCGGTGCCGCTCGACGGCCTCGAGGCGCGCGCGCTGTACGAGGAGGATTTCACGCTCGCCGTGCCGGCGAACAATCCGCTGGCCAAGCGCGCCAGCGTCAAGGTCGACGACCTCACGGGCGAAACGCTGCTGCTGCTCGAAGACGGCCACTGCCTGCGCGACCAGGCGCTCGACGTCTGCAGCCGCATCGACGTCAAGGAGAGCGAGGACTATCGCGCCACCAGCCTGGAAACGCTGCGGCAGATGGTGGCGGCTGGGCTCGGCATCACGCTGCTGCCCGAGCTCGCGACGCGCGGTCCGTTCGGCTCCGGCCATGGGCTGACGGTGAAGACGTTCGCGCGGCCGGTGCCTTCGCGCGCGGTCGGAGCTGTGTGGCGCAAGAGCACGGCGCGTACCGAAGCGATCACCGCGGTGTGCGACGTGATCCACACGTCGATGGCCTCCTGACCCCACATGCCAGAGACGACCATCCCGAGCCTCGGCGATCTGCACGACGATCAGGTCATCGCGTTGCTGCGTTCCGGGGTGCACGCAGCGCTGCTGAGCGCCTACTTCGGCGAGGCGGAATATCGCGAGCTGGCGCAGCTCGCCAAGCTGGCAGTCACGCGCCGCAATCCGCGCGGCCGACGCGTGTTTCTGCTGCCGGGAATCATGGGATCGCGTCTCGGCAGGGTCGCGCGCGGCAGCTACTCGCTGCTGTGGCTGCATCCGACCGCGCTCGCCAACGGCTCACTGACGCAGCTCGCGATGCCCGGATCGCGGGAGCTGCGCGCAGTCGGCGTGATGCTGCCCGGCTATCTGAAGCTGCGCCTGCGCCTGGAAATCTCGGGCTTCCGGCCGGTGTTCTGTCCGTTCGACTGGCGCCGCGATCTGGAGCAGCTGGGCAGGGCCTTCGCGGGTCTGATCGAACGCAGCGGCGAGCGCAAGGCGCTGGTCGTCGGCCACAGCATGGGCGGGCTCGTCGCGCGCGCCGCGCTGAAGCACGACAAGAAGCGGCGCATCGCGAAACTGATTCAAGTCGGCGCGCCCAACGACGGCTCGTTCGCGCCGCTGCAGGCGTTGCGGGCCGTGTATCCGACCGTGCGCAAGATCGCGGCGCTCGATCGTAGTCACAGCGCAGAGGATCTCGCGCGGGCGGTCTATCACACGCTGCCAGGCATCTATCAGATGCTGCCGTCCGCAGCGGGGCCGGGCGAAACGGACCTGCTCGATCCCGGCAGCTGGCCCAAAGACGAGCTTGCTCCGAATCCCGCGCTGCTCGCGCGCGCGCGCAAGGTTCGCTCGCGGCTGCCCGGGGCCGATGAGCGTTGCAGCGTAATCGTCGGCGTCGGTCAGGAAACGGTCGTTGCCGCCACTGCGCACGAGCGTGCGTTCAGATATGAGTACCGCGCCGGAGGCGACGGGACCGTTCCGGCGTCGCGCGCCCAATGGGCCACGGCCGCCACATGGTTCGTGACCGAGAATCACGGCGCGCTGACCCGGAACGACCTGGTGCTCGCGGCGCTCGCTGACATATTGAAGACAGGTGAAACACGCCGCCTGCGCACCACGATGCCGGCAGCGCCGGGTATCGCGCCGCGCACGGCGACGGACGACGAGCTGAGGGCCGTGGCGTCGAGCAAGCTGCAATGGGAAACGCTCTCCCTCGAAGCTCGCCGGCGCATCCTCGACCCGGTCATCTCCGCGGAATTCCTCGCGGCGACATGACGGCGCGGACACACATATAGGCCCGCCATCCGCTTCCCCACTTTCCGCATTGGGTATAGGCTTGCCGTCTTTCAGCGGTGCGCTGCAGCGAGCCGGGGGCTAAGTAACGGTGGAACCGACCGATACTCGAAATCCTGATTATTATCATCGCGTAGTCGACTGCCAGTGGGCCTGCCCGGCCCATACCGACGTCCCCGAATACATTCGGCTCATCGCGCAGGGTCAGTTCACGGAGGCCTACCTGGTCAACCGTGAGTCCAACGTCTTCCCCGGCATTCTCGGCCGCGTATGCGACCGTCCGTGCGAGCCGGCGTGCCGCCGCGGGCGCGTCGAAGCCGAGCCGGTCGCGATCTGCCGATTGAAGCGCATCGCCGCCGACCATCGCGACGACGTGCGCGATCGCCTGCCGCGCGCACCGAAGCAGAAGAACGGCAAGCGCGTCGTCTGTATCGGCGCCGGCCCGGCCTCGCTGACGGTCGCCAACGACCTGATGCCGCTCGGCTACGAAGTCACGATCTTCGAGAAGTGGGGCACGCCCGGCGGCCTCATGCGCACCAACATTCCGGCCTTTCGCCTGCCCGAGCGCGTGCTCGCGGAGGAGATCGGCTACATCGTCGATTTGGGGGTGGACCTGCGATTGGGCTCACCGGTGACGAGCATGAAGCACCTGCTCGCAACGGGAGGGTTCGACGCAGTCTTCGTCGGTAGCGGCGCGCCGAAAGGCAAGGACCTCGACTTGCCCGGCCGCCGCGCCTCTCCCGAGGTCCAGCAGCACATCCACATCGGCATCGACTGGCTCGAGTCGGTGGCGTTCGACCACGTCAAGGCGATCGGCCGCAAGGTGCTGATCATCGGCGTCGGCAACACTGCGATGGATTGCTGCCGCACCTCGCTGCGCCTCGGCGCCAACGACGTCAAGGTGATGGCGCGCAAGCCGCGCGGCTTCTTCAAGGCTTCCGAGTGGGAGCTGGAGGATGCCGAGGAAGAGAACGTCGAGATCGTCATCAACCACTCGCCGAAGAGCTTCGTCGTCGAAGGCGGCCGCCTGACCGGCATGCTGTTCGACAAGATGGAATACGACATGGACGCGAAGGGGCGGATCACCGCCGAGCGCGTCGTCGGCGAGCAGTTCTTCCCGTGCGACGACGTGATCCTGGCGATCGGCCAGGAGAACGCCTTCCCGTGGATCGAGAACGACCTGGGGCTGGAGTTCGACAAGTGGCACGTGCCTAAGGTCGACAAGCTGACCTTCCAGTCGACGCGCCCGGACGTGTTCTTCGGCGGCGACGCGGCGTTCGGCCCGAAGAACATCATCTGGGCGGTCGAGCACGGCCACCAGGCAGCGATCTCGATCCACAGGTTCTGCCAGGGACTGAGCGTGAGCGAGCGCCTGCCGCCGCTCCTCAACCTGTCGAGCCGCAAGATGGGCATCCACGAGTGGTCGTACAAGAACGACTACAACCCGGTCGAGCGCCGGCTGATGCCGCACGTCGACCTGAAAGAGCGCTTCAAGAAGGTGAACATCGAGGTGGAGCTGGGCTTCACGGCGGAGCAGGCCGCCGCCGAGGTGCAGCGCTGCCTGAACTGCGACGTGCAGACGGTGTTCACGGCGAAAGACTGCATCGAGTGCGATGCCTGCATCGACATCTGCCCGGTCGACTGCCTGACGATCACGGCCAACGGCTCCGAAGAAGAGCTGCGCCCGCGGCTGAAAGCGCCCGCGCGCAACGTCACCCAGCCGCTGTACATTTCCGCCCCGCTGAAACAGACCGCCCGCGTCATGGTCAAAGACGAGGACGTCTGCGTGCACTGCGGCCTGTGCGCCGAGCGCTGCCCCACGGCGGCGTGGGACATGCAGAAGTCCAAGATCCGGATCCCCTACGCGAGCGACGAGACCCCTCCATGCTCCACGCAGCAGACGCGCAAGACCGCCTGAACGACTTCGTCATCAAGCTCGCGAATGTAAACGGCACCGGTTCGGCCAGCGCGAACTCGCTGCTGATGAAGTCCATCTTCCGGATGGGCATTCCGGTGATGGGCAAGAACTACTTCCCGTCCAACATTCAGGGCCTGCCGACCTGGTACGAGATCCGCATCACGCGCGACGGCTACGTCGCGCGCTCCGGCCGCGTCGACCTCATGGTGGCCATGAACGCGGAGACGTACGCGAAGGACGTGAAGGAGGTCAGTCCCGGCGGCTTTCTGCTCTACGACTCGACCTGGCCGCGCCCGGCGCTGCTCAAGCGCGACGACATCACGATTCTCGGCGCGCCGTTCGCACGCATGTGCAACGAGACGTTCCAGGGCGTGCGCGCGCGCATCCTGCTCAAGAACATCATGTACGCCGGCACGCTGGCCGCGCTGCTCGAGATCGACCTGGACGCCATGCGGGCGATGCTCGGCGAGAGCTACGCGAGCAAGAAGTCGTTGCTCGATGCGAACGTCAAGGCGCTAGAGATGGGCTACACCTACGCCCGCGAGCACTTCCAGTGCCCGCTGCCGCTGCGCGTATCGCGCATGGACAAGACCTCGAATCACATCATGATCGACGGCAACACCGCGGCCGCGCTCGGCTGCATGTACGCCGGCGCGACGGTCGGCGCGTGGTATCCGATCACGCCGTCGACCTCGCTGATGGACTCGTTCCGCAGCTTCTGCCAGAAGTGGCGCGTCGATCCGGCGACCGGCGAGCGCAACTTCGTCGTCGTGCAGTGCGAGGACGAGCTGTCGGCGATCGGCGCGGTGATCGGCGCAATGTGGAACGGCGCGCGCGCCTTCACGCCGACCAGCGGACCGGGCATCTCGCTGATGAACGAGTTCATCGGCCTCGCCTACTATGCCGAGGTGCCGGCGGTGCTGTTCGACATCCAGCGCGTCGGCCCGTCGACCGGCATGCCGACCCGCACGCAGCAGTGCGACCTGATGCTGGCTGCGTACGCCTCGCACGGCGATACGCGCCACGTGCTGCTGTTCCCGAACAGCCCGGAAGAGTGCTTCTACATGGCGGTGCAGGCGTTCGACCTCGCCGAGCGCCTGCAAACCCCGGTGTTCGTCATGTCGGACCTCGACATCGGCATGAACGACTGGATGTGCCCGGCGCTCGAGTGGGACGACAGCTACCGGCCCGACCGCGGCAAGGTGCTGAGCAAGGAGCAGATCGAGCAGCTCGACAAGTTCTACCGCTATCTCGACAAGGA
Organism: Steroidobacteraceae bacterium; assembly: GCA_035278165.1. Classification (GTDB taxonomy): domain Bacteria; phylum Pseudomonadota; class Gammaproteobacteria; order Steroidobacterales; family Steroidobacteraceae; genus Steroidobacter. Next base: position 120,532 of record DATEJG010000008.1, read on the forward strand.
CGGCGACGGCATTCCGTACCGCACGCTGCCCGGCGTGCACCCGAAGGGCGCTTACTTCACGCGCGGCTCGGGTCACACGCAGTACGGCGCATATACCGAGGACGCGACCGACTATCAGATCGTGCTCGACCGCCTGAAGAAGAAGTTCGACACTGCGAAGACGCTGGTGCCGAAGGCCGTGTTCAACGGCAAGAGCGCGCGCGACGTCGGCATCGTCTCGCTCGGCAGCTGCGACGGCGCGATCCACGAAGCGCTCGACATTCTCGAGCGCCGCGGCATCGAGCTGGATTACATGCGCGTGCGCGCCTTTCCGTTCGGCCAGGAGGTCGAGGAGTTCCTCGCCTCGCACTCGACGCTGTTCGTGATCGAGCAGAACCGCGACGCGCAGTTCAAGAGCCTGCTGACGCTGGAAACCGCCGTGTCCAAGGAAAAGCTGCGCTCCATCCTGCACTACAGCGGCCTGCCGATGTCGTCGAGCGTCATCGTCGAGGCCATCGCCGCCGAGCTGAAGCAGCCGCTGACCCAACCGCTGACCGCCATCCGCTGACCGCTTCCCTCTTATGAGCTTCATCGTCAAACCGAAAGTCGCCCATCCGTCCCTGCCGCGCAACGAGCTGGGGCTGACGCGTCGCGACTACGAAGGCGGCATGTCGACGCTGTGCGCCGGCTGCGGCCACGACTCCGTGACGGCGGCCATCATCGAGGCCTGCTGGCAGATGTCGATGCGTCCCGAGCGGCTCGCGAAGCTGTCCGGCATCGGCTGCTCGTCCAAGACCACGGCGTACTTCGTCAGCGGCGGCCACGGCTTCAACTCCGTCCACGGCCGCATGCCGTCGATCGCCACCGGCGCCGTCGCCGCCAATCGCGACCTGTACTACATCGGCGTTTCCGGCGACGGCGACACGCTGTCGATCGGCTTCGGCCAGTTCGCGCACGCGATCCGCCGCAATCTCAACATGCTGTACATGGTCGAGAACAACGGCGTGTACGGGCTCACCAAGGGCCAGTTCTCGGCGTCCGCCGACGTCGGCTCGAAGGCGAAGAAGGGCGAAGAGAACCTGCAGCCGCCGATCGATCCGGTGCTGACCGCGCTCACGCTCGGCTGCACGTTCATCGCGCGCAGCTTCTCCGGCGACAAGGAGCAGCTGGTGCCGCTGATCGTCGCGGGCCTGAAGCACAAGGGCTTCGCGCTGATCGACGTGCTGTCGCCGTGCGTGACCTTCAACGACCACGAAGGCTCGACCAAGAGCTACGAGTTCGTGCGCGATCACTACGACGAAGTGGTGCATGCCGACTTCATCGCGCCCAGGGAAGAGATCACGACGCAGTACGCAGCCGGCGAAGCCATGCCGGTGACGATGCACGACGGCAGCCGCATCCTGCTGCGCAAGCTCGACCCGACGTACGACCCGACCGATCGCGCCGCTGCGTACACCTACCTGCGCGCCAAGCTGGCGCAGAACGAGTACGTCACCGGGCTGATCTACATCGACGAGGCCGGCGCCGATTTCCACGACGTCAACAAGACCGTCGCGACACCGGTGAACCAGCTGCCCTACGAGAAGCTGAGCCCGGGGTCGAAAGGGCTCGAGAAGATCATGGCAAGGTATCGATAGGAGTCAGGCTTCAGCCTGACAGCTACAGGTCGAACAACACCTCCGACTTCTCGTACACCTTGCTCACCCGCTCGCCGTCCCAGACGTAGGCGAGCGCAGCCCCCGCGGTCGGAATGCTCACCGCCTGCGGCTTGAACGCCGCGACGCATTCGCCGCCCGCGTGACGCACGCTGCGATAGACCAATCCCCAGTGCCCCTTGTCGCGCAGCGGCCGCGCAAATTTTTGCGGCGTGGCGTAGTCGTCGGGATCGTGCAGGGCGCCGTAGCGCGCTGCGCGGATGTCGAGAAACGGCTTGAGCGGCCGGCCGACGTAGGCGCGCATGTCGATGTCGCACGGCGGCTCGCGCGTCGCGGCCATGAAACGGCCGCGATGAAACGCCGTTTCGCGCACCGCGGTTTCGAGCGAGCGCGCCGCGTAGTACACCCCATAACTGCCGTCGCTGAACCGGCTCGGCCGGCCCAGGTGCGTGAACGGCGCCATGACGATGCTCGCGCCCGGCCCGCGCACCCGGTCTTCGTCCGCGACCAGCGGCGCCACGCCGTTCTCGTCGCGCAGCCGGTCGTTGGTGAGACCTTCGATGTGCCAGGCCATCTCCAGCTGGCGCTCGCTCACGATGTCGTCGAACACGTTGACCGGCGGATGGCGCGCGGCGACGACGCGATAGATCCGGTGCCACCGCAGGCTGACGGCCCTCGGTGTGAGGCTCGGCTCTGACATGGATCGCGTCAGCCGCGTTCGGCGTCGAGGTAGCGGCGCACGTCGGCCAGGTCGACGACGCGCCCGGCGAGCATGCGCTCCAGGGCCGACTTGCCGCCGAAAGCGTAGGCCGTGTTCGGCTTCCTGACCCAGGCATGCGCCGCATCCGCAGTCGGCAGCAGGATGCGCAGCGCCTTGTAGATACCCATCACGTAGCTGATGCGCTCGACGGTGTCGGCGGAGAGCCGTGCGGCGCGCTCGCTCTTCCACTTGAAGAAGGTCGAGCGCGGCGGCGCGCCCAGCAGCGTTCGCTCCTCTTCGGCGCTCAGGCCCCAGCGCTGCGTGATGTTGAAGAATGCCGTGAGCGCGGTGGAGCCGAGCTCTTCGGAATCCAGGTCGGGCCGAGCGGCGGGACGGGGTTGCAACATCGCACTGAGTCCGCTAATGGAGGTATCTCGAATATACTCCATTAATGGACCCAATGCCATGGCGTCGTCGGGGCTCATCTGCGTGCCCGGAGCGCCGCCCGCACCTGGCGCAGAACGTGACGCGGCTGCCGGCGCAGCTCCGCCGGACATACCTGCAGGACGGTGTAGCCGAGCCCGGCCAGGAACGCGGCGCGCTGCAGCTGGCCTTCCCGCTGCTCGGCACGCGCGCGCAGCTCGACTACGAGCGAGCACTCGCGGCACACGTGCTCTACGACGAACGGGCCGATCTCGCAGCGCGCGGCGAAGCGGTGCGGATGGAGCGACCGCGACCGCAGCAGGCGATGCAGCCGGTTTTCAGCAGCGGAATGCGGCTCGGGCCGCGTGCGACGCGGCCCGGCGAAGAAGGCGGTGAACATGGGCGCAGCGTAGCGCTGCGCGCAACGGGACCGGGACGACTATCTCGGTCGTTTGGCGGGAAACTCAGCGCCAGTCGCGGCGCGACTGCGTGGACCACAATCTGCAGACCGGCGCCGGGCTCGCGACGAACGCCCCGACGCGGCGATGACCAGTGCCACGCTGCATGCAGCGCGGATCGTGCGCCCACTGCATCGCGTAGACGACCGGGTCGAGACTCGCACTGACCAGCTCGCGCAGGTGCCCTCGCCAACCATTCTTGCTTTTCATGCTCTCTCCGATTCCCACGTCAGTCGCTGAACGCTCACCGGCAAATCGCAGTTCCTGGTCCTACGCCCTGTAATATCGACCTGCGACTGCCGCCATTTAGCGACGAATGCAGTGAAGCGCCTGTTTTCCCTGCAAACTGCGCCGTCGATCACACGCCACACGCACGCAGTCGTCACAGCAATGGACCCGTCCCGACACCGACAGGTTCCCGGTTTTTACATATCGGTCCGCCGGCCATGACCAAGAGCATCGCTCTGCTGATCGTTCACGGAATGGGCGATACCGCGCCCGACTTCCACGAGGAGCTCGTCGCGCCGCTGCGCGGGCGGCTGCAGCAAGCCTGGAATCGCATTGCCTGGCGGCCCGTGTACTACGCGCCGATCCTGCAACGAAACGAGCGCGCCATCTTCGAGCGGATGCGGCCGCTGGTGCGCTGGGAGACGCTGCGCGAGCTGATGCTGTTCGGCTTCTCGGATGCTGCCAGCCTCGAGCACAAGAAAGAATTGGCCTTGAGTCCGTACTGGCAGACGCAGCGACTGATCCTCGACCGGCTCGACGAGCTGTTCGACGAGCTGGGCGGCGTCGCCGCGCCGGTCGCGATCGTGGCGCAATCGCTGGGCGGCCAGTTGATGTCGAACTACATCTGGGACGCGCAGCAGACGCGCGCATACGCGGGAATATGGAGCGCGCCGCTCGATGACGGCGTGCCCGCAGATTCGCCGCGCGATCGCTTCCGGCGGATGCGCTCGCTGCAGCGGTTGATGACCACGGGCTGCAACATTCCGGTGTTCGTCGCCGGGCACAGCACGATCGAGCCGATCGATCGCAGCAAGCTCTGCGCCGGGTTTCGCTGGATCAATCAATTCGATCCCGACGACGTGCTCGGCTGGCCGCTCGCGCAGCTGAGCGCTGCGTACGCAGCGCTCGTGGAGGACGTATCCGTCAACGCCCGCGGCAACACGCTGCTCGGCCACATCAAGGCGTTCAGCCCGTACAGCCACACGCAGTACTGGAGCACCGGCACCGTGCTCGACCGCATCGCGGAAGTGCTGCGCGGGATGATCGAGTCGGGCTGAAGCCTGACCGACAACTGGCTATGATTTCGCGCCGGCGCTGCCGCGCCGAGGAGACATCCCGATGAAAGGCCCGTCGCTGTTCGACTTGACCGGCAAGGTCGCGCTCGTCACCGGCTCCAGCCGCGGCATCGGCCGCGCGATAGCCGAACGTCTCGCGGAGCACGGCGCCAGAGTCGTGGTCTCGAGCCGCAAGCTCGATGCGTGCGAGGAAGTCGTCGGCGCCATCCGCGCCAGGGGCGGCGAAGCGATCGCGCATGCCTGCAACATCGGCCGCAAGGAAGATCTGCAGGCGCTGGTGAACGCCGCGATCCAGCAGTGGGGCGGCATCGACACGCTCATCTGCAACGCCGCCATCAATCCCTATTTCGGGCCGATGGCGGGGATGGGTGACGACGCCTGGGACAAGATCATGGCCAGCAACGTGCGCAGCAACTTCTGGTTGTGCAACATGGTGCTGCCGCAGATGGCGCAGCGCGGCGGCGGCTCGATCGTCATCATCTCGTCGGTCGCGGGGCTGCTCGGCACGCCGGTGATCGGCGCTTACGGCGTCTCGAAAGCCGCGGACATGGCGCTGGCCCGCAACCTGTGCGTGGAGTGGGGCGCGAAGAACATCCGCGCCAACTGCATCGCGCCCGGCCTGGTGCGCACCGACTTCGCCAGGGCGCTCTGGGAGAATCCGCAGATCTACGAGCAGACCGTGCGCGTCTATCCGCTCAAGCGCATCGGCGAGCCGGACGAGATCGCCGGCGCCGCCGTGTTCCTCGCCTCGCCCGCGGGCAACTTCATCACCGGGCAGACGATCGTCATCGACGGCGGTGGCATGGTGGGTCGCGGCGGCTGAGCGGCGCGGAACGGGAGGCCACCGTCCGTGGCGGCCTCGCCCAGCGAAATCTAGAAGCGGGTGACACCGTCCCACTTCGTGCCGATGAGCGTGGCACCGTCGACGACGAACACTGCGTCGTCATGCATCACAGCGCGACGCGGTACCGTGTACGGCGGAGACGGAAACGGCGCGCCGCCCGGCTCCGCAGTCTTGATCACTCCGTGGAAGCTCAGCTGCGGCGCACTGCCGCCCAGGCCATCGATCTCGAGCAGGTGCGCGCCCGAATAGCTCCAGTCGAACACCTCGGGCGCGCCGGAGCGCGGCGTAGCGAACACGTCGATCGGCAGCGAGATGTGCACGCTGCCCGCTTTGGGCTGCGGCAACAACGTGAGTGCATGCGGATCGCTGACCGCCTCGCTCGACGAGCCGCGGCGACCGAATACGTGACTGCCCAGCGAGCGGGGCCGCAGAATGTCGTGCACGTCGAACAGCTCGACTTTCACACCGTCGCGCGTGCCCGTGGCGTCGGTCTGACCGCCCACGGCAAGCACGACCTCGCCGCCCTCCGGCCCGGTCGGCTGCAGGTAGGTCGAGACGCCTGGAATCTCCAGCGAGCCGGCGATGACCGGATCCTCCGGCACGCTCAGATCCAGCACGTACAGGGGATCGACGACCCGCGCGGTCACCACATACGCGCGGTCGCCGAAGAAGCGCACGGCGTGCAGCTGCTCGCCCGGCTTGCCGAGCGACGCACTGCGCTGCGCGTTCGGCAGCTCCGCGAGCACGTCGAGCCGATGCTGCGGCGTCTCGCGCAACACATGCAGGCGATGCCGCGGCTGACCGTCGAGCCCGAACTGCGACGTGACGATGCGCAGATCGCCGCCGTGCTCGTCCATGAAGTACGAGGCGTTCTGCCAGCCGATCGTGCCGGCAACCAGGCCGCTCGCGCGATAGTCGACGCTGTCCGCATCGAGAGCGAACTTGTGCAGCACCGTGAAGCTCGCCTCGGGAATCGAGACACCCTGACCGCCGACGTACAGGCTGTCGTGCGAGACGTACACGCCATTGATGTTGGTGCTGACGCAACTCACGTCGGCGATGCGTCGCGCGGCCAGGTCGACGACGGTGATCACGACCAGATCCGAATAGGCTTCGTTGGCGGCGAGATCCGCCGGCAGCACGCAATCGCCAGCGGCGATCAGCTGCCGCTGCGCACCGCCGTTCTCGCGATAGCCGGGCAGTAGATCGCGCGCCGTCGTGCTGCGGATCCGCAGCTCGTTCTGCCGCTTCGCGTCCTCGGTAGTTGCCGGCAGAGCCAGGCCGGCAAGGCGCGGGCGGTAGCTGTTCACGAGATAGAGCGTGTCGTTGATCTTGCGGCTGGCGCGCAGCCACCCGTCGAGCTCGATCGTCCAGGCCTGCGACACGTTGGCCGGGTCGCGCACGTCGAGCAGCTGAATGCGCGTGCGATCCGGCTGGATCGTGAGCGCGGTCAAGGTCGGCTGCGCCATCAGCCAGCCTTGATAGCTCTGGCTGATTGCTGGCAGGTACTGCGTGACGCCCGTGTTGGACTGCAGCTGATAGATCTGCGGCAGCGAGCTCTGCTCGCCCTCGATGGCGAACTCGGAAACCATCTCGGCCAGGCCTGTATCTGCATGCGTGCGCGAGATCGTCAGCACGTTGCGCGTCTGGCCGGGATGCGCGGGCACGGACTCGGGCCGCACGGCATAGAGGTACTGCCCGTCGTATTTCACGAGATCAGCTTCATCCACGCCGTCCACCTGAACGGTGGTCGCCGAGAACGTGCCTTGCGCGCTCGCACCGGGGGCAGTGATGCCATTGACGGCAGCGATCTCAGGCATGCCGACCATCGACATCCGCAGACCGTTCCGCAACGGGTGCAGCAGCTGTTCGTCGTTCGTAGCATGGTGCAGGGTTCCCTCGCGCGACTGCGACAGGCGCAGCGCCGAATAGTCGGTGTTGACGGGATCGTCGCCGCTCGAGCCGCCGCCGCAGGCAGCGAGCGCGCCGCTCATTGCGAGCAGCACGCCCGTTTTGTTGCAGAATGACCTCATGATCGTCGTCGCTCCGTGTAGCTTGCTGGTTGCGCTGGCCGCAATCCGGCACTCGCGCGTATGCTCATCGCGACGGGATACTAGGGACGGGGTCGTGGGCGAATCCGTCGCGACTTTGTAAAATCTGTGAGACCCGGCGCGAACGACGCGGCTTTCATTACCGGCGGATCACCGCTCGTACATTTGCGTAACAAATCGCTACCAACCGCACACAGGAGCGCCGGCTGCGCTCTGGAACAATGGCTGCATCGCGCTATGTCGACGCGCGCCGCATGACGGCCACTCCATGAACTTCGCTCTTCGTACGACTCTGCCGCTGTTGACCGCTGTCGCCGCGGTTTGTCCACGCTTCGCTGCCGCGCAGAGCGCCTGCACAGCGCCGTCGGCCGATTGCGCAGTGGTGGGTGATCTCGATGTATCGCTGTCGTTCGGCGCGGGCACGCGCACCAACCCGGTCGCCGGGCGCGACGACATTCCGTTGTTCGTGATTCCGCAGGTGAGCTACTACGGCAAGCGCTTCTTTCTCGAGAGCCTGGAGCCCGGCGTGACGCTGTACGAGAGCAACGCGCACACCTTCAACCTGATCGCGACCCCCGGCTTCGACCGCGTGTTCTTCAATCGCAGCGACCTGCAGAACGTGATCGTCGCGGGCGCGTTCGGCTCGGTCTCGGGACCCGCGCCGGCCGAGCAGCAGATCTTCCCCGTCGGCCGCAGGCACACGACGTATCTCGCCGGGCCCGAATGGCTGTTCCGCTACCGCGAGCTGATCGGCCAGGTGAACGCGCTGTACGAAGTCACCGGCCGGCACCAGGGCTACGAGGTGCGCGGTGCGGTCTCGATGCCGCTGGCGCGCGCCGACTACTCGCTGGTCGCCAACGTCGGCTGGACCTGGAAGAGCGCGGCTACGGTGGACTACTACTACGGCGTGCGGAACCTGTATCGTCCGGGCAGCGCCCTGAGTCCGTTCGTCAAGCTGAGCTATGCGCTGCCGCTGTCGGAGCGCTGGACCTTCAACGCATTCGTACACTATGAATATCTCGGCAACGCCATCGTCGACAGCCCGATCGTGTCGGACCGCGAAGTGGTGACTGCGTTTGCGGGCTTCAACTTCAAAGTGCTGTAGAGCTGCGCTGGCGTTCCTCCTGCTTTCCGTGCAACCCGCGGGCGCAGCGGCCGATGCCTCGCAGCCGCCGATCGAGCTCAAATTGCGACCGCGCGTGTGCACGCTGTCCGGCGACGACACCGTCTGCAGCACGACCGTACATGCCCAATGGCGCTCCAGCCGCAACGAGTCCCTGTGCTTGCTGATCGTCGATCGGCCGCACATCCGCCAGTGCTGGGACAACCATGCGCAGGGCGTGTACAGCGTGGAGCTGTCCTTCAGCGAGGACCTGATCGTGCAACTGCGCGACGCCGAGCTGGACGACGTGCTGGCATCGGCAGCAATCGCCGTCATTCGCCAGGCGCTGCAGCTGCGCCACAGGCGCCGGCCGCCCTGGAACATCTTCTACTAGCCCGCTGCTGCCGATAGCGCATGGCCACGAACGCCTCACCGCTGGTTCTGCTCGTCGAGGACGATCTGCGTCTCGCAGAGCTCGTCCGTACCTATCTGCAGAGCAATGGCATGCAGGTCATGGTCGAGCACCGCGGCGATCGTGTGGTGGGACATCTGCAAGGCGACGCTCCCGACCTCGTCGTTCTCGATCTGGGTCTACCGGGACGCGACGGCTTCGCCGTGTGCAAGGAGCTGCGTGCGGCGTCCGCGCTGCCGATACTCATCCTGACCGCGCGCGACAGTGATATCGATCACGTCGTCGGCCTCGAACTCGGTGCGGACGACTATGTCGTGAAGCCAGTCGAGCCGCGCGTGCTGGTCGCGCGCATCCACGCGCTGTTACGGCGCAGCCGGGCAACGATGCCGGTCGAGGCGCGCCTGCTGAAGTTCGGCGAGCTGACGCTGAACGCGACGGCACGCTCGGTCCACATCGGCAGCACTGAAGTTGCGCTGTCGGGCACGGAGTTCGATCTGCTGTTCTTCCTGGCGTGCCGCGCGGGCGAGATGCAATCGCGCGAGTCCTTGTACGTGCAGTTGTACAAGCGCGAGTACGATGGACTCGACCGCACCCTCGACGTGCGCATCTCGCACTTGCGCAAGAAGCTGGGCGACGCCGGTGCGCCGGAGCGCATCCGCACGGTGTGGGGACACGGCTACCTGTTCCTGGCCGACGCCTGAGATGACGCGGCACTTCCTCACGCTCTACCTGTCGATCGTGATCACGCTGGCTGCGGTCAGCTGGGGACAGGAGCGGCTGTGGCAGTCATACGCGGCCACGGCGCATTCGGGTGAGCTCCCGCAAGCAGATGTGCTGCGACTGCTCGGCCGGCAGCTGCACGACGTCCCGAACGAGCGCCGCGCCGACTTCGTCGCCGACGCCGGGCGCGGCAGCGGCCTCGACCTGGAGTTGCTGGAGCCGGAAGACGTCGCAGGCGCGAGCGACATCGCCGCGCTCGAGCGCGGCGAGCCGGTGTTGATGGACGGTGCGGACGGCCGCGCCTGGGTCCTGCAGCGCCTGGAGCAGGACGGCCGCGTGCTGGTCTTCAGGTATGCGAACCCGCAGCAGCGCAGCTTGCCCGACTGGATCCTCTCCTTCGTTTTCTACGCCGCGATTGCGCTGGTCATCATGGCGTGGCTGTGGCCGATGACGCGCGACCTGCGTGCGCTGGAGCGCGCGACCATGCGCTTCGGCGACCGCAACTGGACGTTCGATGCGCCGATCGGCGCCCGCTCGCCCGTTTATCCGCTGGCGCAGGCCTTCCGGCGCATGGCGGCGCGCATCGACGGGCTCATCGGCTCGCATAAGGATATGTCCAATGCGCTGTCGCACGAGATCAAGACGCCGCTGGCACGGATGCGCTTCGAGATCGAGCTGGCGCGCATCGCTGCCGACCGCGAGGCCGTGCTGCGCCACCTCGATCACTTGAACACGGACGTCAGCGAGCTCAACGCGTTCGTCACCGCGACGCTGGAATATGCCGTGCTGGAGCGCGCCGAGGTCGCATTGAACATCGCCACGCACGATTTTACGGCGGTCCTGCCCGCTGTGACCGAATCGTTGAAGCGCGGCGCTCGCGACGGTCTGACGATCGAATGCAACGTGGACAGCGACGCCACCGCCGTGGTGTGCGACGTGCACCTCGTCGAGACGGTGCTGCGCAATCTCCTGTACAACGCCATCCGCCACGCTGCACGCCAGGTCCGCGTGACGTTCGCGATCGTCGCGCAGCAGCGTTATCGGCTGTGCGTGGACGACGATGGCCCGGGCATCGCCGCCGAGGACCGCGAGCGCGTATTCGCGTCGTTCGTGCAGCTCGGCCAGCGCAGCGGCGAGAAGACCGGCTTCGGCCTGGGTCTGGCGATCGTCAAGCGGATCGTCGAGTGGCACGGCGGCAGCGTGCACGTAGAGCGCTCGACGCTCGGCGGCGCCCGCTTCACCGTCGACTGGCGCGCACAGGTATGATGCACGGCAAGTCTTCCGGCCGCGCAGCATCGCCGCACCACCAGGGGAAGTGACATGGCCGCGAACCCGTCACAGAGCGAGGAGCTCTATCGGCACGCCGTCGGCGAAAAGAAAGCGGGGTACTACGTGCCGCTGTTCTATCGCTTCGACCAGCCGGGTGGCAGCCGCGTCTCGTGGAACTGGCCGGCGTTCTTCGTCACGTTCTTCTGGCTGCTGTACCGGCGCATGTACGGGCTGGCCGTCGGCTACCTGCTGCTGTTGCCCATCGTGTTCGCCATCCTGCTCTTCGCAGCCACCGCAGTGCTCGGTGCGATGGCCGGAGGCCTGCTGTACTGGCTGCTGATCGTCGGCGTGCAGCTCATTCTCATTCCGATGTTCGCGAACGCCGTGTACCACTGGCACGTCAGGCGACGAATCGCGCAACTTGCCGTCGATGCACCGTCGCAGGAAGCGCTGGTCCAGCGAGTCATCGGCCAGGCCTCGACAGCCGGCGCCGCAGTCGTCATCGGCGCAGTCTGCGTGTACGGCATCGCGATCCTCGGCATCCTCGCCGCAATCGCCATTCCCGCGTACCAGGACTACACGATCCGCTCCCAGGTCGTAGAGGGACTCGGCCTCGCCACCCCGGTCAAGGAATCCGTCGCCAGGGCGTACGAAACCTCCGGCGATTGGCCGGCCGACCTGGCAGAGGCGGGCGTCGGCGAGGCGCCCGCCGGCAAGTACGTCAGCGACATCGAAGTCGAGGATGGGACGATCCTGATTCACTTCGGCAACGCGGCGCACGGCAGCATCGCCGGTCACACGCTGTCCCTGCACCCCGCCGAAGTCGACGACGGCCCGATCGAATGGGATTGCGGCTACGCCGCCGGCGAGGACGCGACTCAGACGGACATCGCGGCGAAATACCTGCCGACGTCGTGCCGCGGCACGCCGCCTCGAGTGGAACGGCTGTGAACTAGCGCGGGCGCTGCTCGAGCCGGGCGTAGCGCTCGAGAATTTTCTGCAGCTCGCCGGTGTCGATCGCCGGCACGGTCCTGCCGTTGAGACCGGTCATGGTCTCGGCCGCGACCAGCGCATTGACGATGCTCTCCTCGACGCTCTGCACGGTGGCGAGAAACAGCGGATTGAGCTGACCGTTGGCGAGCGTGTGCACGTCGAAGCTCTGCACCTCGCTGGCGCCGGGATTCGCAGTGGAGAACGCGATGAACAGGTCGCCTGACCCGTCACCCGCGTAGCTGCCGTTGCGCGCCAGCCCGAGCGATGCACGCCGCGCGAGCCGCTTCAGCTGCTGCGGCAGGAGCGGTGCGTCGGTTGCGATCACGATGATGATCGAGCCTCCATCCTGCGGCTCGGGCTGAGCAGCCAGAGGCATGAGCTTGCCGACCGGCACGCCCGCGATGCGCAGCTCGCTGCGCACTCCGTAGTTCGACTGCACCAGCGCGCCGACCGTGTAGCGTTGCTTGTCGATCTCGACGACGCGCGAGCTCGTTCCAGTGCCGCACTTGAAGCCGTGGCAGATCATTGCCGTACCGCCGCCGACATTGCCTTCGGCCAGCGCGCCGCGCTGCACGCCCTCGAGCGCCGCGAACACGTGCGGCGGTTTGACGTGAAAGCCGTTCGCGTCGCTCAGGTCGCCGTCCCAGGTTTCCGCGACGACTGGCAACGACCACCAGTAGCCGCTCGGATCGGCCTTGCCTTGCTTGATGCGCCAGGCGATTACTGCATCGCGAACAGTGCCGACGCTGTGGGTGCCGGTGATCATCACCGGACCTTCGAGGAAGCCCGACTCCTCGATCCAGTGCGTGCCGGTCATCTCGCCGTTGCCGTTCAGGCTGAACACGCCGGCGAATACGGGCTTGTCGAGCGTGGCGCGGCCGCGCGGCAGGATCGCAGTGACGCCCGTCCGCACGGCGTGAGCGCCCTCGCCCTCGACCAGCGTCGTGTAGCCGACCGCCACCGGTGCGACGTCGGTGATGGCATTGAGCTGGCCGGGTGTTCCGTCGAACGGAATTCCGAGCGCGCGAGCGCGGGGGTGCTGAGCGGCGACGGCTGTACCGAAGCACGCGCACAGCATGATCGCGACGAGCGGAGTTCTCATCGGATCATCATAGCAGCGCAGGAGTCAGGCTAAAGCCTGACGCACACCACGATTGCGGGCCGGGCTTCAGCCCGACTTCTGTCTCGGCACGAAGAAGAAGTCGCCCACTTCGTGCCCCGCGCCCTTGATCGACTTGAACTCGGGTGTCTGCACGAACTTGTTCTTGGACGCCGCGACCTCGACACGCTTGCGGATGCGGCTGAACAGCTCAGGAGCGGACAGGATGCCCTGGTTGCCTTCCAGCTCGTCGAGGAACGCGCGCGCGAACACCGAATTGCCGCCGCTGCCTTCGTCGAGCACCGGCTTGTCGCCGCCCGAGGACAGCAACAGCCGCGAGCGCTTCGGCAGCTTGTACTTGATGTACTCCTTCGAGTACGAAACCTTGTCGTTCAGGAACAGGTAGCTCGGGTCCGTGGACAGGAGCCCGGAGTAGCACGAGTCCGCCACCACCAGCACGCGCCTGGCGGTGAGCCGGCCGAGATGCCCGGTGATCTGCTCGTTCGGCACCCAGAAGCGATCCTCGGGCGGCGCGTCCGCGTTCACCGGCAGCCAGTAGCCGCTCTCCAGCGCGCCGCTCTTCAGGCGCGCGCCGTGGCCGGCGTAGTAGATCAGCACGTTGTCCTCGGGCTTGAGGACCGCGTTCAGATCGTTGATCGTCTTGAGCATCGTGATGTCGTTGGCGTCGTCGAGGATCTGCACGGTGAAGCCGTACTTGTCCGCGAGGATGCGCGCCGCGCGCGCCGCGTCGTACTTCGGCGTCTGCAGGCTCTCGATCTGCTGGTAGTTCTGGTTGCCGATCACGATCGCGTAGTAGCGGCCGAAGTTCATGCCGGAGAGCGTGCGCTCGTCGGCAGTCGGCGGGATCGGCGTCAGCTCCGTGGTGCCCGACGGCGTGCGCGTCTTCGGAATGCCGGCGAGCCGCTCGGTGCTCTTGTTGCGCTCGCTCTCGAGCTGCGCGATCCATTTCTTGAGAGCTTCGACTTCCTTGCTGTTGTCGACCGTCTTCTCGCCGGCCGGTTGCCTGGCCAGCTTGTCCTGCATCTCCTTCAACTGCTTCTGCAGCAGCCCCAGCTGCGAATCCTTCTCGGAGATCGCTTCTTGCAGCTGCTTGCGCAGCTCGTCCTGCTCGCGCTGCGCGGCGGAGGTGAAGATGATGTTGTCCTCCTTGATGCCCCACGCCTGCCGGTACAGGTTCAGCGCCTTGAGCGAATCCTGCTCCACGCCCTGCCCCTGTTCGTACAACGTGCCGAGGTTGAACAGCGCGCGCGAATAGCCCTTGTCCGCCGCCTTCTGATACCACTGTGCCGCGGCGGCGTGGTCCGGCGTCACTCCCATGCCGCGCTCGTAGATCTCACCGACATTGGTCTGCGCTTCCGGATCGCCGCTTTCCGCGGTCGGCAGCCAGATGCGCAATGCCTGCTTCACGTCGGCACGATCGTAGGCGACGTACTCGCCGCCGCGGATCGAGCACTCTGCAGTGGTCGTGCGGATCGGTCGTCGCTGCGACAGGAAGGACGTATTGCCGAGCTGGCGCACCTGGCCGGGCAACAGGCAGTCGACGATCTCCAGGTCGGAACGCTTCACCATGCCTTTGGTGGCGGCAGTCTTCTCGGCGGGCGTCGCCGCAGACGCAACCACCAGCGCGGCCGGCGCGAGCACCAGCACGACGCGAGCAAAGGCACGTGCGAAGCGATTCAGTCTCATGGAGCAGTTCCTCCGAAACTTCGCTGGAAGCGCAGCCCGATGGCCACGTCCTGGAAGTTGATGAACTCGAAGCTTTCCAGCCGCTGATATTCGATGTAGCCGGAGATGCCGTACTTGAACTGCGCCGAGAATCCCGCGGCCAGCCGCCAGTACGACTGATCCGGGTTGTCGGTCGCGACCAGCACCGGCGGCGTGCTCGCGGCGTTCGGATCGTTGGCGAAGCGCACGCCGAACACGTCGACGTCGTCCTCGAACTCCTTCACGTAGTCCGCGCGCAGATGCGGCAACAATACACCCCACGACAGGTTCCACGCGTACGTGAGTCGCAGTCCGAGGTTGCCGGTCGTCGACTTGAACTTCTGTTCGTCATAAATCAGGTTCAGGCCGCCGGCGCCGGCTTCGGTGAAGCTGTCGATCGTGGTGTCGATGTAGAAGAAGCCGAGGTTAGGTGAAATGGTCAGGCCGCCGACCAGGAAGTCGTAGCCCGCGGACAGGCCGCCGCTCAACGTCATGCCGTCGGTGTCGCCGCGCGCGTCGGCGCTGACCAGGCCGGAGCCGTCCACGTACGTGATGTTGCGCTCGGCCTCGTAGCTCGAGTTCGCGACGTTGACGATGCCGTCGAAGTAGAAATTCTTGCCGGCATACGCCGAGCCGTACAGCGAGACCGACCACGAATCCGTGTCGAGCGAGCCGTCGTCCGCTGCGAAGTCGACGCTCGAAGAGCCGTACGAGGCTGCGGCGCCGATCACCGCGCGCTCCGAGACGCGATAGTCGATGCCGCCCACCATCGCCCACTGGTCGGCGTCGAACTTCGGACTGCCCGGGCTCTGGTCTTTTTCGCCGAAGCTGAAGTTGCCGCGCGCCCACAGGCCCCATTTGTCGCTGAGCAGCCCGCCCGGCTCGTCGGCACCGTCGGCGCTCGCGCCGCGACCGAGGAGCTTGCCGGCCATTTCCTCCAGCTGGGCCAGCGGCACCAGCTTGCCGTCGACGATGACGTTCAGGCCGGCGAGACTCAGACCGCGAGCGCCGCCGCGCAGCGCGATGAGGCGATCCATGATGCTCACGTACTGCGTGTTCGCGAACAGCAGCGTCTGCGTGCGCGCGACGGAGAAGTCATCCGGAATCAGCTCTTGGATCGCATTCACCTGGTTCGCCGTCGTGTTGTTGACGCGCAGGCCGGTGCACTTCGCGAGCAGGTCCGCCTGGTCAGGGGTGAGACTCGCCTCGCTGTTCGCAAGTTGCTGCAGGGAGTCGCACATGCTGTCGAGCTTCTGCGCCATCTTGCGCTGGTTCGGAGTGAGGCCCGCGATCGCCGAGAGGATGGTCTCGGGCGGCGCCTGCGCCACTGTGATCACCAGGAAGTCGGTCGCAGTGCTGCCGGCTGCGTTGGTGACGATCAGGACGATATCGTTCACGCCGTCGGGCAGCGTGACCGTCAGCGTCTGTCCGGTGCCGAGCACTTCGGGGCTCTGGTCCCCGCCCGGCTGCCGCAGCCACTGGTACGCAGCGATCGCGCCGGAGGGATCCGTCGAGGCCGAGCCGTCGAGCGTGACGCTCTCGCCCGGCTGGCCGTCGGTATCCGCGACATTGCGGTCCGGACCGGCGTTGGCGGTCGGCAGGAGGCCCGGTGCAGTGACGTTGATCAGCACGGAGTCCCTGCCGACGTTGCCGGCGTTGTCGGTGACCCTGAGCAGAACGTTGAAGCCGCCGTCATCGGGCAAGCGCGCGGTGATGGTCTGCCCGGTACCGAGATTCAGCAGGGTGTCGGCATCGATCTGGACGGACCAATCGTATTCGACGATCGTGCCGTCGGCATCGCTCGAGCCCGAGGCGTCGAGCGTGACGGTCTCGCCAGGCTGACCGTCCGTATCGTCGACAGTCCGGTCCTGACCGGCGTTGGCGATCGGGGCGACCGGGCCGTTGACCGTGACCACGAAGCGCTCGAAGTCCAGCGAGTTCTGTCCGTTGGACTCGTCCTGCACGGTCAGCTGCAGGTTGTGCACCCCGGGATCGAGGCTGACCGTCAGCGTCGGCGAGGTGCTCGAGCCGAGCGACACGTCATTGTCGACGTCGCCCCAGGTGTAGATCAGCTCCGTGCCGGGATCCGGATCGCTGGAAGCGGAGCCGTCGAGCACGACCGATTCTTCCGGTTGCCCGTCCGTGTCGTTGATGGTGCGGTCTCCGCCGGAGACCGCAGTCGGCTGTGCGTTCGGATCTTCGCACGCGGGGAACTCCGGCGGATCGACGACCGGGCCGGGTTGCAGCAGGATCGGCACGATCGCGGTGCTGGACTCGTTGCGCCCGTTGGTCGCGGTGAGCTGCACGGCAGCAGAGGTGTTGACCAGCGGGTCGAACCCTTCGTCCTCGATCGTCAGGCAGACCGTCGTCGGAGCCTGGAGAACGAACGGCGACACGCCGACCAGGGTGCCCGGTTGGCCGTCGACGATGATGTTGCCGACCGTAATGGTGATCGAGGGTCCGCCGGTGATGACGTTCTGCTCCCGCAGGTTGATCCGCAGCAGCGTGCCTTCGAAGTCGGCGAGGATCGGATTGCCCGTGAACACGGGCGCTCGGGCGTGGGCGGTCGAAGTCACGACGGCGAGCAGTACGCCCGCGAAGGCACTGAGCAGCGTGCCTGCACGCGCAGGCGAGCGAAAGAACATGGCCAGTCTCCCGGATCTTATTGGTTCGTCTGTTCGGACTTCGGCCGCCCAGGTCGGCTGCTGGCCGAGGCTTCGCAGTATGTAACAGGCCCGCTCAGCGGGGGGCAACGCCCGGAAGTACCAGTCGACGGGCTCGTTACGAGAAGGCAGAACTGTGCCCGTGCACGTTGACAATCGTTGTGACGCGCGTCGCAATCGTCGTCATGTACCGGCGCGCGATCCTGCTTGTGGCCCTGTTCTTGGCGGGCTGCACTACCAACACGACACGCATCGAGAGGCTCGCTGCAGCGCTGGGCATGAGCCGTAGCGTCATGGAGGCTCGCGGCTTCAGCAGCCTCCTGTTCATGCGTGGCGCTGCGGACGATCAGCGCGCGCCTGGCGACGGATCGCTGACGATCTTCATCGAAGGCGACGGCGTACCGTCGGACGGCGGGCTGCAACCGAGCATCGATCCGACCACCGGCGACCCGATTGCACTGAGGCTGCTCGCGCAGACGCCGCGCCCTGCTGCTTATGTCACTCGTCCGTGTTACCAGGCGATGACAGGCCCGCTCTGCACGCCGGAACGATGGACGATTGCGCGCTACTCCGAGGAGATCGTCGCGAGCATGGCGGAAGTCGTGCGTACGGCCGTGAAGCGAGCGAACGCTCGCAACGTGGTGCTGGTCGGGTACAGCGGCGGCGGCGTGCTTGCTGTGTTGATCGCGGAGCGGCTCGACAATGTCGCTGCCGTGATTACTGTCGGAGCGAATCTCGACACCGACGCCTGGACGAGGCATCACGACTACGTGCCGCTGATCGGCTCACTGAATCCCGCGCTCAGCCAGGCCGCTCATCCGTGGCCGGAGACTCACTTATACGGTGCGCGCGACACCACCGTACCGGCCGCGACAGCTGCAGCCTATTTCCAGCGCTTTCCCCAAGCGCAGCAGAAGATCGTCGCGGACTACGATCACGTGTGCTGCTGGGTCGAGCATTGGCCGACGCACTTTCTCACTTACGTGCGCTGAGCGCGGCGTCCGGAAAGTCCGAGAACACGCCGTCGATGCCGAGGGCGTAGAACTGCCGATATTCCAGCTGCGGATCGTTGCGATACTCGGGCGCGAGCGTCGCGGGCTCGCTGCGGAACGTGTACGTGTGCACGCGCAAGCCTGCAGCATGTGCTTGCTCGATCAGCGCGGTCTGCAATAGCTGCGGCGCACGGACGTCGCGCATGATCTGTCGTTTCCACGGGCCGATCGCGTTGGCGTACTTCGCGACCTCTTCGAAACTCCGCGGCGCAGCTCCGCCCCGCGGATCACCGTGCTGCGCGATGCTCACGCCGACGACGCGCTGACCCGACGCGTCGTACTGCAACGCGCCGTCATCGAGCAATTGCACGAGCGGCAGCCGGGTCTTCGCGCGCAGATACTGCAGGTTCGCGCTTTCGAACGACTGGATGAACACCGGGCCGTCCGGCCGGTCCAGCTGGCGCCGGCGCAGCGCCTCGAGCAGCCGCTCCTCGAGCGGCAGGCCGAGCGCGAGATGGAACGACGGATGCTTGGTTTCCGGATACACGCCGATCGTGCGGCCGCGCTGCGCGGATTCGCGCTGCGCCAGGTCGAGGATCTCCTCGAACGTCGGTATCTCGAAGCGACCGTCGTACTCCTTGGAGCGTGCCGGATTGGGCTGCACGGCGCGCAGCTGCTTGATCTCCGCAAGCGTGAAATCGCTGGCGAAGAAGCCGGTGACGGACTTGCCGTCGAGGTCCTTCGTCGTGCGGCGGTTCGCGAACTGCGCGCGCGACTTGACGTCGGTCGTGTCATCGAGCAGCGGCTCGTGGCGCGCGACCAGGTGCCCGTCGCGCGTCGCGACCAGGTCCGGCTCGATGTAGTCGGCGCCCTGCTCGATCGCGAGCGTGTACGACGCGAGCGTGTGCTCGGGCCGATAGCCGGAAGCGCCGCGGTGCGCGATCACGAGCGGCGGCTTGCCGTCTAGAGTGCGCCAGGCCGAAGGGCTCGTCACGGGCGACGCAGCCTCAACGGCACACGCGCCGAGCGCGAGGGCCGCGAACACCAGGACCGGTCGATGCATTCTGGCACCTTGCGCGCATGACGCTCAGTCGACGAAGAAGTCCGGCAGGAAATCGCGGTTGCCCGGCGTGACCGCGTAGCGATCGAGATCCTTCACGCCGGCGCTCTGCAGCACCTCGTCGTCGATGAAGAAATTGCCGGTGCACTGGCGCGGATCGCGGATCAGGATCTCATAGGCGGCGTCCGCCATGATCTCGGGCGTGCGCCCGAGCTGCGGATTGGCGAGCGGAATCACCTGCAACGCCGCAGTTGCAATCACGGTGCGTGGCCACAGCGCGTTGACGCCGATGCCTTCGTGACGGAACTCCTCCGCCATGCCGAGCACGCACATGCTCATGCCGTACTTGGCCATCGTGTATGCGACGTGCGGAGCGAACCACTTCGCCTTCATGCTCAGCGGCGGCGACAGATTCAATATGTGCGGCTTGCGCCCCGACTTCGCGGATTGCTTGAGATACGGCAGGCACGCCTGCGACGAAACGTAGGTGCCGCGCACATTGACGCCGAACATCAGGTCGAAACGCTTCATCGGCGTTTCCAGGGTGCCGGACAGCGAGATCGCGCTGGCGTTGTTCACCAGGATGTCGATGCCGCCGAACCGCTCGGCGCACTGCGCCGCCGCCTGCGCGACCGCGTTCTCGTCGCGGATGTCGACCTGCATCGGCAACGCTTTGCCGCCCGCTGCCTCGATCTCGCGTGCCGCAGTGTGGATCGTGCCCGGCAGCTTGGGATGCGGCTGATCGCTCTTGGCGGCGATCGCGACGTTGGCGCCGTCGCGCGCGGCGCGCGTGCCGATCGCCAGTCCGATTCCGCGCGACGCGCCGGTGATGAACAGAGTCTTGCCTTTGAGCGACATGGGGAGCTCCAGAAGCGACTGCGAGCGGGGACTAGCGACCGGTCCGGAACGCTACTCTAGCCGCGTAGCGCAGTCCACGCCGTCCGCATGATCAGCAGGCTGACGATGATGATGAATGCCTTGCGCACGAACGTGCTGCCGCCGCGCAGCGCCAGGCGTGCGCCCACGACCGCACCGGCGATGTTGCACGCTGCCATCGCAGCGCCGACGTACCACAGCACCAGGCCGTGAGATGCGAAATACGAAAGGGCCGCCGCGTTGGTCGCAACATTCACGACGCGCGCTGCCGCTCCCGCGTGCAGGAAGTCGTAGCCGTAGCAGCGCACGAACACGAAGATCAGCAGGCTGCCGGTGCCCGGCCCGAAGAAGCCGTCGTACAGGCCGATCGCGGCGACCAGCGCAGCACCGACGACGTGGTGCGAGCCGGCGAATGCGCGTGGCGCGTGCTCGCCCCCGAGGTCCTTGCGCCAGAGCACGTAGATCAGCACGGCGAGCAGCATGACCGGCACCAGCGGGCGGAAGATGTCCGGCGCGACGATGCTGGCCAGCCTTGCGCCGCCGACCGACATCGCGAGCGCGACGAGCGCCAGCGGGAACAATGCGCGCCACGGGATGGCGACTTTCTGCGCGTAGCGCGCTACGGCGCTGAGCGTGCCGAACAGACCGGCGAACTTGCTCGTGCCGAGCAGCGCGGCGGGCGGAACATTCGGATACACCGCGAACAGCGCGGGGACCTGGATCAGCCCGCCGCCGCCGACCATCGCGTCGATGAGGCCCGCGGCGAACGCGGCGCTGAGCACCAGCAGAAGGTCGAAGGAGAAGTCCGGCACTGCCATATCAAATCACACCCTCACAGTTATATATTCCCGCCCACAACGATTCGAAGCGGGGAACTCCGATGCGTGCTCTGCTCCAAGTCCTGCTGTTCGGCTGCCTGCTGCTCACCGCCGGCGCGCTGCCGGCGCAGGATGTGTGGGACCAGGTCGAGCATCGCTATGCCGATTCCAACGGCGTGAAGATCCACTACGCGGTACTCGGTGAAGGACCGCTGGTGGTGATGATCCACGGCTTCCCCGACTTCTGGTACACGTGGCGCGCACAGATGCGCGCGCTCGCGGATCACAAGTACCGCGCCGCCGCCGTCGACCTGCGGGGCTACGACCTGTCCGACAAGCCCAAGGGCGTCGAGAGCTACGCGATGCCGCTGCTGGTCGGCGACATCGCCGCCGTGGTGCGGGCCGAGAAGGCCAGCGACGCGATCATAGTCGGCCACGACTGGGGCGGCGCCGTCGCGTGGAACGTGGCGATGAGCAAGCCGGAGATCACGCGGCTGCTGATCATCTGCAACCTGCCGCACCCGGCGGGCATCACGCGCGAGATTGCCAGCAATCCGCAGCAGAAGAAGAACAGCGAGTACGCGTTCAACTTCCAGAAGCCCGACGCGCACAAGACGCTGACCGCGGAACGGCTCGCCGGCTGGGTGCGCGATCCCGCCGCGCGCACGCGCTACATCGAAGCGTTCGGCAAGTCGGACTTCGAGAGCATGCTCAACTACTACAAGGCCAACTATCCGAAGCCGGACGCGCCGCCGCCGGCAGCTGCCGTGCAATTCCCGAAGGTCAAGGTGCCGGTGCTGATGTTCCACGGTCTCGACGACCAGGCGCTGCTGCCCGGCGCACTCGACGGCACGTGGCAATGGGTGGAGAAGGACCTGACGATCGTCACGATTCCCGGCGCCGGCCACTTCGTGCAGCAGGACGCGGCGGAGACGGTCAGCAACACGATGGTCGATTGGCTGTCGCGGCGGCAGAAGTAGCAACGCGCCATGAAGAAAGCGCTGATCGTCATCGCCGTGCTGATCGTCGCAGCGGGCAGTGCATTGTTCCTGTATCGCGAGCAGATCGGCATGATGATCGCGTTCGGGCGCCTGAAGCCCGAGCGCAGCTTCGCCGAAGCGCCGCCGCCCGCTGCGCCGGATTACTCGGAACCCGACAGCTGGGCGGCGCTGCCGGATCGCGAGGACGCGGCGGACGTCGTGCCCGGCGCCGATGTGCAGGATCGCCAGGCGAGCGCGCCGATCGACGTGTTCTTCGTGCATCCCACGACGTTCTTCGGCACCCGGGGCTGGAACCAGGCGCTCGACGACCGCTCGACCAATCAGCTGACGGACATGTTCGTGCTGCGCAGCCAGGCGTCGGTGTTCAACGGCTGCTGCAGGATCTACGCGCCGCGCTATCGGCAGGCGACCATCTATTCGTTCATGGACACATCGGGGAGCGGCGAGTCGGCGCTGAACCTCGCGTACGAAGACGTGCAGCGCGCCTTCGATTACTTCATCGAGCACTACAACCACGGCCGGCCGTTCATCCTCGCTGCGCACAGCCAGGGCTCGTTGCACCTGCGCACGCTGCTCGAGAAGCGCATCACCGCAACGGCGTTGCGCGAGCGGCTGGTTGCGGCCTATCCGATCGGCTTCGGCATCGATCGCGAGGCGCTGGCGAAGGCTGTGCCGGACGTGCCTGTCTGCGAGTCAGCGGCTCAGAGCGGCTGCTTGGTCACGTGGAATGCAATCGGCCCGCAGGCCGACCGATGGGGCGATCCGCGCAACAACATCTGCGTGAATCCGCTCACGTGGCGCGCCGACGGCGCAGCGGCACAAGCGGCGCTGAACCTCGGCGGCGTGGCTTATCCCGGGACGTTTGCCGGGACGCTCGCGGACGTGAAGGGCGTGCCGCAGGATTTCATCGACGCGAAACCGGTCGTCGAGCCTGGCGTCGCGGATGCGCAATGCGTCGACGGCATGCTGCTGGTGAAAGAGATTCACTCGAAGAACTACGCGGCGCGGCCGATGGGCCGCGACAACTACCATATCTACGACTACAACCTGTTCCACATGAATGTGCGCAAGAATGTGGAGCAGCGGGTAGCGGCGTATCTCGAAGCTGCCCGACCGTCAGGCTGAAGCCTGACCCACAGTGCCAGTCGAGCTCGTGGGTCAGGCTTCGGCCTGACTCTCATCCCAGAATCGCTTCGCGCCGGTAGAGCCGGATGGCGAGCAGCACGAACATTCCGCCTAGCAACAGCGTCGTCCCCGCCGAGATCACCACGTGCAGCGGCGGAATCGCATCGCCGCGCATCAGGCTCGTCGCCAGCAGGTGCTGGCTGAGGCTCGGGATTGCCATCAGCGCCGGCGTCGGCTTGGTACCGTTCACGACCGCGAACATGATCGGCGCGATCGGCAGCAGCATCACCACCGAGAGCCAGGACTGCGCCTCGCGGTTGCTGCGCGTGAACGACGCGACCGCCGTCATCAGCCCCGCGCCGAGCGGCACGAACGGCAGCATCACCGCGAAGATCGCCAGCACGACCGGCGGGCCGAAGTTTGCGGACATGCCGAGCGCTTCGAGCGGGATGAACTGCAGCACCACGCCGAACGCTGCCAGCGTCAGCAGCAGCGAGATCGACATGAACGCCGACGTCGCGAGCATCTTGCCGATGATCAGCTCCGCGCGCCGCACGGGCAGCGCCAGCAGCGGCTCGAGCGAGCCGCGCTCGCGCTCGCCGGCGGTGGTGTCGATCGCGAGATAGAAGCCGCCGACCAGCATCGACATGAACGAGAAGTACGTCATCATGCCGAGAATCAGCAGCGAGCGTCCGGCGGGCGTCGCGACGTCGAGCGTGCGCACGTCCACCGGACGGACCAGTTCCGGACTGACTCCGCGCACCAGAAGTCTGAGCGACGCCAGCTGACCGCCGTACGCTTCGAGCAGGCGCCGCGCGCGATCGGCGCTCGCGCCCGTCTGGTTGTTCGCGGTATCGACGACGAGATCGAGCGGCGCCGGCTCACCGGCTTGCAGCTTGCGGCCATACTCGGCGTCGATCAGCAACACGAGGTCCTCGCGACCGCCGCGCACCGCGCTCATCGCTTGATCCGCGGTCATCGTCACGGACTGGATCTCCGCGCCGTTCTCCTCGAGAAAGCGCACGAGATTCGGCGCGTGCTCGACGCCCGAGACCGACAGGCGCAGCGGCTTGTCCTGGCTCTCCACGACGCGCTTCGACGCGAGCGAAGTCGTCAGGCCGAAGATCACCGGCGCGAGCAGCACGCCGAACAGAAACGCCGACAGGATCACGCGGCGGTCGCGCAGGTTCTCGAGCAATTCCTTGGCGAAGACGATCCGGACTGCGCGCGTCATGCCGGCGCTCCTGCATCGGCGGCGCGCACGAACGCCTCTTCGAGGTCTGCAGCACCCGTGGCCGCAAGAATCTCTGCCGGTGTGCCGCGCACGGCGACGCGACCGTGCGAGATGATCACGATGTCGTCGCAGAGCGCGGCGACTTCCTGCATCACGTGGCTGGAGAACAGCACGCAACGGCCGGACGCGCGCAACTGGCGGATCAGCTCGCGCAGCATGCGCACCGCGTTGACGTCGAGCCCGTTGGTCGGCTCGTCGAGAATGATCGTGCGCGGCTGGTGCACCAGAGCGCGTGCCAGCGCGACCTTCAGCCTCTCTCCCTGCGAATATCCCTTGGCGCGCCGCGCGGCGACCGCTCCCAGGCCGAGACGCTCGATCAGCTCGTCCGTGCTGCGATCCAGCTGCGCGCCCTGCAACCCGTGCAGCTTGCCGTAGTAACGGATGTTCTCGCGGCCGGTGAGATGCGCGTACAGGCCGCTGGCGTGCGGCAGCACGCCGAGCGAGCGGCGAACCTGCAGCGGGTCCGTCGCGCAATCGTGACCGTCGACGACCGCGTTTCCCGAGTTCGGACGCAGCACCGTGCTGAGGATGCGCAGCGTCGTCGACTTGCCGGCGCCGTTGTGACCGAGCAGGCCGGTGATGCGCCCGTCGTGCGCTTCGAAGGAGACCCGGCTCAACGCCTGCACCGCGCCGAATTTCTTGCTCAATCCCTCGACGCGGATCATGGCGAGGGCGCCGTGCGCGACAACAGGAACGGCGCGGGCGAGATCTTGCGCACGCAGGAATCGTCGAGCGCAGCCGCGGACGCCGCGGCGATGAATTGCGCCGAGAGCCGCGGAATGCAGCCGGTCGCGAGCTGGCCGTGGCCTTGTCCCGCCGCGACCAGGTGCCTGGCGTTGCGCAGGCCCTTCATGATCTGCTCGGCATAGCGCTGCGGCGTCACCGGGTCGTTGCTGCCGGACAGGATCAGCGTCGGAATCGCAGACTGCAGCGGCTCGCTGAAGTCCTCGTCGACCGGACCGCGCGGCCACTCGGCGCACACGGCGCGCACCGCGCTCATGAACGCCGTGCCGATATAGGTTTTCGCCAACGCTTCCTCGCTGACGTTCTGCTGCGCCCAGCGCGGCGCATCCTCGCTGCACACGACAGCGAAGTGCATGCCATCGGCGATCTGCTCGCCGACATCGCTCTCGATGCGCAGATACTGCGCGGCCAGCGCCTGCGGCTCGCCCAGCGACTGCGCTTCGTGGATCAACAGCGGCAAGGTCGAAACCGTTTCATCCGCGTAGCTCAACAATCGGATGGCGGAAACGAAGCTCATGGCGTCGAGCTTCGTGCTGGTGCTCGCGCCAGTGAGCGGGTGCGCAATCGCTACAGTGACCGGCTCCTTGCTCAGCCGCTCCCGGAGCGCCGAGAACTGCGCCTGGATATCGGGGAACTGGCGTGCACAGCCGTCATCGTGCACGCAGCGTTGCAGAGCGCTGTCGAGCGCGCGTTGGGCGTCGATTGCAATGTCGGGACCGAGCGCGACCTCCGCGGGCACTGCGCCGTCGAGAATCACTGCGCGCACGCGATCGGGATAGCGGCGCATGTAGTGCTGCGCGACCCGGGTGCCGTAGGAGATGCCGTAGAGATTCAGCTTCGCGTAGCCGAGTGCGGCGCGCACGTCATCCAGATCGCGCACGGCAATGCTGGTCGTGTAGTAGCGAGGATCTCCGGGCAGCGCGGCCAGACAGTCGCGCACGCGTGCTTGCAGCTTCTGCGGATCCAGCACCGTGAAATCGCTATCGTCGGGCAGCTCGCAATCCAGACGGTTCGAGCGCCCGGTGCCGCGCTGGTCGACCAGCACGAGGTCGCGGTCGCGGCGGATGCGCGCGAACGCCGGCGCGACGCTGAGGTAGAAATCGCTGGCCGCCTGTCCGGGACCGCCGCTCAGGATGAACAACGGATCGGCCGCCGGCTTGAGACGCAGGGCGGGAATCACCGCAACGTGCAATTGCAATTCTTTGCTCTGCCGGTCGTCGCGATTCTCCTGCACGCGGTACTCGCCGCAGCGAGCGGCCACGCTGCCGCCGGCGACGGAGCTTTCCAGGCGGCACTCCGCGAGCCGCAGCGGCTCGTCGGCGGATGCAGCACCGATTGCGCTGCAAAATATCCATGCGACCCACCCAGGAACCCGTACCCGCATGCGTTGTCCGGACGTTGTAGTTGGCACCGACGACAGTTTGATACATTCGCACGCTCGCCGGGGAACCACATTGGAGCTGCCCACATGGGAGTCGCCCACACTGGAGTCGCTATGAGAATTCGAACGATGTTCACCGCCGCGCTGCTGGCAGCGCTGCCGCTCTCGGCCGCGCTGGCCAAGGATGCTGCGCTGGCCAAGGCGGTCGCGGACGACAACCGCACGCCGGCGATGGCGGCGCGCGACAAGTATCGTCATCCGCAGGAGGTGCTGGAGTTCGCCGGCATCAAGCCGTCGATGACGGTGGTCGAGATCGCGCCCGGCGGCGGCTACTGGACCGAGATCCTCGGCCCGTACCTGAAGGAGAAGGGTACGTATTACACGGCCGTGTCGCCGGCCAGCGCCAGCGAGCGCGCGGCGAAAGCCAAGGAGGCGTGGGAGAAGAAACTCGCGGACCACAAGGCGCATTGGGGCGATGTGAAGGTGACGGAGTTCGGGCGCGGCAGCTACGACGTGGCGCCGGCCGGCTCCGCCGATCTCGTGATGACCTCGCGCAACGTGCACAACTGGATGGGCGCAGGGTTCGCCGACGAAGCGTTCGCGGCGTTCTACAAGGCGCTGAAGCCGGGCGGCATCCTCAGCGTCGAAGAGCATCGCGCACCGGCTGGCCAGCCGCAGGACCCGAAAGCGGCGAGCGGCTACGTGCGCGAGGATCACACGATCGCGCTGGCGGAGAAGGCGGGCTTCAAGCTGCTCGGCCGCTCCGAGGCGCTGGCGAATTCGAAGGACACCAAGGACTGGCCGAAGGGCGTGTGGACGCTGCCGCCGACGCTGGCGCTCGGCGAGCAGGACCGCGCCAGGTACGAAGCGATCGGCGAGGCCGATAACTTCCTGCTGAAGTTCCAGAAGCCATAGCTGGCAATGTAGGTCGGGCCCGGCCCGACTCCTCTGAACAGAAGGACTGCCGTGGACGAAGATGCAAAACGTTGGCTCTACTGGGCGATTCCGATCGTCGTCGTGATCGGCGCGGGCGTCGCGTTCTACACCTTCCGCAAGCAGGCGGAGCCCGAGAAGACGCCGACGGCGCAGACCCAGGCGCCGCCGAGCGTCACGCCGCCGGTGCAGCATCCGATCGGTGAAGACGCCGCGGCGGCGCAGCCGCTGCCGGCGCTGGCGGAGAGCGACAAGCAGGTGCAGGACTCGCTGCTCGGCGCGCTCGGGCGCTCGCTCGAGGAAGTGCTGGTGCCGAAGGACATCATCCGCAACGTCGTGGTCACGGTCGACAATCTGCCGCGCAAGAAAGTCGCGATCCAGATGCGGCCGCTCAAGCCGGCGAGCGGCGAGCTCACGGTGGCGCCCGGCGGCGAGCCGACGCTCAGCCCCGACAACGCGCAGCGCTACGCTGCGGTCATGACGCTGGTCAAGAATGCGGACGTGGCGCAGGTGGTGGCCGTCTACCGGCATTTCTATCCGCTGTTCCAGCAGGCTTACGTCGACCAGGGCTATCCCGACGGCTACTTCAACGACCGGCTGGTCGAAGTCATCGACCACCTGCTCGCGGCGCCGGAGATCGCGGGCCCGATCAAGCTCACGCAGCCGAGCGTGTTCTACCAGTTCGCGGATCCCTCGCTCGAAGAGCGCTCCGCCGGCCAGAAGCTCATGATCCGCCTCGGCAGCGAGAACGCAGCGCTCGTCAAGCAGAAGCTGCGCGCGCTGCGCGAGGAAATCTCCAAACAACAACCGCCCAGGCCGGCAAGCTCGAATTGATTCCGTACTCCTCCAGGACAGAGGTGTTCCATGACCAAGATCGCACTGGTGCTGGCGATCGCCGCGGTCGGCGAAGGACTCGTCTCTCTGCATCTGGTCAACCAGCTGCACAAGGAGCGTGAGACTGCCCAGACGCTGCAGGCTCGCGTCATCGAGCTCGAGCAAAAGCCACAGCAGGCTGCTGCTACCGGCGCGACGTTCGTCGCCGTGCCCAGAGAGCCGCCTGCGTCGCCGTTCACGACTGCCGACAAGACCAAGCCGACACCACCGCCGCCCGCCGCGGCGGCAACAGTCGGCGTGCTCACACCGCTCAATTCGTTCGTTCCCGGCACCGCGCTGGCGCCGGTGGACCAGCAACGCATCCGCGAACAGATGACTGCCGCCCGGGAGCGGCAGCGGCAGCTGCTGCGCGATCCC
This sequence comes from Steroidobacteraceae bacterium, assembly GCA_035278165.1. Lineage (GTDB taxonomy): Bacteria > Pseudomonadota > Gammaproteobacteria > Steroidobacterales > Steroidobacteraceae > Steroidobacter. The sequence goes on from DATEJG010000008.1 coordinate 149,404, forward strand.
GAATATCGTGAGGCGATGCTGCTGCAGCAGAAGATGGGAATGCGGCAGTCCAGCCCGAACGTCGCGCGAGAGCTGAACCTTACGGCCGAGCAGGCGGATCGCTTGTTCGAGACGCTTGCCGAGCAGTCGCTGCGCTCGATGGAGAACATGGACGCGTTCGCCTGGGGCGAACAGCCGGATCCCGCGCGGCTGCAGGAGATGCAGCGCATCGCGCAGGAGCAGCAGCAGCGCCAGGAGACGGAGCTGAAGCGCGTCCTCGGCGAGGGCAAGTATCGCGAGTGGCAGGAATATCAGAACCTGGCGGGTGTGCGCTGGGAAGCCGACCGCGTGCGCACTTCGCTGGCGAATGCCGGCTTGCCGCTCGATGAGGCGCTGGCGAAGCCGCTCATGAAGACCATGCAGGAGCAGCAGCAGAAAATGATCCAGCAGATGGCCGCCGCCACGCGATCGCAGGGCGGACGGCTCGGGCTCAGCGCCGGACCCGTCGCCGCGACCGGCGACAATCTGAAGATGCAGCAGGACTCGCTGGAATTCATGGCGCGGCAGCAGCGGCAACAGCGCGAAGCCATGGCGCGCGTGCTCTCGCCGGAGCAGATCAAGGTGATCGAAGAAGAGCATGCTGCGCAGCTGGAAATGCAGCGCGCGCAGCTGCGCATCATGCGAGCGCAGCAGGAAGCCGGTGGGCTCGATCCAGCGCAGAACGGCAATGCGATCGGTTACGCGGAACAGGCCGTGATGTTCGCGCCGTCACCGGACTGAACGAGGCCGCGCACCTTGCGCGGAAAAGACATCATGCGGTGGAAGCTGAAACTGTCCTCGGTCGCGATGTTCGCGCTCTGTGCGTGCGGCGGCTCGCAGGCTCCGTCGCAACCTGCAGCGGCTGCACAGCCGCCGCCATCGTCCCCGGGCGAAGCGGCCGCCGGCGATGCGCCGGCGAATCCCGCGTTCATCGGCCGTGTGTGGCGCTCGACCGAACGCGGCGGCCCGTTGGGCAAGATCCTGGTATTCCTGCCGGATCGCACGCTGCTGATGGACTCGTGCTTCGAGACGTATCGGGTCTCGAAGTGGGGCGTGGCCGGCACGCACATCCGCTGGCTCGAAGACACGATTCCGATCGAGGCCGAAGTCGTCACGCCGGGCCCCGACGAGCTGATCCTGCGCATCGAAGGCCAGGATCGCGACCAGACCTACATCGCGATGACCGACCCGTACACGTGCCCGGACATGCCGCGCTGAGCAGCGCGGCTGCGTGACCCGGCGGCTCAGCGCGCGAACGCGTGCGACCGCGAGCGATTTCCCCGACGACGGCGCCGATTGTGCTGCCCTTGCGGCTGCTGCTGTTGCTTGGGCTGCGCGTGCCTGGGCTGATGACTCTGCGCTTTCGGCTGTTGATTACGTGCGGTCGCCTGGTGATCGCGCGCAACCGGTTGCGGCTGCGCGTGGTGGAAGTGCGGCACCGGCAGCTGCGGAATCTGCTTGCGCAGCACCTTCTCGATGTCCTTCAGCAGCCCGACTTCGTCCGGAGCGACCAGCGACACCGCGATGCCGGTGGCGCCGGCGCGGCCGGTGCGGCCGATGCGATGCACGTAGTCCTCCGGCACGTTCGGCAGCTCGTAGTTGACGACGTGCGGCAGCTCCTTGATGTCGAGGCCGCGCGAAGCGACCTCGGTCGCGACCAGCGCACGAATGTCGAAGCTCTTGAAGTTCGCGAGCGCCTGCGTGCGCGCCGACTGGCTCTTGTTGCCGTGAATCGCCGCAGCCTCGATGCCGTCTTCCTGCAACTGCTTCGTCAGGCGATTGGCGCCGTGCTTGGTGCGCGTGAACACGAGCACCTGCGACCAGTCGCCGTCGTGGATCAGGTGCGACAGCAGCGAGCGCTTCTGATCCTTGGGGACCATGTAGGCGCGCTGCTCGACGCTGTCGACGGCGGCGTTGCGGCGTGCAACCTCGATCTCGACGGGGTCCCGCAGCAGCGTCTGCGCGAGGCGGCGGATGTCGTCGGAGTACGTCGCCGAGAACAGCAGGTTCTGGCGCTGGCGCGGCAGCAGCTTGATGACGCGGCGGATGTCAGCGATGAAGCCCATGTCGAGCATGCGATCGGCTTCGTCGAGCACCAGGATCTGCACCTGGGACAGGTCGACCGTGCCCTGCTGCGCGTGGTCGAGCAGGCGGCCCGGCGTCGCGACCAGGATGTCAGTCCCGCGGCGCAGGCCGTCGATCTGGGGATTGATGCCGACACCGCCGAAGATGACCTGGGTACGCAGCCGCAGGTACTTGCCGTAAGCGCGGACGCTTTCGTTGACTTGAGCAGCGAGCTCGCGCGTCGGCACGAGCACCAGGGCGCGCGGCGCCTTGGGCGGATGCGCGGTGCTGTGCAGCCGCTGCAGGATCGGCAGGGTGAAGCCGGCAGTCTTGCCGGTTCCGGTCTGGGCGCCGGCCAGGATGTCCCGGCCCGCGAGGATTTCGGGGATCACGCGCGTCTGCACGGGCGTGGGCTCGGAATAGCCGCGCTCGACGAGCGCGCGCGTGAGTTCGGGCATGAGCCCGAGAGCAGCAAATGGCATTGAGCAAGAGTCCTCTACCAGCCCGCGTGCGACGTCAGTCGCAAGGTCCAGTCGAGGCGGAGATGAGTTTCGAGGTGGGATGAACCGCGAAGCGAGTGAACGAGCTGACCGGACGGCAGCTTGTAAGCGGGCGGCACTGTACAGGCAAACGCCGCCGATCACAAATCTTTGCGCTGGAATGGCTACAGTAACGGGACTGAAAACAACGACGAGGGACGGCCCATGCAGCTTGCTCGATGGGGAATCCTGGTCTGTGTAATCACAGTTCTCGCAGCGTGCGCCGGCAGCCCCGGCAGGGGCGGGGGTCTGGAGATCATGGTGCTGTCGAATCGCGCCGATCTCGTCAGCGGCGGCGACGCGCTCGTCGAAGTGGTCCTGCCGTCAGGCACAACGATGCAGGGACTGCGCGTCGACGTGGATGGTCGCGACGTCGGCAGCTCGTTCAAGCAAGGCGCGGACTCGCGCATTGTCGCGCTCGTCACCGGATTGAAGGACGGCGCGAACGTCATCACCGCGCGTACAGGCAGAACCGGCGCGCGCCTCACGATCACGAACCACCCGATCGGCGGTCCGATCTTCGCCGGGCTGCAAGTGCAGCCGTGGGTATGCGCGGAAGCGGGCGCGAGCGGCTTGAGCACGGCCGCCACCGATGCTCAGTGCAATGTCGCGAGCGAGGATCGTCTGTTCTATCGCACGACCGAGCAGTGCTCACAGCGAAGCAACGGTCCGCCGTGCTTCAAACCGTACGATCCGCACGCAGCGGCGCCCGCAGACCTGGCGGAGACGACCACCGATCGGGGCGCGAAGGTGAAGTACATCGTGCGCGTCGAGCGCGGTGTCATGAATCGAGCGATCTACGACATGGCCGTGCTGTACGACCCGGCCGGCGGCGATGCCGCGCTCGCGGGCTGGAATCGCAAGCTTCTCTGGTCGTTCGGCGGCGGCAGCGGCACGCCGTACCGCCAGCTTCCGCCGAACACAGCCTGGCAGCAGGCCGACTACGCGCTCGCGCGCGGCTATCTCGTCGCACAGAGCGCGCACACCGATCAGCAGCTGAACTCGAACCACGTGGTGGCAGCCGAGACCGTGATGATGGGCAAGGAGCACGTCATCGAGCGCTACGGCGAGATCGAGTACACGCTCGGCGTCGGCTGCTCCGGCGGCTCGATCATGCAGCTGCAGCTCGCGTCGCTGTATCCCGGTCTGCTCGACGGGCTGCAGCCTTCGTGCACGTATCCGGATTCGTACTCGACCGGCATCGAAGTGAGCGACTGCGTGCTGCTCGTCAACTACTTCGCGTCGCCCGAATTCGCCGCGCTGACGCAGGGGCTGAAGCCGGAGCAGATCGCGGCGAAGAAGGCTGCGATCGCCGGGCACCTGGACGACAAGGCGTGCCCCGCGTGGGCGATGTCGTTCGGCAGCGCGAACGAGCCCGGCGTCTACACGAATCCGCGCACCAAGAAGCCGACCAACAACTGTCTGCTGCCGGACGACCAGGTCTACGACGCGACCAGGAATCCGGGCGGCGTGCGCTGCACGATTCCCGAGTACGCGATCGCGATCTGGGGCCCCGAGCGCGCCAATCCCAAAGTCGCGAACCGCACCAACGACAACACCGGCGTCCAGTACGGACTGCAGGCGCTCGCTGCCGGGCAGCTCAGCGCCGAGGAATTCGTGGTGCTCAACGAGAAGATCGGCGGCAGCGACGTCGACATGCAGGCCACGGCTGCACGCATGGTCGCCGATCCCGAAGGGCTGCGCATCGCGTACGAGGACGGCATCGTCGGCGACGCGCAGCAGTGGGCGAAGGTGCCGATGATCGACTGGCGCGGCAACGACAACTCCAACATCCACATGAACTGGCGGGCGTTCGCGGTGCGCGAGCGGCTCGACCGCGTCAACGGCGGTCACGGCAACCAGGTGATCTGGCGCTACGGCCCGGGCCTGCTGCCGCCGCCGCAGCTGATGGTCGATTCGCTGGCGACGATCGACAAGTGGGTTGCGGCGATCAAGGCGGACACGAGCCCTGCGCCGCTCGCAGAGAAAGTCGTGAAGCACCGGCCGGCCGAGGCGTTCGACTTCTGCTACATCGGCACCGACTACACCACGAAAGTCACCGACTGGGCGAAGTGCGACGCCGATCCTGTGCTGCGCTATTTCTCGTCGCCACGCCAGGTCGCGGGCGGCCCGCTCGCCGAGGACGTGCTGAAGTGTCAGCTGAAGCCGCTGAAGCGCGGCGACTACGCAGCGACGTTCAGCGACGAGCAGTGGTCACGCTTGAGCAAGGTATTCGCGAGCGGCGTATGCGACTGGAGCAAGCCGGGCGTGGCCATGCAGCGCTCCACGCCGTGGCGGACGTTCGCGAACGGACCGGGCGGCGTGCCGATGCCCGCCGCGCCGCGCTCGAGGAAGATTTGAATGGATTGCGGCGTATCCACTTGACATTGTAGCTGTCTGTATGTACAGGTTACGGCTAGCACGCAGACTGAACTGAACCTGATCTGGCGAGATGCGACCCAATCATTCGCGATCGTGAGACCGGAAAGCTTGCTCTGTACATGACGGGACCGAGAGTTGTGAGATGAACGGCGAGGAATACGAGTTCTACATTGATGCCTACACGCCATCGACTATCCCGATGGCGCGCTTGGCACAATACATGGCCGAACTCGCCGCGCTCTTCGGCTACGCAGAAAGTGTGCATTTCACCAAGCTGCGCAAAGGGAGTCTCGGCGTGGTCGCCCGAGTCGCGCATGAAGCTGTGCCGAAAGTTCGTGTTCGGATCCAGAATGCTCGTGATCCCGATGCACCTAGTGAGGTGCGCCGGCCATACAAAAAAATCGATGACATGCTTCGCTCCGACAACGCAGTCGGCAAGCTGCGTCGTGGCACGTCTAACGTAGTCGTGTTTCCTGGCCGCAAGGCGGCTACAAATCCGCAGATGGGTCCGTTCACAGAACAGTCGACCCTCGACGGCAGGATAGTTCGCATCGGTGGCACTGACACTACTGCTCACGCCCTCATTGAAGATGGCGAGGGAAAAGTGTTGTCAGCGGAATGCTCGCGGGAACTCGCCATCGAACTAGCCCAGTATCTTTATAGGCAGCCGGTTCGCCTCGTGGGCAATGCGCGTTGGGTGCGCACTGAAGTTGGTGAGTGGGAGCTGCTTACCTTTCGAGCGAAAGGATTCACTCCCCTCACGCCAAATGATCTCGCCACTGCGATCGGCAAACTTAGAGAAGTCGACGCCGATTGGAGAAGGGAGGCAGATCCGACTGCGTTGTTGAGAAGACTACGTGGAGATAGTGACGAGGTTCATTGATGATCCTCCTTGACGCCACCACGCTCTTACTCCTGATCGAACCTACTGCGAAGCCTCCGAAGGACCCTTCAACAGGTAGACAGCTAGACAAATGCCGGGAGCGTATTGAGTACCTGCTTCAGACGCTGAGCGACCCAGCAGTGCAGATCATATTGCCCACACCTGTCTTAGCTGAGGTGTTGGTTCGCGCGGGTACCGCAAGGAACCAATATCTGACGGAGCTGACAACCAACTATGTGTTCAAGCCTGCTTCGTTCGACGAGCGAGCCGCAGTGGAACTGTCGGTGATTCTCGACGGTGATGCAAAATCAAAGAAAAAGCTTAGCGACAAGCAGACGTGGGCGAAACTGAAGTTCGATCGCCAGATCATTGCGATCGCGAAGGTGCACAGAGTTACGACGATCTATTCAGATGACGCCGACTTGGCCAAATGTGCGCGCGACAACAATCTCACTGTCATACACACGTGGCAGCTACCACTGCCACCGGTCGCAGCTCAACAGGAATTGGAATTAACCCCTCCCAGCGACAAAAGCTAACCCGATCTCGCTCGGTTGAGTGCAGCGACGGCACTATCAGTCTCCCATCAGATCCGCTTCTGGATACGTGGTCTGACAACACTGCGGCGTGTTCTTCGCAGAAGCTCAGTTGCCCCATGCGGTCACGAAGTTGGTCACGTTGCGATTCCATTCCTCGGGATGCTCGCGATAGTGAAAGTGGCCGCCGCGATTGGTGAACAGCAGCCAGGCGCGCGGATTCGATTCGGCGACGATGTTGTAGAGCGCGTAAGCCTGCTCCGGCAGCACCGACGGATCGTTCTTCGCCCAGTAGAGCAGCACGGGCATGTTCAACACGTCCTCGGTGAGGATGCGGTGATAGGCGTCGTGCACCATCTCGCTCGATATCAGCTCGCCGCGCCGGCGCACTTCGCGCGTCATGCGGCGCTCGGTTTCCTTCGCCTTCGGCTGGCGCCACATGTAGGCGGCTGAGGCGACGAAGTCGTCCGTCACCGGCTTGGGGTCGTAGTACAGCGCCGATTGCTCGCAACGGAACTGGTCGCCGCGATCGTTCTCCTGCTTCGGACAGTCGGCAAACAGGCGCGCACGGCGCTTGTCGCGATCGTCGCCGGCAACCGGCGCGATCGTCGCGCTGTCGACGATCACCAGCGTCCTCACCATCTCCGGATGCTCCACGGCGAACAGGAACGCCGCACCGCCGCCGCGCGACTGGCCGACCAGATGGAAGCGCGTGAGGCCCAGCGCCTTGACGAAATCGTGGAGGTGGCGCACTTCGCCGCGGATGTTGAGATCGTCGTCGCTCCGCGGATTGTCGGTCAGTCCGCTCGCGAGCTTGTCGGGAGCGTAGACGTGGAAGCGCGCGCTCAGGCCCGGGATGTTCAGCCCCCAGGTGTTGGCGCTGGCCACGCCGCTGAAGCCGGTGCCGTGCACCAGCACCATGGGCTCGCCGCTCCCCTCGTCGTAGTAGCGGGTCCTGACCCCGCCGGCATCGATGAATTTCGCCGCGAGCCCGCCGATGTTGGCCTCGGCCGGCGCCAGCTCGGCGCCGCGGGCCTGCGTGCCCGCCATGAGTCCCAGGCCGAGTACGGCCGCCGCCACGATTCCGCGCATGTATCCGCCTCCTCCGAGCAACCGGTCCGTGCAATCGTTTGCACGGACCCGCAGCATACGCTGGATCGCGGCGCTTGTCGCTCGTGCAGATGAGCTGGCGGCTCAGTTGGCGCGCATGCCGCCGGCCCCGGCCTGGGCACTCAGCAGCACCCGCAGCTTGGTCAGCAGATCGGCCTCGCGGTACGGCTTCGCCAGCACGTCCGCGCCCTTGTCGGGGGCTGTGTACGACGCCGAGTAGCCGGTTGCGTAGAGCACTGGCAGCTGCGGACGGCGCTCGCGCGCGAGGCGTCCCAGCTCGAAGCCGTTCATCCCTGGCATGACGATGTCCGTGAACAACAGGTCGATCGTCGGCTCGCGATCGACGATGTCGAGCGCATGCGTGCCGCTGTCGGCTTCGATCACGGTGAACTGCAATTCCTTGAGCATTGCCGCCGTCACGGCGCGCACGCCGGCGTCGTCCTCGACCAGGAGGATCGTGCGGTCGCGACCCGAGATCGCCGCCGTCTCGGCCTCACTGACGGCATCGACGATCTGGGCTGCGGCATCCGTGCGCGGCAGATACAGCTTCACGCGCGTGCCGCGATTCGGCGCGCTCTCGATCTTCACGTGGCCGCCGGACTGGTTGACGAAGCCGTACACCATGCTGAGCCCGAGACCGGTGCCGTGACCGAGATTCTTGGTGGTGAAGAACGGCTCGACCGCGCGCTCGAGCACCTCGGCCGTCATGCCGACTCCGGTATCGCTCACCGCCAGCAGCACGAAATCTCCAGGCGGCATGTCCGCATCCTCGCCGTGCGAGCTCACGTTGCTGGTCTCGATGGTTAGCGTGCCGCCTTCGCTCATGGCGTCGCGCGCGTTCACCGCAAGGTTGATCAACGATGACTCGACCTGCGCGCAGTCCGCGAGCACGTACCACAGGCCCGGGTCGCCGCCTTTGATCTCGATGCGGATGCGCTCGCCGAGCGTGCGGCCGAGGAGCTTGGCGACGTTGCGGCACATCTGCCCGAGGTGCACCGGGCTCGGTTGCAGCGGCTGCCGGCGCGCGAACGCCAGCAGACGGCGCGTCAGCTCGGCGCAGCTCAGCGCGCCGGTGAGCGCCATTTCGGCGCGCCCGAAGTTGCGACCGGTGCCGCGCAGCGAGCGTGCCAGCGCATCGAGATTGCCGATCACGACCGTCAGCATGTTGTTGAAGTCGTGCGCGATGCCGCCGGTGAGCTGCCCGACGGCTTCCATCTTCTGCGCCTGGAACAGCTGCTGCTCGATCCGCGCGCGGTCGGTCACGTCCAGGCAGCTGCCGAAGATCTCCTGCGGGCCGCCGGCGTGATCGCGAATCAGCACTGCGCGGTCGAGGAACCAGCGATGCGAGCCGTCGGCGCCGACCCAGCGATACTCCGCCGACATGCCGCCGCTCTCCTGGATGCGCGCGACGTCGGCGAGCACGCGCTCGCGGTCGTCCGGATGAATGCGCTCCGGCCACAGGTCGGGATCTTCGACGAAGCGCGCAGCCGGGAAACCGATCGCATGCGCCATGCCTTCGCTGACGAAGCGCGGGCCGGAGAAGCGGCCGGTGAGACGCGCGCTGTACAGCACGATCGGCAGCGAGCGCACGATCGCCGTCTGGCGCTCCTCGATCTGCCGCAGCTGGCGCTCCGCTTCCAGCTTCTCCTGGCGGATGCGCAGGTTTTCTTCCTGCAGCATGCGCTCGAGCTGCGCCTGGCGCCGCACTTCCTCGTTCTTCAGGTACAGGTCGACCAGCACCGTGATCTTCGAGCGCAGGATCACCGGATCGACCGGCTTGAACACGTAGTCGACCGCGCCCATGGCGTAGGCGCGCGCGATGTGCTCGTCGTCCTTGTCGATGGCGCTGACGAAGATGATCGGGATGTGGCGCGAGCGCTCGCGACGGCGGATCAGCTCGGCGGTCGCATAGCCGTCCAGGCCGGGCATGTTGGCATCCAGCAGGATCACTGCGCATTCCTCGCGCAGCAGGAAGCGCAATGCGTCCTCCCCCGAAGCCGCCTCGACGATGCGCTGCTCCAGCTCGGCGAGCACGTGCGAGAGCGCGAAGCGGTTGTCGGGCTCGTCGTCGACGACGAGGATGGTGGCCTTGGGCTGGACGGCGCTCATGGTGACATCCCTCCAGTCAGACACGCCCGAGCCACACGCGCATCGTCGACACCAGCTGGTCGGTATCGACCGGCTTGGAGATGTACTCGGTGGCGCCGGCGGCGATGCATTTCTCGCGATCGCCCTTCATCGCCTTGGCGGTGATCGCGATGATCGGGAGCTTGCGGAAGCGCTCCATGCGGCGGATCTGCCGCATCGTCTGGTAGCCGTCCATGTCCGGCATCATCACGTCCATCAGCACCAGGTCCATGGCCGGCATCGTCTCCAGCAGCTCGATGCACTGGCGGCCGCTCTCGGCGTTGAGCACCTGCACCTGGTGCTGCTCGAGCACGCCGGTGAGCGAAAAGATGTTGCGGATGTCGTCGTCGACGATCAGCACGCGCCGTCCGGCGAGCCCGGCTTCGCGCCGGCGCGCCAGGTCGATGATGCGGCGCTTGTCTTCCGCCATGTCGGCGACGCGCCGGTGCATGAACAGCGAGGTCTCGTCGAACAGCTGCTGGTGCGACTGCGGCCCCTTGAGGATGAAGGACTCGACCAGGTTGCGCAGCTTCGATTCGTCGGCGGAGCTCACGTCCTTGGCGGTATGCACGATGATCGGCAGGCGGCGCGAGCTGTCGCGGCGGATCGTCTCGACCAGCCGCAGCCCATCCATGTCCGGCAGCACCAGGTCGAGCACCGCGCAATCGAACGCTCGCTCGCGCAGCGCCTGCAACGCCTCGCCGCCGCTGCGCATCTGCGTGATCTTGACGTCGCCGTTGCCGATGATGTTGACGATCTGGTCGCGCTGCAGGTCGTCGTCCTCCACCAGCAGCAGCTCCTTGACCGCGCGCGCGTTGAACTCCTCGGTGCGCGCCAGCGCCTGCGTGAGCGTCGCATGATCGACCGGCTTCTCGAGCACCGAGAACGCACCCATCTGCAGCCCGCGCTCGCGCGGGTCTTCCACCGAGATGATGTGGATCGGGATGTGACGCGTGTCCGGGCTGCGCTTGAGAGTGTCGAGCAGCCGCCAGCCGTCCATGTCCGGCAGATTGATGTCGAGCGTGATCAGGGCCGGGCTGAAGCGCCGCACCAGCGGCAACGCGCCGCTGCCGGTTGCCGAGACGACCGCCTTGAGACCGCGGTCGTGCGCGAGATCGAGCAGGATGCGGCCGAACTTCGCGTCGTCCTCGATGATCAGCAGCACCGGCTCGCCCGGCTGGATGCTCTGCCGGTCGTCGGTGAGCTCGGCGGGCACCAGCAGCGGCGTCGCTTCGCGGCTGACGACGGTCTGCGCGGCTTGCGGGCCGGCGACGGGCACTGGCCGCGCGCTGTACGCGGGCGAGCCCGCACCGAACTCGTGATCGATCGGCAGGTAGAGCGTGAAGCGGCTGCCCTTGCCGGGCGTGCTCTCGACCGTGATCTCGCCGCCGAGCAGCCGGCAGATCTCGCGGCTGATCGACAGGCCCAGGCCGGTGCCGCCGTACTTGCGGCTGGTCGTGCCGTCAGCCTGCTGGAAGGCTTCGAAGATCACGCGCAGCTTCTCGCCGGGAATGCCGATGCCGGTGTCGGTCACCGAGTAAGCGACGACCGTCGCAGCAGAGCTGAGCGTCGGATGCGCGGGGCTCCAGCCGCCGCTCGCGCGCTGGATCGCCAGCTCGACACCGCCCTCGTGCGTGAACTTGAAGGCGTTCGACAAAAGGTTCTTGAGGATCTGCAGCAGGCGCTTCTCGTCGGTGACGCTGGTGCGCGGCAGCCGCGGATCGACGCGGATCGCGAGGCTCAGGCGCTTGTCGCTCGCGATCTGCTCGAAGCCGCGCTGCAGGTTGTCGGCGACCTCGGCGAACTGCACCGTGCCGACGTCGAGCGTCACCATGCCCGACTCGATCTTCGACAGGTCGAGGATGTCGTTGATCAGCGCCAGCAGCTCGCTGCCGGCGCGATGGATCGTCTGCGCGAACTCGATCTGCTTGACGCTCAGGTTGTCGTCGGCATTGTCGGCCAGGAGCTTGGAGAGGATCAGCAGGCTGTTGAGCGGCGTGCGCAGCTCGTGCGACATGTTCGCCAGGAACTCGCTCTTGTACTTGGAGATCAGCGCCAGCTGCTCGGCCTTCTCCTCCAGCATCTTCTTGGCCCGCTCGACCTCCTGGTTCTTCGCTTCCACCTGCTTGTTCTGCCACGACAGCAGGTTCGCCTTCTCGACCAGCTCGTCGTTCTTGGCGCGCAGCTGGTCCTGCTGCGTGCGCAGCAGGTCTTCCGAGCGCTGCAGCGTGGTGGCCTGCTGCTCCAGCCGGTCGTTGGTCTTCTTCAGCTCGCCCTGCTGGCTCTGCAGCTCCGCCGTCAGCAGCTGCGACTGCGCCAGCAGCGCCTCGGTCTGCATGTTGGCCGCGAGCGTGTTGAGCACGATGCCGATGCTCTCCATCAGCTGATCGAGGAACAGCGTGTGCGTCGCACTGAAGCGCTCGAACGAGGCGAGCTCCAGCACCGCCTTCACCTCTCCTTCGAACAGCGCGGGCAGGATGATGACGGTCGATGCGCGCGCCTCGCCGAGTCCGGAGCTGATGCGCATGTACTCGTGCGGCGCGTCGTTCAACAGCATGACGCGCTTGTCGGCAGCGCACTGGCCGATGAGCCCGTCGCCGAGCCGCAGGCGTTGCGGCGGCCGGCGGCGGTTCGGCGCCGCGTAGCTCGCGGCCAGCTCCAGCACGTTCTCGCCTTCGTGCTGGCGCGTGACGTAGAACAGGGCCTGGTGCGCGTTCACCAGCGGCACGAGCTGCGACAGGATCAGGTTCGAGACGTGGCGGATGTTGCGCTGCCCCTGCAGCAGGCGGTTGAAGAACGCGAGGTTGGTCTTGAGCCAGTCCTGCTCGTTGTTCTTCTGCGTCGTGTCCTTGAGATTGCGGATCATCTCGTTGATGTTGTCCTTGAGCGAGGCGACCTCGCCCGAGGCTTCCACCGTGATGAACCGCGTCAGATCGCCCTTGGTCACCGCGGTCGCAACCTCGGTGATGGCGCGCACCTGCGTGGTCAGGTTCGCCGCGAGCTGATTGACGTTGTCGGTGAGATCGCGCCACAAGCCCGCCGCGCCGGGCACGCTCGCCTGGCCGCCGAGCTTGCCTGCCGTGCCGACTTCGCGCGCGACATTGGTCACCTGCGCGGCGAAGGTCGCGAGCGTGTCGATCATGCCGTTGATCGTGCTCGCGAGCGCGGCGATCTCGCCTTTCGCCTCCACCATCAGCTTGCGCTTCAGATCGCCGTTGGCGACGCTGGTGACGACCTCGGCGATGTTGCGCACCTGGCCGGTCAGGTTCGCGGCCATGTGATTGACGTTGTCGGTCAGGTCTTTCCACGTGCCGGCGACGCCTTCCACCTTCGCCTGGCCGCCGAGCTTGCCCTCGGTGCCGACTTCACGCGCCACGCGCGTCACTTCGGACGCGAAGCTGTTGAGCTGGTCCACCATCGTGTTGACGGTGTTCTTCAGCTCGAGGATTTCGCCCTTCACGTCGACCGTGATCTTCTTCGACAGGTCGCCCAGCGCCACCGCCGTGGTGACGTCGGCGATGTTGCGAACCTGGGAGGTGAGGTTCGCGGCCATCAGGTTGACGTTGTCGGTGAGGTCTGCCCACACACCGCCGACGCCGCGGACCTGCGCCTGGCCGCCCAGCTTGCCTTCGGTGCCCACTTCGCGGGCGACACGCGTCACCTCCGAGGCGAATGAATTGAGCTGATCCACCATCGTGTTGATAGTGTCTTTCAACTCAAGAATTTCCCCCTGCACGTCGACAGTTATCTTCTTC
>DATEJG010000009.1:0-47812 GCA_035278165.1 Steroidobacteraceae bacterium
GCACGGCGAGCCGTCGTGGAGCTTTCTCTATCGCCGCATGATCCCGGCGTTCGTCGCCGCCGGCTGCCGCGTGGTCGCACCGGACTTCTACGGCTTCGGCCGCTCCGACAAGCCGGTGAACGACGCCGACTACAGTTTTCATTTTCATCGTAACTTCGTGCTGCGCCTGGTCGAGCGGCTCGAGCTCGCTTCGGTCACGCTCGTCGTGCAGGATTGGGGCGGCCTCATTGGATTGACGTTGCCGGTCGAGGCCGGGTTCCGTCCGCGGCTCGCACGACTCATCGCTATGAACACCGGGCTCGGGCTCGGCAGCGCGCCGACGCCGGGGTTCCTCGCGTGGCGCGCGTACGCCGCATCGCATCCCGATCTTGCGGTCGGTGCGTTGATCAAGCGCGGCACGCCGCATCTCACGGAAGCGGAAGTCGCCGCGTACGACGCGCCGTTCCCGGACGTGCGCTACAAGGCGGGCGTGCGGGCATTTCCGCAGCTCGTCATGACAGACCCGTCGATGCCCGGCGTCGCCGAGAGCCGCGCCGCGGTCAGGTTCTGGTCGGAGCAGTGGAATGGACCCGCCTTCATGGCGATCGGCGCCGCAGACCCGGTGCTCGGCGTGGAGGTCATGCGCAAGCTCCACGCGATGATCCGCGGCTGCGGCGAGCCGCTGGTCATCGCCGACGGCGGGCACTTCCTGCAGGAATGGGGTGGCGACATCGCCGCGAGGGCGATGGACTATTTCGCCGCGATGGATCCGCCGACCCGGTGACGCTTGCGACGCAGGCGCCGCCAGCCGATGACGGTGCCGCTCACCGAAATCGTCAGCCCCGCAAGACTGAGCGCCCAGATGACGGTGTGCCACAGCACGCGGTTCTGCACGAGCCAGCTGAAGTCCAGCCGATGCAGCGCGTTGAACCACCAGCGATAGCTGCGACCGCCGTCGTCGAGCAGATCGAGCACGAGACCGCTTGCAGGATCGATGTAAACCCACGTGTGTTGCGGATCGTCGAACACTACGCGCAGCACTGGCAGCGGCGGATGATCGTGATGCGCATACCAATACGAGTCGTACGCCTCGATGCGCTCGTGCCGGATCAGTGCAGCGCCAGGCAGGAGTCGCCGCGCCGCCTGGACCAACCGCTGATCATCGAACGCGATGCGGTCGCCGGTACGCGCGTCCAGCAGCAACTCCGACCCTCCCGCCATGACGAGCGAGGCGATCGGGGTACCGTCGATGTAGAGAAAGCGAACGGTGCGCGTCGAATCGCGCGCCAGTTTGCTGAAGTCCGCTGAGAACTGCGGTCGATCGTTGCCGGCGTAGCGCAGCTGCGCCTCTGCACTGAGACTGCCGCCGCTCAGCCAGCCGTTCGGTTCCACTGAGAGCCAGCCGCTGATGATCCAGGTCAACAGGAACACGCCGCCTGCGATGCCGAACCAGTGATGCCAGTACTTCCAGCCGCGATAGGGCGACCGCCGGTCCTGCGTGCCGCGCCTGCGCAGGCGCAGCTGCAGGATGCCGATCCAGATGCCGGACACCGCGACGAGAATCGCCGGCCCGGAGCTCCACAGGATCACCTGCCTCCATAACGGCGCGTCGGTGCGCAGCGAGGTGAAGTAGATCCAGTGCGGCACCGCGCCGAGCCAGTTCCAGAAGCGCTGCGTGCGCGTCGTGGTCAGCGCGACTTCGCCGGTTCGCTCGGAAACGTAGACTTCCGTTGCTGCGCTGTCCGCGATCGCGATTCGATGCAGCGGACGCAGCGGCTCGAAACGCTCCGGCACAGTCCACTGATCGCGCTGGATCGTCGCCTGCAACGAACTCTGCGCGCCCGCGTACGACTGCGCGATCTTCATCGCGTCTTCGACACCCACGGCGGCAAGGGGCGCGCCGCTGCGGGCCGACACCGTCGTGCGCGCACCATCCCAGTCGATGACGCGATAGACGGGCTCGCCGAGCAGCATCTCCAGGCGCAACTCGCGCGGCAGGCGCGCGAGGCCGAGATATGCGAGCAAGCCATTCGGATCGAGCCGCACCAGGCTCCAGTCGATCGGCCTGAGCGCTTCGTAGCGTCGCGCCGGCTGAGCTTCCGGATAGCCGACGTACGACATGACGAGACCGGACGCGAACCACATCGCGAACAGCAGGCACGCGAAGATGCCGAGCCAGCGATGACCGATGTACAGCCAGTAGCGCACGAAGCGCCAGGCGGTCATGCGGGATCGCCGTCGCGGCTAGCGGAAACGATAGCGTGCCTGCAGCTCCGCAGTGCGCGGCTGGCCGAGGATCCACTGCGACGTCGTGTATGCGGAAACGGCATAGACCTCGTCGGTGACGTTGCGCAGCGCCGCTGTCAGCGCGAGCTGCGGCGTCGGCGCCCAATCGACGCCGGCGTCGATCACAGTGTAGCTCGGCAGCTCCAGCTGGTTGCCGTTGTCCGTGAAGCGCTTGCCAACGTAGCGCAGGCCGGCGCGAGCGCGCCATTGCTCGGTCACTGCCCAGCTCGCCCAGAGATTCGCAGCCTGCTCCGGCACTGACGGCGGCCGCCGGCCATTGCGCGAGACGATGTTGCCGTCGTCATCCTCCTCGCCGAAGTCGTCGAACTTCGCGTTCAGCAGCGCGACGTTGGCATCGATGCGCCAGCGGTCGGCGATGTTCAGCGCGAGCGAAGCCTCGATGCCGCGCGAGGACTGCTGCCCGACCTGCTGCACGTCTTCCGGATTCGCACTGGTCGGGTCCTGGGTGAGCAGGTCTTTCTTGACGATGCGATAGGCCGCCAGCGTCCACTCGAGCCGCTGGTCCCACAGCGACTGCTTCACGCCCGCTTCGATCTGCGTGCCGGTGGCGAGATCGAGATCTGCTTGCGACGCCGAGGTCGTGATCACCGAGCCGAGCGGGTCGACCGCTGTCGCGTACTGGGCGTAGAACGACAGCGTCGTGACCGGCTGGAACACCATTCCGACCCGCCAGCTCGTGTCGCTGAACGACGCGTCGAAGGATGCTGCCGGATTGATCAGGTTGAAGCGATCGACTTGCGCGTTGTCGTAGCGCGCGCCGCCGATCAGCGACCACTGCTCGTTGAGCACCATGCGGTCTTCGAAGAACAGCGAGTACTGGTCGGTTCTGGTGCGGAAGCGCGGGATGGTCGGCGCGAGGTCGAGGAACGCGCCGGGATCGAAGTTGCGCACCGGCACGCTCGAGAAGGCGTCGAACTGCGGATCGGCGAAATCGTTGACGTGCGTGAAGCGGATGTGATTGAAGTCGACGCCGACGGCAACGTGATTCTCGCGGCCGAACAGCTGGTGCTCGACGCGCACGTCGGCCGTATCGCCCACCTGCTCCTGATGGTGGAGGATGCCGGTGTAGCTGAAGCGATCGATCTCCCCGGTCGCGGAGTTCCACTCGTACTCTTCGACGTTGCGCCACTGGCGGTCGGTGTCGAGCCAGTACAGCTGGTTGTTGACCTGCACGGTCTCGCTCGCCTGCCACTGCGCCTTCAGGCGCGTCCACGCGTCGCGGTAATGCAGCTTGCTGTCGCCGACGTTGTAATTCTCATGACGCAGCGACTCATCCAGCCGGCCGTCGATCAGCGGCGTGCCGAAGTACTCCATCGGATGCTGATCGCCGTAATCGTGCGACAGCGACAGCCGCAGCGTGTCGGACACGTCCCATTGCAGCGTGCCCGAGATCGCGAGGCTGTCGGAGTCGCCGCGATCGATCCAGTTGTCGGCCCGGTTGTAGCTGACGTCGAAGCGATAGGCCCAGCTGTCGCCGAGCGGCCCGGTCAGGTCGACCGCGGCATGACTGCGCTGGTCCTCGCCGAACGCAAGCCCGACCTGCGCCTCCTGCGCCTGGGTGTTCGGCTGGCGCGACACCACGTTGACGACACCGCCGATCGCGCCTTGTCCGTACATTACCGATGCCGGCCCGTGCAGCACTTCGATGCGGTCGACGGACCAGGTATCGAACGGGAACGTAACGGTGCCCGCGCCGACGTACAGACGCGCGCCGTCGAGCAGCTGCATCACGGAGTTGTGGCCCACGAAGCCGCGAGCGCTCAAGGCTGTGCCGCCGTCGCCGGGCGTTGCTTCGCTGGTGATGCCGCTGGCGCGCGTCACCGATTCCACGACACTCAGGTCACCGCGCTGCCGGATGACGTCGCCGGCCAGCACCTCGATGCTCGCGGGCGTTTCGAGCGGCGAGAGGTCGAGTCGCGAGCCGGCAGCCGTGTCCTGGCCAAGCCCGAGACCTTCGATGCGGCGCCCGAAGACCTCGACGGTTTCGAGCGGATCGGTCGCGGCGCGCTTGTCGGCGGCGTGGGGGGCCAGGGAAGTCAGTGCGCCGGCGGCGGCGGTCGCGAGCAGCAGCAAGGGATGCTTGGTCATAGTCGAGCCAGCATCCGCGGCAGCGCTGCGCGCCGCGAGTAATTTACCGTTGCTGCGAGCGTTACCCGGCGTTAACGCCGCTCATATATATGAAGCGAAGCGTGGGTCGCGCAACGTTTCAGTTCCGATACAGGTATGCGAGCACCTGCGACTTGTGCTGGTTGCGCGCGAGCCAGCTCTTGAAGGCTTCGACGCGCGTCGCGCCCTCCTCGCCGATCATGCGCACCAGGATGGAGCGGCGCGTGCCTTCGGACTGCTCGCGGCGGATGCGCCGCTGCCATTGATCCGTGAGGATCGCGGGCAGCTCGTGGCTCAGCTGCAGCGCTTCGAGCAGCTCCCATTCGCCGCCGTCGAGCCAGGCCTCGTCGCAGGTCGAGCACACGTCGACGCGGTTCGCGACCGTGCCGGTGAGCTTGTACTTCGCCATCACGCGCGCGCATTTCGGGCAGACCAGCGCGCTGGTGGTGTCCGAGGTCGCGACGGGCCCGGGGCTTGCCTCGGCGGGTTCGCCGGCGGCTGCCAGCTTCTGCGTTTCCGCCCAGTGGCGGTAGTAGAGCAGCGAGACGAGGCTCCCATGGCACGTCTCGCAGCCCATGGCGGGCAGGTACTCCTCGATCAGCGTCGGCTTCAGGTCCGGAGTCTTGCAGTGCGGGCACTTCATCATCGGCTCCCTGGCCGCCTACACTAGCGGCCGAGCGTTGCGAGGGTAGCACCATGACGAAAGTAAGAACGGCTATCGGCGTCACACCTTATGCAGTCACCGTGACCGCCGGGCGCCACACACTGATCGCGGACGAGCCGCCCGCCAACGGCGGCGCCGATGCAGGCCCTGCGCCCTACGACCTGCTGCTCGCCAGCCTCGGTGCATGCTCGACGATCACGCTGCGCATGTACGCCGATCGCAAACAGATCACGCTGCGCTCGCTCGCAATCGACCTCAGCCTGCACCGCGCCGGCGACCGCACCGTCATCCAGCGCGTCGTACACCTCGACGCCGACCTGACGCCGGAACAACGCGCACGCTTCGCCGACATCGTCGAGCGCACGCCGGTCACCCTGACCCTGAAGAACGCCAGCGAAATCCGCACCGAGTTCCGCTAGCGCGGTGCCGGGAGAGAAAAACGGGGGAAACTCAGCGCTGCAGCATTTTGCTGCGGTGCTGAGTTTCCCCTGTTTTTCTCTCCCGGCACCCGCGCTATCTCTGTCCGGAGGGTCGCGGGTCGAGGGTCTTCAGGAATGCGAAGAGCTCGTCGATCTCGGTGTCGTTCATGTGCTCGAGGCTCTTGAACGGCATGACCTCGCTCACTGCCGAGCCGTCGGGCCGCTTGCCGGTGCGCAGCATGGCTTTGAACTGCTCGACGGACGTGTAGCGCGTCATTGCGGCGTCCGGCGCCGGCGTCAGATTCGCCGCTGCGGGCCACGCGGGCGGTGCGCCTGGGATCTTGCCGCCGGAGAAATGCTGGCCATGGCAGCCGGTGCAGCCCTGTGCGACGTACTTGCCGCGCGCGAGCGGATCGTCCGCAACGGCCGGCGGCGGCGGTGCGGTGTGATCGATCTTCTCGGCCGCATCCTTGATCGCACCGAACAGGTACAGCGCCTTCACCGGCAGCGGAAACTCGCTGAACTCCGCGGCGCCGCCGCTCGCCGGCGGCATGCTGCGGATGAATGCGACGAGCGCGCCGATGTCCGCGTCGGTCATCTGCGCAAAATCCTCGCTCGGCATGATCAGCAATGGCTCGCCGGAGGGCTTGACCCCGTGACGCAGCGTGCGCACCCAATCGATATCGGTGTAGGTGCGCGCCGGACTCGCACCGCCGGACGTTATGTTCGGTGCGCGCACGAAGAAGCCGCTCTGCTTGTCGTCGATGACGACGTGCCCGCCGCCGTCGGCGCCGTGGCATTCCATGCAGCCGCGCGTCTTGAACAGGTACTCCCCGTGCTGCAGCTGGCCTTCCGCCGGGACGAACGACACATCGATCGGCGGCAGCTGCACGACGCGATGCAGCTTGCGATCCGACAGCCGGCTGATCACGCCGGCCGCTGCGACGAGCAGGACGGCGAGCCCCGCGAGGCTCACGAGGACGATCTTGATTGGCTTCTTCATTGCGACCCCATTACTGCAATGCGCGCGCATCCTAAGGATGCGCATGCGCACTGCACAGGCTCTTTTTGGGCCCTTCCGACCTGACTTTCGATATCGGCGTCAGCCGATCATGCCGATGATCAACAGCAGCGCGAAAAACAGCGCCAGCACGATCGACGCGCCGATCGACAGCAGGAACAGGCGCAGCAGCGTGCCGAAGCGCGAAAGGCCGTAGGCGTAGCGCAGCTGCTTGTACAGATGCAGCGGCGGCACGATTCCGAGCGCCGTGCCCCAGATCGCGCTGCTCACGCCGAACGCCGCGGCGAGCGTCAGTACGATCAGGAACATCATCATGAAGCTGATCGAGTAGGTGACGAAGATGGCGTGGTCGTACAGGTGGATGTCACGGCGCCAGAAGAACAGCAGCCACATGAACGGCACGCTCAACGGAATGAGCGCCCACGAGTACTTGTAGCTCGCGATCTTGAGCTTGTAGAAGGCGAGGCTCGGGTTGTCTTTCAGCTCCTTCGCACCGTGCTCGAACCGCTGCTGCAGCGCCGGCCAGCCGAAGTTGAGATCGGTGCCGCTGCCGGCAGTCGCCTGGTCCGCCGCGTCCTTGGCTTTCGACTTCGCTTCGTCGATCGCCTGCTTCGCCTGCGGGTCGCTCTCGAGACTCTTGAGCGTCTCCCAGTCGCCGTTCGCCAGCGCGTTCATCACTGCCTGCGCCGACTGCAGGTCGGCGAGCTTGCGCTCCATCTCGACGCGCTGCGCGGCAGGCAGCTCCTTGTCCTTGAGCTGCTCGCGCACCGCTTCGATCTTCTCTTCGGTGCGCTCTTTGGCCGACTCGTTATTCTCCTTCCATTGCTCGACGACGTCCCCGGCGACGCTGTCCTTGGTGCTGTCGAACACGCCGCTGCTGGTGAACGAGAACACGGCGAACATCAGGAACACGGTGAACAGGTACAGCGCCATCGGCGAGACGAACTTGACGCGCTCGCCGTCGATATAGCGCCGCGTGAGCCGGCCGGGATGGAAGAACAGCTCGGGGATCGTGCGCCACATCTTACCTTCGAAGTGGAACACGCCGTGCAGGATGTCGTGACCGAGGTGCGAGAGGCTGCGGTGCAGGTTCACCCGCTGGCCGCAGGCGGAGCAATACGCGCCGTCGAGTTGCGCGCCGCAGTTGAGGCACTGGCCGTGCGCTTGCGCGCCTTTCTTGCCTGCAGTGCCGTCGATGGCACTGGCGATGATCGCGCCCGTCAGCACGTCGCCCGCTGCTTCACCTTCCCCGCTCATGGCGCGAAGGATAGCACCGTGACTTAGCAGGCGGCGACGCTTCCCAGCGCCGCCACACGCGCCGCAGCTGGTGCGCCGAGCTGAACCCCGTCTTCTCCGCCACCCGCTCCATCCCGAGCTCGCTTTGCGTGACCAGCTCGCGCGCCAGCGCTACCCGCAAACGCTGTACATAGTCGAGCGGCGAGCAGCCGGCATGCTCGGCGAACAACCGCGCCAGGTTGCGCGAGCTCATGCACGCCACCGATGCGAGCCGGGCGGCCGACCAGTGCGCCGCAGGCTCCTTGATCACTGCATCCTGGACTCTATGCAGCACGGGATGCACGTGATTGCGATGCATGACCCAGGGCGAGAGCTGCGGGTCGCCGCCGGAGCGGCGCATGTAGACGACGAGGTCACGCGCCACCGTCGCAGCGACGGAGTGACCGAGCTGTTGCCCGATCACGTGCAGCGTCAGGTCCGTCCCCGCAGTGACGCCGGCGCTGGTGAAGACGCGGCCGTCCTCGACGAAGATGCGATTCGCGTGCACCGTCGCCGTCGGCTCGAGTCCCTTGAGGTCGTCGATGTGATGATGATGCGTCGTGCACTCGCGGCCTTCGAGCACGCCGGCCTTGGCAGCGAGCAGCGCACCGGCGCACACGCACAGCAGCGTGATCGTCTCGTTCTGCATCGTGCGCTTCAGCCAGCGCACCAGCGCTGTCGCCGGTGCGCTCTCCAGACTCAGGCCGCGCGTCGTCACACCCGTGACGACGATGATGCCGTGATCCGGCACCGTTGCCGGCAGAAGCTCGAGCTTGTCGAGCTGCAGGCCGACTGCCGCCCGCACCGTGCTCTGCGTGCTCACGAAGCGCAGCTGGTAGTTCCCCGGCGCCTCCCGCTCGGCGATGCGAAACGCCTCGGCCGCGCCGGCCACGTCGAGCAGCACGACCTCGGGCAGGATCGCGAACAGCACCGTCCTCACAACTGCAGGGTCGCCACGCGCTCGACCTCGGCGAAGCGGCCCGCCAGCACCAGCTCGGTGCGCTCCATGATGTCCTGCGGAGTATAGACCCGGCCAGATTCGGCCACCATCTTGAAGGTCAGCGTCGCGTCCATGACGTAGCTCACCTGGTAGCCCAGGTCGGAGGCATGCCGGGTCGTGGTCTCGCAGCACTGCTCGGTGCGGATGCCCGACACGATGACTCGCCCGACGCCATGCTTGCGCAGCCAGTAGTCGAGGCTCTGCCCCTCGGCATTGCTCGCGAACATCGCCGAGTGCACCGACTTGTTGAACACCTCGGTCGGCTCGATGCGCAGGCCCGGCAGCGTTTTGACACAGCCCGACCGCCTTGAAAACGGGTTACCGGCGCCCTCGTGCTCCTCGATGTGGAACACCTGCAGCACCGGGATGCGCTGCGCGACGCAGCGGTCGATGAGCGCCTGCAGCCGCTCGACGAAGCGCGGCGCATCGGTCTCGGCCCAGTACGGGCGCTGCTGAAACGACTGCTGGACATCGACGACGATCAGTGCGGACTTCATGGGAACCTCCAGTGGCTGGCGGCCATGATGCGGGCCCGCCCGCGCCGCCGCCAGCTCCCGGGCGGCCTACTGGCGGTCAAAAACGGACAGCGTCAAACATGGACAGTCTGGGCAGGCAGGAACAGCGTGAGCGCCGCTCCCTGCGGCGCATTCGCAGCAGCGTCGAGCCGGCCGCCGTGCGCGTGCGCGATCTGTCGCGCCAGGCTCAGGCCGATCCCGGAGCCGCCGGCCTTGGTCGTGAAGAACGGCACGAAGATGCGTTCGAGCGCGTCGACGGGAATCCCAGGCCCGTTGTCGAGCACGGCGATGGTTACGCCATCGTGCGCCGCGCGGCAGCGGACTTCGATGCGCGCAGCGCTCGTCTGCGTGAGCGCGTCGACGCAGTTGTGCAGCAAGTTGAGCAGCGCCTGTTCGAGCATCGCTGCGTCAGCGCGGATCTGCAGCTCCGGCGGCTCGACGCTCGCCGCGAATGAGATGCCCTTGCCGGCGAGCACCGCGCTCATCAGCTGTTCGACCTTCTGCACGAGATTCGCAACGCGCACGGCGTGCAGCACCGGCTGCGGATGTTCCGCCATCTTGCGATAGCGCTCGACGAAGCTCATCAGCCCGGCGCTGCGCCGCGCGATCGTGTCGATCGCGCCGGCCACGTCAGCGATGTGCGGATCGCGAGACGCACCTGCTTCGCTGCGCAGCGCCGCGACCAGCGGGCGCACGCTCTCGGCCAGCGACGCGATCGGCGTCAACGAGTTCATCATTTCGTGCGCCAGGATGCGCACCAGGTCGTGCCACGCCTGCAGCTCCGCCTCGTCGAGCTCGCTGCCGATGTTCTGCAGCGACAGCACCCGCTGGTCCATCTTGCCCGCGACGAGCTGCGCGGCCGAGGCGAGCATGCGCTGGCCGTTGGCCAGCCGAACCACGGCACGTCGTCCCGGCGCAAGCACGCGTAACTCAGCTGCAGCCGCGCCAAGCATCGGCACTTGGTCGAGAGTGGCCACCGGCATGCCGGCCAGCTGCCGCGCCGTGCGGTTCGCCAGCGTGATGGCGCCATTCGCCTCGATGATCAACATCGCAACACTGGACGTATCGAGCAACGTCTGCAGCGTCTCGATCTGCCGCTGCTGCGCTGTTCGGGACGCGCCCAGTGCGGCGGCAGCGCGATCGATCGCAGCAGCGAGCCCGCGGAATCCACGGGTCGCACTCGAATCGCGCGCCGGCCGCTCGAAATCGCCAGCGGCGAGCCCGCTGACGAACTGCGCAAGCATGCGATCGCCGCGCGTGACGTGGCGCCGCAGCTCGAACACCAGCACTGCCGCAACGGCGGCGACGACGAGCGCCGTCGCGTAAAGGCGTTGCGTGGCCAGCAGCTGCAGGATCGCGAACGCGCCGGCTCCAAGCAGCACTGCGCGCACGGCGATGCCAAAGCTATACGGTCCCGCCGACATCGTTCGCTCCTTCATCTCACAGACCATGCTTGGCCATGCGGCGATACAGCGCCGGGCGCGTCAGTCCGAGCGCCGCCGCCGCCTGCGAGATGTTGCCTCGATAGTGCGCAAGCGCGCGCTCGATGGCGCTGCGCTCGAGCGAGTCGAGGGCGAACTCGCCGCCCGGCGGCGGCGCCGGCAGCGCGCCGAGGAACGGAAAGTCCTCGGGCCCGAGCTTCTCCCCGGCCGCCAGGATCGTGGCCCGCTCGACCGCGTGACGCAGCTCGCGCACATTGCCGGGCCAGCCGTAATCTTCGAGCGCCGCGAGCGCCTGCGGCGACAGCCTGCGACGCGGCACGTTGTACTTGCGCGAGTACGCAGCAAGGAAATGTTCGAGCAGCGCCGGGATGTCTTCGCGCCGCTCGCGCAGCGGCGGCAGCACGATCTCCACTGTCTTGATGCGAAACAACAGATCCTGGCGAAACACTTCCTCCCGCGCGAGGTCGGCAGGCGTGCGATTGGTCGCAGTCACCAGCCGCACGTCGATCGGCACCGCCCTGGTCGCGCCGACCGGCAGCACTTCGCGACGCTCCAGCACGGTGAGGAGCTTGCGCTGCAGATGCAGCGGCAGATTGCCGATCTCGTCGAAGAACAGCGTACCGCCGTGCGCTGCCTGGATGCGGCCGACGCGATCTGCGTCGGCGCCGGTGAACGCGCCGCGGCGATGGCCGAACAGCTCGCTCTCGAACAGCGCATCGGGAAGCGCGCCGAGATCGACGCTGACGAAAGGCTGTGACGAGCGCGACGAGAGCCGATGAATCTCGCGCGCAGTGAGCTCCTTGCCGGTACCGCTCTCGCCGAGGATCAGCACATTCGCTTCCGTCGGCGCGGCGCGGCCCACGAGATCGAACACACGGCGCAGCGCCGGCGCACTGCCGATGATCCCGCCCGCGGGCGCGGAGCTGGCGCTCGCGAGCGCGGCGTTGCGCGACTTGAGATCCGCCGCTTCGCGCCGCGCCTGCGCTAGCGAGACGGCTGCCGAGATCGTCGCGACGAGCTTGTCGTTCTGCCAGGGCTTGAGCACGAAATCGACCGCGCCGCTCTTCAACGATTCGACGGCGAGCGAGACCCCGCCGAACGCCGTCATCAACACGACCGAGATATGCGGATCGAGCGCGCGAATGCGCGCGAGCCAGTCGAGGCCTTCGCGCCCACTGTGCGCACCGACGGCGAAGTTCATATCCAGCAGCACCGCGTCCGCGGGTTCGTCCAGCGCATCCGCAAGGTGGTTCGGGCTCGACAGCGTCTGGACGCTCGCGGCGGCGCTCGCCAGCGCCATCCGCGCGGCGGTGAGAACGTCCTGATCGTCATCCACGACGATCACTCGGCCGGAGCGGGCTGGTTTGACCATGTACGTAACCGTACATCGACTGTCCGATTTCGTACAGCTCGCCGACCCTGACTCGGACCTAAGTAACTGAAATACCAGCGGAAGCGGGATGGCACCGCGATTGCACCGGTGACGCCATGACCATGGACCGTGCCCTGCCGAAGCCGCGATTCCGGCCCAGTGTCCTCATCGCTGCCGCTGTCGCCGTGGCGCTGCTGGCCTTCATCCTGATCGCACAGCCGTTCAATGTCGGGCGCACCGTGCGCATGCGAGCCGTGGCCGTTTCCGTGGCGCCAGTCGAGCACGGCGTGTTCCGTGACTTCGTGCCCCTGCGCGGCCGCATCGTGCCGCGCGACATCGTCTACCTGGACGCGCAGGAAGGCGGACGGGTCGAGCGTGTGCTGGTCGAAGCCGGCGACGTCGTCACGGCGGGACAACCGCTGCTGGAGTTCGGCAACACCGAGCTGCAACTGGAAGTGATCGATCGCGAGACGCGGTTGATCGAGCAGATCAACAACCTGCGCGGCACGCAGACGGCGCTGGAGCAGAACCGCGTCGCCAACGAGAAGACGCTCGTCGACATCGACTACAACATCGTGCGGCTCACGCGCCTCACGCAACGGCGCACGACTCTCGCCGCGCGCGGCGCGACTTCCGCCGAGGAGAAAGAAAAGGCCGTCGACGAGCTCGCGTACTATCGACAGCTGCGCCCGCTGCACGCTGCCACGTCGCAGAAGCAGGAGGCGATGCGCTTGCAACGCGTGCCCGAGATCGGCGACGGGCTCGCGAAGCTGCGGCAGAATCTCGCGATCACGCGCGGCAAGCTCGACAACCTCATCGTGCGCGCACCGCTCGCCGGGCGGCTGACTGAGATGGACCTGAAGGTCGGACAGAATTGCGAGCGCGGCCGGCGGCTCGCGGAAATCACTCCGGACGCGGGATTCAAGCTGGCGGCGGACGTCGACGAGTTCTATCTCGGCCGGCTGCGCACGGGTCAGAGCGCCGCGGTGCGCATCAACGACGCGGACTGGACGCTGCACGTCACACGCGTCTACCCGCAGGTCAAGAATGGCACGTTCCTGGTGGACCTCGCGTTCGACGGTGAACAGCCGGCGGACGTGCTACCCGGCCAGGCCGTTCAGGGCAAGCTCGCGCTCGGCAGCGACTCGCAGGGATTGGTGCTGGCGGCCGGCGCCTTCCTGGAGCGCAGCGGCGGCGATTGGGTATTCGTACTGACGGACGACGACACAGCGCAGCGCCGCCGCGTGCGCCTCGGTCGCCGCAACGCCGACCAGGTGGAGATCCTCGGCGGGCTGGCGGCCGGCGATCGCGTGATCGTCTCCGACTACGCCGGCCTGGAACGCATCGAGCGCATCGAACTGACGCACTGAGGGCCCTGCAATGCTGAAGCTGGAGAACGTCGGCAAGAGCTATCGCACCAGCGAAGTGGAGACGCGCGCGCTGGACGGGGTCTCGCTCGAGATCGGCGCCGGCGAGTTCGTCGCCGTGATGGGCCCTTCCGGCTGCGGCAAGTCGACGCTGCTCAACGTGCTCGGCCTGCTCGACAGCCCGAGCGACGGCGACTTCTGGTTCTGCGGCGAGAACGTGGCGCGCTACTCGGAGCGGCAGCTCACCGCGCTGCGCCGCGCCGCGCTCGGCTTCATCTTCCAGAGCTTCAATCTGATCGACGACCTCACGGTCGCGCAGAACGTCGAGGTCGCGCTGATCTATCGGCGCGTCGCCGCGAGCGAGCGCAGGCGCCGGGTCGCCGAGGCGCTCGAGCGTGTCGGGATTCCGCATCGCGCGAGGCATCTGCCGCAGCAGCTGTCGGGCGGCCAGCAGCAGCGTGTCGCAATCGCACGCGCGCTGGTCGCGAGTCCGAAGTTGATCCTCGCCGATGAGCCGACCGGCAATCTCGACACCGCGAACGGCGACACGGTCATGGGCCTGCTCAGCAGCGTCGCCGAAGCTGGAACGACCGTCGTGATGGTGACGCATTCGCTCGCGCACGCGGCGCACGCGCGGCGCACGATCAAGCTGCTCGACGGCCGCGTCGTCAGCGAAACGCTGCTGGCGGCCTGAGCATGTTGCGTCACTACATTCTCGCGGCCTTGCGCAACCTGGCGCGCAACAAGCTCTACTCGACCATCAACGTCGTCGGCCTCGCCGTGGGATTCGCAGCAGCCACGCTCATCGCGCTGTTCGTGCGCGATGAGCTGACGTTCGACCGGCAGTGGCCGCAGGGCGATCGCATCTACCTGGTCGCTGCTTCGCTCAAGGTGCCCGGACGTGAGCTGATGGAATCGCAGGCAGCCAATCCGGACGTCGCCGTTCGCTTGCGCGCGCGCGTGCCAGCGAGCGTCCTGATCGCGCGCCTGTTACCCGAGGAGCACACCGTACGTCGCGGCGAGATCGAGAACAACGAGGTGGTGAATTTTGCAGACGAGCAATTCTTCAGCGTGCTGCGCATGCCGACTGTTGCCGGCAACCTCGCGACGGCACTGCAGCGTCCCGATGGACTCGTCCTCACCGCCAGCGCCGCACGCAAGTACTTCGGCCGCATCGACGCGATCGGCGAGATGCTCGAGCTGGACCGCAAGCATCCGATGCGCGTCGCCGCAGTCGTGCCGGACCTGCCGTCCAACGTTCATCTGCGGCCGGATATCTTTGCGGCGGGGCGCGCGTCGTTTTCGCCGCTGACCGCAGCCGACGCTGCGCCGTGGCCGCCGCGCGGTCTCGGGTTCAACGCGCGGACGTACGTGAAGCTGCCGCCCGGCATGGCGGCGGAACGCATTGCGCGCGAGTTGCCCGCGATGTCTGCAGAGTACGAAGCCGCCGCATCGAAGACTGCCGACTTCGCGGTGCCGATGAAGCTGGTGCCGATTGCAGACGTGCACATGACGCTGCCGCAGTTCGGCCCGGTGCCGGCAGGCAACGCAACCGTGCTGTACGTGGTATCGCTGATCGCAGCGCTCATCGTTGCAGTCGCCGCGATCAACTTCGTGACCTTGATGACAGCGCGGGCGGCACGGCGCGCCACCGAGATTGCGATCCGCAAGACGGTCGGCGCGCGGCCGCGCGACCTCACGATCCAATTCATCGGCGAGTCGATCCTGTACGCACTGCTCGCCGTAGTCGTCGCCTTCGCGCTGGTCGAGCTGCTGCTGCCGGCGTTCAACAACTTCGTGCAACGCGCAATCCGCTTGAGCTACGTGCACGACTTTGCCTTCGTGGGCGCGATCGCCGCGCTCGCGGTGATCACCGGCGCGCTGGCCGGTATCTATCCGGCGTTGGTGCTGTCCCGCTTCCGCCCGGCGCAGGTGTTCCAGGGCGGGCCGCTGCCTGCTGGCGGATCCGCCGCCGTGCGACAGGCGCTGGTGATCGCGCAGTTCGCCGTCCTGATTACGCTGATCGTCGCGGCGACGGTGGTGTATCGCCAGGTCCACTTCGCGATGAACGAAGGCTGGCGGCTCGACAAGGACCAGGTGCTGGCGATCCGCAGCTCCTGCCGCGATGCCTTTGCGATCGAGCTGCGCAAGCTTCCAGGCGTGCGCGCGGCCGCGTGCTCCGGCGGTACGCCGTATGGCCTCTTCACGTCCGGCGGAGTGCTCGGCCCCGACGGCACGCAGCTGTCGATGGCCGAGGTGCCGATAGAGCCAGGCTTCTTCCAGCTGTACGGGATGCAGCAGCCGCTCGCCGGCCGCTTCTTCTCGGCCGATCGTCCGGCGGAGGTCGGGCCGCGCGGCGGCGATGGTCGCTTCATCGGACCTGTGATCCTGAACGAGACCGCTGCGCGCATGCTTCGTTTCGCCACGCCGGAAGCAGCGATCGGTCAGGTGATCCGCCAGCCGCCCGGCCGCTACAACACCGGCGTCGCGTCCGAAGTGGTCGGCGTGGTCGCCGACTTCCCGATCGGCTCGCTGCGGACCCCGATCGATCCAGTCGTGTTCTTCACCGACGCCGGCTTCTTCGACATCGTCAGCGTCAAGCTCGACGGCCGGCAGATTCCAGAAACGCTCGCCGCGATCGACCGGCTGTGGCAGCAGCTCGGCGAGCCACGGCCGGTCAACCGCTGGTTCGCCGACGAGTTCCTCGAGGACGTGTATCGCGAGGATCTGCGCCAGGGACAGATGGCCGCGGTGGCCGCGGGTATCGCCGTGTTCATCGCGTGCCTCGGCTTGTTCGGGCTCGCGGCATTCACTGCAGAGCGACGCACGAAGGAGATCGGCGTGCGCAAGGCGCTCGGCGCGAGCCGCGGCGACATCGTGCGGATGCTGCTGTGGCAGTTCACGAAGCCGGTGCTGTGGGCGAGCCTGATCGCGTGGCCCGTCTGCTGGTACGCGATGCATCGCTGGCTGGAGCGCTTCGCCTATCGCACCGAGATCGACGTGTGGACGCTGCTCGGCGCGAGCGCGCTCGCAGTGGTCATCGCGCTCGCGACGGTCGCGACGCATGCGATCGTCGTTGCGCGGGCGCGGCCGGTGACGGCGCTGAGATATGAATGAGCGCTGTTACTCTGCTGACGGCGGCGGCGGTCCGCCGCCGCGACTTGCTTTCCGCAGCAGGAATACCAGCGGCACCATGAAGATGTAACTGAGCGTGATCAGCTTGAACGCATCCAGCATCGCGATCATCTGCGACTGCGCGCCGATCTGCTGCGCGATCAGCGCCAGCCCGCGCGGATCGCGCGGCGACAGGTGCAGGTGGCGCAGGTAGTCGACCACTTCCTGCTGGTACAGCGTGATGTTCGCGCCCAGCTCGTTCCAGATGATCTGCGCCTGGTGCGCCATCACCGTCGACACGATCGAGATGCCGATCGACGAGCCGATCGTGCGCACCAGGCTGTAGATGCCGGCCGCTTCGGCCATGCGCGAGCGATCGAGCGTCGCGTAGGCGACCGTCGAGAGCGGCACGAAGATCAGGCCGAGGCCGATGCCCTGCAGGAACGCCGGCAGCATGATGTTGAGCGTCGTCACGTCGAACGAATAGAACGTCATCATGTACGAGCCGACCGCGCTGAAACCGATGCCCAGGCTGACCAGCAGGCGCGCGTCGACCTTGGAAACCAGCCTGCCGACGATGATCATGGCAATCGCCGTGGCAACGCCACGCGGCGCCATCACCAGGCCGGTCAGGACTATCGGATAGCCGAGCAGCCCTTCCAGCAGGATCGGCTGCAGCACCAGCGCGCCGAACATGCCGAGGCCCATCGTCAACATCATCAGGCAGGCGACGCCGAAATTGCGGTCCCTGAACAGGCGCACGTTGAAGATCGCGCGCTCGCCGTAGCGCAGGCTGTAGGCAACGAAGGCGCCGAGGCAAAGCACGCCGATGACCGCCGCGACCACGATGTCCCTGGCCTGGAACCAGTCGCGCTGGTTGCCGCGGTCGAGCATGTATTGCAGGCCGGCGATGCCGAGCGCCATGAGCGCGAAGCCGGCCCAGTCCATGCGCCGCACGCGCCGCATCGTGTCGGGCACGAACTGCATCGCGAGGAACAGCGAGAGAGCGCCGACCGGCACGTTGATGTAGAACGTCCAGCGCCAGCTCGCCGTGTCCGTCAGCCAGCCGCCGAGCGTCGGGCCCGCGACCGGGCCGACCATCACGCCGAGGCCCCAGATCGCCATCGCCTTGCCGCGGTCTTCGCGCGGGTAGGCATCGGCCATGATCGCCTGCGACAGCGGCACGAGCCCCGCGCCGAACACGCCCTGCAACAGCCGGAAGAACACGATCTGCCCGATGCTTTGCGACAGGCCGCACAGCGCCGAGGCGACGACGAAGCCGGCGATGCACGTGAGCAGGAAGCGCTTGCGGCCGAGGATGTCCGCCATGTAGCCGGTCAGCGGCATGCAGATCGCGGACGACACGAGATAGCTGGTCAGCACCCAGCTGATCTGGTCGGACGTCGCGCCGAGCTGGCCGGCCATGTGCGGCAGCGCGACGTTGACGATGGTCGTGTCGAGCACCTGGATCAGCGTCGCCGACATCACCGCGAAGGTGATCATCAGGCGCTCGGCAGGCGCGACGGCGTGCGGCTCGAGCGGCGCGGCAGGCGCAGTGGCGCTCATCTGTCGACTCAGGCCGGCGGCGGCGCCATCGCAACGAGGATGCTGCAGGAGATGCGATCGAGCAGCCGCGTTTCCTCCGCCTCGCTCCACCACTTCTGGAAGCGGCTGCGATAACGGTAGCCGACCACGATGAGGTCGGCGCCGATCTGCCCGGCGATCTTCGGGATGTGCACCAGCGGATCGCCGTACACGAGCATGCCTTCCGCCGGAACGTCGTGGTCGCGCAGCCACTGCACGCCTTCGTTGAGCAGGCTCTGCGCAGTCTCCTGCTCGCAGCTCACCAGCTCGGGCGTGACTCCTTCCGGCACCGCGCTCGACACCATGTCGCGGCAGATCGCCAGCAGATAGGCGTGCGCCTGCATCGCCATCGCGACATCGGCGCCTTGCCGCAGAGCACGGCGTCCTTCGACCGTGCCGTCATAGCAAAGCAGGATCTTCTGATACATGTCGGCAGGTCGGGCTTCAGCCCGGCTCCAGCGTGACGCGCACCGTCGCCGTCGTGCCGACGCGCAGCGGGTACTTCGGATCCGGGTCGAGCACGCGAATGCGCACCGGCACGCGCTGCGTGACCTTGACCCAGTTGCCGGTCGCGTTCTGCGCCGGCAGCAGCGAGAACGCCGTGCCGCTGCCCGCGCTGAGACTTTCGACGACGCCGTGAAACTCGTGGTGCCGGTACATGTCGACTTCGATGGTCGCGCGCTGCTCGGGGCGGATGCGGTCGAGCTCGGTCTCCTTGAAATTGGCGTCGACCCAGTATTCCTCGTCGCTGATGATCGCGAACAGCACGATGCCGGCCTGCACGCTGCTGCCGGGCCGCAGCCCGAAGTTCGCAATCCTGCCGCCCGAGGGCGCGGTGATGCGCGTGTATTCGAGATCGAGGTTGGCCTGGTCCAGCCGCGAAATCGCTGCGCGGACCGTGGCGTTGCGCTTGCCCGCTTCGCCCAGCGCGCTGAGCGCCTGCTGCAGATTCGCGTCGGCTGCATGGACCGCGGCCTGCGCCGTCTCCGCTTCGGTGATCATCGCTTCCGCGCTCTGCTGCGAGATGAGCTTGCGCTCGATCAGGTCGCGGACGCGCCGCTCGTTCGATTGCGCGTTACGCAATTCGGCCTGGCGCTGCGTCACCTGCGCGCGTGCCGCAGCGACCGCGGCGGATTCCTGCGACGTCGTCTGATAGGCCAGCTCGAGCTGGGCTTGCGCCGAATCGGCCGCGATCCGGTACGGCCGTTGATCGATCTCGACCAGCAGGTCGCCCTTCTTCACCTGCTGCTGATCGCGCACGTGGATCGCGACGATCGGTCCCGAGACCTGCGCCGCGATGTCGATGCGATTGGCGTTGACGTATGCGTTCTCGGTCGAGACGTAGTGTTGCGACTCGATCCAGTAATAAATGCCGGCAACGATTACCGCGAGCAGCACTACGGCGGCGATGCCCCACTTCACGAGCTTGCGCGCGGCGGGCCTGGCCGGCGGCCGCTCACGCGCCGCCTCGACCTCGGCGGTTGCTTCGTCCATGGTGTCCCAACGTTATTCGCTGACGCGGCGTTGCGTGCGCGCGCGGCCGATCATACTCCGGTCGCGGGACGGCCCATGCGATTGCCGGAACATGAGCGCCGACTCCACCACATGGCCCGACCGGTCGTAGGGCTCGCCGCGCAGCTGGCGCAGCAACAACTCCGCTGCCTGTGCCGCCATCGCCGGAATCGGCTGGCGGATCGTAGTCAACGCCGGCCAGACCTGGCTGGCGAGCGGTACGTCGTCGAAGCCCACGACCGAGAGATCTTCGGGAATCGCCAATCCCAGCCCGTGAGCGACGGCGAGCACGCCGGCAGCCATCTCGTCATTGCTGGCGAAGATCGCGGTCGGCCGCTTCGCGGCCGGCGCCTGCAGGAGCTTGCGTGCGCACTCGACGCCGGAGTCGTAGGAGTTGTAGCCCTGCACGACCAGCTTCTTGTCGAGCGCGAGCCCGCACTTGCGCAGGCCGTCGCGATAACCCTGGTAGCGGTCCGCAACCGCCGCGTGATCCGGATTGCCGACGATGAAGCCGATGCGGGTGTGGCCGAGCCCGCCGAGCTGCTCCGTCATCTTTGCGCAGCTCTCGCGATCGTTGGTGTACACGCTGCGACGATCGTCCGCGTGCTCGGCCGGCGCGATGCGTACGAACGGCGTGTTCTGCTCTTCGAGCAAAGTCTTGAGCGCCTTCATGTCCGACAGCGGCGGCGTGACGATCACGCCGTCGGCGCGCGACTGCCGCAGGTTGCGCGACACTTCATCGGTCAGCGCAGGCGACTTGTAGTCGCACGGCTGCATCACGACCTGGTAGTGCGCGGCGCGGCACGTCTCCAGCACGCCGCCGAGCACGCCCGTGGCGTAGTACGCACAGGACACGTCGTACAGCAGGCTGATCAGGTAGGAGCGGCTGCCGCCGAGTCCGCGGGCCGACGGGCTCGGGTGATAGTCGAGCTTCTGGATCACGCGCAGCACGCGCTCGCGCGTGTGCGGCTTGACGCTCTTGACGTTGTTGATGACGCGCGAGACTGTTTTTATCGATACGCGCGCCTGCGCTGCGACGTCGCGGATCGTGGCGATTGTCATGGCGGAGATATTCTAAACCGCATCAGTACCGCAGGCCGAACCCGTACGGAAACAGCGGGTCGTAGCTGCCGTCGTTACGATTGAGGCTCGTCTGGGTCGCGGCGCGCGGCCACGAGAACGACAGCTTGCCGGTGAAACCGTAGTTGACGCGGCCGTCGGCCTTGCGGAACAGCACGTCGGCGATACCGCCGCCCTCGCTGCCCGGCAGCCACGCGGCGACGAACGCATTGCACAGGGCGAGCTCGGGCTCGATCCACAGCGGGCGGCCGCTCAGGAACACGCAGACGCGCGGCACGGACTGCTGTTGCAACTGCTGCAGCAACGCGAGCCCGGCGCCGCCGGCGTAGTCGATCGACTCGAGGTCGCCAAACCATTCGGCATAGGGGGATTCGCCGAAGACCACGATGGCGACGTCCGGCCGCGACTGCAGGCCGTCGGCGCTCGAGCTCGCTTTGCCGCCTCCCTGCTGCACCGTGCGCGCGATGCCCTGGAAGATCGAGGTCGCGCCCGGGAAATCTGCATTGCTGTTGCCGGTACCTTGCCAGGTCAGCGTCCAGCCGCCGGTCTGCTGCGGGATGTTGTCGGCGCCCTCGCCGACCACGAGCACGTGCGACTTGCGTCGCAACGGCAGCAGTCCGCGCTCGTTCTTGAGCAGCACCAGCGACTCGCGCACCGCCTGGCGTGCCAGCTCGCGATGCTCCGGCGCACCGAGCAGCTCGACCTTGTTGGCCAGCGGACGCGACGAAGGACGGCCGCGCTCGAACAACCCCGCGCGATACTTCACGCGCAGGATGCGTGTTACGGCGTCGTCGACGCGCGCCAGCGGAATCTTCTCGCTGCGCACCTGGTCGAGCGTGTTGGTCAGGAAATTCTTCCAGTCGGTCGGCACCATCGCCATGTCGATGCCGGCATTGATGGCTTGCGCGCACTTGTCCTTCGAGCAGCCCTGCACCTCGTCGACGCCGTCCCAGTCGCTCACCACGATGCCGTCGAAGCCCATGCGCTGCTTCAACACCTCGGTGAGCAGATGCTGCTGGCCGTGAACCTTCAGCCCGTTCCAGCTGTTGTAGGAAGCCATGACCGTCTGCACGCCCGCGCCGATCGCGGCGACGTAGCCTTGCCCGTGGATGCGCAGCAGGTCGGCTTCACTGAGCTGCGTGTCGCCGCGGTCGACACCGCCGCTCGTACCGCCGTCGCCGATGAAGTGCTTCGCGCTCGCGAGCACGTGAGCGGCGTCGAGAAATTGGCGCGAGCCGGGCGCGCCCTGGAGCCCGCGCACCGCGCGATCCGCATACGTCCGTACGAGCTCTGGATCTTCGGAGTAGCTTTCGTACGTGCGACCCCAACGATCGTCGCGCACCACTGCGACGACTGGCGCGAAGGCCCAGTCGAGGCCGGTGACAGCTACTTCGCGCGCCGTGACTGCGCCGATGCGCTCGATCAGATCGGGATCGTGCGCGGCGCCGAGCCCGATGTTGTGCGGAAACAAGGTCGCACCGATCACGTTGTTGTGACCATGCACGGCATCCGTGCCCCACATGACCGGAATGGCGAGCTGGCCATTCGCGGTGTCCATCGACGCGTCGTGGAAACTGTCGGCGAGCGCCAGCCAGTCGGCGACGCTCGCGTGCTTGTTCTCGCCGGGCCACGCGCCACCGCCGTTCAACACCGAGCCGAGCCGGTACTTGCGAACGTCGTCCGGCGTGACGCTGCGGATATCTGCCTGCACCATCTGCGCGATCTTCTGCTCGAGCGTCATGCGCGCGAGCAGCGCGGCGACTTTCGCTTCGAGCTGCGGGTCCTGATCCGCCGACGCCGCGCCGCACAGCGCGGCGCCCGCGAAAATCAGCACGAGCTTGCCGGCATGCGTCCTCATCAGAAGCTCACCCGCATCCGCAACCCATAGGTCCGCGGCGGATTGAAGACGAACTCCTGCGTGCCGGTGTCGACGATGGCCTGCGTGCCATGCGCCTCGTCGGTCACGTTGTTGGCGAACGCCTCGACGCGCAACAGCCCGCCGGCGTGCGTATAGCCGACGCCGAGATCGAGATGGAAGTAGCTGTCGACCTCGTCGCGCAGCCGCAGCAGCTCTGCACCGAAGCCATTTGCGACGTTGTTCTCGTCCACCGAAGTCACCTCGCGTCCGCCGTCATTGCCGGAGCCGCCGTTGAACGCGGTCAGGAAGTAGGACGTCTTGTACGTTGCCGACGCGGTCCAGTCGAGCGAGCCGGTGGCGATCTCGTACTCCTGGCCGAAGCGCACGTTCAGCGTCAACGGCGGCGTGCGCGGCAGCTCGTTGCCGCCGAGGTCCACCAGCAGACTGCCGCCGGCCGGGCTGGCACGGCGGTTGTCGCTGACGACGGAGCCGTCCTCGTACTGCGTGTCCTGCCACAGCAGCGTGCCACCCATGTTGAAGCCGTTGGCGAGCTGATATGCGGCGTCGAGCTGCACGCCCATGTTGCGCGACTCGCCCACGTTCTGGTTCAGCGTGACGTTGCTGCAGGCGGTGTTCGGATCGCTGTCGAGGCAGCCGCCATCGTTGTTCGGATCGTTGTCGAGCAGCTCCGTGCCCACCACCGTGCTGAACACCTGGTCCTTGTACTTGAAATAGTAGGCCGAAGCGTTGAGGACCAGCGGCCGGCCGCCGACGTCGAGTGTGTTCTTCGAGCCGACCTCGAACATGGTGTTCTTCTCGGGGCCGACCGGCGGGGTGAACAGCTGTTCCCCCGGGCCCGTGTCGAGGTCGATCGTGTCGTTGAAGCTCGGCGCCTTGTTGCCGGTCGCGACCAGGAAGTACAGCAGGTTGCGGTCGGTGAGGTCATAGCCGACGCGCAAGCGCCAGTCGACGTAGTTGTCGGAGTTCTCGCCGAACTGCACGGTCGCGCCGCCGAAGCCGAATCCCAGGCCGGGATAATTGGCGCAGGTGCCCTGGAAGTCGCTCACGTCGACACAGTTGCCGGCCAGGAACTCGTCGAGCGTGTCGTTCACGCCGAACGTGCGCACGCCGGCGCGATACAGCAGGATCAGGTCGTTGAGCGTGTTGCGCACGCCATCGCCGTCCGCGTCCGGATTCTTGACGGCGCGGCCGAGCCCGGTCATGCGGAAGCCCGGCGTGCCGACGCGCATCGCCACGCCGTTGGTGTTGAAGCCGGCGATGAAGTTGAAGCCCTCGCGCTCCTTGCTCTCTTCGGAATAGCGCGCGCCGGCCGTGAGGCGCAGTCGATCGGTGACTGCCCAGGTGACGTCCGCGTAGGCGGACTTGGACTCGCCGAGCGTCGAGCCCTGGTTGAACTCCAGGTACGCGAGGTCGGTTGAATAGTCGAGCGGGATGCCGAGGAACACGCCCTGCTCTTCCTTGAACTTGTACAGGCCGACTGCCCAGGTGATCTTGTCGGCGCTGTCCGGCGAGGTGAAGCGCAGCTCGTGCGTGCGGCTCTCGGACTTCGCGTCCCAGATGAGCGCGCTGTAGTTGCCGTAGTAGCGCTCGCTGATGAACTCGTCCGCAAGCGGGCCGTCGGGACTGGTGAGGTTGCCGCGGATCACCTGCTGGCGCTCGTCGCCGGCGAAATCGTAGTTGCGGCCGCTCGTCGACAGGCTGTTGGTGTAGTGCAGGTCGCGATAGCCGCCGATGTACTGCACGTTGAGCCAGTCGGTGCGATAGGTCGCGTTGAGCGCGAGTCCCCAGTGATCGGTGTCCTGCACCGGGCTGAAGCCGACCTGGTTGACCTTGCGCGGATCGCCGAAGTCGTCATAGGTGCGGCCCTGGCTCGCCGCGTTGAAGAAGTCGACGCCGCGCGAGCCGGTGCCCTTCGAGCTGAGGTAGTCGCCGGACAGCAGCACGGAAAGGCCTTCGGACGGCTGGAACAGGAAGTGTGCGCGCGCACCGAGATCGTCCTGCGATTCCCAGCCGAGCAGGTTGGTGAGCGGCCCGGTGTTGCGCACGTACTCGTCGTGCTGCGCGGAGTAGACCGCGAAGCGCGCGGCGACCTGCTTGCCCAGCGGAACGTTCAGCGCGCCGCGCAGCTCCTGCTGATCGTAATCGCCGACCGCGTATTCCGCGTAGCCCTCGAAGGTGTCCAGCTTCGGCTTGCGCGAGACGATGTTGATCGAGCCTCCCAGAGCGTTGCGGCCGCGCACGGTGCCTTGCGGCCCGACGTTCACTTCGACGCGCTCGATGTCGAAGAACGCAACGCCCAGGCCGCGCGGTCGCGGCACGTACACGTCGTCCAGATGCGGCGCGATTGCCGGATCGCCCAGCTCCGTGTTGGCGTTGCTGCCGATGCCGCGCACGAACAGCTCGGTGTTGTCCTCGTAGTTGGTGATCTCGACGCCCGGCATCAGCGCCGGCAGGTCGAGCAGGTCGCTCGCACCGACTGCGTCGAGCTGCGCCTGCTGCAGCACCGCGGCGGTGCCTTCGTAGCTCTGCAGGCTCTGCTCGATGCGCTCGACCGAGACGATCACTTCTTCGATGACCGGCTGCCCGGCGACGTTGGTCTGCGCCGCCCGGGCCGGAATGGTGCTCGCCAGCGCGCCACCGCAGAGCACCGCAGCGACAGCCAGTGCCGGAGACTTCGATGAGCTCATGACTGGTTCCCCCTAGCTAATGCTTATGTCTCGCAGTCGGGCCGCAGCCCGACTGCTGTCCGTGCCGCGCTCAGCAATACTCCTCTGGAGACAACGTTGTCAATTTTCATCGGATGATGAACATAGACACTGCGACAAGTGCCTAATTTACAGCATGACAACGTTGGTACTTGTTACCCGACAGGACCAATCGGCCGGAGCTAGCGGACACCCCGGACGGGCAGGATCGCGAGCGAGCCGGCCAGTGCGACGGCGCCGGCGGCGGCGAACACCCAGGCGTAGTCGCCGCCGCTGACTGCGAGGATGGCGGGCGCCAGCGCCGGCGCCACCGACTGCGGCAGAGCGTTGGTGATGTTCAGAATGCCGAGATCCTTGGCTGCGTCGCGCTCGCGGTCCGGCAGCACTTCGGTGATCAGCGCAAGATCCACCGCGAAGTACAGGCCGTGGCCGATGCCGGTCGCGGCCATGGCGGCGAGGAACGCAGCGTACGAGTCCGCCAGCGCGATGCTCCACAGCCCGATCGCATACACGATCGCGCCGCCGACTACGAACGCCTTGCGCCGCTGCAGGACATCGGACAAGCGCCCGCCGATCACGCTCACGACTACGACCATGCTCGACTGCACGAGCATCGAGCGGAAGATCAGTCCCGGCACTGCGCTGTCGGGCAGACCGAGCTTGTCGGTGAGATAGAACGGCTGATACGTCGTGACGAATGCCGTGCCGAGCACGACCAGGAACCGGCTCAGCCACGCCCATGCAAAATCGGGATAGCGGCGCGGACTGACCCAGTACCAGCGAACCGTCGCACGCACCGGCTCGCTCGCCCCGAGCCGACGGTCGGCGAGTGTGAGCGCGAACACCAGGATCGCAGCCGCGCCGATGACGGCCGGCACCATGAACTTGGTGAGCGTCGATGCCGCAACGGAGCCCACGACGAACGTTCCGGCGAGCTGACCGAGCGGCATGCAAATGCCGAGCACGCCCGCGACCGTGCCGCGCTGTTGCGCCGGCACTTGATCCGGCAGCACTGCGACCAGCGCCGCGAGCACAGCGTTGAACGATATCTGCGCGAGGCACCAGCCGATCAGCACCATCGCAATCGTGTCTGCGCGCGCCACGATCAGCAGCGCGGCGGTACCACCTAGCGCGCCGCCGATCAGCCATGGCCGGCGCATGCCGAAGCGCGCCACCGTGCGATCGCTCAACCGTCCCCAGAGCGGATTACTCGCCAGCGCGAAGAACGCGCCGACGCTCAGAACCAGCGAGTGATTGGCCGCAGCGTCCGCCGGCGTGAGCTGGCGGATCTTCAACGCGATCGTGATCAGGACGGGGGTGAGCAGCGCGATCCAGGTCCCGGCGTAAGCCAGGGCGTAGACGAGAACGAATCGCCAGCCGACGTGGCGCGCGCTCCCGTGGCTGCGCGGTGCGATCGTGATCGTCAGTCCATGCCGCAGCCGCCGTTGTCGCTGGTGCAGATCGACCTGGTGCGTTCCACGTCGTTACGCATCTCTGCTTTTCTGAGTTCCAGCTCGCGCAGATCCGCTGCGGTGCGGCAGTCTTCCTTCGGGAAGCGCGAGCCGAGCACCACCAGCTTGGCGCAATAGACCTGCTCGCCGTTCAAGCGTTTCGGCTTGTAGCCCGGCGGCGGCTTGAAGGGTCTGGCCTCGCCCTTGTCCTTGTCCCCGTCCTGGACATCGATCATCACGACGCGCTCGTCCGCGGTCGCTTTGTCGGCCGGCTTGGACGGCGCGGCCTCTTCTTTTTTCACCTGCGCTTGGGCATCCGCAGCGCTCGGCTCTTCAGTCGCGGCTCCTGCCACCGCCACCATCAACACAGTCGACAGTAATGCAGTACGCATGGGCACTCCTTGTCTGGAAAGCGGATCAGTTGCCGCCGCAGGCACCGTTGGCGGACGCGCAGACGCGGTTCTTCTGGTCCATCTCGCCGCGCATGCTGGCCTTCTGCGCCTCGAGATCGCGCAACTGGCTTTCGCTGCGGCAGTCTTCCTTGGCGAAGCGCGAGCCGAGCACCACGATCTTCGTGCAGTAGACCTGCTCGCCGTTGACGCGCTTGGCGCGATAGCCGGGCGGCGGCTTGAAACCTTTCGGCTCTTCCGCCGGCGCGATGGCAGCAGTCGTGCTGTCGGCCGCAGCTTGCTCGGCCGGCTTCTCGGACGTCGCGGCCGCAGCTTCCGTCTTGGTGTCCGCGGGAGCCTGCGGCTCAGCCGCCCAGGCGAGCGTGGCCATCATCATCAACGCACTCGTCAACGCGATTCGCATGATTCTCCCCATTTGAGCCGGCAACAGGGCGTACCTTGCCCCGAGCGGGCGATTCCACACATTCGGCATCGTCTTTGCAAGCTCCCAGCGCACGATTGGCCGCGCGCACGCCGGGCCGGTCGCTGCTGGAGGCCATTCATGCTCCATTCATGAACCGGGCCGCCTGGAGGCGTGGCGGACCCGTCGCCTGCTGTGAGTGTGTGATGATGCGCACACAAATTCAGCTCACGCCGATTGAGCCACCGCACCGAGAACAGCCAATGCTGCGCAAACTCCCGATCGTGTTCGTATGCGTCCTGAGTGCTGCCGCCTGCTCCAGGCAACCGTCATTGCCTGCCGCCAAGCCCGGCACGCTGGCGATCGTCAACGCCAGAGTCTGGACCGGCGATGACGCGCACCCCTGGGCCGAGGCGCTGGTGATCGACGGCGCGACGCTGTCGTTCGTCGGCACGAGCGACGGCGCCCGCAGAGCGAACGCCGCACAGGTCGTCGATGCCGGCGGCCGGCTGATGGTGCCGGGCTTCACCGACGCGCACGTGCACTTCCGTGACGCCGGATTCGCGCTCGCCTCCGTGCAACTGCGCGATGCCGGGACGCGTGAAGAGTTCGTTGCGCGCATCAAGGCTTTCGCGGCGACCGTGCCCGCCGGCACCTGGATCATGGGCGGCAACTGGGACCACACGCTGTGGGGCGGCGAGCTGCCCACGCGCGGCTGGATCGATGCGGCCACGCCGGATCATCCGGTGTGGCTCAACCGGCTCGACGGCCACATGTCGCTCGCCAACGGCGTCGCGCTGAAACTGGCCGGCGTCACGCGCGCGACCAAAGACGTTGCCGGCGGCGCCATCGTTCGCGACAGCAAGGGCGAGCCGACGGGCGTGCTCAAGGACAACGCGATGGGATTGGTCGACGCCGTCGTGCCGGAGTTTTCCCAGGAGATGAAGGATCGCGCGCTGCTCGCGGCGATGAAGTACGTCAACGAGCAAGGCGTCACCACCGTGCACAACATGGGCTCGTGGGACGACCTCGAGACATTCGCTCGCGCTGCGAGAACGAATTCGCTGACGACGCGCATCTACGCAGTCACGCCGCTTGCCGACTGGCAGAAGCTGCGCGATGCGGTAGCGGCGAAGGTGTACGGCGGCGCCGACGGCCGCGGCGATGAGTGGCTGCGCGTCGGCGGGCTGAAAGGTTTCATGGACGGCTCGCTCGGCTCGCACACCGCAGCGTTCGACGAGCCGTTCGCGGACGCGCCGAAGGATCGCGGCCTGCTGCTGAATCCGCCGGAGAAGATGTACGAGTGGATCTCCGGCGCCGACAAGGCCGGGCTGCAGGTGATGGTCCATGCGATCGGCGATCGCGCCATCGGCATGCTGCTCGACATCTACGAGCGCGTGGAAAAAGAGGACGGCGCGCGCGATCGCCGCTTCCGGGTCGAGCACACGCAGCATCTGCGTGAGCGTGACATCCCACGCTTTGCACAGCTCGACGTGATCGCGAGCATGCAGCCGTATCACGCCATCGACGACGGTCGCTGGGCCGAGCAACTCATCGGCAAGCGAATCGCCACGACGTACGCGTTCCGCTCATTGCTCGACGCGAAAGCGCGGCTCGCTTTCGGCAGCGACTGGTCCGTCGCGCCGGCGACGCCGCTGGAAGGCATCTATGCAGCAGTCACGCGCCGCACGCTCGACGACAAGAACCCCGACGGCTGGGTCCCGGCGCAGAAGATCACGGTCGAGGAAGCATTGCGCGCATACACCCTGGGCGGCGCATACGCGTCGTTCGACGAGTCGCGCAAAGGCACGCTGATGGCGGGCAAGCTCGCCGACCTCGTGATGATCGACCGCGACCTGTTCAGCATTCCGCCGGAGCAGATCCGCGAGGCGAAAGTGCTCGCGACGGTGGTCGGCGGGAAGGTCGT
This sequence comes from Steroidobacteraceae bacterium, assembly GCA_035278165.1. Classification (GTDB taxonomy): domain Bacteria; phylum Pseudomonadota; class Gammaproteobacteria; order Steroidobacterales; family Steroidobacteraceae; genus Steroidobacter. Next base: position 29,530 of record DATEJG010000009.1, read on the forward strand.
CAGCGGCAGCTGGCCGGAGACTGCAACGCAGTGACATGGTCATGGACTCGCCATCCAGGGAACCATCCGCGACGATTCGGCAGGTGCTGTGCGACTTCGTGCGCCAACGGCTTGCGCAGAGTCGCGTCAAGCTGCGTGCCGATGCGCGGATCGCAGTCGACATGCTCACGCGCACGGCGGGGGCCGAGCGCATCGAGAGCATCTGCCGCTCGGTGTTGCATTGCTCGGCTCGATTGCATGCGTGACGGCGGCACCCGCGGCGGAATCGCCGCTCGCGCCGCTGGCGCGGTTGGCGGGACACTCCTGGAAGGGCGAGTTCGCCGAGGGCGGGAGCTGGGACCGTCACTGCTTCGAATGGACCTACGACGGCAAGTTCCTGCACGACAAGCACGTCGTCACCGGCAAGCGCGCCCCGTACGGCGGCGAGACCTGGTACCGCTTCGACGGCAAGGATCAGCGCATCGTCTTCCACTACTTCAACAGCGCAGGCGGCTACAGCGAAGGCGACGTGCAGCCGGCGCAGAACGAGTTGCGCTTCCCCGAGGAGCGGTACGAGCAGGGCGGCAAGACCATGCTGCTGCGGACGATCTGGCGTTTCGAAGGCGACAGCCGGATGCTCGCGGTGACCGGGCAGCAAAGCGGCGACAAGTGGGTCGAAGCCTGGCGCATCGGCTTCGCGCGCGAATAGTTTTTCCGGTCGCACCCGTGGCAGGATAGCGTCGGCGCGCATGCGCCGGCTCACATCGCTGCACGCGGGGGAACGATGCGCAAATCGATTCGTGCGAGTCTGCTGGTCGCCGCCGGGCTCGCGCTCAGCTGGATCGCACCTGCCCAGACGCCGTCGCAACCGGCGCCGGCCGGCGATCGCGTCGCACGCTTCCCCGCGATGTCGCGCGAAGCCGAAGCAAAGGGCCTGGCCGAGCCGTTCAAGGGCATCACCACCAACGGCGAGACGCTCAAAGGACTGTTTCCGGTGCGCTCCACCGGCGTTTCCACCGAGCCCGTGCGCGTCGCCGCCGAGAAGTTTCTGGCCGCGCTCAGCGAAGAGCAGCGGCGCAGGACGCAGTTCCCGGTGGACGACCTGGAGTGGCGCAAGTGGATGAACCAGAGCTTCTACGTCCGCCAGGGCACCGGCTTCAAGGACATGACGCAAGCGCAGCGCGAAGCCGCGTTCGGCTTGATGCGCGCGTCGCTGAGCGCGAAGGGGATGAAGCTCAGCCGCGACATCATGAAGCTCAACCATACCCTCGGCGAGCTCAACCACGACAACTTCGTCGAGTACGGCGAGTGGCTCTACTGGATCACGGTGATGGGCACGCCGTCGGCGAGCGAGCCGTGGGGCTGGCAGCTCGACGGCCATCATTTGATCGTCAACTACTTCGTGCTCGGCGACCAGGTCGTCATGACGCCGTCGTTCTGGGGCTCCGAGCCGACCTATGCCGAGGGCGGCAAGTATCGCGGCACGCGCGTCATGAAGGACGAGCAGGATGCCGGCCTCGCGTTCATGAAATCGCTCACGCCGGAGCAGCGCAAGCTCGCGACGCTGCGCGGGGACAAGCCCGGCAACGACAATCTCACCGAAGCGTTCAAGGACAACGTCGTGCTCGACTACGCCGGCGTGCCGGTGCGGACGCTGAGCGAGTCGCAGAAGCGCCAGCTGCTGAGCCTCATCGGGCTCTACGTGCACAACCTGCGCGACGACCATGCTCGCGTCGAGATCGACCAGGTCGACGCGCGCATGAACGACACCTACTTCGCGTGGATCGGCGGCACCGAGGCGAGCTCAGTCTTCTATTACCGCATCCACAGCCCGGTCATCCTGATCGAGTTCGACCACCAGAAGCCGGCGAACCTGCGGCACCTGTACGCGGACGTCCCGTACCGCGAGCACGTACACGCCGTGGTGCGCACACCGAACGGGAATGATTACGGCAAGGATCTATTGCGACAGCACTACGCAGAGCATCCGCACTGACGGGAACCGTGTGGAGGTGGGAGCCGGCTGAAATGGATACGGAACGCTACTACCATCGAGCCATACTCAGAACCTGAGCCTTTGGTCGGAGCACGTGATTCTCGAGCATATGATCGATCTTCGTAAGGCCGTACTCGGTTACGGCAGCCACACAATTCCCACCCTCGAACGAAACAGCGGACACGTGCGTGTGCGTAATCTGGTTGAAGTAGAGCAACCCCCCATAGCCAAGGAGGGGCGGGAGTGGAGGCAGGTAAAAGACACGTGATACGCGCCGAGTCGCCAAGTTTCCCAAGAATGCGCCGAGTTCGTCATCACTGTGATCTTCACTGTACGCTGCAAGCCAATCTTCGAAGCGAATAATCGGACAGACCAAGAGATAGCTGCGGAACGTACGCTGATTCGCCGGATCCACGTCGCATTCGTGCGTGAGAATGTACACGGGCTCCTCGACCGTCATAAACAGGTGTTGCTCTACATCGTAGATCGGCTGTCGGACTTGAGTGAATATCAGTCCACGGCCGAGAGGCAGGTCGGCTGGTGAGCCGTAGAACATTCCGCTTCGGTAGTCGAGATTCCCTTCCACCAGCGCACTAGCGGCTGCGAGTTCCATGTTGGGCTATCGCAGCGTGCCCCTGTGAACCACGTTGCGGCTTCTGCGCAGGGCCTTGAAGAAGGACTCTTCCTCGGACGTTTTCATCACGTACACAGCGGAAGATATCGGCATAAGACCCGGCTCAATCGCCAGATTAGTGGTGCCATGCGCCCAGTAGGGCTGCGGACTCGTTGCACCGGCACCGTCCGGGATTACCAATCCGACAGCGCTGGAGAACAGCACATACGAGAGGCTGGCAAGCCCCGATCCCGCAATCGAGATATTCATCTATGCCTCCCAGCTCTTGACCAATGCATCCGGAAACAAGCGGAAGAACGATCTCTTTTCGAGCGTATGCGCCTGGTCAACCCAGTCCTGGGAAGCGCGAGCGTCGAGACACATGAACGTAGCCGGCGTATACACGTCTACGTCGACGACGAGTGCCGTCTCCGGATCTGTCACACCCAAAACAAACTGCGGTGTCGCCATGCGGATCATCACGAAGTGATCCTCGGCTGCTTGCTGCTCATAGTTGACATTCAGCGGCCCAGTGACGACCGCGTCTCGGACGGTGACCTTCAGCGCGGTGTCACCGAGGGAACTTACGGAATGCCGGCGACCCGTGAGCAAGTTGAGATAGCGAAGACCTATACGTCGAGCAACTACTCCGCCAATTGCGCTGTAGAAGTGGTCGATCATGGCGTTCAGTTCGGGCTGGAAGGTGGCCCAGCCGACGTAACGTCCAACACAGTGATATGAAATCACCGATGACCCGATTCGAACACGGCGAGTCTGATCGGGAGCGACCAACTCGATCGTAGGTTGGTGCTGCAGCGCTGGGTCCATTGTACGGATGGGCTGCGGGATGTGAGCTGCAGGTAACCGATTCTTTTTGAAATTCGACCAAGGCGAGAAGCTGGATAGCTTACCAATCGTGATCTCGTCCAACTCATCAACCGAGAAGCGCAGCTCCAGCAGTGCTTCGGTAATGCAGTCATCCTTCAATCGGTTAGGTAGCAGTTCCACGCAACTCTGCGCCAGCTCTTGCCAGTTCGGTCTCGGTCGAAACGATAGCACATTCAAGTCACGTAGACAGACGCGACCGGACCGCGTCCTCGCAACGTATGACCGGGTTACCCACGCCGGTTCTCCCTGGTCCAACGCTAGCTGCTCACGCTACTTGGTTTCTGCCCGCGCGCTTCGCTCGATAAAGCTTGATGTCCGCGGCCTGCAGCAGCTCCGGCACTTCCGCGCTGCCGTCCCACTGCGTCAACCCGATGCTCAGCGTGACGTTGAGATCCGGCTGCACTTTGCTCCAGTCGTGACGCTCGACGCAGGCGCGCAGCCGCTCGCAGAGCTCGAGCCCGGTCTGCTGTGACAGTCCAGGCAGGATCAGCGCGAACTCCTCGCCGCCGATGCGCGCGACCAGGTCGCTCGGCCGGCACTCGGCCCGCATCAATGCCGCGACTTCGTTCAGCACCTTGTCGCCGATCGCGTGTCCCAGCTGGTCGTTGATCACCTTGAAGTGATCGAGGTCGCCGACCGCGATGCTCAGCGGATGACCCACGGCGAGCGCGACCTCCATCTCCGCGGCGAGCCGCTGCACAAAGTGCCGGCGATTGGCCAGCCCGGTGAGCGGATCTTCCCGCGACTCGCGCTCGAGCTTGAGGCTGCGCTCGCGCAGCGCCCCGATCAGGCGCTCCTTCTCGGTACCGGCTTTCTCCAGCTCGTGCGTGCGCTCGGTGACGCGCAGCTCCAGCCGCATTCGATAATCCTCGAGATCTTCGAACGCACGCGCGTCGGCCACGGCTGGCGCAACTTGCGCGGCGAGCTGTTCCATCAGATGCAGATCCGCCTGCGAATACACGCCCTTGTCCGTGTGCTGCACGCTGAGCAGTCCCGTCACCGCGCCGCGCTCGATCAGCGGCACGACGATCACCGAGCCGGTTTCCTTGCCGGTCGTCTCAGCGCGCTGACGCAGCTCCGGCGGCGCGCGCGACCAGTCCTCGACGAGCAGCGATTCGCGCCGCTCGACCGTCCAGCCGAACAACCCGGCGTTCACGCTCTTGACGCGGCCAGGCTGGCGCTCGCCGGCGCGCTCGTGCACGCGAAAGTCGAGGACCTGCTGGCCGGGCTCGACCAGCACGAAGTAGAACTCGTCGAACTGCAGCAGCGTGCGCGTCTCCGTGAGAATGCGCTCACCGAGCTCGTCGATGCGCCGGGCGCCGTGCAGAGCGCGGCTCGACTCGAACAGCTTCGCCATCGGTCCGCGACGCTCGGCCGCGCTCGCGGCAACGCCGATGCTGTTGAAGCTCAGCACGAAGACGAGCATTACCACTGCAAACAGCGCGAACAGCGAGGGCTGGCCGGCGTTGTAGAGCAGCGCGGCCAGTACACCTGCAGGCACGAAGACGAAGTCCGACAGCACGTAAGCGGGCTGCAGCATGCTGCGCACGTCACGACGATCGAACAGGAAGAACAGCGTCATCACTCCGGTGTTCACGAGCTGAGCCGCGACCGCCATCGCAACCAGCGGCCACAGATCAGCGAGGCCGAGATTCCGCAGTGGATACTCGCCACCCGCTGCCGCATACACCGCGCCGGCGGCGAGCAGCATGAGGACGGTCATCGCAGCGTTATGCAAGGCGCGCAGCGCAGCGAACGTGGTCGAGCCCTTGCTGTAGGCTCGATTGAACAGCGGCCAGATGAAGGAGGCAGTCGCGCAGATCGCAGCGGCGACCGCCGGGTCGAAGACCAGCAACAGACCGATCTGCGGCACGCGCTCCATCGATATGAGACCGATGCGGGTCTGCAGGCCGAACTGGAACACGAACAGGCAGGCGACGACGGCGATCGCGACGGCCCACGCCGGCGGAAACTCATGCGCTGCCGGCAGCTCGACAGCCAACCACGCGCAGGCACCGGCGGCGAGCAGCGCCGAGTACGCGGCAAGCGCGCGATAGCGGGAAGCCATCGGCGCAGTGTACTCGGGTCGATGCCGCTTGAAATACCGGCCGGCGCGCTCGTCCTTCTGCGCCGCCGCGCGCTACAGATCCAGGTCCCAGGTCTCCGCGATCAGCCTGGCGCCGAAGCTCTCGTGCGGTTGCGCGGCGACTTTACAGAAGCCATGACCTTCGTAGAGCTTGCGGGCGGCGCTGAGAATGCTTTGCGTCCACAAGGTCACCTTGCGGTAGCCCGCAGCGCGCGCAAAGGCGAGGCATTCCTCCACCAACCGGTTGCCGACTCCCATGCCGTGCTGGCTCGGATCGACCAGCAGCAGCCGCAACTTCGCCACCGTGCGCGAGTGCTTCACCAGCATGATGCAGCCGACGGCCGCGCCGTCGCGCTCCGCAATCCAGCAGCGCTCGCGCGCCGGATCGAGCTCGCGCAGGAATTTCGCACAGATCTCCGCGACCAGCGCCTCGAAGTCGGTGTTCCAGCCGAACGCTTGCGCGTAGAACTCGCCGTGCTTCTGAATGACCCAGCCCATGTCACCGGGCCGGTGCGTGCGCAGCGTCAGCTCCCCATGTGCGGTCGGCTGCGTGCCGAGCAGCGACTGCACACCCTGCAAGTGCGCTTGCAGCGTCGCCTGCTTGTCGCGCGACAACGGCGCCAGCAATCCGGCCATTTCGCGATGAGAGCGCGCGTCCAGCGCGTCGAACGCTGCCCTGCCCTTCGCCGTGAGATGCAGATACGACTTGCGCGCGTCGTCGCGGGAGCGCTCGCGCTTCAGCCAGCCGCGCCGCGCAAGCTTCGCGAGGATCCGGCTGAGATAGCCTGCGTCGAGCGCGAGATCGCGCACCAGGTCGCTCGCGAGCGGTCGCTGCCGATGCGCGATCTCGTACAGCACGCGGACCTCGGTCAGCGTGTGCTCGCTGCCGAGATGACCGTCGCGCAGCACGCCGATCTTCTGCGTGTAAAAGCGATTGAACTCGCGGATGGCGCTGACGTGCCGGTCAGCGCCGCGGGCAACGGGCATGGCGACGCTCCTTGCGAAAAGCGCCGCCACTATCCGACGATTACTTGACTCCGTCAAGCATCTCCTGTGGGTCAGGCTTCAGCCTGGCTCGCGAGCTTGTTGCAACCTCCTGCTGGCACTCTGCAACCGCGTCTGAATCCTCTGCCCCAGCTCCCCACCCCACGCCGTGCGCAGCGCAGCCAGCGTTTCCGGCGCGGCTTCCTGCGGCGTTCCCGAGCGGAATGGCGGCTGCGGCGAGTATTCGAGCGCGAGCTGCGTGACGCGCGCCTGCTCCGGGCCGGCAAGATGCCCGAGCACTGCGAGGCCGAAGTCGATACCGGCAGTGACGCCGCCGCCCGTCGCGCGATTGCGGTCGATGACCCAGCGATCGCTCGAAGGTGTCGCGCCGAACAGCGCGAGCGAGTCGCGCGCAAACCAGTGCGTCGCGGCGCGATAGCCGCGCAGCAGGCCTGCGGCGCCCAGCAGCACAGCACCGGTGCAGACGCTCGTCACCCATTGCGCGTGCTCGCCGCGACTGCGCAGGAAACCGATGACTTCGGGATCGTCGAGCAGATCGAACGTCGGCAACAGGCCGCCAGGCGCGAACAGGATGTCGGGCGACTCCCAGGCATCCGCGAACGCCGTCGTCGCGACCACCGGCAGACCGGAATCGGTCGTGACCGGCCCGGCGCTCTTCCACACGAACTGGGTTGCGGCGCCCGGCCACGCCGCCCACACCTGCAGCGGCCCGACCAGATCCTGCAGCGTCATCCCGGGATAGACCAGCATCTGGATGCGCGGCGGCTTCGCCGCCGCGGCGCGGGCCGTACCGGCAGTCAGTGCCGCAGCGCCGGCCAGGGCGGCGAGCTGCATCAGCTCTCGTCGTGTCATGGTGCGATCCTCGCAGTGAAGTTGCGGCGATCATGACCCGGCTGGTGGTGGCAGATACGACAAGAGATTGACGTTTCATGCCACGAGCGGATACTCCCCGGTCATGAGCAGGAAGACGGTTCTCATTGCCTGCTTCGCCGAAGCGGAGCTGCTCGACATCGCCGGACCCGCCAGCGTCTTCAGCAGCGCGACGAGCCTGCTCCGCCGCCGCGGCGGATACGACGTGCGACTGGTCGCCGAGCGCGCCGGCCCGGTCGCAACATCGAGCGGTGTGACGCTCACCGCGCAGCAAGCCCTCGGCTCCGTGCGCGGCGCAATCGACACGCTGATCGTGCCCGGTGGCTTGCGCGGCGCGGTCGATGGTGCTGCGCCGCTCGTGCCGATCATCCAACGCGTGGCGCCGCGCGCTCGTCGCGTCGCCTCCGTGTGCTCGGGCGCATTCATTCTTTCGCGCGCGGGTCTGCTCGACGGCCGGGCGGCCGTCACTCACTGGGCCGGCTGTGACCAGTTGCGGCGCATGAATCCCCGCTGCCGCGTCGAGGACGATCGCATCTTCGTGCGCGACGGCAACGTCTGGACGTCAGCCGGCGTCTCGACCGGCATCGACCTCGCGCTCGCGATGGTGGAGGAAGATCACGGCGCCGCGCTCGCGCTCGAAATCGCGCGCTGGCTGGTGGTCTATCTGCGCCGTCCGGGCGGACAGAGTCAGTTCAGCGCGCCGCTGGCGGCGCAGGTGGCGGAACGCGACGGCATCAGCAAGCTCCTGCTATGGATGTCCGAGAACGTGGACGCCGACCTGTCGGTTGCTGCGCTCGCCCGGCGCGTGAACATGAGCGAGCGCACCTTCGCGCGAGTGTTCGTCGCTGAAACGCGCTTCACGCCGGCGGCGTACGTCGAGCGGTTGCGCGTCGATGCGGCGCGCCGATCGCTGGAAATCTCGAAGAAGTCGGTCAAGCAGATCGCGCGGTTGTGCGGATTCGGTACGGTGGAAACGATGCATCGGACGTTTCGCCGTGCGGTGGGGTCGACGCCGCTGGAGTATCGGGCGCGATTCTCGACACAGAATCAGGCTGAAGCCTGACCACAAGAAGCCCGTTGGAAGAGGGAAGGGGAGGCGTCCTTGCCTCCCATGTCGGTGCCTCCTGCCGCGATCACGGCGTCATGATCGCGCCGGCCTTGACGATGAACGCCCACACGCCGCCGCCGTTCGCGATCGGGCTGTTGAGCTTGGTCGCGGCGCCAGGGTTCGCCACTTCGACGCGATACAGCTCCGGTGCCGTGCTGTCCTGTTCGGCCGAGTACGTCGCGTTCGCACCGTCATCGGAGTACTCGAACTGCCACAGACCGGCGCCGGCCATCGGCGCGCTGAGCTTCTTCGATGCAGCCGGTGCTGCAAGCGCGACCTCGTACAGCTCGTACACCGCGATGTCGTCCTGCGTCGCGATGTAGCCGACGTGCGTGCTGTCGGGGCTCAGCTTGAAGTCCCACACGCTGCCCTCGGCGACCAGCGTGCCGTTGATCTTCTGCGTGATTCCCGGCGCGGCGATGTCCACGCGGAACAGCTCGACCTGCTCGTCGACCTGCTGATCCGCGACGTACACCAGGAAGCTGCTGTCGCTGGAGAACTCGTAGCCGGCTTTGACGTCGCCGCCGGCCACGAGAGTCGGGCTCAGCTTCGTCGCAACGCCGGGCGCCGACAGCGCCACGGTGTACAGCTCCGTGACGTCGTCCGTGTCCTGGTCAGCGCAGTACGCGACGCGCTGCGAGTCCGGGCTGAACTTGAAGTTGCAGATGTTGCCGCCGGCGGTGAGCGAGGGATTGAGCCTGGCGGTGACGCCGGGGCTCGCGAGCTTCGCGCCGTAGAGCTCGAGAACACCGTCGACATCCTGGTCGGCGACATACGCCACTGCGGTGCTGTCCGGGCTAAAAGCAAACGCGCTGCTGACGTCGCCGTCGGCGACGAGCTGCGAGCTCATCTTCACCGAGACTCCGGGGCTGGCGATCGCGACCGAGAACAGCTCCAGGCGGTCGATCACTTCCTGGTCGGCGCGATACAGCACGCGAGCGCTGTCCGGGCTGATCGAGTAGCCGCTGCGCACCGAGCCGCCCGGCGTGAGCGCGCCGCTGAGCTTCATCGCCGCGCCGGGATTGGCGAGGTCGACGAGATACAGGTCGTACAGGCCGATCGTCGGGCCGTCGGCGCGATACACGACCTTGCTGCCATCCGGCGTCTGCACGAAATCCAGTACGTCGCGGTTCGTCTGCAGCTGCGGGTTGAGCTTGGTGGCAACGCCGGGCGCGTCCACGCTCACGCGATACAGCTCGTAGCGCGTGTCGATGTCCTGGTCCGCCAGGTACAGGACCGATTTGCCGTCCGGGCTGAGCGCGAAGTCATAGACGTTGCCGCCCGCGACCAGCGGTGCGCTCAGCTTCACCGAGCCGCCCGGCGCCGCCGGGTCGACCCTGTAAAGCTCGTCGATGCCGGCAGTCGTCTGGTCGGCCACGTAAATGACCGGCGCAAGATCGGCGCCGCCGCTGGGAGGATCGACCGGACCCGGGTCCGGGGCCGGACCGGGGCCGGGATCGGTGCCGGTGGGAGGCGAGCCGGCCTGGCTGCCGCCGCCGCCACCGCATGCCGCGAGGGCGAGCGTCACCGCCGCGCCGAGCAACAGCGAGCGTGCGATGCGCAAAGATGTGTTCGGGGTCGTCGTGTTCGAAGAGGTCATGGGAGTCTCCGTGCAGGGGGTTGAGGGAGCGAGGAGCGCCCGGGCTGCGGCTCTCCTTTCACCCCCTGCATGCGTAGAATCCCGGCGACCGGGATCAAAAAAGTCGGCAGCCGGCGAGGGGACCATGGCGGAAGGCGACGTCACTCGACTGCTCGGCGGGGCGAGCTCCGGCGATCGCGCTGCGCTCGAGCGGCTGTACGTGCACGTCTATGACGAATTGCGGCGGCTGGCGGAGTCCCGGCTCCGGCGCGAGCGCGCGGGGCATACGTTGCAACCGACGGCGCTGGTAAACGAGGCGTACCTGCGCCTCGCCCCCGACAGCTCAGGCTGGGAAAACCGCCGTCATTTCTTCGGCGCCGCCGCGCAGGCGATGCGGCGCATCCTGGTGGATCACGCGCGACAGAAGCTCGCGGACAAGCGCGCCGGCGGCGCACGGGTCACGCTTGCGGATCTCAATGTCCTCGCTCCTGAGGAAGATCTCGACGTCGTGGCAGTCAGCGACGCGCTCGACGTGCTTTCACAGGAAGATCCGCGTCTCGCCGAAGTGGTGAGCCTGCGCTTCTTCGCCGGCATGAGCGTGGAGGAGACCGCGCGTGCGCTGGATGTCTCGCCGATCACGATCAAGCGCGACTGGGCCTTCGCGCGCGCCTGGCTGTGCGAGCGCATCGGCGCTTCCGGAAACTCTCCCGCGTGACGCTGCAGACCGAACGCGAGCTGTTCGACGCGTGCATGGATCTCGCACCGGGCGAGCGCACGGCATGGCTCGAACAGCATTGCGGCGATCCGGCGCTGCGTGAGCGCATCCTGCGTTTGTTGCAGGTACACGACTCTGCGACAGCGCACGGCTCGCTCGAACGATCGCCGCTCGTGTCTGCGCGACGCGTCGGTCCTTTCGATCTGCTCGAGCGCATCGGCGAAGGCGCGATGGGTGAAGTGTGGCTGGCCGAGCAGACGGCGCCGGTGCGGCGCCGCGTCGCAGTCAAGATCGTCAAGGCCGGCACCGGCTCGCGCGAAGTGCTGGCGCGCTTCGAGCTCGAGCGCCAGGCGCTGGCGATGATGAGCCATCCGAACATCGCGCACATCGTCGAAGCGGGCACGACCGACGACGCCCGTCCGTACTTCGCGATGGAGTACGTGCCCGGCATTGCGCTCACGAGGTACTGCGACCAGCACCGGCTCGGCATCGACGAGCGCCTCGCTCTGTTCCTGCTGATCTGCGAGGCCGTGCAGCACGCGCATCAGAAAGGCGTGATTCACCGCGACCTCAAGCCGGGCAACCTGCTGGTGATGGAGATCGACGGCCGCCCGGTGCCGAAGGTGATCGACTTCGGCATCGCCAAGGCGGTCGCCCTCGACCACCACCAGCCGAGCCGCGCGCACACGATGCTCGGCCACCTCATCGGCACGCCGGAGTACATGAGCCCCGAGCAGGCGCAGCTCTCCCCGCTCGATGTGGACACGCGCGCCGACGTGTACTCGCTCGGCGTGGTGCTGCACGAGCTGCTGACCGGCACGCTGCCGTTCAAGACATCCGATCCGAATGCGACGCCGGCAATGCTCGTGCAGGAGCTGCTGACGCACGATCCGGCGGCACCGAGCGTGCGCGTTCAGGTCGCGGCGCCGGAGCCGCAGCAAGCGGCGAGCAATCGCGGTCTCTCGCCACGGCAGCTCGCAGCGCGGCTCGCGGGCGATCTCGACTGGATCGTGTTGAAGGCGCTGGAGAAGGATCGCAACCGCAGGTACGGCTCGCCGTCCGAGCTGGCGGCGGACGTCCGCCGGCACCTCGCGGATGAGCCCGTCGTTGCCGGGCCGCCTTCGACTCTCTATCGCATGCGCAAGTTCGCAACACGCCATCGCCTGCCGCTCACGCTTGCGGCCGGTGTGTTCATCGCCGCCATCGTGTTCGGCGCGATGATGGCCTGGCAGGCGCACGAAGTCGCGCTGCAGCGGGATGAAGCCCGCTTCCATGCGCAGCGCGCCGAGGCTTCGAGCGAGTTCATGAGCCTGATGCTCGAGGAAGTCGGCCCGGAAGGCCGGCCGCTCTCGCCGATCGAGCTGGTCGACAAGGGCGTGCAGCTGCTCGATCGCCGCTATGGCGCGGATCCGCAGTTTGCAGCGCGGATGCTGATGCAGATGTCGCGTCGGTACATGGACCTCGGCAGCACCGAGAAGTCCACGCAGGTACTGGCGCGTGCGCTGACCATCGCGCGCGAGGTGAACGATCCGGATCTGCTCGCAGATGTCGAGTGCACGACCGTGCGCGCAGAGCTCGACGCGAGTCGACACGATCTCGCGCGACAGCATCTGCAGGGCGCGCGAGCCGCGCTGGCACGGCTGCCGAATCCTCCGGTCGTCACGCAGGTCGATTGCCTGCGCGCAGAGGCCGACATCGCCGACGACGAGCGCGATTTCGCGACGGCCGAAACGAATCTGCGCAAAGCGCAGCTGCTGCTCGAACGAGACGCGAACACACGCGGTTTGCTGTATCACGCCGTGCTGACCGACCTGGGTGGAGTCCTGTTTCGCACCAGCCGTTTCCGCGAGGCGCTCGCCTTGAACGAGCTGACGGCCGAAGCGCTGGACCGCAACGGACGCGGCGGCACGCTCGGTCGTGTCACGGTCGCAATGAACCGCGCTTCATTGCTCATGCGGCTCGGCGAAGTCAGCGCCGCGGAAGCAGCAGGAGCGGAGTCGATCCGCCGCTCGCAGCGACTGCGCGGCAACGAGCCCGCGACGCCGCAGCAGGCCATCTCGTACGGCATCACGCTCAATCGACTTGGTCGTCAGGACGAAGCGCTCGAGCTCCTTACCGCGGCGCGCGAGCAGGCGCACACGCTCGGTGCCGGGTTCTGGGAAGTGATCGCCGAGTATCACCGCGCGCGCGCACTCGTGCTCGCACGCCGGCCAGACGAGGCGCGGCCGCTGTTGGATTCAGTGCGCACAGCGTGGAGTACGAACGCGACTGCCAACCGCGATCGCCTCGCGGATCTGTATCGAACCCAGGCGGAGGTCGAGCTGCTGCAGGGAAACGTGTCGCAGGCGCGCGCGGCGATCGACAAAGCACTTGCGGAGTTCGGCTATCCGAAGGCGACTCCGGCGCCGTTTCTGAGCAACGCGCTGACGACAGCGTCGCGGGTGTACGCGAAGAGCGGCCAGCTGGACGAAGCCGAGTCGTACGCCAACGCGGCGCTCAGCATCTCAGAAAGCATCGCGCGCGATCCGCGGCAGAGCGCAGATGTGGGCGAAGCGCTCTTCGTACTGGCGTCGGTGAAGCGCGCCCGGGGCGACGTGGCGGCGGCCACGGCTTACGTCGAGCGCGCGGTCGAAGCCTTGTCGAACTCGCTGGGTCGAGAGCACGAGTTGACGCGTGCTGCATCGAACTTGCTGGCCGCAGGTACGCCTACCGGTTGACGTCTCGGCGATGGCCGAGGCGGGTTTCAGGAGGCGGCGAGCGCGTCGCCTACTTCGAAGACACGTGGTTCAACGCAATGACCCACTTCCCCTCGCGCTTGCGCATCAGCCGCGTATTGATGCCGTCCTGCGGATTCTCCGGCCGGTCCAGCTGGTAGCGGCTGATGAGCTGCGCGGCATCCGGCGCGAGCATCTCGACCTTGATGTCGAAGAAGTGCAGCTTGCCGCGCGTCTGCTCGGAGCTGCCGTAGTCGCGGATGTAGTGATCGAGCGTGCCCTGCCAGTCCTTCTGGAACTGGCCGCGCGAAACGAACACGACGTCCGGGTTGGCGAACCCTTCCATGTAGCCGCGGAAGTCGCCGCGATTCCACGCGGCTTCCATGCGCGCGATCACATCGCGGATCGCCTGCTGCTCGGCTTGCGCGCCGGCAGCGGTGGGCGAGCACTGACTCTGTGGCTTGCAGGCGGCGACGAACATCAACAGCAGGATCGTGATCAGGGTGCGCGGCGAGTGGTTGTGTCTCATTGCGGCTCGCGAAGCATCGGGACGATGGCAGGTGAGGTACCGGCCTGCATCATACCGACTCGCTTGAAGCCGAGGCGCTCGTAGAACGGGATATTGCGCGGGTTGGTCGATTCGAGATACGCGGGCAGCCGCTCGTCATCGCAGCGATGCAGAATCGGTTGCAGCAGCAACGCACCCAGTCCACGGCCCTGCTGCAGCGGCTCCACGCCGACGAATGGCAGATAGTAGTGCGGCGACTGCGGATGGTACTGGCCCATCTGCCGGATCAGCTCGAACAGGTCATTCTGGCGCGACGCGTGGACCGTGCGCTGGACGATTCCGATCAGCTCCGCTTCATCGGGCTCGACGCCCGGCGGCAGCCACAGCGCGACACCGGCGCCACCAGCGATCTCGAATGCGCATTCCGCGTTGAATGCGTTGCCGCCGAGTGCGCGGACGAACGCCGGAAATGCCGCGAGATACTCCGACGGCCCGGGCCAGCACCAGCGATTGGCCGGGTCGGTTGCAAAGGCGAGCGTCAGCGAGCCGATCGCGGTCGCCTCGCGATGCGCCTGAACGCGGCCCGGCCTGCGGTTGGAATCGAATGAGCGCAAGACACGTCACCTCGGTTGCAGCTGCGTGGCAGCGACGTGCTCGCCACGGTGCTCAATCTAGGTCACGTGCGTAAACGCAGCCGGTGGTCGGCCGTGAGAATTGCGTGAATCGCGCCCGGTAGGCGCGCGGGCCGACGCGGAAGTGGCTGGCGAAGCTGGCGTTGAAGTGCGACACGTCGCCGAAACCGACTTCGAGCGCGATGTGTGCGATGCGATCGTGGCTGGTGCGCAGCCGACGCGCGGCATGACGCAGGCGCGTAGTCAAGACGTGGCGGTGCGGCGTCTGGCCCGTTACGCGACGGTACACGCGTAGAAAATGAAACGGGCTCATGCCTGCCTGCGCCGCGAGCTCATCGAGCGAACAAGGCTCGTGATAGTGCGTGTCGATGTACCGCGCAACGCGCATCACCGCGCGCTCGTTGCGGAACGAGCTCTTCCGCCCGAGCGCGACTGTCGCATGCGTCGAAGTCAGCGCCGCTGCAGCGATCTCGAATGCGGCCTCCTGCAGCGCTGCCGTGTCACTACCCTCCTCGACCGCTTCCATCGCCGCCGCGAGCGCTACTGACTCGCGCGATGGCGGAATGAGCGCGTTCCGAAAGCGCTCGCCGATGCCGCGCATGCCGAGCTCCGCGCGAACCTGTTCGAGGAACCCGGCTTCGAAGTCGAAGTTGATGCAGCGGTCGCCGTTCGGCGTGTCATGACTGCAGCAGTAGCAGTCGCGCGCATTACCAAGCAGCAATGAGCCGACGACCGGAACCGCGTCACCGAGCGTCGTGCGGATCTTGAACGTGCCGCCGACGATGGCCGCCACGCGATACGCCGGATACTGATTCTCGTTGGCGGGATCGCGCGGCCCGAGCGTGCAACGCATGTCGTAGATGCGATAGCCCGGCGCGGCCGCCAGCAGCTGCAGAGAGCCGCTCTTGCGGTATGACTCATGGTGCGACTTGCGTTGCGTCACGCCGGCCATCTTCGCCGAAGTCGGTGGCGCGATCGAGCAATTTTCCCCAAGACGCAGCGGTGCGCCGCCCGGACACTGTCGCGCATGATCAATCCCAACTCCATTTACGACGAGGCGTGGCTGCTGGAGATCGAAGCCATCGCCGCAGCATGAAGACGCTCATTGCAGCTGTCGCGCTGGCTCGCATCTGGACGCCGGCGGCGATCACCAGCGATCAGTACGAAGCGACGCCGACGTTCACGCCGGACGGACGCGAGATGTACTTCATGCTTGCGGATCCGCGCTTCGAGCGCTACCGCCTGATGGGGTCGCGCTGCGTGAACGGTGCATGGTCGGCGCCGACGCCGCCGCCATTCGCCACCGGCGCAGTGCAGGAAGGCGACCCCGGCATCACACCGGATGGCAAGCGCCTGTACTTCATCTCGACACGACATGACGCGCGGGGAGAAGACTTCGACATCTGGTACGTCGATCGCACGCGCGATGGCGCATGGAACACGCCGCAGCGCTTGCCGGAACCCGTGAGCTCGCCCGCTTCCGAGCTGTTGCCGCGCGCGGACCGCGACGGCCGGCTCTACTTCGGTTCGGATCGCGCCGGCGGTTTCGGCAAGAGCGACATCTACGTGGCGACGCAGATGGAAGATGGCAAGTGGAGCGTGCGCAACGTCGGCCCGCCCGTCAGCACTGCTGCAAACGAATACGAAGCTGATATCTCACAGGATGGCCGAACGCTGGTCGCGGTCATCGATCGCGGCGACCGCTCGCATCTGTATCGATTCGAGCAGCAGGCGGGGCGTTGGATCGAGCGCGGTCGCGTGCCTGCGCATGCGCACGTATTTCAGGTCGGGCCGCTCCTCTCGCCGACAGCCGATCGACTGCTGTTCGCGCAGGCGCATGAAGGCCGGTCAGGGGAAATCTTCGTGATCGATGTGGCAGCGGGAGCGCAGCAGCGCTGGCCGCTCTGCTCGAAGTAGCACGCGCTACTGGTTGGCGGTGCGCTCGACCGGCTGCTGCGTTGCATGCTCGGTCCAGCGAGCGTTCCAGTCGGCGACCTCGTAGCGATCGGTCGAGGGGAAGCCCGGCGGCCGGCGCCGCTCGAAGCGGCTGTCGTACTCGATCTTCGTGGCGTAACGCGGCTCGCTCGCCGAAATGGTACCGGCCGCGAGACTGCCGAAGATCCGCAGCGTGGCAGCGCGCGGATGATCGAAGTCGGCCACGAGGAAGCGCCGGCCCGCGAAAATCGCCGCATCGATCTCCAGGTCGCCGCCGCCGGTCACGCCGGGCGGCGCGATCTCGACGACGCGGTCGCTGACGATGCCGAGGTAGTCGTCGGAGCTGGAATGGCTGCGCGGATCGTCGGCGTACGTCAGGCTGCCTTCGATGACGACGCGCTTCGGCGAGTACAGCAGCACCTTGCCCGCGACGACACCCTGCACGTACAACACGCTGTCGCCGCTCGCGACGAAATAGATCGGGCGGTCGCTCGGGTCGTTCAGATACTGCGCCTTCTTCGAGTCCAGGTCGGTCCAGCGATAGCTGCCGTCGGCGAAGAAGCGGATGCGCGTACTGCCCGGGAGCTCGTGCACGCGCGCATCTTCATCGCGCGGCGCCCATTGGAAGGGCTGCGGCGATTGCGGCAGCTCGATCGCGCTCGTGCCGGTCTCGATGCCGCCGCGGAAGATGTCGGAGTCGCGGCGCCGGCCGGTCGATTCGCTGTTGAAGCTGCGCGCGGTGGTCGTCACCTTGCCGAGGAATTTCGGTGCGGTGCGCGAGTCGTACAGCAGGTTGAAGCGCGAGTTGGTGTGGAAGCGGCCGACGATCTCGTCGTCGTGCAGCTGCACCATCGGATCCCAGTGATCGATCATCTGCGTGAACTGCGAGAACGCGAGACGATTGAGGTTCACCAGCGTCGTGAGCCGCTTGCCGTGATCCGAAGCGCTGACCTGCGCGATGACACGCTCCAGTGCAGTTCCTTCGTTGGCGCGCTCGCGGATCAGCAGCGCGCTGTACTGCCTGCCGTCCTGCTCCCACGTGACTTCAGCGCGCGACGCCTTGAGCGCTTGCGCGGCCAACTGCTCGAGACGACGCGAAAGCGAAGCCCGTTCGGTCGACGACATCGGCACCGTCGCCGGACTCTCGACGGTGTTCGGAATGGAGAGCGGCGACGTCGTGATGGCCTGGACTTCGTCGGTCGGACCGGGCTCCACCGCCACATCGTTGATGACGGTGGTCGGCGGCGGCGCCAGCTTCGCCAGCGCCCGGTCGAGCTCGACGTCGCTCGGCGCTGTAGAGCCGGCGGGCATCGGCGGCAGATCGACCCCGTCTTTACGCTCGGCGTCGGGGGATTCGAGCAGCACCAGCTTGGACGTCGGCACGTCGCCCGAATCGATGCCGTACTGGCTGCCGCCGTACATAATCAGGATCAACAGGGCGGCATGCACCGCCGCAGACGCGGCGACACCGCATGCCTTTCGCGACATTCTTGGGTCGAAGCGGCTGGACAGCGCTATGACCATGTCGTCCCCCTGGAATTTGTCCCAAGCATAGTCCTGCGGCGGGCGCTTGAGAACTTCGGATGCGGCTGCGGCTGGCTGCCGCGGCCCGGATCCCGGCCAGGATGTAATAAGGGAGTGCTCGCCGTGGTCGA
>DATEJG010000010.1:0-11272 GCA_035278165.1 Steroidobacteraceae bacterium
GCCAAGCATCGCGTGCTGCCGCTGGTGAAACGCGGCAAGCGACTGTTCGTCGCCGTCTCCGACCCGACCAACCTGCACGCGCTCGACGAGATCAAGTTCCAGACCGGCCTGTCGATCGAAGCGGTGGTCGTCGAGGACGACAAGCTGCAGCGCGTCGCCAATCGCGCGATCGAGCAGGTCGACACCGCTATGCCCAATCTGGCGGATGACGATCTCGATCTCGAGAACCTGGACGTCACCGGCGGCGACGACGAGCTCGAGGGCGACGCCGTCGGCCGCGACGACGTCGAAGACGCGCCGATCGTCCGCTTCGTCAACAAGGTGCTGCTGGATGCGATCAAGAAGGGCGCCTCGGACATCCATTTCGAGCCCTACGAGAAGTCGTATCGCATCCGCCTGCGTCTCGACGGCTACCTCAAGGAGATCGCCAATCCGCCGGTGCAGCTAGCCGTCAAGCTGGCGGCGCGCCTGAAGGTCATGTCGCGACTCGACATCGCTGAGCGCCGCGTGCCCCAGGACGGGCGCATCAAGATGCGCATCTCCAAGAACCGCGCCATCGACTTCCGCGTCAGCACCTGTCCGACGCTGTTCGGCGAGAAGATCGTCGCGCGTATTCTCGATCCCTCCAGCGCGATGCTCGGCATCGACGCCCTCGGCTACGAGCCGACGCAGAAGGACTTGTACATGCAGGCGCTGGCGCAGCCGCACGGCATGATCCTGGTCACTGGTCCGACCGGCTCCGGCAAGACCGTGTCGCTGTACACGGGCCTGAACATCCTCAACAAGGAGGACACGAACATCTCGACGGCGGAGGACCCCGCGGAAATCAACCTGCCGGGCGTGAACCAGGTGAACGTGAACCCGAAGGTCGGGCTGACGTTCGCCTCGGCGCTGCGCGCATTCCTGCGCCAGGACCCTGACGTGATCATGGTCGGCGAAATCCGCGACCTGGAAACCGCCGAAATCGCGATCAAGGCGGCGCAGACCGGCCACCTAGTGCTGTCGACGCTGCACACGAACGACGCGCCGAAGACGCTGACGCGTCTGGTCGACATGGGCGTGAAACCGTACGCGATCGCCACCTCGGTGTCGCTGATCATCGCGCAGCGGCTGGCCCGCAAGCTCTGCAACAACTGCAAGGCGCCGATCGACATGCCCGGCGAAGCGCTGCTGAAAGAGGGCTTCACCGAGCAAGAGATCGATGAGGGCATCAAGATCTATAAGCCGGTCGGCTGCGGTACCTGCACCGACGGCTACAAGGGGCGTACCGGCCTCTATCAGGTGATGCCGGTGAGCGAGGAAATCCAGCGCATCATCCTGCAGGAAGGCAATGCCGTGGACATCGCGGCGCAGTCGGCGTCCGAAGGCATCTGGGATCTGCGCCGCTCGGGCCTGGCGAAGGCGAAGGCGGGCATCACCAGCCTCGATGAAGTGAATCAATGTACGGTCGAGTAGCACCTCACTCAACCAGGATCTAGACCATGGCTCAAGTCGCACCGGCTCAGCAATTCCCGTTCGTCTGGGAAGGCACCGACAAGAAGGGCAAGCGCCTCAAGGGCAAGATGCTCGCCGTCTCGGAATCCGCCGTGAAGGCGGATCTGCGCCGACAGGGCGTGCTCGCCAAGCGCGTGCGCAAGGAAGTGCAACTCTTCAAGAGCGGCAAGAAGATCGTCTCGGAAGACATTGCGCTGTTCGCGCGCCAGCTGGCGACCATGCTGCAGGCGGGCATCCCGATGGTCCAGTGCTTCGACATCATCGGCAACGGCCACGACAAGCCGTCGATGCAGAAGCTGGTGCTGGCCATCAAGGCCGACGTCGAGGCCGGCACCTCGCTGCACGAGGCACTCGGCAAGCATCCGCTGTACTTCGACGACTTGTTCGTGAATCTCGTCGAGGCGGGCGAGCATGCCGGTGCGCTCGAGACCCTGCTCGACAAGGTGGCCACGTACAAGGAAAAGACCGAAGCGCTGAAGAAGAAGATCAAGAAAGCGCTGTTCTATCCTGCTGCCGTGGTGGCAGTCGCAATCATCGTGTCGGCCATTCTGCTGATCTTCGTGATCCCGCAGTTCGAGGCCCTGTTCAAGAGCTTCGGCGCCGACCTGCCCGCGTTCACCCAGATGGTCATCAGCCTGTCGCGATTCGTCCAGGACAAGGGCTGGTTCATAGCGCTGGTGCTCGGCGCCGGGGGCTACGCCTTCTTCTACTTCAAGAAGCGCTCGCGACCGATGCGCCGTGCGCTCGATCGCATGTCGCTCAAAGCGCCGGTGCTCGGCCCCATCCTGGTCAAGGCGGCGATCGCGCGGTACGCGCGCACGCTGTCGACCATGTTTGCCGCCGGCGTTCCGCTGGTGGAGGCACTGACGTCGGTCGCAGGCGCCACCGGCAACATCGTGTACGAGGAAGCGACGCTGAAGATTCGCGACGAGGTCTCGACCGGACAGCGGCTGCAGCGCTCGATGGAGGCCACCGGCCTGTTCCCGAACATGGTCATCCAGATGATCGCCGTCGGCGAAGAGTCCGGCTCGCTGGATTCCATGGCCGCCAAGGTCGCGGACTTCTACGAAGCAGACGTGGACGCCGCCGTCGACGCGATGAGCAGCCTGCTGGAGCCGCTGATCATGGCGATCCTGGGCGTGCTGGTCGGCGGCATGGTCATCGCGATGTACCTGCCGATCTTCAAGCTGGGTGCAGCTGTCTGATCGGCGCACGCACGATCGGGACGAAACGCCGCGCATTGCGCGGCGTTTTCCTTTGCGCACCGGCATAAGTGCACATGAGCGAGTTGCTGACCATTCTGGGCGAGATGTTCCGCGCAATGCCCGCGATGTGGATCGCCGTGGTGTTCGTCTTCAGCCTGCTGATCGGCAGCTTCCTCAATGTCGTCATCCACCGCGTGCCGATCATGCTGGAGCGCGAGTGGCACGGGCAGGCGCAGGAGATCCTGAGGGAGAGGCAGGGAGATGTCGGGCTGGAGCCCGACCTGCAGGCGCACGGGCAGCTCGACTTGCAGCTCGACCTGCAAGCCGTGCCGCAGGTCAGGGAGCCCAGGTACAACCTGGTCGTGCCACGCTCGGCATGCCCGAAGTGCGGCGCGATGATCACGGCGCTGCAGAACATTCCCGTCATCAGCTACCTGGTGCTGGGGGGCAAGTGCGCGAATTGCGGCGCGAAGATCCCGGTGCGCTACCCGCTCGTCGAGCTCGGCACCGCGATCCTTTCCGCGCTGGTCGCGTGGAAGTTCGGCTTCGTCTGGTACACGGGCGCGGCGCTCGTGCTCACCTGGATGCTGATCGCGCTCGCAGGCATCGACATCGATCATCAGCTGTTACCGGACACGATGACCCTGCCGCTGATGTGGCTCGGACTGCTGCTGAGTCTCGCGACGACGGTCCCCGCGATCGGGCTGCCCGTCGATCCGCGCTCGAGCATCATCGGCGCGCTAGCCGGTTACCTGTGCCTGTGGAGCGTCTATCACGGCTTCCGGCTGCTCACCGGTAAGGAAGGCATGGGTTACGGCGACTTCAAGCTCCTGGCGGCGCTCGGTGCGTGGCTCGGCTGGCAGATGCTGCTGCCGATCGTGCTGATCTCGGCATTCTGCGGCGCCGTGATCGGGCTGCTCATGATCGTGCTGCGCGGCCGCGACCGGAACGTGCCGATGCCGTTCGGTCCGTACCTGGCGGCGGCGGGCTGGATCGCCCTGATGTGGGGCGACGACCTCGTCGGCGCGTACTTCAATTTCACCGGTCTCGGCGTTCAACCCTGACGCTGCCGGCGATATCATCGCGCCATGGCTGGTGAATCGACTCGCCCTCCCCTGCTCATCGCGCTCACCGGCGGCATCGCCAGCGGCAAAAGCGCGGTTGCGCAGCAGTTCGCCAAGCTGGGCGTGCCGGTGCTCGACACTGACCAGATCGCGCGCGACGTCGTCGAACCGGGAACGCCGACGCTCGCCAAGGTGGTCGCCGAGTTCGGCTCGACGATCCTCGACGCGGACGGACGCATGGATCGTGCGCGCATGCGCGAGCTCGTGTTCCGCGATCCCGAGCAACGGCGCAGGCTGGAAGCGATCACGCATCCGGCGATCCGCGCAGACCTGGCGCGGCGCTCAGCCGCCGCGGGCGGCGACTACCAGATCCACGTCATTCCGTTGCTGGTGGAGACAGGTCGTGCGGATGCGTATGACCGCGTACTCGTCGTCGATTGCCCGGAAGCCTGGCAGATCTCGCGGCTGACCGCGCGCGACGGAACCTCGTGCGAGCAAGCGGAAAAGATGGTCGATGCACAGGCCAGTCGCGAGCAGCGCCTGGACGCCGCGCACGACGTGATCGAGAACACGGGCACGCTCGAAGACCTGGAGCGCTTCGTGCAAATGCTGCATCGGAACTATTCGCTCCTCGCCCGCAAGCTCGCGGACGATACACCCGACAACTAGTCCGCCGCGGCACAAACGCGGCCACCCGTTCGTTCAAGTCCTGACGGTCAGGACTCGACGACATGGCACAGCTTCGCATCGGCGTTTCGGGCTGGCGCTACACGCCGTGGCGCGGCGTGTTCTATCCGCGCGACCTGCCGCAGCGCCTGGAGCTGTGGTACGCGTCGCGCGTGCTGCCGAGCCTGGAGATCAACGGCTCGTTCTATTCGCTGCAGCGGCCCGAGTACTACCGGCAGTGGCACGACGAGACGCCGGCCGATTTCGTCTTCGCGCTGAAGGGCTCGCGCTTCATCACGCACATGAAGAAGCTGCGCGACGTCGAAGTGCCGCTCGCCAACTACTTCGCCTCCGGCGTGTTCGAGCTGCGCGGCAAGCTCGGGCCGGTCCTGTGGCAATTTCCGCCGAACTTCCGTTACGACCGCGAGCGCATGGCGCGCTTCTTCGACCTGCTGCCGCACGACACGCACAGTGCCCTGCGACTCGCACGCAGGCGCGACGCCCGCATGAAGGGACGGGCGCGCCTCGCGGTGGACGCGAACCGGCCGATGCGACATGCGGTGGAGATCCGCCACGAGAGCTTCCTCGACGCTTCCTTCCTGGACCTGCTGCGCGATCACAACATCGCGTTCGTGATCGCCGAGACGGCGAAGCGCTGGCCGCTGGTCTTCGACATCACGGCCGACTTCGTCTACATGCGTCTGCACGGCGACAAGGAGCTGTACAAGAGCGGCTACAGCGACCGCGCGCTGACGCGCTGGGCCGAACGCATACGGGGCTGGCGGTGCGACGTCTACTGCTACTTCGACAACACGGACGTGAAACTGCGGGCGCCGGTCGACGCACAGTCGCTGATGCGCAAGCTCGGGCTGCGGCCGGGCCGGCCCAAGGTGAAATAAGATCAAACTGCGAAACGCTTCACTGCACCGACCCGGGCTGGATTTTCTATAGTTCGTCCAGCCCCCTCGAGGAGGAGCCCGCAGTCGTGATCGTCTGGCGCGAAAAGGTCCGCGCATTCGCCTTGCATTTCCTGGTGACGCTGGCCCTGTCGGCGTGCGCAGCCGCGCTCGTGTTCCTGATCTGGTTCCCCGACCCGTTCGAGACGATGCTCGGCGGCACCACGCTGTTCGGCATCCTGCTGATGTGCGATCTCGGTCTCGGACCGTTGACCTCCTTCATCATCTACAACAGCAAGAAGACGCGTCGCGCGCTGCTGTTCGACTACACGATAGTCGGCATCGTGCAGCTGGGCGCCTTCATCTACGGCGTGCACGCCGTATCGAACATCCGGCCGGTCTACATCGCGTATGTCAAGGATCGGCTCGAGGTAGTGTCGGCGGACGAGATCGACGATGCCGACCTGGCGCAAGGTGCGGCAGGCTACCGCGCGCGACCGAGGTGGCGTCCGCAGCTGGTAGGAACCGAAGCGCCGAAGGATCCGAGCGAGCGCGCTGAAGTGCTGTTCTCCGCAATGGCAGGCAAGGACTACTCGGTGCTGCCGCGCTACTACGTCCCGTACGAGCGCAATCTTCCGGAGATCAAGCAGCGCGCGCTGCCGCTCAGCGCGCTCGAGAAGCGCCATCCGGAAGCGAAACCGCTGGTCGCCGGCGCAGTCGCGCACATCGACATTCCTGTCGAAAAGCTCGTCTGGGTACCGGTGAAACATCGCAAGGGATTCTGGACGGCGCTGCTCGACCCTGATACCGGACGTCCGGTGGGCTGGTTACCGTTGGATCCGTACTAACCCAGCACCATTCCAGCCAGCTGCCGCATGTCATCGAACGTGCGATGCGCACCCGCGCTGCGCAGCTTCTCCACTGGCGTAAAAGCGCAGAACCCGAGCACAGTCATGCCGGCTGCAACGCCGGCTTTCACACCCGGTGGCGTATCTTCCACGACCACGCAGTTCGCAGGCTGCACACCCATCTGCGCCGCCGCAAACAAGTAAATATCCGGCTCGGGCTTGCCGCGTGGGACCTGCGTAACGCTGAAGATCCGTGGCGTGAAGCGCGCAAACAACCCGGTGATCCCGAGCGTCGTGCGCATCTTCTCGTGATCGCCGCTCGAAGCGACGCAATACCGCACACCCGCACCATCCAGTGCATCCAGCGCTGACTCGATGCCCGGCATCGCGCGCAGCTCCGTCTTGAATGCCTCGAACGTACGCGCCTGGAGGTCGCGCAGAAAATCCGGCGGCGGCGACCGCCCGAGCATGCTCTCGATCACGCGCAGCACGTGCGGCAGCGAATAGCCGACGAAGCTCTCGAAGATCTGCTCCTGCGTGAGATCGAGGCCCAGCTCGCGCAGCATGCCCGCGAGCGTGCGATTGGCCACCGGCTCGCTGTCCACGAGCACGCCATCGCAATCGAAGATCACCACCTGGCTCATACGACTCGTGATTCCTGTGGGTCAAGCTTCAGCCTGACTCCTACCTCACCCACCTGCGCTCCAGCAACCCGAACCCCATCTGCACCACCAGCGCCAGCACGGCCGCCGGCACCGCGCCTTCCAGGATCAGCCCTATGTCGTCCAGCCGGATTCCGGTCAGGATCGGCTGACCGTATCCACCGGCGCCGATCAAAGCGCCAAGCGTCGCCGTGCCCACATTGATCACCGCAGCAGTCTTCACGCCTGCAATGATCGACCGCGCCGCGAGCGGCAACTCTACGTGGCGCAACCGTGCGCCGCGCGTCAAGCCGAGGGCCTCTGCCGATTCGCGCAGCTCCTGCGGAATGCTCGCAAGTCCCGCGTGCGTGTTACGCAGGATCGGCAACACGCTGTAGAGGAACAACGCGAAGATCGCCGGCGCATAGCCGATCCCCAGCCACGGGATGAGAAACACGAGCAGCGCCAGCGCAGGCAGCGTCTGCAGCACATCGGCCACGGCAAACACGATGCGACCGACACCGCGCCGATAGAACGCCAGAACGCCGAGCGGAATCGCCAGCAGGATCGCCGCGGCCAGCGAGATCCCGACCATCGCCAGGTGCTCGCGCGTGCGCTGCCAGATGCGCTCGCCGCGACTGCGCTGCGTCGGATGCGAATCGACGCCGAATCGCGAGCGCAGGAAATCCGCGGCAATCTGCGCCTCGGGCGCACGATCGAGTTTCGCGCGCGCATTCATGTGCGTCATCGCGCGTTCGTCGATGGTCCCGCCGAGCCGGTTGAGCACATCGCGGGCGCGCGCTGAGATGTCGTCGCGACAGACGATCAGCGCGTCGTATGCAGGAAAGTAGTGCGCATCGTCGGCCAGCGCGAGCAGGTCGTACTGCACGATCTCTGCGTCGGTCGAGTAGAGATCGGTAACGTCCAGCGCGCCGTCGGCGAGCGCGCGATACGCCAGGTCGTGACTGAGGCCGCGCACGTTCTCGTGCGTAAGCCGATATCGATCGCGCAGCCCTGGCCAGCCGTCGGCGCGCTCCAGGAACTCGCTGCTGAAGCCCAAGCGCAGCTGCGGATGCGCCGCGAGCTGCGACATGCGCTCGATCCCCAGCTGTCGCGCGCGTGCCCGACGCATGCCGAGAACGTACGTGTTGTTGAAGCCGAGCGGCTGCGAAGCCCAGGCGTGCGCCCGCGCCAGGGCGTCGCGCAGCTGAGCATCGTCCGCGATGCGCTGCTGCGCGAAGATCTCGGCGCGCAATGTGCCGCTGTATTCGGGGTAGCAATCGATGTCGCCGCGCTCCAGGGCGCTCCACAGCACGCGGGTGCCGCCCACCTCACGCCGATGCCTGGCGGGTTCGCCGGCATCGCGCGCGAGCTGCGTCGCGATCTCGCTGAGAATCACGGACTCCGTGAACACCTTCGAGCCGAACACGAGCTCGGCCGCGGCGCACGGTGCCATCAGTACGCCAGCCAGCAGGACTGCCGCCCTAAGCACCGTCGAGTACTCCGTGCAGTCCGCGCTGCGCACGCACGAATTCGCTCACGAACTCCTCGGCCGGAGCCGTGGCCAGATCGCGATACGTGCCTTCCTGCACGATGCGGCCGGAGCGCATCAGCACCAGGCGGTCCGCGAAAAACGCCGCTTCCGCCATGTCGTGCGTGACGATGACGACCGTCTTGCGCAGCCGCTCGAACAGCGCGCGCAGCTCTTCCTGCAAGCCGTGGCGGACCATCGGATCGAGCGCGCCGAGCGGCTCGTCGAGCAACAGCACGGCAGGATCGAGCATCAGCGCTCGCATCAGCCCGACGCGCTGGCTCTGACCGCCCGACAGGTTCGTTGGATATCGCTGCAGCACTTCGCGCCGCAGCTGCACGAGATCGGCAAGCTCATTGACGCGCGCATCGATCCACTTTGCATCGCGCCGCAGATAGCGCGCGGCAAGCGTAATGTTGTCGACCGACGTGAGATGCGGAAACAAGCCGCCGGACTGGATGACGTAGCCGACGCGCCGGCGCAGCTCGAGTGCGTTGCCCGCGTGCAGCTCGACCCCATCGACAGTCACACGCCCGCTGCTCGGCCAGACGAGCCCGATGACCGCTTTCAGCAGAGTGGACTTGCCGCAGCCGCTCGGACCGATGAGCGCCACGGTGCGACCGGGCTCGACGCGCAGGCTGACGTCGTCGAGCGCTGCGACGTGCGGGTAGGCGTGACTGACGTGCTCGAGCGCGATCACTTACTTCTTCTTGCGTGCCAGCGGACCGATCGGGCGTTGCTGCTCGGAGCACGCGATGAGCTGCGCGAGACGCCGCTGTCGCGTCGGCTCCTGCTTCGCACTCATGACCCAGAAGCTGCTGGTGCGCTGGTACCAGGGCGCCTGCTGTCGAAAGTACGAGTGCGCCTGCGGATTCGCCTCGAGCTGCAGCATGTAGGATCGCGCCAGCGCCACCGGTCTGGATTCGAACGAATAGCCCGCGGGCCGCTTGCCTGCAGCTCGCCACGCGGCCCGGCCGGCAGGCCTCAGCAATCCCGCGTCGTCGAGCTCACGCAGCCGCCGACGGTTGATCGCGCTCCACTTGCTGCGCGCCTGGCGCGGGGAGAACCGTTGCGTGAAGCTGTCTTCGTCGTATGCACGGCGCACGCCGTCGATCCAGCCGAAACAGAGAGCTTCGTCGAGCGCCTCGCGATAGGTCACGCCGCGCTGGCGCGCGTGCACCTTGAACAGGCGCAGGTTCAGCTCCGCCGCGCTCGCGTGATGGCGCTCCAGCCAGGCACGCAGCTGCGCACGCGATTTGAAGCTCTTGTCTGGACTCTGGGGCCGCCGTGTCGCCACGGCGGCTAGTATAGGTCGAACCCGCTCCTCAGGGCTTCAGCACGACCTTCACGCACTCCGCTTCCTTGTGCTTGAACATCTCGTAGCCGAGCGCCGCATCGTCGAGGCTCAGGCGGTGCGAGACGATGAACGACGGATCGAGGTCGCCGCGCTCGATACGCTCCAGCAACGGCCGCATGTAGCGCTGCACGTGCGTCTGGCCGCTCTTGATGGTGATCGCCTTGTTGACGATCGAGCCGAACGGCAGCTTGTCGACGAAGCCTCCGTACACGCCGGGAACCGAAACCGTGCCGCCCTTGCGGCAGGCCAGGATCGCCTGGCGCAGCACGCCCGGCCGCTCCGTCGAAAGTCGCATCGCCTGCTTCGTGCGATCGTACGCGCCGACTATGCCGTGCATGTGCGCTTCCATGCCGACCGCGTCGATGCAGGCATCCGGTCCGCGGCCGCCGGTCATGTCCTTCAGTGCGGACTGCACGTCGGTCGACTCGTAGTTGACCGTTTCGGCGCCGACCGCTTCGGCCTTGCGCAGCCGTTCGGGAAAGCGATCGATGGCGATCACGCGCTCGGCTCCCAGCAGCTGCGCGCTGCGGATCGCGAACAACCCGACCGGGCCGCAGCCCCACACTGCAATCGTGTCGCCGGGCTGGATGTTGCAGTTCTCCGCCGCCATGTAGCCGGTCGGCAGGATGTCGGACAGGAACAGCACCTGCTCGTCGCTCAACGACGTCGAAACCTTGAGCGGCCCGACGTCCGCGAAAGGCACGCGCACGTATTCCGCCTGCCCGCCGGCGTAGCCGCCGAGGATGTGCGAATAGCCGAAGATGCCGGCCGGCGAATGGCCCCACAGCTTTTCGGCGAGCGGCGCGTTCGGGTTGGAGTTCTCGCACAGCGAGAACAGCTCGCGCTCGCAGAAGAAGCAGTTGCCGCAGGCGATCGGGAACGGCACGACCACGCGGTCGCCGACCGCGAGGTTCTGCACGCCTGGGCCGACCTCGACGACCTCGCCCATGAACTCGTGGCCGAGAATGTCGCCGCGGTACATCGCCGGGATGTAGCCGTCGTACAGGTGCAGGTCCGAGCCGCAGATCGCGGTGGACGTGACCTTCACGATGGCGTCGCGCGGATTGAGGATGGTCGGATCGGGCACCTGCTCGACGCCGACTTCGCGGATACCTTGCCAGCAGACTGCTCTCATTGCATGCGTCTCCCGAGAGTGGCGCGGCCGAACATGCTGCGTCGGCCGGACGGCTGCCCGAGCGTCGTCGCGACCTCGCCCGTTTCGAGGAGCTGCTTGAGATGCCGCAGGTCGTCGTTGATCTGCAGGCCCGGCTCCTCGCCGAACAATCGCGCGATCTGCATGCCGACCTTGCCCGCGGGCGGGCAATACAGCATCTCGATGCGCACGACGGTGCCGCGTCCGCCCGGCGCCGGTTCGAAGCTCACCATGCCTTCGTGCGTGACCTGCGAGCCGGGCAGCGTGCGCCAGCCGATGCGCCGCTCCGGTTGATCGTCGACGATCTCTGCGTCCCACTCGATGGAGGTGCCGGCAGGCGCTTTCGCGACCCAATGCGAGACACGGTCATCGACCTGCGAGACCGATTCCAGGTGCTCCATGAACAGCGGCAGGTTC
>DATEJG010000011.1:0-12966 GCA_035278165.1 Steroidobacteraceae bacterium
GATCGCAATCGCCGGCTGGTGCGCTACGTGCCGATCCCGCTGCCGGGGCCGCGGCTGCCGCACGACATGGCGATCACCGCGCGCCATTCGATCCTCAACGATCTGCCGGCGTTCTGGGACCGCGATCTGCTGGAGCGCAACGTGCACGCCGTGCGCATGCACGACCTGCCGGCGCGTTTCGCGGTGATCCCGCGGCATGGGCGCAGCGAGGAGCTGCGCTGGTTCGAGGCCGCGCCGACCTACGTGCTGCATTTCCTCAACGCCTACGAAGTCGGCGACGAGATCGTGATGGACGGCTATTTCCAGGAGAACCCGACACCGCGGCCGCGCAAGGAAGCGTCCTCGGGCTACGCCCACATGATGGCGTACCTGGACGAGCACAGCTTCCGCTCGCGGCTGCATCGCTGGCGCTTCGACCTGCGCAGCGGCCGCACGCGCGAGGAGCCGCTCGACGATCGCATTCTCGAGTTCGGCATGATCAACCAGCAGTTCACCGGCGTGCCGAATCGCTACGCGTACAGCACGAAGTCACGCCCCGGCTGGTTCCTGTTCACCGGATTCGTGAAGCATGACCTCGCGAGCGGGCAGTCGTGGGAGCTGAACCTCGAGCCGGGCCGCTACGCGAGCGAAGCGCCGTTCGCGCCGCGCGTAGGTGCGCGCGACGAGGACGACGGCTATCTCGTCAGCTTCATCACCGACGAGAACACCGGAACTTCCGAGTGCATCGTGATCGACGCCAAGCGCTTCGCCGATGGCCCGGTCTGCCGCATCGGCCTGCCGCACAAGATCTCCAGCGGCACTCACGCGCACTGGGCCGGACGGCCCTTCTGAGGTTGTGAGCCGGACGGCCCGTCTGAAGCTACTTCGACGGTCCGTCGAACGCGTCGCACGACACGTCGTGATGCCAGTTCACGAACGTGCCGGTCGGGTTGTCCTTCCACGCCCACACGTGCAGCGTGTAGAACGCCGGCAGGCCGAAGCGATTCGGCGCCGGAAAGTAGTGGAAGATCTGTCCGTTCAGCTCCGGCGCCTGCGCGTGCGTCGTGTTCCAGGTAGCGGCGTCGACGATGTAGTCCGCGCCGATCAGCCGCGGGCGGCCGCTCGAGGTCGGCTCGTAGATCACGATCTCCGGCTCGGCGGCATTGATCTTGCCGTCCGCGTACAGCTCGAGGTTGACGTAGTGCAGGCCCATCGCGCCTGAGTCGTCGCCGCTGACGCAGCCGAACAGCAAATTGTAGTGCTCGCTCTCCGCGACTTCGACGTCGCGGAATCTCGCGGTCGCCTGGCGCACGATCTTGACGAGCTCGTTGGTCTTGCGCCGCTCGCTGCCGGCAGAGTGCTCGGCGGCAGCTGCTGCGCGTGCGTCATCTGCATGCGCCTGGGGAGTCGGAGCGCTCGCGAGGGCGAGCATGCCGAGCGCGGAGCACGCCAGGTACAAGGTGGATCTGTCGGTCATGGGCTGGTCTCCTGCAAGAGGGTTCGGGACGGCCCATAGACTAGGTGGCAGGCGCGCGCAGGTCCCGGGCGAACTCCGGGACTACGCCGGGATTTGTTCGGGACCGGCAATCCTCGTGAGCTGCGTGTATGCGATCCGCCAGCTGCCATCGGTCTTGATCCACACGTGCGCGATGCGCAGCAGGCGCGACTCGCGCTTGCCATCGAGTGTCCAGCTCAGCTGCACGCGACCTGCGAGCAACGCAGCCGTGCCCCACACCTTACGCACCTGCTGTTCCAGCGTGTAAGGATCGAGCTTGAAGCCCGGCACCGTGAAATCTTTGAGATACGACTGCCTGTCCTGCAGCGTCGAATCCGAATTCACCAGCACGTAGTCGTCGGCGACGAGCTTTGCCAGCGCATCGACGTCGTTGCCGACAGTGGCTCGATCGTAGTCGCCGATTGCTGCGACGAGATCGGGCGGGAGCCCGGCGAGTGTGTGGGGAGCCGCCGAGCTCCCGCCCCAACCCGCCAGCGCAGGCATCGTCACGGCCAGCGCCAGGAGGGTACGGCGTGCCTGGTTGGGATCGTCGGTCGGAATGCGCATGAGCGCATGCTAGGGAGCGCGCTGCGCGGCGCCAGATCCACTTATCGTGCGCCGCTTGGGCCACTCACGCGCTCCGGCAATCGATCCATGGTGCGCAGCTGCGGAAACCACCACGCCCACGTTGCTGCGACGGTCATTGTCGCGAGACCGCCGATCACCACCGCACGCACCGTTCCGAACCATGCAGCCGTGAGGCCGGATTCGAACTCGCCCAGCTCGTTCGACGCGCCGATGAACACCGCATTCACGGCACTGACGCGTCCGCGGATGTCATCCGGCGTTTCCAGTTGCACCAGCAGATGGCGCAGGTAGACGCTCACCATGTCGCCCGCGCCTAGCAGGACGAGCGCGATCACCGAGACGACCAGGCTCGTCGACACGCCGAACACTACCGTCGCCGCGCCGAATACGATCACGCCCGCGAACAGCCAGCGCCCCACGTGACGCTCGACCGGCCAGATGCTCAGTGAGATCGCGCACAGCGCCGCGCCGATGCCTGGCGCGGTCCGCAGGATGCCGAGTCCGGCCGATGTGGTGTGCAGGATGTCGCGAGCGTAGATCGGCAGCA
The DNA here is from genome assembly GCA_035278165.1 of Steroidobacteraceae bacterium. Taxonomy (GTDB): domain Bacteria; phylum Pseudomonadota; class Gammaproteobacteria; order Steroidobacterales; family Steroidobacteraceae; genus Steroidobacter. The sequence continues at coordinate 2,610 of DATEJG010000011.1, forward strand.
GCGCCGTCGCGCCGCCGAACAGCACCGCGAACAGGTCGAGCGAAATCGCGCCGAGCACGGTCGGCTTCGAGCGCACGAAGGTCAAGCCGGAGAGCAGCGAGCGCCACGACAGTGCGGGAGCGCGCGCCGCATTGCGGCCGCCGACGCGCACTCTCAGCATCATGACCGTGGAGATCGCGAGCAACGTCGAAACCGTGCCAAAGACCACGGCGGGGCCGGTGAGATACAGCAGCCCGCCGAGCGTCGGCCCGACGATCGTGCACACCTGGAACACGGAGTTGTTGACCGCAGTCGCTTTCGCGAACAGCTCGGGCCGCACCAGGTTGGGGACCAGTGCCTGCGCGGACGGCATCGCAAAGGCGCGCGTCACGCCGAGCAGCGTCATGACCGCGAATATGGGACCGACGCTGTGCAGCCCGACGATCGAGAACGCGAGCAGCGCGAGGGCGCTCACCATGTTGAGGAAGTAGCAGCTCGTCAGGATCCGCCGCCGGTCGTAGTGATCCGCGGCGTGACCGGCGGGCAGGATCAGCACGATGAACGGCAGGAATTGCGACAGGCCGATCAGGCCCAGGTCCAGCGGATTCGAAGTGGCTGCGTAGACCTGCCAGCCGACTGCGACGGTCTGCATCTGCACGGCCAGCGTGCCGACCGAGCGCGCGACGATGTAGTTGATGAATGCTTGCTCGCCGGCGAGGCTCAGGCGAGGAGTATCGGTGGGCGCAGGGCTGGTGGTCACGTACCTCTATTGTAGCGGGCGCGCGGCCAACAGCGCGCGCGGAGTAGCGGTGCGGACCAGCTATACTCGCGCGCACGTTCGTTGTCGGAGCTGAGTCACCATGACAAGAACCAACGCTGATCTCGGGCGACTCCTGCTGCGCATCGCCCTCGGCGCCTGCGTCCTGCTTCACGGCATCGCGAAGCTCACGGGTGGAATCGCCGGCGTCACTGGCCTGGTGACGGCGGTGGGGTTGCCCGCCTTCGTCGCGTATGGCGTCTACGTCGGTGAAGTCGTTGCGCCGGTCATGTTGATACTCGGTTGGTACTCGCGCGTCGGCGCGCTGCTCATCGCCATCAACATGCTGGCGGCGGTCGGTCTCGCGCATCGCGCCGACCTGTTCAAGCTGGCCGAGACCGGCGGCTACGCGCTCGAGCTGCAGGCGATGTACCTGATCACGGCGCTCGCGCTCGCACTGATGGGTCCGGGCCGCTTCAGCGTCGACGAGCGGTAATAAACCTTTGTCGCGTGCGTCGCGTCAAACAGCTTGACGCGGCACTCTCGACGTTTCTTTTGATTTCCAGCGCCGGACCTACGGCCGCTACTGACTGAACCGCACCGCGCGCGCAGTTACACTGCTTGCCAGTGCGATGTCGCCGAGAGAGCCACGCCAGAGCCGAGATGATCGGCTCTGGCTTTTTTTCGTCGCGGCGAGCGCAACAGGGCGGAAGATTTTGCCGATGGTCGACGACGAACTCTGGGTCTGCGAGCGCAGGTTCTGGCTGGACAGCACTAATTTCTACAGGGAGTGCGTCGTCCAGGACGCCTTGCTGGTCTTGCCCGCGCCGCACGGCATTCTCGATCGCCGCGCCGGGATGGAAGCTGTCCGCACTGCGCCGCGCTGGCTGGACGTGACGTTTTCCCGCCAGCAATCGCTTCGCGCAACGAATGACACAGCCGTTCTGGCTTATGCGGCCCGCGCCGACAACGGCAATCCCGAGCAGCTGTATTACGCGTACTGTTCTTCCACATACGTGCGTGCCCGGCGGTCGTGGATGCTGGTCGCGCACCAGCAGGGCGCAATTACCGACCCGGACCAGGAGCTCACCGGACGCGGCGCGCTCAAACTGTTCTTCGCCGGCTCATCGCCGAAGAGCGACGCTCACGACTGAACATCAGCCCGCGAATCGGCCGCGCGACGGGCGAGGATCAGCGCGCCGAGCAGACCGGCTCGACCGTGGAGCGACGACACACACACCGAATTCTCGATGCAGCCGTCCGGCTCGTGCGGCGGCAGGTAGCCGGCGAGCGCATCGCGCGTGGCGTCGCGGATGTGCGGCAGGAGCAGGCCGTTCTCCAGCACGCCTCCGCTGAACACGATTCGCTCCGCTGACGTGACCAGAGCGATGGTCGCCGCCAGCTGACCGAGATATCCGCCGATGATGCTGTACGCGACATGGCTCTCGGGCAGCGCGGCGAGATCGCTCTGCCAGCGACGCTGGATCGCCGGCCCGCTCGCGACGCCTTCGAGGCAGTCGCCGTGGAACGGGCACACGCCGGGAAAGCTCGCGTCGCGCGGATCGCGACGCACGAGAATGTGCCCCATCTCCGGATGCATGCGCCCGCGCAGCGTCTGATGATCGATGGCCACGCCGGCGCCGATGCCGGTGCCGACGGTCACATACGCGACGCTGCCGCATCCCTGGCCCGCGCCCAGCTCGGCCTCGGCCAGTGCCGCAGCGTTCACGTCGGTGTCGAGCTCGATGCCGCAGTCCGCAATGGGGCGCAGCGCCTCGATCAGGTTGGCGTTGGCCCACCCCGGCTTCGGCGTCGCGAGCATGCGTCCCCAATCGCTTGCGCGACGGTCCAGCTGGATCGGCCCGAACGAGGCGATGCCGAGGCCGCACATGCGTCCATGCTTGAGCTGCATGGCGTGGAAGAACTGCAGCACTTCCGCGAGCGTTTCGTGCGGCTCACGCGTCGCGACGCGGCGCTCATCGAGAATCTCGTGCACGCTGCGGCCGACGGCGCAGATGAACTTCGTCCCGCCGGCTTCCACCGCACCGTAGATCTGCACGAGCGACATGGGTCTCCGCAGTGGCGTGTGCTGGTGACCAAGTCTATCCTGCGGCCCGGATGAGCCGAAACAGCGAGCTGCAGCAACGGTTCCGGAGCTTTGCCGGTCGCGAGGGCAGGGTGGCGTTTGCGCCCGGCCGCATCAACCTGGTCGGCGAGCACACCGACTATTCCGCCGGCTTCGTGTTGCCCGCGAGCCTGGCGCTGGGAACGTGGACCGTCGCGGCGCCTCGCGACGATCGCCAAGTACGGGTGCTGTCCGAGAGCCAGCAGGAGACCGAAGTTTTTGCGCTGGACGTTGCCCCGGCCGCTGCGCGCAAGCACTGGAGCGACTATGTTGCCGGCGTCGCCTGGGCCCTGCAGCAGGCCGGATGGACGCTGCGTGGCGCGGACCTGCTCGTCACGAGCGACGTGCCGCTGGGCTCGGGGCTGAGCTCGTCCGCGGCGCTCGAGGTTTCCGTGGCCTATGCGCTGCTCGCGGTTGCAGGTTCTTCCTTGTCGCCCCTGGAGATCGCACGAGCGTGTCAGCGGGCGGAGAACGAGTTTGTCGGCGCGCGCTGCGGCATCATGGATCAGTTCGCCGCAGCTCACGGGCAATCCGATCGCGCGCTGCTGCTGGATTGCGCGGACTATTCCTATGAGACTGCGCCCCTGCCATCCGCTCATCGCTGGGTCGTGGCCAACACGATGGTCCGGCATCAGCTCGCACACGGCGAGTACAACGTGCGTCGTGCCGAAGCGGAGCAGCTGGTCGAGAGCATGCGCCGGCTGTTGCCGCACCGGAGTCGTCTTGCGGAGCTGAGCATCGGCGAGACCCACGAGTTGATGGAGGGCCTGCCTGCCACTCTGGCGCGCAGACTGCGGCACATCGTCGGCGAGAATCGTCGCGTGCACGAAGCGGTTGCGGCGCTCCGTGCCGGCAATGTCACGCTGCTCGGCCAGTTGCTGCTCGCTTCGCATGAGAGCCTGCGCGCGGACTACGAGGTGAGCTGTCGCGAGCTGGACATCCTCGTGGACATCGCGCAGCGCGTGCCGGGAGTCGCCGGGGCTCGTATGATCGGCGGCGGCTTCGGCGGTTGCACGCTGACGCTGGTCGAGGCGCAGCACGTGGACGAGTTGCTTACGCGGCTGCGTAGGGATTATGTACAGCTCACGGGCAAGGAGCCCGCTACATATATATGTGAGTTCGGAGGCGCCGGGGGCATCGTGACATGAGCGGGTCGCATCGGCGCCGCAATGCGTTGACGGGAGACTGGGTCCTCGTGTCGCCGCAACGCACGCTGCGGCCGTGGCAAGGACAGCACGAGGCGGCACCGGCGGGCGTTCGTGCCCAATACGATCCTCTCTGCTATCTGTGTCCCGGCAACGCGCGTGCGAGCGGTGCAGTGAATCCGCGGTACTCGCAGCCATACGTATTCGCAAACGACTTTCCCGCGCTCGATGTCGCCGCAGACGCGGGCATGCAGGCGCAGGGCTTGATGACGGCGCAACCGGTTTCAGGATCATGCCGCGTGTTGTGCTACTCGCCGCGACACGACTTGTCGTTCGGCGATCTGCAAGCGACGGAAGCTGCGGCGGTCGTGCGTGCGTGGCGCGCGCAGTTCACTGAGCTCGACGCTCGCAGCGACTCGGCCTACGTGCTCATCTTCGAGAATCGCGGCGAGATGATGGGTGCCAGCAATCCGCATCCGCACGGTCAGATCTGGGCGACCAGCGTCGTGCCCGACGAAGTGGAGCGCGAGCTGCACAGCCAGCAGAGCCATTACTCTGTGCACGGCCGGCCCTTGCTGATCGACTACGCGCAGGCGGAGCTCAAGGCCGGCGTGCGCGTCGTGACGTCGAATCCGCACTGGCTGGCGGTCGTGCCGTTCTGGGCGGTGTGGCCGTTCGAGCTGCTCGTGCTACCGCTGCGGCAGATCGCGGCATTCGACGAGATCACATCCGGCGAGGAGGATAGCCTGGCGGCGCTGCTGCAGTCGGTCGTCGCCATGTACGACCGCGTATTCGAGGTGCCATTTCCCTATTCGATGGGCTGGCATCCGCGTCCGAGCCGTACCCATGCGGCCGCAGGCTGGACCTTGCACGCGCATTTCTTTCCGCCGCTGCTGCGATCGGCGACGGTGCGCAAATTCCAGGTCGGGTTCGAGATGCTCGCCATGCCTCAGCGAGATCTCACTCCCGAGGCGGCGGCGGAGAGGCTGCGGGATCTGGTGCGCTAGCCGGGAGATCTCTCACCTGCCTTGCAAGCTGCTCCAGCGCTGATCGCGCACGAACGCTGCCAGCGTCGGCCCGAAATCCCTGGCCGAAGCAGGCACCGACGCGCGGATCTTGACGATCCACGGGCCGGTGTCGACGAAGTACGCAGTGGCGCGCGAGGTCTTGCCATCCTTGTACACGACCTTGGTGGCGCGCAGCTTCGGCTTCTGCGAGACCTCGACCGTGACGGGAGTTGCCTTGATGCTCGCGGGCCGCGTCTCGGGCTCGGCCGAATCGGGCGCGTAGACGTTCACGGAAATGACGGTGCGCACGCCGTTCTTCTCGCGTGCGTAATAGCCGCCGACGTCGACGGTGCCGTTGATGTCGCCCGGAATGCCGACCAGGCTGAACTCGCCGATCTTCTCCGGGAAGATCCAGCCGCTCTGGTGATGGTAGAAGCCGCTGTGGTCGTCGAGCCGGTGAATCGTGTCGGCGAGGGCGGCGTGGGGCAGCGCGCAGCACGCGAGTGCCGCCAATAGAATGCTCGAGGCGCGGATCCGGTTCATGGCTGCAGCGTAGTCCGGCGCTCGTTGCAGTTGTGTTAAGGCGCGGGCTTCAGCCCGACATCGCCCGATAGGCGATCCCGAGCAACGCGCTCGCAGCCAGCGTCCAGGCCATCCCGACCTTGAAGCGCAGCATCGCGATCATCGACGCGGCCGCCAACATCAGCGCCACCGGTTCCAGCGTCGACCACACGGGCACGTCCACGTGCACGAAACCATACGTCCGCGCCTCGACCCGGCCGAACAGCGTGTGCGTCGCGAACCAGACCGAAAGATTGAGGATGACGCCCACGACCGCAGCCGTAACGCACGACAGCGCGGCATTCAGGCCGCGGTGCTGGCGCAGCGACTCCATGTAGGGCGCGCCGATGAAGATGAACGCGAAGCTCGGGACGAACGTCACCCACGTCGTCAGGCCCGCGCCGAGGACTGCAGCGAGCCACGGATCGAGCGGCGCAGCGTAGCGATACGCCGCGACGAAGCCGACGAACTGCAGCACCATGATCAACGGCCCCGGCGTCGTTTCGGCCATCGCCAGGCCGTCGAGCATTTCGCCCGGGCGCAGCCAGCCCAGCTCCTCGACCGCCCGCTGACCGACGTACGCGAGCACGGCATATGCGCCGCCGAAGGTGACGACGGCGGTCTGGCCGAAGATCGTGCCTTCGCGCGTCAGCACGTGATCGGCGCCGAGCCAGGCAGCGACGAGTGCCACCGGCGCGAGCCAGATCGCGATGCAGATCACCGTGAGCTTCAATGCGCGCCGCGCGTCCGGGCGTGCGTGCGCGAGCTGACCGGTTTCGTACATGCGGTCGACGACGAACTCCTGATCGCTGCGTGCGCTCGCTGCCGACGCTTGCGCGAAGTATTGCGGCAGCATGCGGCTGGCGAGAAGTCCGATCGCCGCCGCCGCAAGGACGATCCACGGAAACGGCACCTTGAAGAAGTAGATCGCCAGGAACGCTGCGGCGGCGATCGTCACCATCAAGCGGTTCTTCAGCGCTCGCCGGCCGATGCGCAGCACCGCTTCGACGACGACCGCGAGCACCGCGGCCTTGAGGCCGAAGAACAACGCCGCGATCGGCCCGACTGTCGAGTAGCGAACGTACAGCCAGCTCAGGAAGAGCATCACCACGACGCCGGGGACGACGAACAACCCGCCCGCGACGATTCCGCCCCAGGTGCGATGAAGCAGCCAGCCGATGTAGGTGGCGAGCTGCTGTGCCTCGGGGCCGGGCAGCAGCATGCAATAGTTGAGCGCGTGCAGGAAACGCGTCTCGCTGATCCAGCGGCGGCGCTCGACCAGCTCGCGATGCATCAGCGCGATCTGTCCGGCCGGGCCGCCGAAGCTGAGCCAGCCGATGCGGGTCCACAGGCGCAGCGCCTCGCCGAACGAGATCGGCGCGGCGTCGCTCAGCGAGTCGCTGCTTTCTGCGGCCACGAGTGTGTTTCGTTGCGTGCGGTCTTGCACCAGGCGTAGAGCGCATCGTAGAGCGGCATCGCCTGCTCCAGCAGCACGATGTCGTCGCGCACGTTCGCGGACAGGCCGAGCGAGATGGCGAGCAGGCCGGGCGCTTCGCGCGCTGCGGCGAGCTCGCCGGTATCGGCCGCGCGCACGATGGTCGCGAGCTGATCGAGGACCGGATCGTGCAAATCGAACTCCTCCAGGAAAGCGTCGAAGCTGCAACGCGGCCCGCGATGCGAGAACGTGACGTCGGCGATGTCGTAAGGCTCGGCCCGCAGCACTTGCGACTCCGTGCGCACCTGATGCGCGGGAGTGTAGAAGAAGGCGGCGCGCGGGTCGATGAATCGACGCACCAGCCACGGGCACGCGAGCCGGTCGATCTTCGGCCGCTCGCGCGTGACCCAGCGCGATGCGCCGGGAGCGTTCAGATCGGCGCGCGCCTTGACTGTGGGCAGGGCAGCCGCGATCCACGCCTCGAAGCCGCCTTCGAGGATGAAGGCCGGATAGCCCATCGCCGTCAGCTCATCCGCGACGAACGTGCTGACTTTGCCGCCGTGCGCGCAATACGCAACGACTGCGCGAGTGCGCGGCAGCGATCGCGACCATTCGCCGACTTGATCGGGATTGGCGCGCAGGGCCCCGGGTATGAGGCGCGGGCGCGCGGCATGGTCCGCCGCCTCGCGCACGTCGAAGAGGATGGGCGACTCCGGCAAGCCGAGCCGCGCAAAAATCGCGTCGCATGACATGGAGGAGGGCATGACTACCTCGCAGGCGCGGCCTGCTCGAAAGCCCAGACGATCTCTGTGTGCAGCCCTGCAGCGTCGGTGCCGATCGAGACGAGCGGCGCTTCGAGCGCGCGGCAGCCGCTGCGGTCGAACCAATCGAACAGTGCATCGAGCGCTCCCGCGAGCTCTGACGCATGCGCATGACGAGCGCTGGTCGCGATGACTGCGCAGGTCGCAGCGGGCAGCTGGCGCAATGTGATGCCCTGCGGGATCCGGGCGGGCGTCGTCACGGGCACGACGATCTCCAGGCGACCGTCGTCGTCCGAGAGCGGGTCGATCAGGGCGCAGGAAGGCTCGTGTGCAGCGACCAGGCCAGCCTGCGTCAACATCGCGCTCGCCGCGCGTGCTTCCACGCGAAACTTCTCGACGAAGTCGTAACGATTCGCGACGAAAGGCTGCACTGCCACCGTCGTGTCCGGACGCGCGCGCTGCGTGATCTCGGGAGCTTCTGCACGGGAAGGCTTGCGCAAGAGAACGAGCGCTGCGTGATAGGCGCGTTTCTCGCGCGCATAGCGTTGGTCGATCTCCTGCGCGAGCTGCGCCAGCACGATCTCCGCATTGTTGCTGTTGCCGACGACGTTGGCGATGTCCGTCAGCGAGAGGTTCATTTCGCGCAGCGTCCGTACCAGCCGGCCGACGGCGACCTGATCGCTGGTGTAGTAGCGATAGCCGGTTGCGGTATCGATGCGCGCCGGCGGCAGCAGGCGCTGCTCATCGTAGATGCGCAACGCTTTCGGCGAGAGCTGCGTTGCAGCTGCGAACTCGCCGATCGAAAGCAGCCGGGAGGGATGCGTGCTCACAGCGGCACTCTAGCCTTTGTCCCAAGGTCAAGGTCAAGCATGGCAACTCGCAGCCCGCAGGCGCAGCCGTCTGGATAGCATGACGACATTACGCATGATGGAGTCGCACATGAATCCTCCCGAAGTCCTGCTCCTGTCGCGCAGCGCCGTCGCGTCGCTGGCGACCACGCGAGACTACCTCGACGCGATGCAGACTGCATTCGCCGATCTCGCGCGCGGTCGCTTCGAGGTGCCGCCCGTCGCGCATGTAGCAGGCGCCGGCGGCATGTTTCACATCAAGTCCGCACAACGCACCGGGTCGCCGTCGTTCGCAGCAATCAAGGTCAACGGCAATTTTCCGGAGAACGCCGCGCGGCGCAAGCTGCCGACGATCCAGGGCTTCGTGGCACTGCTGGACGCTGAGTGCGGCTGCGTGCTGGCATTGATGGACTCTATTGAGATCACGGCGCGTCGCACGGCGGCGGCGACCGCGCTAGCGGCGCAGCATCTCGCGAGAGCTGATTCGCGGACACTGGCCATGATCGGTTGCGGCGTCCAGGCGCGGTATCACGTGGAGGCGCTGCTGGACGTTCGGCGCATCGAATCCGTGGCGTTCTGCGATCCACGCGACGATGCCGCCGCGGGCTTTGCTGCGCGGATGCGAGAGCTGGGGTTGCAGGCGCGACGGGTCGACGATGCGAGGAACGCCGTGCGTGATGCGGATATCGTCGTAACCGTCACGACTTCGACGCGTCCCGTGCTCGGACTTGCAGACATCGCAGCTGGAGCCTTCGTTGCCGGCGTCGGCGCCGACAATCCTTCGAAGCATGAGCTTGCTGCAGATCTGCTGAAGGCGAGCCGAGTGATCGTCGATTCCATGGCGCAGGCGTCGGTGATGGGAGATCTGCACCATGCGCTGGAGGCAGGCGTGATGCAGCCGGCGAATGTGCGCGGCGAGCTGGCTGACCTGGTGACTGGCAGGGTGACCGGTCGTCGGCACGACGACGAGCGCTGGGTGTTCGATTCAACCGGGCTTTCGATAGAGGATCTGGCAGCTGCGACGATGCTCTACGAGCGAGCGCGGGCGGCCGGCGGTGTGCCGCAGTTCGCCCTGGCCAACTGATTCTTGTTGACGGAGCTGGCGGGTTGCTACTGTTATCGCCCCGTCAGCAGCCGCAGGCACGCACCGTGATTCATCCCGCACCGGTCACCCTCGAACGCAATGGCGTGAGACTCGAACCGACGACTCCGGAGCACGCGCCTGCCCTCGAAGCCGCGGCGGCGGACGGCGAGTTGTGGAAGCTGTGGTTCACGAGCGTGCCGGAGCCCGGCGCGATGCCGAAGTACATCGAGGTTGCGCTCGAGGGCCTGCGTGCCGGTCACATGCTGCCGTGGGTCGTGCGCGACCTCGCGAGCGGCACCGTCGTCGGCTCGACGCGCTACCACGACATCATCGCGGCGGTCGATCGCGTCGAGATCGGCTGGACGTGGTACAGCGAGAGCCGCTGGCGCTCGAACATCAACACGACCTGCAAGCTGCTGCTGCTCGGTCATGCGTTCGACACGCTCGGCTGCAAGGTCGTCGGCCTGCGCACCGACAATTTCAATTTCAGATCGCAGCGCGCGATCGAAGCGCTCGGTGCGAAGAAAGATGGAGTGATCCGTCACCACTGGGCGCGTCGCGACGGCACCGTGCGCGACTCAGTGCTCTACAGCATTCTGGCGACGGAGTGGCCGGATGTCCGGCGACATCTGGAGATGCGGCTCGCGCGAAACAG
>DATEJG010000012.1:0-43484 GCA_035278165.1 Steroidobacteraceae bacterium
CGCACCACCGCCAGCAGCGTGTGGCCGCCGGATACGAGCAGGGCCAGGAACGGGAACTCGGGCGGGGTCGACTCGAGCATCGGCGCCAGCAAATGCCCTTCGAGGTGATGCACACCGACTGCGGGCCGTCCCCACGCGAACGCCAGGCTCCGGGCGACGGCGCCTCCGACCAGCAAGGCGCCGACCAGCCCCGGCCCGGCCGTGTAGGCAACGCCGTCCAGCTGCTGCGGTGTCGTCCCTGCCTCGGACAGCGCCGTATGGACCAGCGGCAGCAGGCGGCGGACGTGATCCCGCGACGCCAGCTCGGGCACGACGCCGCCGTATTCCGCGTGCATCTGCACCTGGCTATGCAGGCAATGCGACAGCAGGCCGGCCTGGCCGTCGTAAACGGCCGCGGCGGTCTCATCGCACGAGGTTTCGATGCCTAGCACCCTCATCTGGACCCTGGTCTCAAGTTGCCGTCCCGCCTCACAATCCTGTTTTGATTTTGGCCTGCCGCCTCATTACACTGGCGCGCTCTCGAAAGCCTGCCGGACATCCCGGATCCCCTTGAGATCCTGGCAGGCGGCTCCCAAAGACGATACGGCCCGGGAATTCATAGAGGTAGCGATGCCGAGCGTTCGCGTCCGAGAAAACGAGTATTTCGATGCCGCCCTGCGGCGCTTCAAGCGCGCCTGCGAAAAGGCGGGAGTGCTGACCGAGCTGCGGCGGCGCGAATTCTACGAGAAGCCGACGCAGGAACGGAAACGCAAGAAGGCTGCAGCCGTGAAGCGCCACATGAAGCGCGTCACCCGCGACGTCAGCGGCGGCCGCGGCGCGCGTCCGTCCCGCTCCTACTAGTCCTGCTAAATGACCCTCAAGGACCGCATCACCGAAGACATGAAAGCGGCGATGCGCGCCAAGGACAGCGAGCGCCTCGGCACCATCCGCATGATCACCGCTGCCATCAAGCAGCGCGAAGTCGACGAGCGCATCAGCCTGGACGACGTCCAGGTGCTGTCGGTCCTCGAGAAGATGATCAAGACGCGCAAGGAATCCATCGAGCAGTTCAAGAGCGGCGGCCGCGACGACCTGGTCGCGCGCGAGTCGAAGGAGATCCAGCTGCTGCAGGGCTACCTGCCCGCCCAGCTGTCCGACAGCGAAGTCGACGCCCTCATCGCCGCGGCAATCGCCGAGTCCGGCGCGACCTCCATCAAGGAGATGGGCAAGGCCATGGCGCTGCTCAAGCAGAAGGCGCAGGGCCGCACCGACATGGCCGCCGCCAGCGCCAGGCTCAAGGCGAAACTCACTGCTTGAAAAATCAGGCTGAAGCCTGACCCACAGAGTTGGTTCGTGTGGGTCAGGCTTCAGCCTGACTCCTCTGTGCCCGATTCTTGCTTACCTATGCCCGCGCCCCAGCGCGGCATATGCTTTTCCCCGTGGCCGGCCGCATCCCACAACATTTCATCGACGAGCTGATCTCGCGCGCCGACCTCGTCGAGCTGATCGGCAGCCGCGTGCCGCTGAAAAAAGCGGGCAAGGAGTTCAAGGCCTGCTGCCCGTTCCACGGCGAGAAAACCCCGTCGTTTCACGTGGTCCCGGAGAAGCAGTTCTATCACTGCTTCGGCTGCGGCGTGCACGGCACGGCGATCACGTTCCTGATGGAGCACGATCACCTGAGCTTCGTGGAAGCGGTCGAGGATCTCGCCGCGCGCGTCGGTCTCGAAGTACCGCGTGAGGAGCAGCCCGGTGCGCGTCAGCCGCCGCCCACCGACGGCCTGTTCGCACTGCTCGACCAGACCGCCGAGCTGTACCGGAGCGAGCTGAAGAATTCGCAGCGCGCCGTGGAGTACTTCAAGAAGCGCGGCCTCACCGGCGACACCGCAGCGCGCTTCTCGCTCGGCTACGCGCCCGATGCCTGGGACTGCCTGCTGCAGCAGTTCGGCGCGAGCGAAGCGGATCGGCTCAAGCTTCTGCAGGTGGGGCTGGTGATCGAGCGCGAGCGCAAACCGGGCGTGACTGCCGGTTACTACGACCGCTTCCGCGACCGCGTGATGTTCCCGATCCGCGATGCGCGCGGGCGGACGATCGGCTTCGGCGGCCGCGTGCTCGACAAGGGCGAGCCGAAATATCTCAACTCGCCGGAGACCGAGCTCTTCCACAAGGGCCGCGAGCTGTACGGTCTGTACGAAGCGCGCCAGGCATCGCGAACCCTCACCCGGCTGCTGATCGTCGAAGGCTACATGGACGTCGTGCGCCTGCATCAGGCCGGCATCACCTATGCGGTGGCGACGCTCGGCACCGCGACGACGCCGGAGCATCTGTCGCGCGTCTTTCGCATCTGCAACGAGCTGATCTTCTGCTTCGACGGCGACCGTGCCGGTCGCGCCGCGGCCTGGCGCGCGCTGGAGAACTCGCTCAGCCAGGTGCGCGAAGGCCGGCAGATCCGCTTCCTGTTCCTGCCCGACGGTCATGATCCGGATTCGCTGGTCGGGGCTGAAGGTCGCGAGGCATTCGAAGCGCGGCTGGCACAGGCCCTGCCGCTGTCCGAGTACTTCATCAATCACCTGAAGGCGCAGGTCGACATGAGCTCCGTCGACGGCCGGGCCGGCTTCGGCGAGCTCGCGCGTCCGCTGCTCGAGCGCATCCCGGCCGGCATCTATCGCGAGCTGCTCGCGGACGAGATCGCCAGAACCGTGCGCCTGGATCCGCAGCGGCTGGCGATCGCGCTCAATACCGGCGCCCCCGCAAACAACCCGGCGAGCCGGCCCAAACCCGCGCCGCCGCCGGCGCGAAAGCCCGTTGCCGCCGGCCGCCGGAACCTGGTTCGGCAGGCGGTTCAACTCCTAGTGCATTACCCCCGGATCGCCGACAAGGTGGGCAACCTGACCGCGCTCGCGGGCCTGGAGCGGCCGGGCATCGCCCTGATCGTGCAGCTCGTGGAGGAATTGCATGATCAACCCTGTGCCACCACTGCAGTTTTGCTTGAACGCTGGCGGGGTCGCCCCGATGTTGGGCACCTGGAAAAGCTCGCGGCCATGCCGTTGCACATTGCGGACGAGGCCGGGGCTGCCCAGGAACTGCTGGGCGCCCTGGAGCGATTGCTCCAGGAGGAGGAGGCCCGGCGGCGCTACGACGAGATGGTCGGTAGACATAATCGCGAGGGCCGAACCTAGCGTCCGCAAGGCGATCCAAGTACACTGCGCGGTCTTTTTATCCCCCCGCGCCCCCCTCAGGTGAGTCAGACCTGGGGTGAGTCGAGATGCGAATTCAGAGGGCCTCAATCTTGAGCAAGACTTTGGCAGCGAAGAAGGAACCGGCACAGATTGCCGACGAGCGTCAGTCACAGCTGAAGCTGTTGATCGCGCGCGGCAAGGAGCAGGGGTTTCTGACTTACGTCGAGGTCAACGATCACCTGCCCAGCGAAATCGTCGATCCGGAGCAGATCGAAGATATCGTCAACATGATTAACGACATGGGCATTCCGGTGTACGAGAAGCCGCCGGAGTCCGAGTCGCTCCTGCTCACCGAGCCCGTCGTCGCCGACGAAGAAGCCGCTGAGGAAGCCGCAGCCGCGCTCGCCACGGTCGACGCGGAGTTCGGCCGCACCACCGACCCGGTGCGCATGTACATGCGCGAGATGGGCACGGTCGAGCTGCTGACGCGCGAAGGCGAAATCCGCATCGCCAAGCGCATCGAGGAAGGTCTCGATGCCGTGCGCACCGCGCTGTCCAGCTACCCGATGACCTTCGAGCTGATGCTGCGCCAGTACGAGCAGGTCAAGGCCGGCCAGGGCCGCCTGGTCGACATCATCGTCGGCTTCATCGACCCGAACGCGCCCGATGAGATCGCGGCGCCGGTCAATCCGAAGCTCGCGGCCGCCGCCGCGCCCGCGCCGAACGAAGCCGAGGACGACGACGAGTCGGAGGAGAGCTCGGAAGAGGACGAGGTGCTCGAGACCGGGCCGGACCCGGAGGAAGCGGCGCGCCGCTTCGTCTCGATCGCCAAGCTCCATCAGCAGACGCTGAAGGCGCTGCTCGAGAAGGGCCTGAAGGACCCGAAGACGCAGAAGCTGCGCAAGAAGGTCGCCGGCGAGTTCATGGAGCTGAAGCTGTCGCCGAAGATGTTCGACGCGCTCATCCAGCAGCTGCGCGACAACGTCGCCGAGATCCGCAACCTCGAGAAGCAGATCATGACGATCTGCGTGCGCGACGCCGGCATGCCGCGCAAGGACTTCATCTCGACGTTCCCGAAGAACGAGACCAACACCAAGTGGCTCGACAAGCACATCCGCGCCAAGCGCAAGCACTCGGCCGCGCTGCATCGCCTGCGCGAGGAAATCGAGAAGCAGCAGAAGAAGCTGCAGTCGCTGGAAGAGCGCGTGCACCTGTCGATCGCCGAAGTGAAGGAGATCAACCGCGAAGTGGCGGTCGGTGAGGCGAAGGCGCGGCGCGCCAAGAAGGAGATGGTCGAGGCGAACCTGCGCCTGGTGATCTCCATCGCCAAGAAGTACACCAACCGCGGGCTGCAGTTCCTGGATCTCATCCAGGAAGGCAACATCGGCCTGATGAAGGCGGTCGACAAGTTCGAATACCGCCGCGGCTACAAGTTCTCGACGTACGCCACATGGTGGATCCGCCAGGCCATCACGCGCTCGATCGCCGACCAGGCGCGCACCATCCGCATCCCGGTGCACATGATCGAGACGATCAACAAGCTCAACCGCATTTCCCGGCAGATGCTGCAGGAGATGGGCCGCGAGCCGACGCCGGAAGAGCTGGCCGTGCGCATGGAGATGCCGGAGGACAAGGTGCGCCGCGTCCTCAAGATCGCCAAGGAGCCGATCTCGATGGAGACGCCGATCGGCGACGACGAGGATTCGCACCTGGGCGATTTCATCGAGGACACCTCGGTGGACTCGCCGATCGACTCCGCAACGATGGAGTCGCTGCGCGAGACCACGCACGCCGTGCTTGCCGGCCTCACGCCGCGCGAGGCCAAGGTGCTGCGCATGCGCTTCGGCATCGACATGAACACCGACCACACGCTGGAAGAGGTCGGCAAGCAGTTCGACGTCACGCGCGAGCGCATCCGTCAGATCGAAGCGAAGGCGCTGCGCAAGCTGCGTCATCCGAGCCGCAGCGAGCAGCTGCGCAGCTTTCTGATGGAGGATTGAGGCTTGTCAGGCTGAAGCCTGACCCACAGGGAACCAAAAGGCCGGTGGCGCAAGCTGCCGGCCTTTTTTTCATGTGTCGTTTGCACCACGCCCGCGGCGGGAACTCACCACGTGCCGGACACGTCTCATAGTCAGGAAAGGTTGATTCGAGATCGAGCGATGGGACTGTTCTTCTACCTGGTACTGTTCGTCGTCATCTGCCTGTTCGGCTGGTCTTCCCGCTCCGGGACCCGCCCCGGCTGACGCGTAACGCACGTAGCAGCTCGCCGCGGCGCGAAGTCGCGGCCCACCCTTCCAACCCCAGCCACTGCGCGAGCTGCTCCAGCTCGCTGACCAGCGGCTCCACGACGCGATCCACCCGCACGCCTTCCTCCACGCTGCCGCCGCGCACTTCCAGCCGCGCGCTCTGCCGATTCGCCTTGAGATCGACGCGTCCGACCAGCCGGTCGCCGAGCAGGAACGGCAGTACGTAGTAGCCGTGCTCACGCTTGTGAATCGGCGTATAGATTTCCAGCCGGAAGTGGAAGTCGAACAACCGATGCGTGCGCTGGCGCTCCCAGATCAGCGAATCGAACGGCGATAGCAGCGCACACACATCCGCCTTGCGCGGACATCTCGCATCCGCATGCAAATACGCCTGCTGCTTCCAGCCTTCCACGGCGACCGGTTGCAGCGTGCCCTCCTCCACCAGCTCCGCGACGCGCACCGCGAAGTCCTGAGCGGGCAGACGGAAGTAGTCACGCAGATCACGCGACGTGGCAACACCGAGCGCGCGCGCCGAAATCGCCATCAGCTCGCGCCGCGCCTGCTCGGGCGATGGTGTCGGCGCGTTGCGCACGCGCTCCGGCAGCACGCGTTCGGTGAGGTCGTACAGCCGTTCGAAATTGCGACGGCGCGCGGTCGTCACGTCACCGATCCAGAACAGCCATTCGAGGATCTCCTTGCCCTGGCTCCAGCCCCACCAGCTGCCTTGCGACTTGCCGCAATCCGCAAGCTCGCTCGCGCCGAGCGGGCCCTGCTCGCGAATCTGTTCCAGCGCAGCAGCGACCAGCGCCTTGTGCGAAGTCGCGTAGCGACGCAAGCGCTTCCACGTTCCTTCGCCGTTGCGCGCCCGCTCCATGCGCCAGCGAAACAGCGGTTGCAGCTCGACAGGCAGCAGGGAAGCCTCGTGACCCCAGTACTCGAACAACGAGCGATTGCTGTCATACGCCGCACGCTCGAGCAGCTCAGGCGCGTACGGGCCGCAGCGCGAATAGACCGGCAGATAGTGCGAGCGGATGAGCACGTTCACCGAATCGATCTGCACGGCTCCGAGACTGCGCACGATCCGGCCCAGCGCCGGCGCACGCGTCGGCGCGGCAAGGGTCGGAATGAATTGCTGAGCAGCCAATGCAACGCGACGGGCTTCGGCGAGCGAGAGCGTCTGCATGCGGGGCACCGATACGAATTACGGTTAAGTCCGCGCGGTGCGGACACCCAGGTATTGTGAAGCGTGAACTGCGTAGCGGGCCAGCGTCCGACGCTCTGGCAGCATGCAAAAGTGTTCACCGCGTAAGGTTGCCCGGCCAATGCGAGCATCCACCGAAGTCTCGATGTATCTGACGGCGCAGGAACTGCTGTCGCTGCCGGAGCCGACTGGGATGGTCGAAGTGGATGACATCGGCGCCGTCGACCCGCTGCCGCCGGCACGCGCCGCCAATGCACCTCACGCACCCGCAGACGACAGCATCGTGGAAATCGAATTGACGGCCGAGCAGATCGGCGAGCTGCTCAGCGCACTCTGAGCCGCACCACGGCAGTCAGAACGGCAGCCCAGCCTGGCCGCGCTCCAGGTCCAGCAGAATACGCTTGCGCCACAAGCCGCCGCCGTAGCCGCCCGGATCGCCGTTGGCGTTCACGACCCGATGGCAGGGAATCACGATCGCGATCGGGTTCGCGCCATTTGCCCCGCCGACCGCACGCGTTGCGTCCGTATCGCCGATCCGGCGCGCCAGCTCGAGATACGACCAGGTTTCGCCGCAGCGGATCTCCTGCAGCGCCGTCCAGACCTGCTGTTGAAACTTCGTGCCGGGATACGCGAGCGGCAGCGTGAAGTCGCGGCGCTCGCCGGCGAAATACTGCGCCAGCTGTCGCCACAGCTCCTCGATGATCGCGTTCGTGCCTGCGCGCACCGTGTCCGCGTAGTGGCGTGTCAGCTCGTCGATTCGCTGCTCGACCCCGGCGGCATCGCAGAATTCGAGCAGGCAGACTGCCTCGTCGGTCGCGGCTGCGACCAACGGTCCGACCGGCGACTCGCGCCAGCCGAGCGCACGCACGGACAGCGTCGTAGATGGGGGCAACGTGTGCATCACGACGCAACTTACACGCGCCGG
This sequence comes from Steroidobacteraceae bacterium, assembly GCA_035278165.1. Lineage (GTDB taxonomy): Bacteria > Pseudomonadota > Gammaproteobacteria > Steroidobacterales > Steroidobacteraceae > Steroidobacter. The sequence continues at coordinate 7,528 of DATEJG010000012.1, forward strand.
CGGCACGCGGCCATCAAGATCGGCCGCCATCCTCGCCGGATGGCTTCTCCTGCGAGGCCTTCTTGCGCGCGGCACTTTCGAGCCGACCGAGCAGCACGAGCACGATGACGGCGAACACCGTTCCCAGCACCGCCAGCGTGTAGTCGCCCGCACCGCATGCCACGCCGAGCGCGCCGGCAAGCCACATGTTGGCGCCGGTCGTCAGCCCATGCACGTTGCCGCGACTCTGGATGATGGCCCCGGCGGCGAGGAACGCCACACCCGCAGTCACCGCTTCGATGATGCGGATCGGGTCGGCGGTAGTGTGCGGATTGTCTCTCACCACCGTGTGGTGCAGCTCGAAGGTGATCAGCGTGAACAGCGCCGCCGCGAGCGAGATCAGGATGTGCGTGCGCAATCCGGCAGGCTTGTTGCGCAGCTCGCGATCGAAACCGACTGCCGCGCCGGCGAGCACCGAGGCAAGCATGCGCAGGAACGCTTCCCACGGCGGGATGAACATCGAAGCGCCCCACAACCAGTCGAGGATTTGCATGCAGCGGGTCCGGTTGCTTTGCGGACGCAACGTCGCGCCGGAACGCACGGTTCCGCGTGAAGCGCTTTGCCGTTACTCTTGCTGCGTCGACGCGATTTGTTGTCCGTACATGAGCCATCCGCGAATCCCGCTTTTCACCGCCGCCGCGCTCTGCTGCGCGCTGCTGCTGCCACACGCTGGCGCCGCCGCGACCCACGATCCCTACGAGAAGGTGCGCGAAACGTTCCAGCAGGCGTACGAGCAGGTCGATGCGCCCGCCGCCAAGCCTCATCCGGACAGCGAGGCATTGCGCATGTATCCGCTGTATCCGTATCTGCAGGCGGCGCGCATCCGCCGTGCGCTCGCTGACGCGGGGGACACGCTCGGCTCCGTCGATGAGCGCGCTCAGACCTTCACCACTTACTACGAGAGCGAGCCGGTCGGCCGGAGCCTGCGTCGCGCCTGGCTGTCGAGCCTGGCGGTGCGTGGCCACTGGGAGAAATTCCTCCAGCAGTATCGCGAGGCCCTCGCGGACGACGCCCTCGAATGCCAGAGCTTCACGGCGCGCATCGAGCTCGGTCGCACCGCGGAGCTGACGCCGCTGATCGCGCGCCGCTGGCTCACACCGCGCAGCCTGCCCGACTGCCAACGCGCATTCGACTGGCTGCGCACGCAGAATGCGCTGACGCCGGAATTGATCGAGCAGCGCGCCCGGCTGGCGCTGAAAGAGAACAACAGCGCGTTCGCCCGGGAAATCGCCGCGTTCCTCCCTGCCGAGCGCGCCGCGCCGCTGCTGCGATGGGCCTCGCTGCTCGAACAGCCGCAGCGACAGATCGAAGCGCTGATCGCCGCCCCGTCGACGGCCGTCGATGACGAAGCACTCCTGGCAGGCTGGACCCGACTCGCACGCACCAACCGCGATCTGGCATTGCAGCGCTTCGACGCACTCGTGCGAGCGCGCGGTCTGACGGACGCGAGCGCAAGCCGCTATGCCCTGGCGCTGGCGCTCGCCCTGTCGTGGGATCGCAATCCTGAGGCGCTGCGCTATTTCGATCGCGTCGCGCCGGCCGATCTCGACGACTACGCGCTCGAATGGCAAGCGCGTGCGGCGATCTGGAACAGCGACTGGCAACGCCTCACCAACACCATCGCGGCAATGTCGGACACGCAACGCGGTCTCACGCGCTGGCGCTATTGGGCCGCGCGCGCTGCCGAGCGGAACGACGACCCGAAACTCGCACGGCAGCTGTACGAGTCGACGCTGACGGACGACAACTATTACTCCGCCGCCGCCGCGGCGCGACTCGGACAAACGATCGCTCCGCATCCCGAGCGCATCGTGGTCGATGCTGAGAAGCTCAAGGAGATCGAGCAGCTGCCCGCGCTGCTGCGCGCCCGCGAGCTGTTCCGCTGCGACCTGCGCGATCTCGCGAACCAGGAATGGTCGTACGGCGTCGACATGCTGCCGCAAGTCGCGCGCCCGCAGGCGGTCCATCTCGCGTCGCGTTGGGGCTGGTACGACCAGGCAATCATGACGGCGGCGCTGCAGCGCCTGTTCAACGACTACAGGTTGCTGTATCCGCAGCCGTTCGACCGCCAGGTGCGTGCCGCCGCGCGCCTGAGCAAGCTGCCGCCTGAGCTCATCTACGGCGTGATGCGCCAGGAAAGCCTGTATCGGCCGGATGCTGTTTCTGCCGCGGGTGCACGCGGCCTGCTGCAGATGCTGCCCGCGACGGCGGGACGCACGGCGACCGCTTGGAAGCAGCGCAAGCCGACTCCCGATGCGTTGCTCGATCCGGACGTATCCGTGGTACTCGGCGCCGCGCACCTGAGCGAGCTGATCGACCGCTTCGGCGGCCAGACGATCATCGCACTCGCCGCCTACAACGCAGGCCCCAACGCCGCGGCGCGCTGGATTCCGCAGCAGCCCGTCGAAGCCGATGTGTGGATCGAGAACATTCCATACAACGAGACGCGCAGCTACGTGCAGCGCATCCTCTGGCACACCCTGGTGTTCACCTGGCTGAAGAGCGGCGAGCCGCAGAAGACCGACGAGTGGCTGTCGCGCGTCGGACCGCTCAGGAGTTGACTGCGGCGAGCGTCTTGCCCGCATCCACCGGGGCGCAGTCCACCGGCGTGCCGGCGAGCAGCTGCTCGATGGCCTCGATCGCATCCTTCGCGCTGGTCACGACGATGTCCGCACCCGCTTCCTGGATGCGTGACGACGAGCGCTCCAGGTCCGTCTCGGCCGCACGCGGCCGCAGCACGATGACCTTGGTTTCCGGCACGGCGCTGCGAAGGCGGCGGCAGTAGTTGCGCACCTCGGCGCCGCGGGTCGGTGAGAGCGCGCCGATGCACACGGCCACCGGGCGCTGCTCGATCGCTTCCGCCACGGCCTCTTCGGACGACAACTCGAGCGGAATGATCGTCATCGCTCTCGAGCCGACCGCCGCGCGCAGCAGCGCCAGTGCGGTCTGGTCCTCGGGCGTGCGCGCCGCCAGCCCGAGGACCGGCGCGACTACGGTGTCCGTCTCGACGGGCGCGATCTGCTGCACGGTCTCGTTGATTTCATCGAGGATGAACAGCGCGTCCTCTTCGGTGATCTCGCTCTGCGAGCGATGCTGCGACACGAGCAGCAGCGCCGGCAGCAGCACCTCCTCGATGACGCCCATCGTGCCGACCTGTTCGCGCATGCGCTCTACCAGCAACGCAGCCTCGTCCTCGTCGCGCGCGAGCAGCCGCTGGTAGAAGCGCAGGTGCGGCGTCAGCGCCGGCTCCTCCGCAAAGATCACGGCGAGGAAACGCAGCGAGCGCACGTTGCGGCCGAGCACAGCGATGCAGACCGTCAGCGGCGTCGACAGCAGCAGGCCGGCGGGACCCCACACCCAGATCCAGAACAGCGCCGAAACCAGCAGCGCGAAGGACGAGACGCCGGTGCGACGACCGAAGACCAGCGGCTCGACGAACCAGGCGGTGATGAAATCCAGCGCCATGAACAGCGCGATGGTCTGCCCGGTCTCCGCCCATCCCGGGAAAGTCGCGAATGCCAGCGCTGCGGGCATCAGCACCGACAGCAGCGTGCCGACGTACGGAACGAAGCGCAGCACCGCGGTGAGCCCGCCCCACAACGCAGCGTAGGGCACGCCGATCCAGTACAAGCCTGCCGTGACCAGCGCGCCGAACAGCACGTTGATCAGCGTCTGCCACAACAGAAATTGACTGACGCGGTAGGCAGCCTCGTCCATCAGCCGCGTAGTCAGGCTCACGCTGTCCGAGCCGAGCAGGCGGATGAAGCGGTCGCGCAGATCCTCGCGCTGCCCGAGCATGAAGGCGACCAGCGCGATGACGATGATCGTGCTGGCGATCGGCTCGAAGATCGTAGTGGCCGTCTCCCGCAGCCGCGTGATCGCGGAGCGCGGCTCGACCATGCGCACCGGCTGCGCGCGCCGCACGTCGCCGACGGTGTCGTCGAGCTGCTCGGTGACGCGATCGACCGTTCGCGACAGCTTGCGGAAGCTCGCGTCGTTGCCCGGCCGCAGCTCCGCTACCTTGCGTCGCATGGACGAGGTGTAGCGCGTGAGCTCCGTCGACAGCTCGGCGAACTGGTCGACCACCACGTAGCCGATGCCGCCGACGACGCCGAGCGCGAGGAGCATGGTCAGCGTGACGCCGGCGATGCGCGGCAGGCGGTAGCGATCGAACAGCTTCACGACCGGCGTCAGCGCGAACGCCAGGATGATGCCGAGCGCCAGCGGCAGCAGGATCGCCTTCGCGGCCCACAGCACCGCGACCACCAGCACGAGGGTCAGCAAAGCCACCCAGGTGCCGTTGACTCGCACACGGGGTTGATTCGGCGGCACGCTCCAGAACCTGCGCCCGATCGGGCGCGCGACGGATTTGCGCTAGGAACTCCGCGGAGCCCGAGTCGGTTCCTGCTCTACCCTTCTTCCGAAGGGTTGGAGCGCGAGGGACGGCCGGAGCGCGGCGTCGCGACGCGCAAGGTGCGCAGGCGGGTGGCGCTGGCGTCGAGATCCGCGGCTGGCATCGGCGTCGCCAGCATCAGCTGCTCCAGGTGGCGACGCGCCTCGACCAGGAACACCGGCACGCTCGCCAGCTTCAGCGGCCGCGAAACGAGATAGCCCTGGACGTGAACGTTGCGATCCATCAGCAGCGGCCCGAGCTGCGCAGCGCGCTCGACGCCTTCCGCTGTGACCTGCAGCCCGAGGCTGTGGCACAGGCCGACGATCGAGCGCACGATCGCCGGCGAGCGCGCGCTGCTGTCGAGCGAGCCGACCAGGCCGCGATCGATCTTCACGCGCGTCAGCGGCAGCCGCTCGAGCGAAGTCAGCGACGAATAGCCGGTGCCGAAATCGTCGAGCGCGATGCTGACGCCGAGCTCGCGCAGGTGATGCAGCGCTGCGATCGTCGTCGGGCCGGTCTGCAGCACGTTCTCGGTCAGCTCGACCTCCAGGCATTCCGCCGGCAGCGCGTGCCGGCTCAACAAGGACTCGAGGCGCTCGACGAAGTGGCCGTCGAGGAACTGCTGCGACGAAATGTTGACCGCGACGCGGGCGCGCGGCCACGCGCCGCTTTGCCAGGAGGCCGCGGCTTCGATCGCGCTGCGCAGCGCCCAGTCGCTGATGTCGGTGATCAGGCCGGTCTGCTGCGCGACGTCGAAGAAGTCGGCTGGCGCCACGACGTTGCCGTCCGGCTGTCGCCAGCGCAGCAGCGCCTCGACGGTGTGCATCTCCAGCGTCTCGAACGAGACTTCCGGCTGGTACAGCAGCTCGAACTCGCCCCGCTCCACAGCACGGCGCAACGACTGCTCGACCTTGAAACGCGACGATGCAGCTTCGAGCAGCTGCGGCGCGAACAGGCTCCACCCGTTGCGGCCGAGCTCTTTGGCACGGAACAGCGCGGTGTCCGCCGCCCGCAGCAGCGCGTGCGCGTCGCCGGCGTGGTCCGGATAGATGCTGGCGCCGAGGCTGACGCTGATGCGCAGCTCGCGGCCATGCACGGACAGCGAGCGATGGAATTCGTCGAGCACCTGGCCGCAGAGATTCTCGACGTCCGGAATGGACTGAACCCCCTCGCAGACCACGGTGAACTCGTCGCCGCCGAGGCGCGCGCTGAAAGCATTGCCGAACAGCCCGTTCAGGCGCAGGCGCTCGCTCACCGCCTGCAGCACCCGATCGCCGAAGGCATGACCCAGGCTGTCGTTGATCGTCTTGAAGTTGTCGAGGTCGAGCGACAACAGTGCCAGCCGCGAGCCGTTGCGCCTCGCCCGCTCGATCGCAGCGTCGAGATGCACGAACAGCTGACGGCGATTCGGCAAATCGGTCAGCGGATCGTGATGCGCAAGGTGGTTCAACTCCTGCGTGCGCTCGTCGACCTTCGACTCCAGCTCGGCCTGGTAGGCGTGCACGGCGCTCTGCGCCTGCTGCAGCTGTTCCGCCATGTTGTTGAACGCGACGGCGAGCACGTCCAGCTCGCCGACACCGGCGCGCGATACGCGCGTGCTCACGGCACCGCCGGCAAGCCGCCGCGTGGCGTCGACGAGGCGCCGCACCGGCGCAGTCACGCTCGTCACAGTGACGATCGCAATTGCGAGCAGCAGCAACAGAACTGCCGCACTTGCCCACACCAGCTGCCGATCGGCCTTGTCGGAAGCGCTGACCGCAAGCCGGTCGGCATCGGCGAGCGCGCGCCGCGCGGGCTCGACCAGCTGCGTGACGATCGACGCGGAGATCTCCGCGCCCTTGTCCCGGAACAGCATCGAGCGGTCGTTGAAATCGTCGATGGCGCGAAACGCCGCGCGCCGCCCGGCGATCATCTTCCCCAGATCGGCATTGACCCCGTTCAGCCATTGCTGGCCGTGCACCTTGGCGAGCTCCGCCGAGTGCTGTCGCAGGTAGAGCCTGAAGCCGTTCTCGGCGGTGGCGATGCCCTCGACCGAGCGCGGCGAGGAAACGCTCGCCGCGGCACTGACCCGCTCGCGGATGGTGCTGAGCATGCGAGTGAGGTCCATGAGACGCTCGCTGGCGAACACCGCGCCGGCGAGACGCACCGCGCGCGCGTGCGGCGCGTTCACGCTCGCTTCGAGCTCATCGAATCGTGCCCAGTACTCACGCAACCGCGCGCCGCGCGCGGTGCTGAAATTGAGCATGTCGACGCCCATCGCGTGAAACGAGCCGAGCTGTGCGGCGAACTGCGGACCTGAAGCCGCAAGCTCCGGGAAGTTCGCAGCCGCGGCATCGTACGCCGCTGCGGCATCGGTCATGCGCTGCGCGGCGAGCTGCGCCTGCTGCACGGAGACCGTGTTGCTCTCGGACTGGTCGACGATTACGCGCTCATAGAGCGAGACGGCCGAGGCAAGGGCTTCGGTCGCGCGCACCAGCGGCTCGTGCTGCACGAGCAAGCCGCGCATGCGTTCACGCGCCTCGCGAGCGCTCTGTTGAGTGATGTAGTTGGCGGCGATGACCGTGAGCGCGACGGCGGCAAAGCCGATGGCGACGCGCAGCGCCATGCCGAGCCGATACCCGCGGGAATCACCCTCTTCCGGCTTCGGCTGCTGACTGTCGGCCTGAGCTATGTTCTTCGTTGGTAGCGCGCTCATCCCGCTCGCTCGCGCAAAGACTCCAGAGCACTACGTTTATCCAGCCTGCGAAATTTGCCAGCCCCTGGCGCAGCGGTCTGTAGTCCCCTCGCAGGAGTGTGCGCTGGTTCTCGCATTGTTGGCTAGCTGGTCGCCAGCCGTTTCCATCCATTAAGTCAAACCGGCAGCGCGCTGGATCGCAGGCTGCGCCGCTGCAGCTCGCGCAGGAAATCGGGCAGCACCTGCAGCAGCTGATCCGGACGGTTGTGGATGTTCTGGCCATCGTGCATCAGCACGATATCGCCGGCACCGACGCGGGCGAGACGCGCGGCGATGCGCGGCGCGGTGCCGAGCCAACCCCAGTCGATGGCGCTGCGATCCCACAGCACCGTGCGCTCCCCGTGCAGCTTCGCCTCCTCGGTCATGCAGGGACGCACGCGACCGTGCGGCGGCCGGTACAGGACCGGCGCGCGACCCACGGCATCGCTCAATGCTTTTGCGCCGTCGCGTACCTGTGCGCGCGCCGCGGGCGATCGCATCAGCCACGGGTGGCGATGACTGAACGTGTGATTGCCGATCGCATGTCCCGCCGCCGCGACCTGGCGCATCAGCGCCGGCTCGCGTTGCGCACGCTCGCCGATAGCGAAGAACGTGGCGTGCATCCGCGCCTGTGCGAGCATCTCGAGAATCTGCGGCGTCCAGCGCGGATCCGGGCCATCGTCGAACGTCAGATAGACGGTGCCGCTCACGGCTCGCCCGCTTTGAGCTTGTTGAGATTGCGGACCAGCGCCGTGCGCGTGAGCCAGTACAAGCGCGGCTCTGCCTTGCGCTCACGGATGCGCGCAGCCGGCGCGAACACGCTCATCAACAAGCGAAAGTGACCGGCCAGCAGCCGCGATCGCCAGCTCTTGGGCATCGGTGTGCTGACGAAGCCCACCACTTCGCCATGCGCCGGCAGCCACGTCATGCCTTGGAACACGGTTACTTCGCGCAGCGCCGGGTCCGACTGCGCGACATCGGCAAGCGCGCGCAGCGACTCGCGCATCAGCTTCGCGAATTTGAATCCGACGCGATGCAGGGAACCTTCGCCGAGCGCCGCAATGCTCGCGTTGTTGAAATGCAGACGGCCGATCGGATCGTTGTCGCGCAACAGCGTGCCGTCCTCGAAGCGCAGCTCGGGACCGCGATAGCGCGCATGGCCGAGAAACAGCACCGGCCCGAGCATGCGCAGCCGATAGCGCCGGTAGTACCACGCATCGACGAGACCAAGTACGCCGCGAGCCAGACGACGCAATACGCTCATGACTACCTGTATAGCGCGGACTGGCTCGATGTCGCCAGTTCCACCGCGAGACGCGCGACGCGCTGTGCGCCTTCACGACGGCCGAGCTGCCATGCGCGCATGTGCATCGCCTGCAGCGCGGCAGGGTCGCGCAACAGCGCAGCGAGTCGATCGAGCAACTCGCCGTCCGCGACCAGTCCGCCGACGTCGTGGTTTTGCAGGAACGCGATGTTGAAGCCTTCCTGGCCGCCGAGCGAGCGCGTCGCGAGCAGCGGCCTGCCGCACGCAAGCGCCTCCGCAACACTGATACCGCCCGGCTTGCCGACGACGACATCGGCCGCGCGCAGATAGATGTCCATGCGATCCGTCCACTCGCACACGCGCAGACGCTCGGGATGCTTGCGCACGAGCGGTTCGAGCGCCTTGCGTGCGTTGCCGTTACGACCCGGCATCGCGATGAGCCGGGGTCCGTCCTTGCGTTCGAGCAAAGCTGCAACTGCCGCGTCGACACTCAGACCCAGACCGCCGCCGAGCACGAGGACGATCGGACCGGACTGCGACAGCTGCAACTCGTGCCGGGCATCGGCTTGCGACAGCGGCCGCCCGAAGTCCGGCATCAGCGGCACGCCGGTCGCGATCTCGACCGCATGCGGGAATGCCGGCCCGACGCTGCCAAGGATCGATTCGTGCGCCACGCAATAGCGGTCGACGCCTTGCTGCTTCCAGAAATCGTGTACGCCGAAATCCGTCATCACGCCGACCAGCGGCGCCGACACCTTGCGGCGCTGCTTCAGGTACGAAGCCATTGCAGCGGGAATCATCTGCGTGCTGACGATCACGTCGGGCGCGAAGCGGCGGATGGCGGGCTCGAGCCGCCGGATCAGGCGCATCCAGCACCACTTCATCACGACCAGGCGCGCTCGCACGCCGTTGCCGGCGAGGCTGTTCGCGTCGTAAGGCAGCGATGAGTACAGCAGCGAGAACAGCATCCGGTCGGACGCGTAGCGCGCCGAGCGCCGCGGATCGACGCCGACTTCCGCAGCAATCCTCGAGATCAGCTCCAGCACCTCGAGCACCGCGGGCGGCGGCCCGGACTCGCTTTCGAGAATCTGCCGCCAGGTCTGCTCGTCGAGCGTGTAGAGGCGCTCGTACAGCTGCGGATAGTTCTGCACCAGGCTGAGATATGTGGCGTGCACCGCCTGTGCGACGCCGGGATGCATCAGCGACCACAAGTCGAGCGTGCGCACCGTCGCGGACTCGCTCAGCGCCGCCTCGATGGCTGCTTCGATCGCCTGGGCGGCACGCACGTGGCCGAGCCCGAGCCCGGATGTCAGCAGCAGAACGCGGCAGCGGCTGGCGCTGGCATCATCGCCGTCCCAGTCGCGCAGAGTGCGGCTCAGGAGCTCGTGCTGCCGCGCCGAGGCGTGCGATCGGGATCGTTCCAAGCGCATGAGACATCCAATGCCCGGCGCGCTGCCGGGCCGTCAACAGTCCATCTGCCGTGTGGGGCAATCTGCCGTGAATGTACCGCTTGCAGTCCGGGTTCCATCGACGTCAGCCGTGCCCACGACACCTTGGACCGTGCATCCCGCGTCATTCTCCGCTTGCCACCTGAACTTTCCCAGCGTAGGTACGTTCTGGTTGCGCCCCACTCTGGTCGCATCCAACCCGAAGCAGGAGTCGCGCCGTGCGTAAACGACATCCGCCCACTGAGCTTGCAACCTGGTACCTGCTGACCTTGCTGCTCGCCTGTGCATTGCCGGTCGCGGCAGCCGAGCGCGAAGAATGCGAGCGGCAGTTCAAGCCGCAGACCGGCCAGCCCGGCAAGGACGTGATCTGGGTGCCCACCAACGACGGCCTGGTCGCGCGCATGCTGCAGATGGCGAAGGTCACCAAGGCCGACCGCGTGTATGACCTCGGCGCGGGCGACGGCAAGATCGCCATCGCCGCGGCCCGCGATTTCGGCGCGCAGGCGGTCGGCGTCGAGTACGACCCGCAGCTCGCCAAGCTCGCGCAGTGCTACGTGGAAGCGGACCGGCTCGGCGAGCGCGTGCGTATCGTGCACGGAGATATCTTCGAGACCGATTTCAGCTCCGCCACGGTCGTCACGCTGTACCTGCTGCCCGAGCTGAACCTGCGGCTGCGCCCGACGATTCTCGATATGAAGCCCGGCACTCGCGTCGTCTCGCATTCCTTCCTGATGGACGACTGGGAGCCGGACGAGCGCTCGATGACCGAGGACGGCAGCGCCTATTTGTGGATCGTGCCGGCCAAGGTCGGCGGTGCCTGGTCGTTCCGCGAGGCCGACGGCAAGGGCAGCTTCGACGTGCAGCTGCAGCAGAAATTCCAGCAGCTCAGCGGTCGCGCGGCCGGCGAGCCGCTGGTCTCGGAATCGCACGTGCACGGCGCCGACATCGAGCTGGCGTTCGTCGAGAACGGCGCGCCGACCAGGGTGACGGGCCGCGTCGACGGCAATCGCATCGATGCGAAGGTCACACGCGGCAACAAGGCTTCGCGTTACATCGGCACGCGCACACAGGCCGGCAGCGGCCGATGAGCTCGGCATCGAGCTACGACCGCCCTGCTGTTGCTCCCGCCAGCGCGCCCGCGGCCCGCGAGCTGCCCGCGCCGACGCTCAGCGTCTTCGACGCGACGATGATCACCGTCGGCATCGTGATCGGTGCCGGCATCTTCGAAACGCCCGCTCTCGTGGCCGGCATCGCCGGTGCGCCGATTCCCATGCTGGTGGCGTGGGTGCTCGGCGGCGCGCTGTCGTTCATCGGTGCGCTGACGTATGCCGAGCTCGCCACCACCTACCCGAGCGCCGGCGGCGACTACACATTTCTCACGCGCGCCTACGGCAAGAGCATCAGCTTTCTGTTCGCGTGGGCGCGCAGCACGGTGATCTGCACCGGCTCGATCGCGCTGCTCGGCTTCATTCTCGGCGACTACCTGAGCCGCCTGTTTCCGCTCGGCCCGCACTCTTCCGCTTTGTACGCCGCCGGCGCGGTGCTGCTGCTGACTGTAGTGAACCTCGTCGGGCTCAGGAGCTCGTCGCGCATGCAGAACGCACTCGCGATCGTCGAGATCGGCGGCGTCGTGGCGGTCGCGGTGGCGGCGCTGACGCTCGGCGACGGCGCCGCGACGACCAGCGTCGCCGAGAGCACACCGTCGACGGGCACTGCGGCCTTCGGACTCGCGATGGTGTTCGTGCTGCTCACGTACGGCGGCTGGAACGAGGCAGCGTACGTTTCGGCGGAGGTGCGCGGCGGACCGCGGGCAGTGTTGCGCTCGCTCCTGCTGTCGATCGCGATCATCACGGCCGTGTACCTGCTGTTCGTCGTCGGAGTGCTGCACGGGCTCGGCTTCGAGACGCTGAAGTCGAGCCAGGCGATCGGTGTCGAAGTGGCCGACCGCGCCGTCGGTCCGGTCGGAGCGCAGATCGTCGGAGTGCTGGTCGCGGTCTCCTCGCTCACCTCGATGAACTCGACGATGCTCGCCGGCGCGCGCAGCAACTACTCGGTCGCGCACGACTGGGCGGCGCTCGGCTTCATGGGCCGCTGGCAGGGCCGGCGCAGCACGCCCACGATGGGTTTCCTCGTGCAGGCGGCCATCGCGCTGACGCTGATCGTGTTCGGCGCTCTCGAGAAGGACGGCTTCTCCGCGATGGTCGAGTTCACGGCGCCGGTGTTCTGGCTGTTCTTCATGCTGAGCGGCATCGCGCTGTTCATCCTGCGAAGGCGCGATCCCGATGCGCCGCGTCCCTTCCGCGTGCCGCTCTACCCGGTGTTGCCGCTCGCGTTCGTGCTCAGCTGCGCGTACGTGCTCTATTCGAGCATCATGCATGCGCAATCCGAGCACGCCACGTACGTGGCATTCGCGGTGATGCTGAGTGGAGCGGTCGCGCTGCTGCTAGTGAGGCGGCGGCGGGGGTGAGGGCGAGCCCGGACCGGGCGGCGGCGCATTCGGTGCGCCGCGCTCCGGCATGATCCACAGGTAGATGCCGTCGCCGCCGAGCTTGACGTACTGGTCCGGCGGCCAGTCGCGGCCCATGTCCCAGTCGTGCGAGACGACCCGGGATCCCGGCCGCAACTGCTCGAACAGCTTGGGCTTGAGCCGCCGATTCAACTCCGGCAGCAGGTACAGCAGCACGACCGTCGCCTCGCTGATGTCGGTCTGGAACATGTCCTCGACTCTGAAGGTCACCATCCCTTCGACGCCTTCGCGCCTGGCGTTGGCGCGCGCTTCGCGGATGCGTGCGGGATCCAGGTCGACGCCGACGCCGCGCGTGCCGAATTTCTTCGCCGCTGCGATCACCATGCGGCCGTCGCCGCAACCGAGGTCGTAGACGACGTCGCCCGCGCGCACCTTGGCGATGTCGAGCATGCGGTCGACGATTTCGTGCGGCGTGGGAACGTACCAGACGTCGAGCTTCTGTTTCGGCCCGGTCGCGGCTTGTTCCGCCGCGCTCGCACTACTGGCGGCGAGCGCCAGCAGCATCGCAGCCGCGGCGCGCACGGCAGCGGCCGTGCTCATCGCTCGCACTTCAGTGCTTGCGCAATCTCATGCGGACGCGCTTGGTGGTCAGCACGCCGAGAAACTGCGTGATCTTCGCGTCGCTGGAGAGCAGCGTGAGCTCCTGCTCGTAGATCTTCTCGACTTCGTCGATGGACGTGCGCGTTTCTTTCGCGATCGCTTCCTTGGAAGTCTGGTGATTCTGGCTCTTCGGGCCAGCGAACGCGTGAGAGGGCGTGGCCATCGGCAAACCTCCGCGGGGATCTCGAATTTCGATCTTGATTTTTCTGTGCGGCGTTGCCGGCGAGCGGCGCGGCGCGCACTGATCAATGAACGAGCAATCCAACCGACGTGCAATGATCCGCCGCGTGTGCGCGAAGTCAAGCCTGTGTTATCCAGAAGTTTTCCACCGCTTCTGTGGATATCTGCGGGCGCGTGAAATTTTTTTAGCGCCCCGCCGGCGCCGGCGTTGTCAAGAAGCAGACGGCTGAACTTTCCGCACGCTCAAAAAAATTTTCACGAGCAGCTTCCACTGTGGGTCAGGCTTCGGCCTGACTGCCCGGTGCGCGCACTCCTGCGCACATCCTGTTGCGCGGGCCATGCAGCCGCGGCGAATCGCGGAGAAAACCCCGTCGCAGCAGCGCATCAGCTAGAATCGCCGCCCGTTGGGCCTGTAGCACAACGGTTAGTGCAGGGGACTCATCGATAACGGTGCCTTCGCGGCGAAAGCCGCGAAGTGGACGGGATGAATTCAGGGAACCCTTCCGGTCGCGCGACCGATGGCAACCCTGAGCCAAGCCGGCGGTACACCGCCGGACGGTGCAGAGACTACCTGAGGGCTGCAGCGCCCTTAATGACAGGCACGAGCGTCCCGCACCCGCAGCGACTTCGCTATCCGAAAAATTTCGAGGTCGCGGGTGAAGAGATAGTCCGACTCCCGCGGGAAACCGCGGGGCAAGTGAATCCCTTGGTTGCAGGTTCGAGTCCTGCCAGGCCCACCATCGCCGGGGTGACCTCGGGGTCCCTCCCGAGGTCGTCCTCACCGCCAGTCAATACGTCTCGATCGTGACCGTCACCGGCAGCGAAGTCGAGACGATGTCGTACACCGGCGAGTACTGCGCGAGCTCACGCAGCAGCGCCGGGTCGGCGCCGGACTGCACGCTCATGCACACGCGCACCGCGTGGTAGCCCTTGCGCACCTCCTTGGAGATTCCCAGGAAGCCGCGCAGGTCCAGGTCGCCTTCCAGTCTCGAGCTCACTGCGCCGATCGCGATGCCACGCGCCGCCGCGTGATACACCAGCGTCGTCGTCAGGCAGCCGGCGAGCGCGTGCAGTACGTACTCCACCGGATTGGCGCCGTGGTCGGCGCCGAGCAGCACCGGCGGCTCGTCGTTGTCGAGAACGAACGGCGCGCGGCGCGTCGTGTCCTCGGCGCGGCAGCCGAAGAAGGAGCGGATCCGCGAGCGGTTATGGCCGCCCTGCAGCCACTCGTTCGCCGCGCGGAACTGGAACGTCGCGAGCTGCGGATCCTGTTTCACTGCATCGATGGTCTCGAACAACGCGGTCACGTTGACGCCGTTGATGCAAGTCGGCGCCTGCGCCTGCATGGCCTGCTGAGTCATGGTCGTCTCCTCGAAAGGTGGTTGGGCTCGAATCGTCGGCGCAGACCATAGAACCCGGGCGCGCGCGCAGTAAGATGGACTCCTGCCGAAACCGGTTCATTCGTGCCACAAGGGGGAAATCCATGGCCGGCACCTCGCGCGTCACCGAAGTCCTGATCGTCGCGGTCAAGGAAAGCGCCGGCTCGACCTTGTACGGGATGGTGGACGTGCTGAACGCGGCCGGCTCGCTGTGGCAGACGCTGGCGCGCGCCGAGACGCCGCGCACGCTGTTTCGCGTGCGGATTGCGGCGCCCGCTCGCAAGGCGTTCCGTTGCGGGAACAACGTGCCGATCGTTCCCGACGTGTCGATCGCGGACGATCCGGCGGCGGACATCGTGATCCTGCCGGAGCTCTGGCTCGGTCCCGACGAGGCCCTCAAGGGCCGCTATCCCGAGGTGATGGAGTGGCTGCGGCGCCGCTATCGCAAGGGCTCGGCGCTGTATTCCGCGTGCTCGGGCGCGGTGATGCTGGCGGAGACCGGCCTGCTCGACGGACGCGAAGCCACGTCGCACTGGGGCTATCAGGAGTTGTTTCGCAAGTGCTATCCGCGGGTGCGCTTCGATCCCGCGCCGAGTCTCGCCTTCGCCGAGCCGGGCGGCCGCATCGTCACTGCCGGCGGTGCAACCTCGTGGCACGATCTGGCGCTGCACATCATTGCGCGCTACGCCAGCCCCGGCGAAGCGCTGCGCATTGCGAAGGTCTACTTGCTCAAGTGGCACGGCGAAGGCCAGCTGCCCTATGCAGCGCTCGTGCGTCGCAATCCTCATGCGGACTCGGCGGTCCGCAAGTGCGAGGACTGGCTGGCGAAGAACTTCCGCCATCCGAACGCAGTGGCGCAGGCCGTCGCGACGATCGGCATTCCCGAGCGCACGCTCAAGCGCAGGTTCAAGGGTGCAACCGGCGCGACGCTGATGGATCGCCTGCAGGATTTGCGCGTCGAGCACGCCAAACGTCTGCTGGAGAAGCAGGCAATGGCGGTCGACGCAGTCAGCGCAGCGGCCGGCTACGAGGATGCCTCGTTCTTCCGGCGGATCTTCCGGCGCCGGACCGGCCTCGCGCCCAGCGAGTATCGCCGCATGTTTCAACACACGACCGCGCGCTGAGCGCAGCGGGCGCCGCCATCGCGGCGGCGCCGAGTCAGGCTGAAGCCTGACCCACTCTCACTTCACGCGACGCGAATCAGCCCCAGCTGCTGAAGCGCAGTCACGCCGTCATCGAGGCCGATCTCCTCGACGATCTTCCCGTCCTGCACCTTCAGCACCGTCGTGCCGGTGAACCTCATGCGCCGGCCGGTGTTCGCCGGCAGGCCTCCGGCCAGGAAATCGCCGAACGCCGGCCCGCTGTGCGTGCCGCCGCCTTCCCAGCGGCCGACGACGTAGTCGCCTTCCGCGATCAGCTCCGCCGTGCCCCAGAAGTTCAGGTCCGGAAACGCCTTGCGGAAGTCCCGCATGAACGCCTTGATGTCGGCGTGACCGCGGCGCGGCGCGTGCAGCGAGTACTGCAGCAGCATGTCGGGAGCGGCGAGCTCGTCGACGATGGCGGGGTCGTACTCCTTGCCCCAGAAATGCGTGAACCAGCGGCCGATCACGGCCTTGTTGTCATCCTCTCTCGACATGGCGACTCTCCTCGAGCTTGGCACTGTGGCAGTTCCGTTCGCGATGCGAGCGAACGTCCTGGCATGCAGTGTGCGAGCCCGGGCGGCGCGCGACGCTCCGGATCTTGCTGTCGATCTGGCTGCGCTATCGATCCCGCTGCGTCAGCTCATCTGCGGTGACGAACTTCGGTGCGATGTCGACCGGCACGCTCGTGAGCTTGTCGAGCACGTGCTGCACCTCCGGGCGGATCACGACCATGCGCTCGAACAGCTGCTTCACGCCCGCGTAGTCGCCGTGCGCCTGCAAGGTCATGATGTCGTGCGTGAGGCCGGCGACCGCCTGCTTGGTCTTCGCGAGATCGAGCGAGAACAGGCCGTCCTTGTCGATGCGGATCGCGCCGTGATCGAGCAGGTAGTTCACCTGCAGCGTCATGCCCTTGGCGTGCGCGTCGTTCAGGCCGAAGCGCAGCGTGCGGAACGTCGAGGCCAGGAACGTCACGTACATGCTGCGCTCCTGCTTGCGGTCGATCACGCCGCGGTCCATCAGGCGCTGCAGCGCCCACAGGCCGGAGATGTCCGCCTTCGCTTCCTCCAGCGGGCCGTTCAGCTCTTTCAGCTCCTGGCGCACGGTCGTCTCGCGGCTGCCGACGCGGATCGTCTGCGGGCCGAGGCCGTGCATCAGCTCGTGCATGAGGATGTGCGTGAAGAACGAGTCGAACGCGACCTGCGGCTGATCGCCGCTCGCGAGCGCCAGCTTCGAGATCGGCAGCAGCACCTGCTCGAATTTCGCGCGCTGGAAATTCTTCAGCAGCACGCGCTTCGAGCCCTTCTCGGCGACGACGCGCTCGTCGTTCGGCAGGTTGAAGGCCGCGGTCTGCACGCCGTGATTGCCGTCACCGGCGGCGAATACGACGTTGACGACGCGGATCGGCGAATAGCCGCCGAGCTTCGCGCGGCGGAACTGCGGATCGATCGGCAGGTGGCTCTCCAGGTCCTGCAGCTCGCGGCTGAAGCGCTCGAGCTTCGCGGTCTCGTCGCGATCGGCCAGCGCGATGAACGCCTCGAACGCCGCCTTGAAATTGAACCACTCGTCCTCGTAGACCTCGTACGGTCCGATCGTCGGCTCGATCGTCGCATCGAGCTCCATCCAGGCGACATCGCTCGCGTAGTAGTCGTTGCTGATGAACGCAGCGGCGCGCTTCTCCAGGAACGATTTCAACGTCGGCTGCTGCGTGAGCGCCGCAGCCTCGCGCAGCAGGCGCGCCATCTCGGCCAGCTCGCCCTGGTATTCGAGCGAGTACGGCACCGCCGTCAGCTTGCCGTCTGACGTGCGGCGGATCGTGGTGAAGAAGCCGGTTGCGGCAGCGTGGTCTGCGCCCTGCAGCGTCTTCATCCACGCGTCGACTTCCTCGCGCGTCGAGCCCGCCGGATAGAAGTTTCCGCCCGGCGGTTTCGCGCCTGCACCCGGCACGAACAGCCGGTCTGCGTCGAGCTCCGACCACGGGCCTTTGTTCAGCAGGAAGTAGCTCAAGCGTGCGCGGCCGAGCGGCGTCTCGTTCGTCAGCAGCTGCAGCAGCGTCGACTCGTTGCCCGGCGAACGCTGGTGCATGAACAGCGCGTCGATGTAGCGGGCCGCCTCGATCATGCGCGTCAGCGCAGCGCGCTCGCCGGCCGGCAGAGCCGAAACGTCGACCCGCACATCGACCGGCGCGAAGCGCGCCTCCATCGCTTCGAGTTGCGCAGCGTCGGGCACGCTCTGATTGTCCGCGGCGGCGAAAGCGGTGCAAGACCATGCAAGCGCGCAGAGCACGCTCACCATGCGGGGTGCGAAACGCATCGGAACCTCGGGATTTCTGCAGGGCGACATGGGGCGGCCATTATATTGACGACGGATCCCGGCGGCGCTCGTGTTTCAATACGGGCCTGCGGAGGAGACCCCATGATCGACCGCGAGCTGGACATCCAGACCGCCGACGGCGCGATGAACACGTTCGTGACCCATCCCGAAGAGGGCGGGCCGCATCCGGCGGTGCTCTTCTACATGGATGCGCCCGGCAAGCGCGCCGAGCTGCACGACATGGCACGGCGCCTCGGCAGCGCCGGCTACTGCGTGGTGCTGCCGAATCTCTACTACCGGCGCGACCGCAATTTCCGGCTCGGGACCGGCGACGACGCACGGCGGATCATGTTCGAGCACATGGCCTCGCTGAATCGCGAGACCGTGCTGACCGATACGGCTGCGATGCTCGCGTTCGTCGACGCCGAGCCGGCCGCGCGCCGCGGCAAGCTCGGCATCGTCGGCTATTGCATGAGCGGACCGTTCGTTTTCTGGGCCGCCGCGGCCCATCCGGATCGCGTGGCCGCCGCCGCGTCCTTCCACGGCGTGAACCTGTGCACCGATGCTGCCGACTCGCCGCATCGCTTCGCAGACGCGATCGAGGGCGAGCTGTACGTCGGCTGCGCGCAGACCGACTCGTGGGCGCCGCCGGAAATGATCGCCGCACTCGCCGCGCACCTGCGCACGACATCGGTGCGTCACCGCATCGAGATCTATCCGGACACCGTGCACGGCTTCGTTTTCCCGAAGCGCGAAGGCATGTACAGCCAGGCCGGCGCCGAGCGCCATTGGGAGCGGCTGCACGCATTGTTGCGGAGGAGCCTATGAAGACGACCGCGTTGCAACGCTCGATGCTCGTCGCCGTGCTCGCGGTGCTGTTCGCAAGCACTCTCGCAGCGCAGACCGCGCCTGCGCGCCAGGCTCGCACGCCCGCCTACAACCGCGATCGCACTGCCTACTTCGGCGACCTGCACGTCCATACCAAGCTGTCCTTCGATGCGTACATCTTCAACGTGCGCGCCACGCCGGACGATGCGTATCGCTATGCGAAGGGCGAGTCGCTCCATCATGCCGGCGGTTACGACGTGCGCCTGACCGACGCGCCGCTCGACTTCCTGGCGGTCACCGACCACTCGGAGTACCTGGGAATCCTGCCGGCGATGAACGACCCGCAGCATCCGCTCTCGAAGATCCCCTACGCGCCCGACCTGTTCAGCACGGACCGCGACAAGATCAACGCGGCGTTTCAGCGCATCGGCACCAGCATCCGCACGGGGCAGTACCTGCCGGAGCTGAAAGATCCGCAAACCTTCCGCTCCGCGTGGCGCAGCATCGTCGAGTCGGCGGAGCGGCACTACGTGCCGGGCCGGTTCACGACCTTTCGCGGCTACGAGTACACCTCGGCGCCGGACGGCCAGAACCTGCATCGCAACGTGATCTTCGGCAGCGCGCGCTCGCCCGAGCAGCCGTTCACCGCGCTCGACTCGCAGAATCCCGAGGAGCTGTGGCGCTGGATGGACCAGCAACGCGCGCGCGGCATGGAAGTGCTGGCGATCCCGCACAACTCCAATGGCAGCGACGGCCGCATGTTCCAGCGCGTGCAGTGGGATGGACGGCCGATCGATCGCAGCTACGCCGAGCTGCGCATGCGCAACGAGCCGCTCGCCGAGATCACGCAGGTCAAGGGCACGTCGGAGACGCATCCGTCGCTGTCGCCGAACGACGAGTGGTCGGCGTTCGAGATCATGGACACCTACATCGGCTCGGCAACCAAGGTGACGAAGTTCTCCGGCGGCTACCTGCGCGACGCGCTCAAGACGGGGCTCGAGCTGCAACAGGAACGGGGCGTCAATCCCTATCGCTTCGGTTTCGTCGGCGCGAGCGACACTCACAATGCGGCGGGCCCGTTCGAGGAGAACCGCTACTTCAGCAAGGTCGGCGTGCTCGACGCCACGCCGCAGCAGCGCGGCTCGGTGCCGCCGCCGAACCAGACGTGGGAGAACTATGAGCCGCAGGGCGGCGCGGCACGCTACCAGACCTGGGGCGCTTCGGGCCTGACCGGCGTCTGGGCCGAAGAGAACACGCGCGAAGCGATCTTCGCTGCCCTGCGCCGCAAGGAAACGTTCGCGACCTCCGGCCCGCGGATGCGCGTGCGCTTCTTCGCGGGCTACGGGCTCCCGGACGGTCTCGAGAATCGCCTCGACATGGTTGCGCACAGCTACACGCACGGCGTGCCGATGGGCGCAGACCTGCTGCAACGAGGCACAGGCGCACCGCGCTTCCTTGCCTGGGCGCTGCGCGATCCGCATGCCGGCTGGCTGCAGCGGGTGCAGATCGTCAAAGGCTGGATCGAGAACGGCAAGGCGCAGGAGCGAGTGTTCGACGTCGCATGCTCGGATGGACTGACGCCGGACGCAACGACGCATCGCTGTGCCGACAACGACGCGACAGTGGACCTGCGCACCTGCGGCGTGAGCGAGAACAAGGGTGCGGTCGAATTGCGCGCGCTCTGGTCCGATCCGACGTTCGACCCGCGGCAGCGCGCCTTCTATTACGTGCGCGTGCTCGAGAATCCGTCGTGCCGCTGGTCGACGTGGGATGCGATGCGCGCCGGCGTCGAGCCCAATCCACAGCTGCCGAAGACCATCCAGGAGCGCGCCTGGAGCTCGCCGATCTGGTACGTACCGCAAACCTGACGACGATGCGCCGCTTCCTGCACGCTGCGATCCGCGAGCCGCTGCTGCACTTCGTGCTGATCGGCGCGCTGCTGTTTGCCTTCACAGCGCTGCGCCAGGAACAGCAGGCGCAGGCGGAGATCCGCATCGGCGCCGGCGAAGTCGCGCAGCTGGCCGCGTTCTGGGAAACGCAGGCGCAACGCAAGCCGACCTCAGAGGAGCTGCGCGGCCTGATCGAGGAGCGCATCGACGAAGAAGTATTGGCGCGCGAAGCCGTACGGCTCGGCCTCGACCGCGACGACGTCATCGTGCGCCGGCGGCTCGCGCAGAAGATGGCCTTCGTCAGCGACGACCTCACGCCCGTGGCGGAACCTGCCGATGCAGAGCTGCGCGCCTACTTCGATGCGCACCGCGACAGCTACGCAACGCCCGACCTCTACGCGTTGCGTCACGTCTATTTCAATCCAGACCGGCACGGCATGGCGCTCGACGCCGACGCGCAGCGCGCGCTGCAGCGCCTGCTGCGCG
The DNA here is from genome assembly GCA_035278165.1 of Steroidobacteraceae bacterium. Lineage (GTDB taxonomy): Bacteria > Pseudomonadota > Gammaproteobacteria > Steroidobacterales > Steroidobacteraceae > Steroidobacter. The sequence goes on from DATEJG010000012.1 coordinate 28,726, forward strand.
GCGCGAACGCCAGCGAGATGGGCGATCCTTTCATGCTGCCGCGAGAGCTGGCCGACGTTACGCGCAACGACATCGCTCGCGACTTCGGCTCGGCATTTGCGGACGCCGTCACCGGCACTGCGCCCGGAACGTGGGCCGGACCGGTGCGCTCGCCGTTCGGCGTGCATCTCGTCAAGCTCGAATCGCACACACCGCTCAGCGCGGCTTCGTTCGAGGACGTGCGCGATCGCGTGCGCCAAACGTATCTGGCGCAGAAGCAGCAGGAAGCGAACGTGGCGTTGCGCACGAAACTGCGCCAGCAATATCGCATCGTGGTCGAAACGTCGCAGGAAGCCGGCTCATGAGCCACTCTCGCAGGTCAGGCTTCAGCCTGACTCTTTTCCTCCTCCTCGCACTCTCCAGCGTCGCGCATTCCCACGAAGTCCGCCCCGCGTATCTGGAGATCGTCGAGCACGAGCCCGGCGTGTACTCGCTGACCTGGAAGCAGCCCGCGCTCGCCGAGGCCCGCATCGCGATCGATCCGCAGCTGCCGGCAAGCTGCACTGCGCGAGGAGATCGCCGCATCGAGGCCGGCGACGGCGCTTTCGTCGCGCGCTGGCAAGCGCAGTGTCCCGGCGCACTCGATGGCCAGACGATCCGCATCGCCGGGCTGGAGCGAACGCTCACATCGACGTTCGTGCGGACGCAGCTGGCAGACGGCCGCACCTTCTCCGGCGTCGTGCAGGCCTCCGATCCGTCGTTTCAGTTCGCCGCTGCGCGGCCGGTGCTGCCGGCGTACTTCGTCCTCGGCATCGAGCACATCCTGACCGGCATCGATCACGTGTTCTTCGTGATCGGCCTGATCCTGCTGGTGCCGGCGCTGGGCCGGCTGGTCGGCGCGCTCACGGCCTTCACCGTCGCGCACAGCATCACGCTCGGCGCCGCTGCGCTCGGATTCGCGGGATTGCCGCAAGGCGCCGTCGAAGTCGTGATCGCGCTGAGCATCCTGGTCGTCGGTTATGAGGTCGTGCGCGCGTCGCGCGGCAAGACCGGACTGACCTATGCGATGCCGTGGGCAGTCGCGTTCGGCTTCGGGCTGCTGCACGGCTTCGGCTTTGCCGGCGCGCTCGCAGCGATCGGCCTGCCGCACGAAGCGAAGGTCGGCGCGCTGTTGCTGTTCAACCTCGGAGTGGAAGCGGGCCAGCTGATGATCGTCGCAATCGCGGTGCCGATCGCGCGCTGGATTGCCAGCCGCGCGGCGCCGCTGCGCCGGCGCTTCGAAGTGGGAGCAGGTTACTCGCTCGGCGCAGCCGCCGCGTTCTGGATGATCCAGCGGGTCGCGACGGTGCTCTGATGCGCGTGCGGACCCCGGGCAACGCAGCCCGCGAGCCGGGTCAGGTCCGGACCGAAACCTTCGAATGGTCGATGCTGTCGGTCAACTGGAACCAGGAGATCGGCCGGACTTCGAGCGCGCGTGAAGTGCAGGCCGTGCCGATCTGGCGCGCCGCGTCGAGCGCCTCTTCCTGCGTGGCGCAGTCGACGACGTAGAAGCCGAGCAGCTGCTCCTTGGTCTCCGCGAACGGGCCGTCGATGACGTACGCGTCCGGGCCTTTGCGCAGCGTCATCGCCGTCGTGCTCGGATGCAGCCGCACGACCGGTCCGAGCTTCCTGGCCGCCGCGAGCTTGCCCTGCACGACGATGTGCTGGCCGATCAGCCGCTCTTCTTCCGCCTTGCTGAGGTTCGCGATGTCGGCGTCGGTGCCGTAGATGAGTATCGAATAGAGCATGGCCGTCCCTCTCGAATCCGCGTGCAATCGAAGCGGGCAAGTATGCCCCATCGAAGGGTGTCCTATACTCCCTGCGTGACCGCCTCAGCACCACCCCCCAGCGACGAACTGTCCGAACGGTTTCTCAGTCCGGCTGCACGTGCTCGCACGCAACGCGCGATTGCGGAGTTGCGCGAGTGGCTCGGCGCTCGCCTCAGTACCGGCGAAGCGGTCCGTGCCCAGCACGGGCGCGGCGAGGCCTACGGTCGTGTCTATCCTCCGGACGCCGTCGTGTGGCCGGAAAGCACCGAAGAAGTCAGCCGCATCGTCGCAACGTGCTCCCGGCAGCAGATCCCCCTGATCGCATTCGGCGCCGGCACTTCGCTGGAAGGACATGTCAGCGCGCCGTACGGCGGCATTTGTATGGATTTCTCGCGCATGAACCAGGTGCTGTCGGTGAATCCGGCAGACGCCGACTGCGTCGTGCAGCCCGGCGTCACGCGCGAGCAGCTGAATTCCTATCTGCGCGACACCGGCTTGTTTTTTCCCGTCGATCCGGGCGCGAACGCAACGCTTGGCGGCATGGTCGCGACGCGCGCTTCGGGCACGACGACGATCCGCTACGGCGCGATGACTCGCAACGTGCTCGCGCTGCAAGCCGTGCTCGCCGACGGCCGCATCGTGCGCGTCGGCACGCGTGCCGCGAAGTCCTCGACCGGCTACGACCTCGTGCGGCTGCTGGTGGGCGCCGAGGGCACGCTCGGCGTGATCACCGAGATCACTCTGAGGCTGTACGGCATCCCGGAGACCACCGTCGGCGCGAGGTGCGTGTTCCCGACGTTGCGCAGCGCCGTCGACGCGGTCGTCGACATCATCCAGTCCGGCGCTTCAGTGTCGCGCATCGAGTTCCTCGACGAGCTGCAGGTGCGCGCCTGCAACCAGCATTCGCAGCTGTCGCTGCCCGAGCAGCCGACGCTGTTCCTGGAGTTCAGCGGCACCGCGGAAGGAGTGAGCGGCCAGGTCGCGCGCGCCGAGGAGATCGCGCAGTCGCACGACGGCGCCGCATTCCAGTGGGCCGCGGACGACGCGGAGCGTGCGCGATTGTGGAAAGCGCGGCATGCCGCCTACTTCGCCGCGCTGTCGTTGCGGCCTGGTTGCGAGTGCCTGGTCGCGGACGTCGCCGTGCCGATCTCGCAGCTCGCGGACGCCGTCGCCGATACGCGGCGCGATCTCGACGCTGCCGGGTTGCTGGCGCCGATCGTCGGCCACGTCGGCGACGGCAATTTTCATACGCTGTTCCTGCTCGACCCGAATGCGGCCGACGAATGGCAGCGCGCCGGAAAAGTCTATGACGCGATGATCGAGCGTGCGCTGCGCGTCGGCGGCACGTGCACCGGCGAGCACGGCATCGGGCTCGGCAAGCGCGCCAAGCTCGTCGCGGAGTACGGCACGGACGTCATCGAGCTGATGCGCGCGATCAAGCACGCGTGGGATCCGCAGGGCATTCTCAATCCGGGCAAGATCTTCCTGTGAGCGAGACCGCTCAGGGGGCAGCGGCTGCGAGCGCGATGCGCAAGATCGCGTGGCGGCTGATCCCGTTCATGGGCCTGCTGTACTTCGTCGCGTTCCTCGATCGCGTCAACATCGGCTTCGCCGCGCTGACGATGAACGCGGACCTGGGCCTGACGCCGCGCATGTTCGGCCTGGCCTCCGGCATCTTCTTCCTCGGCTACGTGCTGTTCGAGGTGCCGAGCAACATCATCATGGAGCGGGTCGGTGCGCGGCTGTGGATCGCGCGCATCATGATCACCTGGGGCTTGCTGTCGGCAGGAACGGCGTTCGTGAACACACCCACGAGCCTGTACGTGCTGCGCTTCCTGCTCGGTGTCGCGGAAGCCGGCTTCTTCCCCGGCATGATTCTCTATCTCACGTACTGGTTCCCGGCGGCGCGCCGGGCGCGCATTCTCGGCGCTTTCATGATGGCGCTGCCGATCTCCAGCCTCGTCGGCAGCCCGATCTCCACGTCGCTGCTGTCGCTCGACGCGTACGGACTGCGCGGCTGGCAATGGATGTTCCTGCTGGAGGGCATTCCCGCCGTGCTGTGCGGCATCGCCGTGCTCGCGTTCCTGCGCGACGGGCCGGCGAAAGCTTCGTGGCTCACGCGCGAAGAGCAGGAGTGGCTGCAGGCGGAGCTGGCGCGGGAGCGCACCACGGCCATTGCACACTCGAGCCTCGCCGGCCTGCGCGAGCCGCGCGTGTGGTTCCTCGGAGTGGTCTACTTCGGCATGCTCGTCGGCATGTACGGCTTCGGCTTCTGGCTGCCGCAGATCGTGAAGACCCTCGGCAATCTTTCGAACTTCGAGGTCGGTCTCGCCGTGGCGCTGCCCTATGCCGCCGCGGCGCTCGCGATGTACCTGTGGGGACGACATTCGGATCGCACGGGCGAGCGGACATGGCACATCGCGCTGCCTGCGTTCGCCGGTGCGATCGGGCTCGCGGCGAGCGCGTACTGGGGCAACGTGCCGGTCATCGCGCTCACCGCGTTGAGTCTCGGCGCGATGGGGATCTATGCAGCGCTGCCGGTGTTCTGGACGCTGCCGACTTCCTTCCTCGCCGGCAGCGCGGCGGCCGCGGGCATCGCACTCGTCAACTCGATCGGCAACACGGGCGGCTTCCTCGGCCCGACACTGGTCGGCCACATCACCGATGCAACCGGCGGCTACACGGCAGCCCTGTGGACGCTCGCAGGAATGGTCGCATTCTCCGGCGTCGCGGTGCTCGCGCTGGTCCCGCGCCGGCCGCTGCTCGCTACTTCGGAAAGTCCGCGACCTTGAGGAACGTGCGCGCCCGCATGATGAAGTGCTGGGGATCGTGCGGCGTGATGACGATCGTGCGGCTCGCATAGCGCAGCACCACGGCCCGGCTCGGATCGGTTGCGAACGCGCGATACCAGCCCAGCTTGCGATTCCAATACCGGCCAGTGATGGCGAAGAATCCGCCGTTGCCGAACACGCGCAACGAGCCGCGCATCGCGTCGACATCGCCGGTCACCGAGCGCAGTCCCGTCAGCGGCAGGCGTATTTCGCCGACACCGCGCTGCACGCTGATCGCATCTTCAGTGAGCGTGTAGCCGCGCACGCGATAGATGAGCGCGATCACCAGGATCAGCAGCGGCAGGCCGATCAACAGCAGCCCGAGGGGCGAGGTCAATCGCAGCGGCGGCGCGAGGATCGCCGCGAGCATTCCGAGCGCGAGGATGGCCGTCGACAGCATGCTCGCCGTGCGCACGCCAGCGCTCCAGGGCGCCCCGAACTCGATGACGGTCATGGACAAATCCTCCGGAACTCGCTCCCGGTGCCCGCGTTCCAACAGAACAGAGGCGAACCGAACCGAAGAGGATCTTCCCATGAAACACCCTCGCTATTCGCTTGCCCTGTGGGCCGTCGCGCTCGCGGCGCTGGCCGGTTGCGCCACCACGCGCGGGCCGGACATCCGCGTGAACGCAGCACCGGACGCCAACTTCACCGCTTACAGCACTTTCGGTTTTCCGGACCAGACCGGCACCGACCGCGGCGGCTATTCGACGCTCGTCACCAGCTATTTCAAGAGCGCCGTGCGCGAACAGATGGAGCAGCGCGGCTATCACTACGTCGACGCGAATCCCGACCTGCTCGTGAACTTCTACGCCAAGGTGCACGAGCGCTCGGAAGTCCGCTCGGATCCGACTTTCTCGGCGGGCTATGGCTACTACGGCTATCGCTACGGCCTCTACTCGGCGTGGCCGTTGTATGACGACGCCGTCCGCACTGTCACTTACCCCGTCGGCACGGCGAACATCGACATCGTCGACGCGCGCAAGAAACAGATGATCTGGGAAGGCGTCGCGCAGGGCATGGTGAGCGACGAGGACATGAACCATCCCAAGGAGTCGATCTCGCGCGTCGTCACTCAGCTGTTCGCGCGCTACCCGGGTCGCGCCGGCATGGTGGAAAGCTCGCGCCAGTAGGTCAACGAAACCCCCGCCAGCGCGTTGCGACAGCCTGCTCCGGCCGCGACGCCAGTGATGGCCACCGCAGCCCGACTCACCCGGCGAAGCGCGCACCTCGTTGCGCGAGCAACTCGCGCAACACCGATCGATGGCACCGCGCTTCGTTTTCGCAATAACAGCCGACCGAGAACCAGCCATGGTGTGAAAGCGCGGCGAGCGTATCGAGCACCCGCGACTTGTCCGGGTCCTTCATCTCGGCGAGATAGCGGCGCTTGAACGCCTTCCACTGAGCGTCGGTCTCGGCAGCGAGCGCCGCCTTGAGCAGGGGCTCGCTCGGCGCGAGCGTCGGCAGCCAGACGTCATAGAAATCGCGCCGCGCCCAGTCGGCCTTCGGCACGCCGCGCGGCGGCCGCCGCACCGTGCCGATGCGCAATCCTTCGCCGCTCGCGCGAGGCGAGCCGAGCCGCACGATCGAGACCGCCATGAGCACCTCCCGCCACACGCAAATCACTCGCAGCTAAATTTTATGACAGATTCCGACAGGGCTCCCGTGCAATCATCCTCGCCCCGTTTCCGCCCGGAGACTCACATGCCCACTCAAGCTGAGAAAGCGGCCGCGTTTCAGGCATTGCACCGCAGGCCCGGCACCTTCGTCATCACGAACGCCTGGGACGGCGGCTCTGCACGCGTGCTGCAGGCCCTCGGCTTCGAAGCGATCGCCACGTCGAGCGGCGCCGCGGCCGGCGTGCTCGGCCGGCTCGACGGCAAGATCACGCGCGAGGAGGCGCTGGCACAGGTGCGCATCATCGTCGCCGCCACCGATCTGCCCGTGTCGGCGGATCTCGAGAAGGGCTTCGGCGACACGCCGCAGAGCGTGGCCGAGACCGTGCGGCTCGCGGCCGAAGCGGGCCTCGCCGGCTGCTCGATCGAGGATGCGACCGGCCAGAGCGACCGGCCGCTGTTCGACTTCCCACTCGCCGTCGAGCGCATCAGCGCGGCAGTGCAGGCGGCACGCGCGCTGCCCTTCCCGTTCACGTTGACGGCGCGCAGCGAGAATTTCCTGCGCGGCAATCCGGACCTCGACGACACGATCAAGCGGCTGCAGGCGTTCGAGAAGGCCGGCGCGGATGCGCTGTTCGCGCCGCTCCTGCCGGACCTGGCCGCCGTGCGCGCGGTCTGCTCGGCGGTATCGAAACCCGTGAACTTCATGGTCGGCGTGCCGGGCAAGTCCTTCAGCGTCGCGGAACTGGCGGATGCCGGCGTCAAGCGCATCAGCCTCGCGACCTCGCTGTTCCGCGCCGCCATGACCGGCCTGCACGACGCGGCCCGCGAGGTGAAGGAGCAAGGCACCTTCACGTATCTCGACCGGCTGATCGACGTGAACAAGTTCATGCGGCGCTGATCGCGCGGCCGCGGCCCTACGCTATGATCCCCGACGTCGTGTCGGCGCCAGGCGCGCCCTCGCCGGGGATTTCGAATGGCCATTCCCGCTTCGCTGCGCGAACAGTTGCGGCTGCCCGTCATCGGCTCGCCGTTGTTCATCGTCTCCAACCCGCGCCTGGTCATCGAGCAGTGCAAGGCGGGCGTGATCGGCTCTTTCCCGGCGTTGAACGCGCGGCCGGCACCGGTGCTGGAGCAATGGCTGGTGCAGATCACCGGGGATCTCGCCGCGTTCAAGCGGCAGCATCCCGAGCGGCGCGTCGCGCCGTTCGCGGTGAATCAGATCGTGCATGCCTCCAACGACCGGCTCGCGCAGGACGTCGCGCTGTGCGAGAAGTATCGCGTGCCGATTCAGATCACCAGCCTGCGCGCGCCGGATGAGGTCGTGCAGTCCGCGCATTCGTACGGCGGGCTCGTGTATCACGACGTCACCAATGTGAAGCACGCCAGGCGCGCGCTGCAGGCCGGTGTCGATGGACTGATCCTCGTGTGCGCCGGAGCCGGCGGTCACGCCGGCTCGCTCTCGCCGTTCGCGCTGCTGGCCGAGGTGCGCGAGTTCTACGACGGCACGGTCATCCTGTCGGGCGCGATCGCCAACGGCGCGGCGATTCTCGCCGCGCAAGCGCTGGGCGCAGATTTCGCATACATGGGCACGCGCTTCATCGCCACCGAGGAAGCCAACGCCAGCGCCGAGTACAAGCAGGCGCTGGTCGACAGCGGCGCCGACGACATCGTCTACACGAACCTGTTCACCGGCGTGCACGGCAACTATCTGCGCTCGAGCATCGTCAACGCCGGCCTCGATCCCGACGTGCTGCCGGTCGCCGACAAGAGCAAGATGAATTTCGGCAGCGGCGGCAACACCCGGAGCAAGGCCTGGCGCGACATCTGGGGCAGCGGCCAGGGCGTCGCCGACATCCACGAGATCCTCCCCGTCGCCACCCTCGTCGACCGCCTCGCGACAGAGTACGCCGCCGCCCAAGCCCGCCTCCATCACGACGTGTTTGGTGCCGGGAGAGAAATGAGGGGAAACTGAGCACCGCAACATGACCGTGACCGCATGCAAACCGATGCTGCACTGCTCAGTTTCCCCTCATTTTCTCTCCCGGCACCTGTTGGTGGTGGTGGTGCTGCTTGCGACCGGGAACGCCGGCGCGGACGAGCTGCTGATCGAGAATGTGACGGTGATTTCGGCGGAGCAGACGCAGCCGCTGGCGGGGCGGCAGGTTTTGATTCGCGACGGCAGGATCGTCAGCGTCGGTCAGCAACGCATCGCGGCCAAGGCGCCGATGCGCAAGCTCGACGGTCGCGGCAAGTTCCTGACACCGGGACTGATGGACGCGCACGTGCACGTCAGCGACGCGGCGGGAATTCCGCCGATCGGCAACGAGCCTGAGCTGGTCGCGCTGCGCGAGGCGTATCAGCGTCAGCAGCCGCGCAGCTATCTGTACTTCGGCGTCACTCAGCTGCTGGATCTGGCGCAGTTCGCCGCGGGCCCGCAGGCCTTCGAGAGTCAGCCGCAGCGGCCGGACCTGTTCCGGTGCGGAGCGGCGGTGACGCTCGACGGCTATCCGACGGCGATGATTCCGGTCCCGGTGCGCTACCAGGCATTTCCCGACTACATCTTCGAGCCCGCGAACGCCAAGGAGCATCCTCTGCCTGCGGGCGCGAAGGAAGCGGAGCACACGCCCGAAGCGTTGGTCGAGAAGATCGCGCAGAGCGGCGCGCGCTGCGTGAAGATCTTCATCGAAGACGGCTTCGGCGCCAGCTCGGAATGGCCGATGCCGAGCAGGGAGACGCTCGCTCGCGTCCGCGCAGCGACACGCAAGCACGGCTTGCTGCTCGTCGCGCATGCCAATGCGCTCGACATGCAACGCATCGCGGTCGACGCCGACGTCGACGTGCTTGCGCACGGCCTGTGGAACTGGGGCGAATTCGACGGTCAGCAGGGCGTCCCGGCGCCGATAGCCGCGCAGCTGCGCAAGATCCACCAGAAAGGCATCGGCTACGAGGCGACGCTGCGCGTGCTGCCCGGAACCGCCGACATGTTCCGCGAGGACACGCTCAAAGACCCGACGTACGCGAAGGTCGTTCCGCCCTCGGTGCTCGCGTGGTACGCGACCGAGCCCGGCCAGTGGTTCAAGAACGTGATGCGCGGCGGCCGCGGCAGCTCCGCAGACACGAAGATCGTGCACGACTGGCTCGCGCAGAACGAGCAAGGCATGCGCGCGCTGAAGTACATGTACGACCTTGGTCATCCGCTGCTGGTCGGCAGCGATACGCCTTCGGCGCCGACGTACGGCAGTCAACCCGGCTACGACACGTATCGCGAGATGCGCCTCATGGCGCAATCCGGCATCCCGCTGCAGGCGATCTTCGAAGCGGCGACGTTGGACAACGCGCGCCAGTTCGGTCTCGCGAAAGACTACGGCACCGTCGAGCCGGGCAAGATCGCCAACCTGCTGCTGCTCACCGCAAATCCGCTGGAGACGATGCGTGCGTGGACGCAGATCGACAAAGTGATCCTGCACGGCACAGTCATCGAGCGTGCGTCGCTCGCTGCGGACGTGAAGGCATCACAGTAGCGGGGCGAAGAAACTCTAGCGCAGCAGCGCGTCAGCGCTCACGTAGTAAATATCGCGCAAGCCATTCCCGGCCGAATGCAGGCGGCGTTCGAGCTGATCGAAATCGAGCCGGCGATCGAGCCCCTGCGAGCCGAAGCCGCGGTTGCTGGTGAAGATGAAAATCCTGCCGTCGGGCGACAGGCGCGGCGCGAAATCCCAGGCGGGCGAATTGAGCGGCGGGCCGGGATGATGCGGCGTGTCCCAGCCCGCGCCGCGGCGTTTCGCGACGTAGATGTCGTACGCGCCGACGGCGTCGCCGCGATTGCGGGCCGAGAGGATCAGCAGCTGCTCGTCCGCGGCGACGAACGGCTCGATCTCATCGCCCTGCGTGTTGACAGGCGCGCCGAGATTCTCCGGCGGCGCGAACTTGCCTTCGACGAAGCGCGCGCGCCAGATATCGGTGCCGCCGACGCCGCCGGGGCGGTCCGAGCCGAAGTAGATCGTGCCGTCGGCGGTGAGCGTGGGGAACCATTCGTCGACCGGGCTCGACAGCTCCGCCACGTGCTGCGGCTGGCCCCACGCGCCGCTCGCAATGCGCTCGACGGTCCAGATCTCCATGTCGTTGCGCGACTGACCGTTCACCGGCCGCGCCGACACGAAGTAGGCGCGGCGGCCGTCGGGCGTGAACACGATGTCCGCGTCGGAGTAGCGACCGGAGAACGGCGCCGTGCGCGGCCTCGTCCACTTGCCGTCGCGCAGCTCGCTGGACACGATCGTGTAGAAATCGAACGACGGCGTGTTCTTCAGGAAGTACAGCGTGTGCCCATCGGGAAAGACGCTGGCGTGCGACTCGTCGTCGCCGGTGCAGAGCTCGTCCGGCGCGAGAACCTTGGGCGTGAGAGCGCTCGCGGGGAACAGCGCATCCCAGCTGGCCGCAGCGGCGTGGCTCGCCGCCGGAGCGGTCAGCGTTGCAACCAGCAGCACGCGAATCCATGAGCGCATGAGAGCCTCGCAATCGAATCGCACTTCGAGCAACCGTGCCGCGGCAATCTTAGTACGGAATTGATTAGACTGGACGCATGCAGCACGACTTCGATCTCGACGCATACTTCGCGCGCATCGGCTACAGCGGGCCGGCGACGCCGCAGCTGGAAACACTGTGCGAGCTGCATCGGCTGCATCCGCAGGCAATTCCTTTCGAGAATCTCAATCCGCTGCTGCGCTGGCCGATACGGCTCGACGCGCGCTCGCTGCAAGACAAGCTCGTGCAGCAGCGGCGCGGCGGCTACTGCTACGAGCACAACTTGCTGCTCAAGCACGCGCTGGAGCGCATCGGCTTTCGCGTCGCCGGTCTCGCAGCGCGGGTGCTGCTGAATCAACCTGAAGATGCGGTCCGCCCGCGCACGCACATGCTGCTGCAGGTCGACGTCGAGGACGAGATCTGGCTCGCGGACGTCGGCTTCGGCGGCATGACGCTGACAGCGCCGCTGCGGTTGCTGGAGCACGTGCCGCAGCCGACGCCGCACGAGCCGTTCCGCCTGACGCGGATGGCCGGCGATTACGCGCTGCAAGCGGAAGTGCGCGGCGCCTGGCGCACGCTGTACCGGTTCGATGTGCAGGAACAGGTCCTGCCCGACTACGAGCTGACGAGCTGGTATTTGTCGAACCACCCGGAATCGCGCTTCGTCGTGAACCTGATCGCCGCGCGGACCGAGCCCGGACGTCGCTACGCCCTGCTCAACGACGAGCTGGCGGTTCACGAGCTGAATCGCGAGAGCGTGCGGCGCAAGCTGACGAGCGCAGATGAGCTGCGCGAGACGCTGCGTGCGACGTTCCGGATCGATGTGCCGGAGAGCGCGGAGCTGGACGCGCGGTTCGCCGCAATACTCAGTCAGGCTGAAGCCTGACCCGGGCAACAGCGACCCTTGTGGGTCAGGCTTCAGCCTGACTCTTCAGCGCCCGTACGTGCCGATCAGCACACCCTGGGCGATGACGTGGCCCTTGATCCTGTCGAGCAGCTCGGCGCGTCCCGGGCGGGACTCGAAGCGCGGCACGGTGTCGAGCGCGAACACCTGGAACGCGTAGCGATGCGGACCGCGGCCCGGCGGCGGATCCGGGGGCAGGTAGGTTGCCGACAGCGTTGCGCCCGAAGCGCAGGGCAGCGCGCCTTCCGGCAACGACGTATCGCTTCCCGGCAGATCCCACGCGATCGCGTTGACCCGGGACTGCGGCGTCAGCGTATCGGCGTCTTCGATGATCAGCACCACGGCTTCCGCGTTCATCGGCACACCGCGCCATTCGAGCGGCGGCGAGACGCCTGCGCCGTCGGCGGTGTACTGCGCCGGGATCGGCTGGTTCGGCCCGAACGCCGGGCTGCTCACCGCGATCGACGCGTTCACGCCGTCGAGCTCGCCCGCCGCAATCGACATGGGCGCCATCGCCATCTCGTCGCCTCCGCGTGACTCTCCTGCTGCTGCAAGCGGAGCCGGCCGACACAAGTTCCGCGTATACTTGCGGCCGTTTTTGCCGGGTCCTCGAGCACAGAACCGTGAATGACGCCGCGCCGGCAACCGAGGGTTGCGTGCAGGTACTGATCGTCGACGACAGCGCGGATGCCGCTGCCAGCCTGACGATGTTGCTGGAGCTGGAAGACATCGCCGCGCACAGCGTGGCCGATGCGGAAGCGGCGCTGAGCTACGTCGTCAGCACCGCGCCGCCCCTGCTGCTCATCGATATCGGCCTGCCCGGCATGAACGGGTTCGAGCTGGCACAACGCCTGCGACGGATGCCGCACCTGAGCGGTGCGACGCTGATCGCGCTCACCGGCCGGGAAAGTCCCTCGCCCGAGGAGCAGGCGCTGTTCGATCAGTTCTGGACCAAGCCGTTCGAGCCGCGCCGCCTGATCGAGGAAGTGAAGAGCGTCATCCGCCGCGTGCCGGCGGATCCCCCGCACGCCTGAAGGTCATCGACAACGCTGCATCGGTCGCCGCCGCCAGCGTTCCCCCCGCCGTCTCGACGATCGTTCGCAACTCCTCCGTCGACAGCGCCGTTGCCGGCGGCGCGTCCGCGGCCGTATCCGCCTGGAAAGCCAGGTCGAGCGCTACCGATTCCTCCGGCCCGGGCCAGACCGTGATCGCCACCGCCAGCGCCGACCGATTCAGGCAGCTATGCAGCAGTACGTGGCAGATGCGCATCCGATCGCCGCGAATTTTGGGCGCCGGCGCGGCCGGCAACGTGCATGTCACCTGCAAGCGGCGCCTGGCCGCCTTCAGCAGCGTGGTCACCTCGGCGAGCAGCTCGTCGAGCGCAAGGGGCGCCAGATCAGGCGCCGCGGCCGGAGTCAGGTAGCGGCCCAGCCGGTCCGCATTCGCGACCAGGCTGGTCACGGCGGCCTCCGCCGGCTCGATATAGAGCGCGGCCCGCTCCATCAGCTTGTCGACGTCGCCGGACCGCCGCGCCAGCCGACCGAACAGCTCCATGCTGATGCGGACCGAGTGCACCGGATTGCGGAGGTCGTGCAGCAGCTTGCCAACGATCTGTCGTTGATTCTCGTGCTGGACGCGATTTAACACTGCGGCGTCCGGCGGCACGGCGGGGGTGGCCAAGCTCACTTCGAGATCTTTCTCACCGTTTTGGGGACTCGCGGGGAACTCTCTCGCGGGCTGGGGAGTTCCCCGACAGCTTGAAAAAATTACCACGCCCGAAGGCGCTGCATGAAGCGGGTCTCGCGGCGTGCCAAATAGCGGGCTCATGCCGGTACATGCTCTATTGCGTCGCTCCTGGCATCTGTTTAAGTAATGCGCTGCGCTCGCGGGCCCGCGCGCGCCTCAACGTCTCGATCGAATCTGCGGAGTCCCAGTAGATGGAAACGCAAGAACGAGTGCGCAGCCGTGCATCGCGCGCACTCCGCAAGAGCGGCAGCCGCACGAAGAACGGCAGCCGCGCCGACGCCAAGGGTGCAGCAACCGAAACTGACATCGACCTGAAGAAGCTCCTGCGCGCCCTGCAAGCGGTGCGCGACGGCGACTTCTCGGTGCGCCTGCCGAGCGACCGCACCGGCATCGGCGGCAAGATCGCCGACACGTTCAACGAGATCATCGCCTCGAACCAGCGCGTCGCGCGGGAGCTGGAACGCGCCGGCCAGATGGTCGGCAAGGAAGGCAAGACCAAGCATCGCATCACCGTCGATCGCCGTTCCGGCGCGTGGGGCGCGATGGAAAGCTCGATGAACACGCTCATCGACGACCTGCTGTGGCCGACCACCGAAGTGACGCGCGCGATCAGCGCCGTCGCCAAGGGCGACCTCTCGCAGAACGTGCCGCTGGAAGTCGAAGGCAAGCCGCTGCGCGGCGAGTTCCTGCGCTCGGCGACGATCGTCAACGCGATGATCGAGCAGATGGGCGCGTTCACCTCGGAAGTGACCCGCGTGGCGCGCGAAGTCGGCACCGAGGGCAAGCTCGGCGGCCAGGCCGAGCTGAAGAACGTCAGCGGCATCTGGAAGGACCTGACCGACAACGTCAACTCGATGGCGTCGAACCTCACCGGCCAGGTGCGCAACATCTCGGAAGTGACGATCGCGGTCGCCAACGGCGACCTGTCGCGCAAGATCACGGTGGACGTGCGCGGCGAGATCCTGCAGCTGAAGGAAGCCATCAACACGATGGTCGACCAGCTGCGCTCGTTCGCCTCCGAAGTGACGCGCGTGGCGCGCGAGGTGGGCACCGAAGGCAAGCTCGGCGGCCAGGCGATCGTGCCGGGCGTCGCCGGCACCTGGAAGGATCTCACCGACAACGTCAACTCGATGGCCTCGAATCTCACGGGCCAGGTGCGCAACATCGCGGAAGTATCTACGGCCATCGCGCGCGGCGACCTGTCGCGCAAGATCACGGTCGACGTGAAGGGCGAGATCCTGCAGCTGAAGGAAGCCGTCAACACGATGGTGGAGCAGCTCAACGCGTTCGCGAGCGAAGTGACGCGCGTGGCCCGCGAAGTAGGCTCCGAGGGAATCCTCGGCGGTCAGGC
>DATEJG010000013.1:0-16420 GCA_035278165.1 Steroidobacteraceae bacterium
GTGAGCACTCGCGCGAGCGCATCTCGCGCGCCTACGCCGAGCAGCTCGCGCTCGCCGGCGTCGCCGTCGCGACCGGCGCGAGCAACACGACGATGCAGATCGCGAGCCAGGTTTCCGCCGTGACTTTCCAGCTGCCGCACAGCCGCGAGCAGGAGGCCGAAGCGGATCGCATCGGGCTGGAGCTCATGGCGCGCGCCGGCTACGACCCGAACGCGGCGATCTCGCTGTGGCAGAAGATGGGCAAGGTCGCGAGCGGCGGCCCGCCGGAATTCCTCAGCACCCATCCATCCGGCGAATCGCGCATCCGCGACCTGCAAGCGAGCGTGCCGCGCGTCATGCCGCTGTACCAGGCGGCGGCGCGATAGGTCGCGCTACAGCGCTACCACCAATGCGGTGGCTGACAGGATCACTGCCACTGCCGCGGCTGCCGTAAGCCAGAGCACGCGCCGATGCAGATCCGTCACGGCGCGCGCCACACCCGCGAGCTGCTCGGCCATCTGCGCCACGAGCTCGGCCTGACGCCGCTCGTTCTCCTCGAGACTGGCGATCCGCGCGACGAGCTCCTCGTGGCCAGCCGCTGATGCCGCCGGCAAGGCGGGCGGAGGCGTCTTGGTGCGCTTCATCAGCTCGCGCGACACGTCGAGGATCGACGGGACGAGCTGCACGATCTGGAGCCAGGGGACTGCCATGGGCGAATGGTGTCGGATACCGGGGTCAAAAAAAAGCTCCGCGGCAGGCGCTGCCGCGGAGCCTGTCGGTCTGCCGAGGCGGATTACGTCCTGCTGCGAGCCAGGAATTCGGCCTTGCTCACGTAACCGTCGCCGTTGGTGTCGATAGAGGCGAAGTTGTCCGAGAGCTTGCTGTCGGCCGAAGCTTCCGTCTTGCTGATCTGCGAGTCGGCGTTCTTGTCCAGCGCCTCGAACGTTGCCGCTGCCGCCAGCTTCGTGCTGGCGTCATGGCTCTTGTCCTTGTCGTCGCCGGCCTGTGCGGCAAGCGCCAGCAGCGTGGCGGCGAGCAATGCTGGAAACCTCATCATGGGCCCTCTCCCCCTGTGTCGCGCGGCGTTCGCGCCCCGGGCTAAGACGTCCCATTGCCTACCAGGGTTCCGGAAAAAGCGGCGCCAGCGCCCGTGCTGCCGGTGCTTTTCCGCGCCAGCTGCCGTTGCGGGCGTGCGACGGCTTGACGAAACTTGGCCGGGTGCCGCCGCAGATGGCCTATGCTGCGGTGGCCGGCGGCCCCAGTAGAACCAGCGGACTCTGCGATCCATGACCCTGCCAGCCTCGCTGCTGATCGTCGACGACGACCGTGAGCTCGGTCAGATGCTGACCGAGTATCTGACCGGCGAGGGCTTCCAGGTGACGCTGCTGCGCGACGGCGCCGAAGCGCTCGACCGCCTCACCGAGCAGGCGCACCCGTTCGACCTGGTGATTCTCGACGTGATGCTGCCCTCGCTCAGCGGCTTCGAAGTGCTGCGCCGCCTGCGGCACAGCCTGTCGGTGCCGGTCATCATGCTGACCGCGCACGGCGCCGACGTCGATCGCATCGTCGGCCTCGAGCTGGGCGCCGACGACTACCTGTCGAAGCCGTTCAACCCGCGCGAGCTCGTGGCGCGCGTGCGTGCCGTGCTGCGCAGGTTTTCGCCGCGCGACAACGACATGCCCGCCCATCCGGTCAGCGTCGGGCCGTTGCGGCTCGATCCGGCGACCTTCGAGGTCACGCTGTCCGGTCAGTCGGTGCGGCTCACCGGCACGGAGCTGCGCCTGCTCGAAGTGCTGATGCGCGCGGTCGGACAAGTGCAGTCGCGCGAGTCGCTGACCGAGCGCGTGCTCGGACGCCGGCTCACGCCGTACGATCGCAGCATCGACACGCACGTCAGCAACCTGCGTCGCAAGCTCGGTCTCGGCGAGAACGGCCTGCCGGAGATCCGCAGCATTCGCGGCGCCGGCTACGTGCTCATCGCCAGCGCCGAAGCGCGCGCGGAGTCGCGCGGATGAGATCGCTCTTCACCCGGATCTTCCTGTCGTTCTGGGTGGCGATGCTGCTGGTGCTGGCCGCGACCGCCGCCGTGGCCTGGTATCGCTTCAACCAGGTGCAGAGCGTCAACGTCGACATCAACGCGCTCGGCAACGAAGCGTCGGCGCGCCTGCTGGTCGGCGGTCTGCCCGCGCTGCACGAATGGATCGACGAGGCCGAGGAGCGCTATCGCGACCGGCGCATCTTCATCGTCGACGAGAGCGGCAACGACATCCGCAAGCGCGAGCTGCCGACGAACTACCGCAACTACGTGCAGCGCCTGCGCGACGCGGGCTTCCTCGGCAAGGAGCTGATCCCCAGCCGGCGCGACGATCCGCTGCTGCTGACGCCGCTGTTCACGGATCGCAACGGCCGCGTGTACACGGTGATGGTGAGCCGCCCGACGTGGCAGAACCTGCTGTTCGCGCCCAACGTGAGCATCGCGCTGCTCGTCTCCGGCCTGGTGCTGAGCGTCCTGGTGTCGTGGTCGCTGGCGCGCTATCTGAGCAAGCCGGTCGAGCGCCTGCAATCGAGCGCGCGATCGCTCGCGGCCGGCAACATGGAGGCGCGCGTCGGCGCCGAGTTCTCGCAACGGCGCGACGAGCTCGGAGTGCTCGCGCGGGACTTCGACAAGATGGCGGATCACGTGCGCAACCTGATCGCCTCGAAGGAAAACCTGCTGCGCGCGATGTCGCACGAGCTGCGCTCGCCGCTGGCGCGGCTGCGCGTTGCGACCGGCCTCGCGCGTCGGCCGGGCGCCGACGTTGCGCGGCAGCTGGATCGCATCGAGCTCGAAGCAGAGCGTCTCGACACGCTGATCGGCCAGATCCTGCAGCTGTCGCACCTGCGCGCAGTTCCGACGCTGCCGCGCGAGCCGCTCGACCTGACCAGCCTGCTGAACGAGATCATCGACGACGCGCGCATCGAGGCGGGGGCGGACGAGAAGCGCGTCGACTGGTCGGCGCCGCGCGAGGTGATGATGGTCGACGGCGACCACGGCCTGCTGCGCAGCGCGATCGAAAACGTGCTGCGCAACGCGGTGCGCTTCACCAAGCCCTCTTCCGCCGTGACGGTGCGCGCGGATCGCGAGGGACCGGATGTTTCGATCGTCATCGACGATCGCGGGCCGGGCGTGCCGGAGCCCGATCTGCAGCGGATCTTCGAGCCTTTTTATCGTGTCGCCGAGGCACGCGATCGCGACAGCGGCGGCACTGGGCTCGGTCTTGCGATCACCGCACGGATCGTGTCGCTGTATGGCGGGAACGTACGCGCGCGCAACACCGGTGACGGTCTGCGCGTGGAGATCGCGCTGCCCGCGAGATAGCGCTAGTGATGATCGCGCGTGCTTCGCTGCGCCAGCGCATGACTGCGCAGTAGCTGCGCCCGCTCGCGAATCGCGCTGATCTCTTCCGCGGGAACCGTGCCGCTGCCTGCCTTCGCCAACGTCAGCGCTCCCTGCAGATCGAAGCGCAGCTCGATCGTCTCCGGATTCGCCAGACCGCTGCCTCGATAGTGCAGCAGCCGCGCGCCACGGAACTGATACTCGGCGCTATGCGCGTCGGCGCGTTGCTCGACGATGCTCTGCAGCTGTCCCGCTGCGAAAGTTGCGTCATAGGTTGCCGCGACGCCCGCTACGTTAACGTGACTGCTGACGCTTTCCGTGACCGTCGGCTGCGCATCCGCGCTTGCATCGCGCGCTTGCGCCGGCGCGGTGACGAGCGGCGCGACCGGCGTCGCCGGCTCCTTCGAGCAGGCACCGAGTGCCAGCAGAATCAATCCCGTCTGCAGCGTGCGACATGTGCTGAACATAAGCGATCGACAACCTACGGCTTCAGCTGAGGAGCGCGTCATTCGATCACTGCAAGTGCGCCGGGAGCAAGCGCCGGCGTGATTCGAACGTGAAGCAGCGCACGCGGCGCCGCAGGTCGTTCCTCTAGTCTGTTGCCCGCCAGAGTTGTCCCGCCCGCATGACGGAGGATTCGATGAGCGCAGGCCATTCCGCTACTCCCCAGGTCCGACGCACGGCTCCGGCCGCGCCTGCGCGCCCGAATCAGGCTCCGCCCGCCCGCAGCAACGCGCAGTTCGCCTTTGCTGCGGCCAGCGCCGACGACGAGATCCGGCTGAACCTCAGCGACATTCCGCCGGTGCGCCAGGACACCGAGATGCACGTCGAAGGGTTCAAGCCCTCGTTGTTCAGCCGCTTCCTCGATCTCGTGATGCCGTTGCGCTGAGCGTGTACGCTGCGGGGCCGTGCCCCGCCTACTAGCGATCCTTCTCCTGTTCCTGCCGCCGGCGTTCGCCGGCGCGCAGGTTGCATTCGCCGACCCTGGCGCCGACGTGCGTTCGGTGTTCCAGTTGCTGCAGAAGCGTCTGCTGCTCATGCACGACGTTGCAGCCTGGAAGCATGCGCACGCGATGCCGGTCGTCGATGCTGCACGCGAGCAGCAGGTGCTCGATGCGACGACGCGCCAAGCTGGCGAGCTGGGTATCGACGCTGAGTCCGCACGGCAATTGCTCGCGCTGCAGATCCAACTTGCGGTTCGCGTGCAGGAGTCGTTGCTCTCGGACTGGCGCTCGGGCAAGTCGGCGCCGCCGCCAGCCCGTGATCTGGCAGCCGAGGTGCGGCCGCAGCTGGATAGAATCGGCGCAGAGCTGCTCCACGCGATCTACCTGGCGCTGCCCGAGCTTCAGCAGCCGGGCTTCGCTGTGCGGTATGCAGGCGATGCGCGCATCATCGACGCGCCCGGGCTCACGGACGCAGATCGGCACGACATCACGCGGGCGCTGGCGACGTTGCGGTCTGCTCCTGTGCCTGTATTGACGCGCATCCGCACCAACAAAGTGTTGCGAGTCGGCATGACCGGCGACTACGCGCCGTTCAGCGTGGAGGAGGGCGGCTCGCTGCACGGCGCGGATGTCGAGCTCGCCCGCGCGCTCGCGGCCGCGTTGCAGGTCGAAGTGCGCTTCGTGAAGACCACCTGGCCGACGCTGATGCAGGATTACGCGGCCGGACGGTTCGATCTCGCAGCCGGCGGCATCAGCGTCACGCCCGCGCGGGCCGAGCAGGCTGCGTTCTCGATTCCCTATCATCGCGGCGGCAAGACGCCGATCGTTCGCTGCGGCACGCAGCAGAAATTCGACACGCTGCCCGAGATCGACCGGCCAACAGTGCGCGTCATCGTCAATCCGGGCGGCACCAACGAGCAGTTTGTGCGTGAGCATCTGGCCGCCGCGCAGCGCATCGTGTATCCGGACAATCGCAAGATCTTCGCCGAGTTGGCAGCCGGTCGCGCCGACGTGATGGTCACCGACGATGTGGAAGTCGAGCTGCAGATCCGGCGCGATCCGCGCCTGTGTCGCGCCACACCGGCAACCTTCACCGTCGCAACGAAGGCGCTGCTGCTGCAGCGGGACGCGCCGCTCGAGGCGGAGGTGAATGCCTGGCTGCAGCGTGCGCTCGCGTCGGGTGCAACGGCGGGCTGGCTCGACTCTGCCATGCATTGAGCTGCCGGCTTGCGGGCGTGCGGCTCACCGGCACACGGCTGCAATTCGCCGGCAGCGCTGCTCGCGGCAACCGTGCTTTCTGTATGCTTCGCCAACTGCGGCGGTTCGCAGCTGGAGGTTACGTCAGATGGGCTGGATAGTGTTCGGCGTCTTCGTCGCTCTCGCACTGTTCTTCGTTTCGATCTACAACCGGCTGGTCAGCGGGCGCAACGGCTACAAGAACGCGTTCGCGCAGATCGACGTGCAGCTCACGCGGCGTCACGACCTGATTCCGAATCTCGTCGAGACGGTCAAGGGCTACATCAAGCACGAGCGCGAGACGCTCGAAGCCGTGATCGCCGCGCGCAACAGCGCCGTCACCGGCCTGAAGCGCGCTGCCGCCAACCCCGGCGATCCGGGCGCCGTGCAGCAGCTCGCCGGCGCGGAGGCTGCGCTCAACGGCGCGCTCGGCCGGCTGCTCGCCGTCGCGGAGGCTTATCCGGACCTCAAGGCGAACCAGAACATGATGCAGCTCTCCGAGGAGCTGACCTCGACGGAAAACAAAGTCGCGTTCGCCCGCCAGGCGTACAACGACGCGGTCATGAGCTACAACAACCTGCGCGAGATGTTCCCCAACAGCATCGTCGCCGGCATGTTCATGTTCACGCCGGCGCAGCTGCTCGAGATCGAGTCGCCGGAAAAGCGCGCCGTGCCGCAGGTGAAGTTCACCTGAGCAGGACCGTCAGGCCGAAGCCTGACCCACGGAAGAGGCTTGTGGGTCAGGCTTCGGCCCGACTCCGAGACACATGAACTTCTTCAAGCGTCAGGACGAGGCGCGCCGCGCGTCGCGACGGCTGGTCGTCCTATTCGGTCTGGCCGTCGTTGCAGTCGTAGTGGCGGTGGACCTCGTCGTGTTCCTTTTGATGCGCCAGGGCGAAGCACACGCCCACGGCTACATGCAGCCGCTCGGCGACTGGATCGCGACGCATCCGCGCATGGTCTTCGGCACCACGCTCGTCGTGCTCGCGGTCATCGGCGTCGCCAGCTTCTACAAGACGATGGTGCTCGGCGGCGGCGGCGGGGTCGTCGCGCGCTCGCTCGGCGGCGTGCGCATCTCCGCAGACACCACGGATCCGTTGCAGCGCCGGCTGCTCAACGTCGTCGAGGAAATGGCGATTGCCTCCGGCGTGCCGATGCCCGAGGTCTACCTGCTGGAGCAGGAGAGCGGCATCAATGCGTTCGCCGCGGGTCACAATCCATCGAACGCGGCGATAGGCGTCACGCGCGGCACGCTGACAACGCTCAACCGCTCCGAGCTGCAGGGCGTCATCGCCCACGAGTTCAGCCACATTCTCAACGGCGACATGCAGCTCAACGTGCGCCTCATGGGCTTGCTGTTCGGCCTGCTGGTGATCGCGCTGATCGGACGCACGGTGCTGCGCGGCGCGGGACGCGTCCGCGGCGATCGCAAGGGCGGCGTGCTGATCGTGCTGGTGATCGCGCTCGCCGTGCTGATCATCGGCTATGTGGGGTTGTTCTTCGGCCGCCTGATCCAGGCAGCAGTGTCGCGCTCGCGCGAGTCGCTGGCCGATGCCTCGGCGGTTCAGTTCACGCGTGACCCGGCCGGGCTGCGCGGTGCGCTGGTCAAGATCGGCGCGAGCAGCGCCGGCTCGCGCGTCGCCAATCCGGAAGTCGAGGAAGTGGCGCACATGCTGTTCGCACCCGGCATCAGCCGGTTCTTCGCCACGCATCCACCGCTCCTCGAGCGTCTCAAGGCGATCGATCCGCGCTTCGATCCGAAGGAGATCGACAGTGCCCGCGCACGCCTCGTGGCCGAAGCGGCAGCTGCGGCGGAAGTCGAGTCGACCGGGGCGCCTGCGAGGTCGGCGGGTTCCGCTTCGCTGATCGCGTTGCCGGCCGCGGCGCCGTCGGTGATTGCGGAGCTGGTCGGCAATCCAGGCACCGCGCACATGCAGCTGGCACGCGAGATTCGCCAGTCGTTGCCGGACGCAATCGTAACCGCTGGCCGGCATGCGCAGTCGGCGCGAGCGCTGCTGCTTGCGCTCGCGCTCGATTCGGATCCGCAAACGCGCGCGCGGCAGAAGCAGGTCATCGCGCTACGGCTGACTGCGGAAATAGCTGCAGTGACCGGTGCACTCGAGCAGTCAGTGGACTCGCTCGAGCCTGAGCAACGTATCCCGGCGCTGCTGCGCGCGTTCCCGGCGCTGCGGCAACTCACGCGCGAAGAGCGGATGCAGCTGATGGCATGTCTCAACGGCATGCTTCCCTACGATGGCAGCGTCTCGCTGCACAGCTACGTGCTGCGCAAGCTGGCGCAGATGCATTTGCGTGACGACCTGAATCCCGGCGCGCGTGCCGGCCGGCTCACGCTGCAGGCAGTGCAAAAGGATGCGCAGGTATTGTTCTCGGTGCTGGCGCGCCACGGCCAGAGCGATGAGACTGGTGCGCGCCGCGCATACGAGGCAGGCATGCACCACCTGTTTCCACGCGAGCGTCCTGCGTACGGGATCGCCGGCCCCTGGGCGAGCGCGCTCGACGTGGCGCTCAGCCGTCTCGATCAGCTGGCGCCGATCGCCAAGGAGCAGCTGGTCGAGGCGATGGTGGCGACCGTCACCCACGACCAGCAACTCACTATCGGCGAGGCGGAGCTGCTGCGCGCCGTGTGCGCGAGCGTGCACTGCCCGCTGCCGCCGCTCGTCGCGAGCTGACGCTCACAACGACTTGAGGTACTCCACCAGGTCCGCCTTCTCGGCAGAGGTCAGGCCGAGCGCGAATTGCTGGTCGTAGTGATCGATCACGGTGCGCAACGAGGCGAAGCGCCCGTCGTGGTAGAAGCCGCCCTTGGTGTGTGTCCACAGCCCCTTCAGCGGCGAGGTGCGATAACGCTCGTCCGGAGAGCGTTTCGCCTGGAAGTCGTCGATGCCGATGTCCTCGGCGCGATGCATGTTCCAGCCGGGCTCCGTATAGAGCGGCGGCACGTGACAGCGTGCGCAATCCGCCTTGCCCTCGAACAAGGTGTGGCCGCGTTTCGCCGCGGCAGCGTCGTAACTGCTGCTCGGCGCACGTGGCGCGGGCAGGCTCAGTTGATACACGTGCAGCGCCGCCAGCTTGCCGCTGATCACGTCAGGCTTCTTGCGCACGTCGCCGAAGCCTGCTGCTGCAGCGATCGGGAACTTGACCGGGTCGTCGAGGCGCGGATCGAAGAAAGTGCCGCTGCCCTGCATCTCCAGGTTCGCGACGAACGCGTTCCAATGCGTCACCGAGCCCCAGCCGGTCCAGGTGTGCATGTTCACGCCTGCCAGGCCGAACGCGGGCGGTATCAGCGTCGCCGCGGACTTGCCGTCGGGGCGGAATGCCTTGCCGTCGAGCAGCAGCTCGGCGTCGAACTTGCCCGGTCCCCAGCTGCGCAGCACGGTGCGTACGGTCGCGCCGTCGATGCCGGGGACGGCGAAGCTCAACAGGTCGACGAACGGCTGCACTGTCGGCGACAGCGCGATGATTGCGCCGACGTTCAGGTCGCGCGCGGCCCAGCCGTCGAGCCGGTTGCCGATGCCGGGCGCGAACGAGTTGTCGACGGTCGAATGGCACAGCGCGCAGGTAATGCCGACGGACTGCAGGCGCTTGCGCTCGTCGAAGAAGCCGCGTACGCCGACCACCGCATCGAGCTGCAGCAGCGCGAGAGTCGTCGCGGGATTCTCCAGGTCGACGCGCCCGCGCCGCAGGTCGCTGCGCAGCTTGCCCGGCAATGCGTCGACGTCGACCTTGAGACCCAGAGCCAGCGCGGCCTTCGGGCTGAGCCCGCCGCCGACGCCGCCGTTGCCCTGGCCGGCGATGGCCTGATGCAGGCGCAGCGTCCCGCCCCAGAACGCCTGGTCGCCGAACGTATCGAAGCGGAAGATCTTGCGACCCCGCAGGATTTCCGCGAAGCCGCTCGCGAGGTTGCGCTGGTCGGCGGCGGGCAGCGAATGCAGATCGTCGGTCATGCGGCCGAGATCGGCCGCTGCGTCGTGGCCGGCCGGATCGTCCCCGGCCCAATCATCGCCAGCCAGGGCCAGACCGCACCAGGGAATCGATACGAGCGCGAGCGCGCGCAGCCAGTTCATGGTTATCTCCTCGCGTTGCAAGTGCAACGCCAGTCGGATAACGCATCGACGCGGCGGAGTCAGTTACCGCCGTAACACTGGCCGGGAAATTCGCGTGCGCGGAATCGCGCGAGTCGGGTTGTAAACTATCGCTGTGTAAATGCGCGCAGATCGACGCGCAACCTGCCGCGCGGCGAGTACTGCACGACGCCGCGCTGACGCAGGATGTTCAGCGCGGTCGACACGCGCTCGCGACGCGCCATCACCATCTGCGCGAGCTCATCCTGCGTCAGGTACGTGGCGATCTCGACGAACCCGCCCTGTGCCTCGCCGAGCTTGTCGGCGAGCGAGCGCAGCGTCTTGAGGACACGGTTCATCACGTCGTCGCTCGCCAGGCTGTTGAGCTGGTCGTAAGCCTCGGCGAGCGCGCCGCAGAACACCTCGACGAGGTCCTGCAGCAGGACAGGGTGCCTGCCCAGCGTTTCGAGCACTTCCGCAAACGCAACTGGCGTGAGCTGCGCGCGCTCGACGACGACTGCGCGGTCGCGCCGCACGCCTTCGAACGCACACAGCTCCCCGGCGACATCGCCGCCCTTGCGCACGTCGTAGATGATCTCACGCCCGTCTGCGGTGATCGTGCCGATTTTGACGACACCTTCGCGTACGAACCACAGCGTGCGCTCCCTGTCGCCGATCTCGTAGACGACGCTGCCAGGCTCGAAAGCGCTCGCGGCGCGGTCGCGCAACAGCACGTCGCAGAAGCGGCCGCGGAACACGCCGGCCAGCGTGGAGGAGAGCGCGGCGTCGCGCAGCGGATCGCTGAAGTCGGCGGGTAGTGCGGCCATTGCAGGAGCCTTCAGCGCAGGCCGGAGCGGCGGGCCGCCATTGTTACCCGAAACAAGACACGCAGTGACACTTTTCTGGTATTCAATACGCCGGCCTGCCGACCGATCCGTCTCCCTGAACCCATGAGATCCCGCGCGCGCCCCGGCGGCGTGCGCCCGTTGCCATCAATGTCCCATTCCATCGTCATCCGCGGCGCACGCCAGAACAACCTGAAGAACCTCGACCTCGAGCTGCCGACGAACGAGCTGATCGTCGTCACCGGCGTGTCGGGCTCGGGCAAGTCCTCGCTGGTGTTCGACACGATCTATGCCGAGGGTCAGCGCCGCTACGTCGAGACGTTCTCGCCCTATGCGCGGCAGTTCCTCGACCGCATGGACCGGCCGCAAGTCGAGCGCATCGAGGGCATTCCGCCGGCGATCGCCATCGACCAGACCAACCCGGTGCGCACCTCGCGCTCGACCGTCGGTACGATGACCGAGCTCAACGATCATCTGAAGCTGCTGTTCTCGCGCGCAGCGCAGCTGTTCTGCCGCGATTGCGGTGCGCCGGTGCGGCGTGACTCGGCGCAGAGCATCTATGAGGAGCTGGATCAGCGGCTCGGCGCGGCGCAATTGCGCGATGCGCGGCTCGTCGTGACCTTCCCGGTCCCGGTGCCGCACAACTTCAGCGAAACCGAAGTGCTCGGGCTGCTGGACAAGCAGGGCTACACGCGAGTCTTCGAGCGCAGGGAGGCCAAGGCTCCGGCGGCGGCGGTCAGCGCGCGCAAGGGCCGGCGCGCTGCGGCGCAATCCACAGCGAACGGCGCGGGTGTCGTGCTCGAGATGATTCAGGATCGCGTGCGCTTCGCCACCGCAGACCGCGAGCGCGTGATCGAGGCGCTGGAAGCAGCGTTGCGCATCGGCCGGGGACGCGTGGGCGTGCACGTGCTCGACGAGGCGGAGCGAGCAGCACGGGTGTGGCGCTTTTCCTCCGACCTGCATTGCGCCGACTGCGACATCCACTATCGCGAGCCGACGCCGAGCCTGTTCTCGTTCAATTCGCCGCTCGGTGCGTGCGACAGCTGCCGGGGCTTCGGCCGCATCATCGGCATCGACTTCGGCCTGATCGTGCCGGACGAGGCAAAGACACTGCGGGGCGGCGCGGTGCGGCCGTGGCAGACCGAGTCGTATAGCGAATGTCAGGACGACCTGGTGCGCTTCGCGCGCAAGCGCGGCATCCCGCTCGACACGCCGTGGCGCGAGCTGAGCGAGCAGCAGCGACACTGGGTGCTGGAGGGCGAGGGCAGCTGGGAAGACAAGCTCTGGTATGGCGTGCGCCGCTTCTTCGCCTGGCTGGAGACCAAGGCGTACAAGATGCACATCCGTGTCCTGCTGTCGAAGTATCGCGCATACACGCCGTGCACGGTCTGCGATGGCGCGCGACTGAAGACCGACGCGTTGTTGTGGCGGCTTGGAACGCAGCAGGACGCAGCTGCAGTCCTTACGGATGGCGCGCGTTTCGCGCCGCAGGGCACGAATTGGAATGCGGAGGTGCTCACGCGCTTGCCCGGCGTGAGCATTCACGAGCTGATGCTGTTGCCGATCGAGCGCTGCGCTTCATTCTTCGAGCGCCTGGCGTTGCCCGCGCCGCTCGACCAGGCCAGCGACCTGGTGCTGCGCGAGATCCGCAGCCGCCTCAAGTTCCTGCTCGACGTCGGGCTCGGCTACCTCACGCTCGACCGGCAATCGCGCACGCTGTCCGGCGGCGAAGTGCAGCGGATCAATCTGACCACTGCGCTCGGCACATCGCTGGTCAACACGCTGTTCGTGCTCGACGAGCCATCCATCGGCCTGCACCCGCGCGACATGGGCCGGGTGATCGGGGTGATGCGGCGCCTGAAGCAGTCCGGCAATTCGCTGCTGGTGGTCGAGCACGATCCGCAGGTGATGCAGGCCGCCGACCGCATCCTCGACGTCGGGCCCGGTCCGGGCGAGCGCGGCGGGCAGGTCGTGTTCTTCGACCGTCCCGCAGCGCTGGCCGATGCGCGGCGCTCGCTCACGGCGGACTATCTGACGGGCAGGAAGAAGGTCAATGGGCACGACGCCAACGCGGGCATGCAGTGGCTCCCGCAAGGCCAGCCGCTCACGGTCCGCGGCGCGCGCGAGCACAATCTGAAAGGCATCGACGTCGCGATTCCGCTGCGCCGTCTGGTCTGCATCACCGGCGTCTCGGGGTCCGGCAAATCGACGCTCGTGCAGGACGTGCTGCATCCGGCGCTGCGCAAGCGCTTCGGCAAACCGACCGAAGTGCCTGGCGCGCACGAGCGCATCGAAGGCGCAGACGCCATCGCTGGCGTAGTCATGGTCGACCAAGCACCCATCGGCCGCACCACGCGCTCCAATCCCGCAAGCTACGTCGGTGCCTTCGACGCCATCCGCAAGCTGTACGCCGCCGAGCCGCTCGCGAAGGAGCGCGGCTACACGCTCGGCACTTTCAGCTTCAACTCCGGCAACGGCCGCTGTCCGAGCTGCGGCGGCAACGGCTTCGAGCACGTCGAGATGCAGTTCCTCTCGGACGTCTATCTGCGCTGCGCGGACTGCAATGGCCGGCGCTATCGCGCCGAGATCCTCGAGGTCACGCTGAATCGCGGCGCCATGCCCGGCCGCAGCATCGCAGACGTGCTCGACATGACCATTGCGGAAGCCGTCGGGTTTTTCACGGGCGAGCGCGAGGTGCTGGCGCGGTTGCAGCCGCTCGTCGAGGTGGGGCTCGACTACCTGAAGCTCGGCCAGCCCGTGCCGACGCTGTCCGGTGGCGAGGCGCAGCGTCTCAAGCTCGCCGGCCATCTGGCGGCGGCGAGCGAGCGGCCTGCTTCCGGCACGCCCGGGACGCTGTTCCTGTTCGACGAGCCGACGACGGGTCTGCACTTCGACGACATCGCGAAGCTGTTGCGCGCGTTCCGGCGCCTGCTCGACGCCGGTCACTCGCTGCTGGTGATCGAGCACAACCTCGACGTCATTGCCGCAGCGGACTGGCTGATCGACCTGGGCCCCGAGGGCGGCGACGCCGGTGGCGAGATCGTCTGCGAAGGCACGCCGCGCGACGTGATGAGGGTGGAGCGCTCGCATACGGGCAGGGCGTTGCGGGAAGCGGATAGTGGTTGGCGGTTGGCGGTTGGTGCGGAGTCGGAAGCGGCGCCGCCGCTTGCGTGCGGCTCTGCGCGAAACGCTTCCATCTCCATTCATGGCGCGCGCGAGCACAACCTGAAGAACATCGATGTGGAGTTGCCGCGCAACCGCTTCACGGTGGTCACCGGCGTGTCCGGCTCGGGCAAGTCGACGCTCGCGTTCGACATCGTGTTCGGCGAAGGGCAGCGGCGCTATCTCGAATCGTTGAATGCCTACGCGCGCCAGTTCGTGCAGCCCGCTTCGCGCCCGGACGTCGATGCGATCTTCGGCATCCCGCCGACGGTGGCGATCGAACAGCGCACCAGTCGCGGCGGCCGCAAGAGCACGGTGGCGACGCTCACCGAGATTTATCACTTCCTGCGGTTGCTGTACGTGAAGCTGGGCACGCAGTACTGCCCGGACTGCGACGTGCCGATCGAGCCGCAGAGCTACGAAGCGATCGCCGCGCGCATCCTGAAGAGCTATCGCGGCCGCAGGATCGCGGTGCTCGCGCCCTTGATCGTGGCGCGCAAGGGTTACTACACGGATCTGGCTGCCTGGGCGGCGAAGAAGGGTTATGCGCATCTGCGCGTCGACGGCGAGCTGCTGCCGACCGACAAGTGGCCGCGGCTGTCGCGGTTCCATGAGCACACGATCGAGTTGCCGATCGCCACTGTCGACGTGTCGCCGCGCGCGGAGCGCGAGCTGCGCGCCGCGCTGACCAGCGCACTCGACTTCGGCAAAGGCGTAGTGCACGTAGTCGCGGATACGCCTTCGCGCGGGCGAGGCAAAGCTCGCACCGCCGCTGCGCCGGCCATCTTTTCCACAAAGCGCGCGTGTCCATCGTGCGCGCGCAGCTTCGCGGAGCTCGATCCCCGGCTGTTCTCCTTCAATTCGCGGCACGGCTGGTGCGCGACGTGTTTCGGCACCGGCCTGAAGCTGCGCGGCTTCGACGAGGAGCAGACCGGCGAAGAATGGTGGTGGAGCGAAGCTGCGGATGCCGGTCAGGTCTGTGCGGCGTGCGAGGGCGAGCGCCTCAACGAGATCGCGCGCAACGTGCGATTCAACCGGCTTTCGATCGCTGAGCTGACTGCGCAATCCGTCGGCGGCATGCGCGCGATGTTCGCCAAGCTCAAGCTGCACGGCCGCGAAAGCAGCATCGCGCGCGACGTGCTCGCCGAGATCAACTCGCGCCTGGCGTTTCTCGAGGAAGTGGGGCTCGGCTATCTCGCGCTCGACCGGTCCGCGCCGACGCTGTCGGGCGGGGAGGCGCAGCGCATCAGGCTCGCGGCACAGCTCGGCTCGAATCTCCAGGGCGTCTGCTACATCCTCGACGAGCCGACGATCGGGCTGCATCCGCGCGACAACCGCATTCTGCTCGATACGCTCGCGCGGCTCGCCGCCAAGGGCAATTCGCTGCTCGTCGTCGAGCACGACGAGGATACGATTCGCCGCGCCGATCATGTCGTCGATCTCGGCCCCGGCGCGGGAACCCGCGGCGGACGAGTCGTGGCGGCGGGTACCGCCGGCGAGCTGCAGCGCTCGCCGCAATCAGTCACTGGTCGCCTGCTGGCGCAGCCGCTGCGGCACCCGATCGCCGAGCGTCGTGCGGTCGACGGACGCTCGCCCGCGCTGACGATCGAATCCGCGTCGCTCCACAACCTGCAGCGGCAGACGTTCCGGGTGCCGCTCGGCCGGCTCGTGGTCGTCACCGGTGTTTCGGGATCCGGCAAGTCGACGCTGGCGCGCGATGTCCTGCACGACAACCTGCGCGCCGCGCTGGCGCGGCGCCGCGGAGCCAGGATCACCTGGCAGGGCTGTCGCGCCCTGCGCGGCTGGGAACAGATCGGTCGCGTGCTGGAAGTCGACCAGACGCCGATCGGCAAGACGCCGCGCTCGTGCCCGGCGACCTATGTCGGCTTCTGGGATGCGATCCGCCGCGTGTTCGCCGAGACGACCGAAGCGCGGATGCGCGGCTACACCGCTTCGCGGTTCTCTTTCAACACTGCGGGCGGGCGCTGCGAGGGTTGCGAGGGCCAGGGCTTGCGGCGCATCGAGATGAGCTTCCTGCCGGACGTGCGCGTGATCTGCGATACCTGCGGCGGCCGGCGCTTCAATCACGACACGCTCACTGTCGAGTACCGCGGCAAGAACGTCGGCGACGTGCTCATGATGAGCGTCGACGAGGCGGTGGATTTCTTCGCAGCGCATCCGCGTATTCATCACGCGCTGCGGCTGCTGCAGGACGTGGGCCTCGGCTATCTCACGCTCGGCCAGCAGAGCCCGACGCTGTCCGGCGGCGAAGCCCAGCGCATCAAGCTGGTGACGGAGCTGTCGAAAGTCAGCTATGTCGGCGCGCGCAGCAACGGCGCGGCGCGCGGCACGCTGTACGTGCTCGATGAGCCGACTGTCGGCCTGCACATGGCCGACGTCGAGAAGCTGATCCGTGTGCTGCACCGGCTGGTCGACGCGGGCAACACGGTCGTCGTGATCGAGCACGATCTCGACGTGATCGCAGAAGCCGACTGGATCATCGACCTCGGCCCGGAGGGCGGCGACGCAGGCGGTCGGCTGGTCGTGCAGGGCGCGCCGGATGACGTCGCGCGGGCCGCACGCAGTTCGCACACCGGGCAGGTGCTGCGCACGTTCCTGCGCGAGCGCGCGTCGAAATGAGCTGTGGGGCAGGCTTCAGCCTGACTCTTGCTAGCTCGCGAGCGCGCGCTGGAACTCCGAAGTGTGATCGCGCAGCCAGCGCTCGAACGGCCGGATCCGCGGATACAGCTCGCGCGACTTGACCAGGTCGAGGCGACGGTTCAGGACGTACCGCCG
>DATEJG010000014.1:0-6988 GCA_035278165.1 Steroidobacteraceae bacterium
CACTCCTCACGGAGTACTTCCGCGCGCATGAGTCGCGGCTCGATGCGGACAGCCGACGACGGCTCGAGGGCAATCCGCTGCGCATCCTCGACAGCAAGAACCCGGAGCTGCAGGACGTGATCGCGAGTGCGCCGATTCTCACCGAGTACCTGGACGAGGAGTCGCGTCAGCACTTCCAGGGCCTGTGCCGGCATCTCGACGCGGTCGGGATCGAGTACGTGCTCGACCCGCGCCTGGTGCGCGGGCTGGACTACTATACGCACACGGTTTTCGAGTGGCTGACGACCGAGCTCGGCTCACAGGGAGCGGTCTGCTCGGGCGGTCGCTACGACGGACTGGTCGCGCAGCTCGGCGGCGAGAATACGCCTGCCGTAGGGTGGGCGCTCGGCCAGGAACGACTGGTGTCCCTGCTGCGCGCGCAGCAGGGCGAGACGCCGGGATTCGCGCCTGACGTCTACGTGGTGATTGCCGGCGAGCGCGCCGAAGCCGCAGGGCTGGCGCTGGCCGAGCGCATCCGGGATGCGCTTCCTGCCGTGCGGATCGAGGCCCATTGCGGCGGCGGCAGCTTCAAATCGCAGCTCAAGCGCGCCGACAAGAGCGGGGCGCACCTGGCGCTGATTCTGGGCGACGCGGAAACCGAACGGCGCGTCGTCGGTCTCAAGTCCCTGCGCCTGGAAGCGCCGCAGGTCGAGCTTCCCTGGGAGCAGGTCGCCGCCGAGATCGCGGCGCGGCTCGCGAAATGAACCCGACGCAACTTTTCATACATAGATGACACTGCCATGGTCGAAGACTATTTAACCGATCGCGATCAGGAAGAAGCGCTGCGCAACTGGTGGCGCGAGAACTGGAAATGGCTGCTGGCCGGCGTCGTGCTCGGGCTCGGGCTGCTGGCGGGCTGGCAGTTCTGGCAGAAGTACCGCGGGCAGCAGGCAGAGCACGCCGCCACGGTGTATGCGGGCTTCCAGAAGGCGCTCGCCGGCAACGACGTCGCCGAGGCGGGGCGGCTGCTGAACAGCCTTTCGGGCGAGCACGCCAGCTCCGCCTATACGCAGCAGGGCCGGCTGTT
This sequence comes from Steroidobacteraceae bacterium, assembly GCA_035278165.1. Taxonomy (GTDB): domain Bacteria; phylum Pseudomonadota; class Gammaproteobacteria; order Steroidobacterales; family Steroidobacteraceae; genus Steroidobacter. The sequence continues at coordinate 1,067 of DATEJG010000014.1, forward strand.
GCTCGCCAAGCGCGAGACCGACGCCGGCAAGTTCGACGAGGCGATCAAGCACCTGCGCGAAGTCGTCGACAAGTCCAAGGACGCGGAGCTGGGACAGATCGCGCGCGTGCGCCTCGCCCGGCTGCTGATCCAGACCGGCAAGCACGACGAAGCGCTGCAGATGCTCGACGTCGAAAAGGCAGGCAACTTCGCGCCGCAGGTGCGGGAGATCCGCGGCGACGCGCTGGTCGCGAAGGGCGATGCGCAAGGCGCGCGGGCCGAGTACGCCGCGGCGCTCGCGGCTCAGTCCGACGGTCAGATCGATCGCGCGAACGTCGAGCTCAAGCTGCGTGACGTCGGCGGTGAAGTGCCGACGACGCCGGCGCCTGCTGCGCCGGCCACGAAGGGAGACTCCTGATGTCAGCGCTGAACCCGAATCTCGTGCGCGTGCTGCTGGCTGCTGCCGGGCTGTTGTTTCTCGCGGCTTGCAGCGAGAAGGAGCTCGATCCGCCGGCTGAGCTGGTCGACATCGTGCCCAAGCGCACGGTGCATCGCGCCTGGAGCGCCGGCCTCGGCGGCGACTCGGAGCGGCTGCGGCTCGCGCTGCGCCCGATCGTCGTGGACGGCACGTTGTACGCGGCTTCGCACGACGGCGAAGTCATCGCCATGGCCGCCGATACGGGCCGCCGCAAATGGTCGACCAAGACCAAGCTTGCGCTGTCCGCGGGACCGGAAGTGGCGGGCGACCTGGTCGTGCTCGGCTCGAGCGACGGCGACATCGTCGCGCTCGACTCCGGCAACGGCAGCGAGCGCTGGCGCAAGTCGATCGGTAGCGAAGTTCTTGCGCGCCCGCTGATCGCGAAAGACGTGGTGGTGATCCGCACGGTCGACGGGCACGTCGAAGGAATGGCAGTCGCCGACGGCACGCAGAAATGGGCCGTCGACGAGCAGGTGCCGCGTCTCACGCTGCGCGGCACCGCGCCGCCGGTGCTGGCAGGCGATCGCATCATCGCCGGCTTCGACAGCGGCAAGGTGCTGGCGATCGACCCGCGCAACGGCGACGTGTTGTGGGACGCGATCGTCAATGCGCCGCACGGCCGCACCGAGCTGGAGCGTCTCGCGGACATCGACTCGCCGGCGCGCATCTCGGGCGACGACATCTTCGTCGTCGGCTTCCAGGGGCGCGTCGCGATGCTGGCGCTCGACTCCGGCCAGATCTGGTGGGCGCGCGATGCATCCAGCTATCGCGGCTTCGTGATGGACGACGACAACATCTATCTCACCAACTCCGACAGCGTCGTGGTGGCGATGAAGCGCAGCGACGGCGCCGTGGTGTGGGAGCAGGACGCGATGAAGCGCCGCGGGCTCACCGCGCCGGCGCTGGACGGCGACGACGCGCTCGTGGTCGGCGACTTCGAAGGCTACGTGCACTGGCTCGACAAGGCGACCGGCGAGATCGTCGCGCGGCAGAAGACGGATGGCGAGCGCATCACCAACGCTGCGGTGACGACGCCGGAAGGCGTGTTCGTGCAGACCGACTCCGGCAAGCTGCTCGCGTTCAGGAGCCAGCCGAAGGTGAAGCCGGTCACCTCGCCCGACAGCAATGCGCCGCTCCCGCCTCCGCCCGAGGCGCAGCAGCAAGCCGAGCCGAAGCCTGAAGCGCAAGCGAATGGCGGCTAGATGCTTCCGGTCATCGCGCTCGTCGGGCGGCCGAATGTCGGCAAATCGACGCTCTTCAATTTCCTGACGGGCACGCGCGACGCGCTGGTCGCGGATCTGCCCGGGCTGACGCGCGACCGCAAGTACGGCTACGGCAAGGTCGGCGGCGTTCCCTACCTGGTCGTCGACACCGGCGGCCTGGTCGTCGATGCACGCGGCGTCGAAGTGCTGATGGCGAAGCAGACGCTGCGCGCCATCGACGAAGCCGATCGCGTGCTGTTCCTCACCGATGCGCGCGACGGGCTGTCGCCCTCCGATCACTTCATCGCGCAGACGCTGCGCAAGCTCGGCAAACAGGTCATCGTCGTCGCGAACAAGGCCGAAGGCCTGGACGCGGCCACGGCCGCGGCGGAGTTTCATCAGCTCGGTCTGGGCGACCCGCAGTCGATCTCCTCCACGCACGGCGATGGCGTGCGCGCCTTGATGGAGCGTGTGCTCGAAGGGCTGGAGCACGCGGCGCAGTCCGACGGCGCCGGGCCCGATGACATTCGCGTCGCGGTGATCGGCCGGCCGAACGTCGGCAAGTCGACGCTCATCAATCGCCTGCTGGGCAAAGAGCGGCTGATCGCGTTCGATCAACCCGGAACTACGCGCGACGCGGTCTTCGTGCCGTTCGAGCGCGATGGTCGGCGCTACACGCTGATCGACACCGCCGGCGTACGACGCCGGGCGCGGGTCGAGGAAGCCGTCGAGAAGTTCAGCGTCATCAAAGCGCTGCAGGCCGTCGATTCCGCGAACGTCGTGATCGGCGTCATCGATGCGCACGACACGGTCGCCGAGCAGGACGCGAGTCTCCTGGGCATGGTCGCGGAACGCGGCCGGGCGTTGATCATCGCCGTCAACAAGTGGGACAACATTCCCATGGACAAGCGCGACGAGATTCGCGCGGGTCTCGATCTGCGGCTGCCGTTCCTCGATTTCGCACCCGTGCATTTCATCTCGGCGCTGCACGGCACCGGGGTCGGCGAGCTGATGCGTGCGGTGAGCGAGGCTTATGACGCTTCGATGCGCGAGATGGCCACGCCGGAGCTGACGCGCATCCTGGAGCTGGCCGTGCAGCAGCACCAGCCGCCGCTGGTCCGCGGCCGGCGCATCAAGCTGCGGTACGCGCACCAGGGCGGGCGCAACCCGCCGATCATCGTCGTGCACGGCAACCAGGTGCAGCACGTGCCGGACGCGTACCGGCGCTATCTCGCGAACCTGTTCCGCAAGCACTTCCACCTGGAGGGCTCGCCGGTGCGGATCGAGTTCCGCGCCGACGAGAACCCGTTCAAGGGGCGGCGCAACCCGCTCACGCCGCGCCAGGTGCGCTCGCGCAAACGCCTGATGAAGCGCGTGAAGCGCTGAAAGGCTTACACTCACACGCCATGGCGAGCGCCCGGAAAATCCTCGAGCTGGAGCGGCCGTTCCCGATGCGGCGCGGCGGCGCGCTGCCGAGCGTCGAGATCGCCTACGAGACCTGGGGCGATCCGCAGGCGCGCCACGACTACGCCGTCATGATCTTCACCGGCTTGTCGCCGTCGGCGCACGCGGCCTCGTCGACCGAGGATCCCGCCCAGGGCTGGTGGGAGGACATGATCGGGCCGGGCCGGCCGATCGACACGCGACGCTTCTTCGTCATCTGCATCAACTCGCTCGGCAGCCCGTTCGGCTCGACTTCGCCGCTCTCCGTCAATCCTGCGACCGGTGCGCCGTATCGCCTGACGTTCCCGGTGCTGACGGTGGAAGACATCGCGCGTGCCGGACACGAGGTCGCCATGGCACTCGGGATCCAGAAGCTGCATGCCGTGGTCGGTCCTTCGCTCGGCGGCATGACGGTGCTCGCGTACTGCGCGCTGTTCCCCGGCGAGACACGCAGCATCGTGTCGATTTCAGCGGCGGCGCGCTCGACGCCGTTTTCGATCGCCCTGCGCTCGCTGCAGCGGGAGATGATCCGGCGCGATCCCGCCTGGCACGAAGGCAACTATCGGCCGGACGCGATCCCGGTGCAGGGCATGCGCCTGGCGCGCAAGCTCGGCATGATCACGTACCGCTCGGCGAAGGAGTGGGCGATGCGCTTCGGCCGCGAGCGCGCCAGCGCCGAGCATCAGCCCGGCGATCCGTTCGGCATCGACTTCGAGGTCGAGTCGTACCTGGAAAATCACGCGACCAAGTTCATCGGCCAGTTCGACCCGAACTGCTACCTGTACATCTCGCGCGCGATGGACTTGTTCGATCTCGCCGACCACGGCGGCTCGGTGCTGGAAGCGCTCAAGCGCTTCACGGTCGAGCGTGCGCTGGTCATCGGCGTCGAGACCGACCTGCTGTTTCCGGTGGAGCAGCAACAGGAGCTGGCTGACGGGCTGGCGGCCGGCGGCCGCGACGTGCAGTTTGCCCGCCTGCCCTCGCTCCAGGGGCACGATTCGTTCCTGGTGGACATGGACCGCTTCCGGCCGGTCATGGCGGACTTCCTGCAGGGGAGGGTGCGCAGTCCGCCGGAAGGGTTGTGAAGAGTCAGGCTGAAGCCTGACCCACAAAGCAAGCAGAGTCTCTGGTGTGGGTCAGGCTTCAGCCTGACTCTATTCCTCTCCCAGGAACAGCGCCGGGTCCACCATCGCGCGATTCAGCGCCACGCCCCAGTGCAGGTGCGGCCCGGTCACGCGCCCGGTCGCGCCGACGGTGCCGATCAGCTGGCCTGCCTCGAGCTGATCGCCGACCTTCACGTCGATCTCGTCGAGATGGCAATACATCGTCACCAGCCCGTAGCCGTGATCGATGTACAGCGTGTTGCCGTTGAAGAAGAAGCTGCCGGCCTCGACCACGGTGCCGGCGGCGGGGGAGCGGATGGGCGTGCCTTTGGCGGCGGCGATGTCCATGCCCGAGTGCGGACTGCGCGGCTGGCCGTTGAAGATCCGGCGCGAGCCGTACGAATCGGAGCGCTTGCCTTCGACCGGCGGGAGCAGCGCGAACGCGGGTGTGCCGCCGGTCGTGAACTTCGACAATGCGGCGTTCGAGCGCTCCTGTTCCGTTGCGATCCGCTTCAGGTCTTCGGGGTCGGGATTGACCTGCCGCTCGTTCTTGATCGTCAGCCGTTGCGTGCGGTACTGCTTGTCGGTGACCTGAAACGGCACTTCGATGGTCTTCGCGCCCGTCGTGACTCGCAGCGCCAGCGGACCGGGCTTGGTCGACAGCGGCAGGCCGACGATAGCCAGCCAATGATCGCCCTGGCGAATCACCGCTGCGCGGCGAGCATCCAGCAATACCGTCGGCGCCGCTTCGCCGCCGTGAATCTCGATGAGCGCGATGCCGCCGGGCACGCGGCTCTCGCGTGGCAGCTCGCCGGCGTGTGCAACGTTGGTCAGCGTGGCAAGCAGGAACGCTGTTATGAATCTCATTTCTGATCGGCCTTCGGCAATCGCAGGTCGAGCTCCGGGCTCGTCGTGCGCTCGATGCGCGCGCGGATCGTGCCCTGGGTCAGCCGCGCATCGATGAGCTGCCCGGCACGCACGTCCTGCGCGTTCGTGATCACGGTGCCCTTCGAATCGGTGACGATTGCATAGCCGCGCTCGAGCGTGGCCAGCGGGCTGAAGGCGTCGAGCGTTCGCACGGCGATGGCCAGGCGATTGCGTTGCTGCTCGACGGTTTGCTGCGCAATCCTGTCGAGGGTCGCACGCGCGGCTTCGAGTCGGCGGCGGGCGTTCGCCACGCGCAGCGCCGGCGAATGCTGGCGCAGCTCCGCGGCGAGCTGGGCGACAGTCCGGTGTCGCTCACCGAGATTCGAGCGGGCGACGCGGATGAGTCGCTGCTCGAGGTCGTCGAGACGCTGGGCGCGCTGGCGCAATTCGACGCCAGGGTGCAGCTGCTGCAGCCGGCGCGCCAGCCACGAGGCGCGATCCTGCTGCGTCTTGAGCTTGCGGCCGAGCGCGGCAGCCAGGCGATTGCCGAGGCGCAGGACGTTGCGCAGCCACTCGCTGGAATCGGGCACGACCAGCTCGGCAGCGCCCGACGGCGTCGGCGCACGGACGTCGGCAACGAAGTCCGCAATCGTGAAATCCACTTCGTGGCCGATGCCGGCGACGATCGGGATCGCGCAGTCGTAGATGGCGCGCGCTACGCTCTCTTCGTTGAATGCCCACAGATCCTCGAGCGAGCCGCCGCCGCGCACCAGGATCAGCACGTCGCATTCCGCGCGTGCCGAGGCGCGCCGGATCGTCCTCGCGATCTGCGCCGCCGCCACGCCGCCCT
>DATEJG010000015.1:0-3934 GCA_035278165.1 Steroidobacteraceae bacterium
CGAGGCGCCGTTCTGCGGCACGCTGCTCAACAACAAGCAGGACGGGATCTACGCCTGCCGGCTGTGCGGCCTGCCGCTGTTCAAGGCCGACGCCAAGTTCGAGTCCGGCACCGGCTGGCCGAGCTTCACGCAGCCGTTCGATCCGGACCACGTCGCCGAGCTGGTCGATGAGAGCCACGGCATGATCCGCACCGAGATCCGCTGCCGCCGCTGCGACAGCCACCTCGGCCACGTGTTCGACGACGGCCCGCGGCCGACGCGCAAGCGCTATTGCCTGAATTCGGTGTCGATGGAGTTCGTGCCGGCCGGGCAGGAAGCGACACAGGTGACATAGGTGACATAGGCACGAGGCCCTCTTGCCCGTGTCACCTGTGTCACCTGTGTCACAACTCTCCCTTGTGCCCCTTGTGCTGCCCCGACGTGATCCGGTCCAGCACGCCCATCATCACGGCCGACAGCACGAACGTGAGGTGGATGATCACGTACCACATCAACGCGTCCTGCGCGTCTTCGTCGATATAGCGCGGCGTCGACATGAAGGCGCGCAGCAGGTGAATCGAGGAGATCGCGACGATCGAGGACGCGACCTTGAGCTTGAGCGAGTTCGCGTCGAGCTTGCCGAGCCAGGCGAGCTTCTCGCCGCCGGTGTCCACGTCGAGCGCCGAGACGAAGTTCTCGTAGCCGGAGAACATCACCATGACGATCAGGCTGCCGACCAGCACCAGGTCGACCATCGTGAGCAGCACCAGCACGAGCTCCGCCTCGGTCTGCGTGAACACGTGCGTCAGCAGGAGGAACAGCTCCATGAAGAACTTGATGCCGAGCGCCACCAGCGCGAGCGACAGGCCCAGATAGACCGGCGCCAGGATCCAGCGGCTGGCGAACAGCAGTTTTTCGATCGTTCTTTCCATCATCCGGCGTCCCGTAGTCGGTGGGGCGCGCAGATTTAACCACATCGCGCGTGCGGCTTGCAGCGCGCCGCCGCGTGCTCAGCGTTTGACGTCGGAGCTCGCGCGGGCGATGTCGTCGTCGGCGACGGTGTAGTCCGGGAACGTCTCGCGGAAGCTCTGCCACTCGCGATCCGCTTCGACAGCCTTGCCTGCGCGCCGCAGCCCGCGAATTTCTTCGAGCCACTTCTCGGGGTCGGAACGCTCGGGCGGCGCAACTGACTGCTGTGCTTCAGCCGACTGCCGCGCTTCGCCGCGAAACGCGCTGGCCGGGACCGTGCCGCGCGGGCCGGCAGTCCGCCCCGCCGCGCGGCGCGTGTGACTGCTGGTCACTGCGATTTCGTCGACCTGACTGGAATCCACATCGGCTGCGTCGTTCGCAGCCGCTCGAACCGACTGAGCCGCAGGCGGAGCGTCGGCCCGTTTGGACATCGCGGCGTCCACCTCCTGCCGCGCGAGCTCTTCCTCCACCGCGACGTCCTGCGTCACGCGTTCGCTGCTCATTGTCGGTGCCTGTGCCGGTGCCTCGGCCTTCGCGGCATCGGCAGCCGGAGGTGCCGCAGCTGGCCGCGATTGAAGGACCACTGCCGGCGCTTGCGGGACCGATTGAATCACCGTCGCCTCCTTCGCCTGCGGAACGACGAGCTCGTCGTTCTGCACACCGCGCTCGACGACAACCGTCACGGCGAGGACGACCGAAGCGGCAAGCGCCACCGGCGCACTCCAGCGCAACCATGATCGCGGGCGCTTCGTGCCTTCGCTGGCGACGGCTGCTCGTGCGGCATCGAGCACGCGGCGGTCGAGCTCGGGCGGAACGTCTTCACGGCCCGTCTCACGATAGCGCGCAGAGATCTCGGAGCCCCCTTTCAGGTACTCGTCCAGCGCCTTGATGTCGATCGGATCGCTCACGATTGCACACTGGGCTCGAATTGCCGCGGCCGATGCTGCTGGAGCGCGGCGCGCAGCTTGCCGACTGCATAGCGCAGCCTGCTCTTCGCGGTCTCCATCGCGACGCCGGTGATCCTGCCGATCTCCTCGAGAGTCAGGCCGCTCTCCTCGTACAGCACGAACACGTCGCGCTGCTCCGGCGGCAGCTGCGCGAGCGCGCGGCGAAAGTCGCTGCGCACCTGCGCCTCGGCGAGCGCCGCGTCGGGACGCTCATGCTCCGCGGCACCGATCTGCTCGGCGACGTCGTCGATATCCTGCGCGGGACCTTCCGCAGGTCGGCCGCTGCGGCGGAAGTAATCGATCGCGCAGTTGTGGGCGATGCGGAACAGGAACGTGTTGAACTGCGCGCGCACCTCGTAACGTCCGCGGCTGGCGATCACTTTGCTCCACACCTCCTGGAAAAGATCGTCCGCGACTTCCCGCCGCCCGCACATGCGCTGCAGATAGCGGTACAGCGGACCTTTGTGCCGCGCGTACAGAACTTCGAACGCGCGCACGTCGCCGTCCCGATAGCGCAGCATGAGCGTCGCATCGTCGGCGACCGGCGCCGGCGCAGCGGCGAGCGCAGCGGAGCCGACGGGCAACGCCTCGTCGAGCGCCGCGCTGTTCACCGCGCCTTGCTGGCTAGGAACCGAGCCGAGATCCATGCACGCAAGCGTACCCGATCAGTGGCCAATATCACTCACCTGCTCCGCGCCCCGCGGCGCCAGCGCGCCGGCCAGCTTCACCAGCGACAGGAATTCGCGGCGATAGCCCTCCGGATCCTCGTCGAGGCCGCCGCGCGCCAGCTGCTCGACGTCGCCGTAGCTGAACTTGCCTACATACTTGCCGCCGCGCAGCAGCTGGCCGAAAGCGGCGACGCCGGCGGCGAAGCGAAAGTCTGCGGACAGCTTGTCCGCCGAAGTCACCGAGCTCTTCGCGATCGGATATTCCAGCAGCTCGCTGCTGTCGGAATCCGGCTTCTTGTAGCGCAGCCGCACGAACGCCAGCTCGTCGCTGGCCCGGGCATCGCTCACGATGCTCTCCAGCGCGCCATAACGCAGCGGATCGAGCCGCCCGGTCTTGCCGACCGGCACGACTTCGTACAGCGCGGTCACGCGATGCCCGGCGCCGATGTCGCCGGCGTCGACCTTGTCGTTGCTGAAGTCCTCGCGCGCCAGCATGCGATTCTCGTAGCCGATCAGGCGATATTCGAGCACCGCCGCCGGATTGAACTCGACCTGGATCTTCACGTCCTTGGCGATCGTGAACAGCGTCGAGGACAGCTCGGAGACGAGCACCTTGCGGGCTTCGTTCAACGTATCGACGTATGCGTAGTTGCCATTGCCGGCATCGGCCAGGCGCTCCAGCAGCTGATCGTTGTAGTTGCCGGTCCCGAAGCCGAGCGTCGTCAGCGCTACGCCGCCGGTGCGCTGTCGCTCTGCCATGTCGACGAGCGCCTCGAAGTTCACGACGCCGACGTTGAAGTCGCCGTCAGTCGCGAGCACTACGCGATTGATGCCGCCTTTGATCTGCCCGGCGTGCGCAAGCTGATATGCACGCTCGATGCCCTCGGCGCCGTTGGTCGAGCCGCCGGCTTCGAGCCGGTGGATCGCTTCGCGGATCTTGTGCTTCTGATCGCCGGCGGTCGGCTCCAGCACTACGCCCGAGCTGCCGGCGTACACCACCATGGAGACGCGATCGCGCGCAGTGAGCTGGTCGGTGAGCAGCCGGAACGCGTTCTTGAGCAGCGGCAGCTTGTCCGGCGACTGCATCGAGCCGGACACGTCGATCAGGAACACGAGGTTCGCGGGCGGGCGCTGCGCAGCGGCGATTTCGAATCCCTTGATGCCGACTTTCAGCAGCAGCGCCTGCGGATTCCAGGGCGCGGGCGCGAGCTCGGTGGCCACGCGAAACGGCACGTCGCGGCTCGCCGGCGGCGCATACCGATAGTCGAAGTAGTTGATCATCTCCTCGACCCGCACGGCGTCTTGCGGCGGCAGCTGGCCCGCGTTGAGAAAGCGGCGCACGTTGGCGTACGCGCCGGTGTCGACGTCGAT
>DATEJG010000016.1:0-6622 GCA_035278165.1 Steroidobacteraceae bacterium
GGGGACTATCGGAATGACCCGGAGTTTCGCGAGCGCGTGCAGGAGTGGGTCAACTCGCTCTGGTCGAGCAAGGACCGGACGATCGCGGCGCTGATGGGTGCAGGCTAGCGAGGAGGCTTCGAGCGTTCGCCTGCCGCCGACGTACTTGTCCAGGACCGCGACCGGTACCTTCACCTGTTTCTCCGACTCGGTCCTGCCCGCCAGCGCGAACCGCTCGCGAGGCGTCTCGGCGCAGACGTACTCGAGGAGCTCGGTATCCGCAGTGAGGATCATGTCGGAGTCGACCACGATGGGTCTGGCGAAGGCTTCGGGATCCGTGAGCGTCACTTGCCGCTTGATGTGGCCGAGGTCGGTGCGACGATAGCGCTCCGTGATGCGCAGCGACTCCGAATGCGGATGTCCGCCGAAATCCAGCCAGGTCGTGTCTTTGAAGCCGACGCTCTCGACGATCAGCTCGTCCGCTGGATCCAGATCGGCGGGCGACGTTGATGACATAGCCGGGATGAAACGGCAGTCGCCACAGCCCGGTGAAGTCCGGGCGACCTTCGGCCGTGCGGGGCGCCGGTGCCGACAGACCCGGCTTGCCGTCTGAAGTCCTGGGAATGCCGCGCGTCGGCTCGTTCAACCATTGGGCACACAACGGCGTGCTGAACAATACAGCGGCTGCAGCCACACGCCATCGAAATCTCATCGCTCTCAGTCCCGCGGCTTGCCCGTCCAGAAAACTTCGCGATACGCGATCCCGGTCGCCGCGACGGCTTGTCCGTCGACGAACTTCGGCCGAAAGCGCGCGGCACGAACTGCATCGAAAATCTCCCGCGCGTAGAGCTCGCTCGTGTCGTGACCTACGATGCGCGCGTCATGGACTGATCCATCAGCCGCGACGGTGAACTCGACCTGCACGTACTGAGATCGCAACTCTGCGGCGGACACTGCAGGGACATCGGTCACGATCTGCGGTGTCGGATAGTAGACGCGCACGGGTACGTCGAGCGCCCTGGCCGCGGAGCTCGGCAGACTTGCAGCCTCGTGCATGAGCTTCCAGGCGCGTTGATAGTAAGGCAGCGCTTCGCGCGGAGCCTTCTTGATCTGCTGCCAGTCGCCCATCTGAATCAGCGTTTCGATCAGCGTCTGCATGGACGCGCCCGGATCTTCCTGCAGGATGCGCAATGCTCGTTGCAGCGCGCGCTCGCCTTCCGGATCGAGCTCCTTGGGTCCGACGTCGGAGCGGCCGCCCAACTCACACCAGAACCGCCCCGGGCCGCAGGGCCGCGACCGTGCCTGCGATCGCAGCCAGGCCTCCGGATAGCTCATCCTGCGCATGTACGTGCGGGCGATCCCCCTCAACGGCTCGACGAGAATCGGGGCGTTCAGAGACTCCTTGTCTCCGGCGATGTTGAGCGCCATCTGAAAAGTCAGCCGAGCCTCGGCAGACATGCCGACTTCCGCGAACCAATCGCCCAGCTCGCACACTGCCGGAATGACCTTCGGGCTTGCCTCGCCGTAATTCTTTTCGGCGGCGCGCACCCTGTAGACCATCAGATCCTGCGCTTCGTCCGTTCGATCGAGCGCAGTCAGGCTCGCGGCCAGCGTCTTGAGCGTGTCCTGCTGACGCAAGTCGAACAGTCCATATTGCGAGCGCTGGATCGCCAACGCTCGCTGCAGTCGAGGAACGGCCTGCTGGTGACGCCCGGATGCAGCAAGCGTATTGCCCAGGCCGAGCAGCGGTGCGAGCACGCGCTCGCTCTCGAGTCCGCCGTGCCGTTCCGCCGATTGCAGCGCCTCGTTGTAAGACGCTTCGGCCTTTGCATACTGACCGGCGGCGAGGGAAGCGTCGCCCGAAGCGGTCAGCGCTTGTTCGAGTGCGAGCGGGTCGGCGTCGGCGTCGGTGCCGGGAGCTGCGTTAGCGCAAATCGAAAAGCAGACTCCTATCGCCGTCACGGCGACCCTGAGCAGGGACGGATGAGTACGATCCATGGCGCTCGCACCTGCTCCTGCTGGCTCGACGCTCGCTTGCTGCTAGCACTGACTGACCAGCTTGCGGTCATAGCACGCTCGAGCGCCCGTCTCGACATCCAGCATGATGATGCGCGCGTAGCTGATCTCGACGTCTTCGCTGTCCGCCGAGTCCGCGGCACCGGAATTTCCGACCCACTTCTGCGACGCGATGGTCACATCGTCGAGCGAGATCGTGAAGTACTTGACCGGCGTGCTGCCCTTCATCCGGTAGAAGTTGACCGTGGCGGTCTGGAAATGCGTGCCACGGGCAACGGCCAGGAACAGGCTCGGGCTGGATTCGCCGAACTTCTTGATGATCGACACGTTGTCGAAAATCGCCTTGCCGGCACAACCGCCGCCACCGGCCGGGTCGCAGGGCGTATTCGCGACTGCGTTCCCCACGCTCAGCACGCGAATGGAATCCAAAGGCAGTGAATTGTTGGCGGCGAACTTGGCATCCCCGGGAATCGTCGGGATCTGCAACGTGATGATGTCCCCGAGCGCGACCATCGGCAGACCGGTGGCGAACAGGAAGGCAATGGCGCGAGCGGCGACACGCATGGTTTCTCCCCTTGTGCTGTTGATTCTTGTTGGCGCCTCGGGGGCGCATGACGGATCGATTGTGCTCGTGCCGCCAGGCCAAAGCAAAGGCGGTATTCGCACGCCTCTCGGAGTTTCAGTGCGAACGCTGCAGGAATGGGAACCGGGCCGACGTGCGCCTTCCGGAGCGGAGCGCACGTTGTTACAGGTGGCGGCGAAGAATCCTCATGCCCTTCTCGATGTAGCGTGAGGACCAGGCGAGAAGCAGCAAACCGATACCGAACAGCGCCAGCGTCGACGGCTCCGCAAGCGCGACGCGTTCAGTGGTTCCGTTCGCCACCAGCACGGACCGATCGAACCGAAAGTCGCCGCTGACCGATCTGATGGACACCGTCAGCGTGCCCAGCAGGTTGATCTCCAACAGTCCCAGGACCGAGAATCCGGAGAAGCTGCCGGAGCTGCCGCTGAAGCCGAACAGGAAATCGCTGCCGATCGCTCCGGGCAGATCGAGGAAAGCGATCTCGAGGGGCGCACTCGCGTCGTCGACGTCGTCGCTGAGATGAGCGGTCAGCAGAAAGTCCGTGACCACATCCTCGCCGACGATGAATCCCTCCGCCGCAAGGTCGTGAGTGAAGGTGATCGTGGCGCCGGCCGCGACATACTGGGACGTGGTGTTCTCGCTCGTCCAGGTAATGGGGATCGCAAGCGCAGCAGGCACCAGGGCGAGCGATGCGATGAAAACGAGTAGTCGGGCTGGATGGCTCACGATGTCTACTCCCGCTTCCGGATCTCTACGTACGACAAGCAAACCTGGTGCCGCCGGCAATTTGAGCCCGTAAGTCAATCCCTTGATGGCATCGGTGTAGAGGGGAATCGGATGTGCGCCGTAGTATTTGTAAGGAGGGTCGACAGGCCGGCCGCAGGCCAAAGCCTGCCGGCGTACCACTAACGGGGAATGCTGCTCGTCACCCGCGCAAACACGCACTGCATCGAAAATCTCCTGCGCGTATTGCTCACGCGTGTCGTGAGATTCGCTGCTCCCTGCTCCTCACCGTAGCGGGTTGATGCGAACGATTCTGGCAACGGAAGGCACTGCGTTCGAATCGATCACGAACAACATGTAATAACCGGGAGGCGCGTCGGCTGCGCGCCGCGGCCCCGCGACAGTGAGCATCGATCCCGTGCGGGTAAACTCGAGATCGAGGAATCCTTGATCCATGTTCACGCTGTGGGTGACCGATCCGGTCTTGACCAGGGTGACGCGGCTGATGCCGCTCGCGTTGGAAAACCCCACCGAAAACTTCCCGCCGATCTTGATCGTGCTCGGCGCGAGCACGATGCCGGGTCTCGGCATCGCAGCGCCTGTCGAGTCGAGAAGGTAGGGTGGCGTATAGATCTCTACGTTCAGGTTGGTGAGCGGCCCAGGAGCGCCGCCGCCGTGAACGAGGACACGTGCATCCGGTAACAGCAGCGCACCCGAGTGATACAGGCGCGCGTTCGTCCCGACCGCGCCTTGCGTCCACAATCCGGTCGCGGGATCCCAGATCTCCGCGGTGTTGTTGACGCCGGTCAGCGTATTTTTAACAGCGCTGCCACCCGTCGCGAGCACGCGTCCGTCTGCGAGCACGGTCGCGGAGAGCCAGTGACGCACTGACGACATCGGTTGCGTGGAGGTCACGATTGGTGTCGGCCCATTGATGTCGATGACGTAGGCACCGCTCGTGGCACCCAATTTCAGAATCCGGCCGGGTCGAAACATCGCGGCGCTCGACGCGTTGGACGTCGAGTCTGGCAATGTGCCGGCCGCTGTGAGGCTGCCGACCCCGGCAGGATCCACGTAGTACATTTTTCCCGCGACGTCGAAGCCGAACACGCGACCGTCGGGTGCGATGAAGTTGCGCGGATAACCCGGCACATACGGGCTGGTGTTGGCTCCCGACAGCAGCCGGAATGCGCCGTTGGCGCCGCGAACCTCCGGGCGAGTGGCGCCGCCAGTGGTGCCCGGGAGGCCTCCAACCCCGCCCTGGATGTACGTCTCGCCATTCAGGAGCGTCGTCGTGGAGGCATACCAACGTGAGCGATTCATGTCTTGACCGCGCACCAGCGCATTGTTGCGGGGCTTGAAGACGTTCGTGTTGTTGTTTCCCGTGTTGGTGGTCTGGCCGTCGACGAAGTTGTCGCCGCCGGCGACGAAAATGTCGCCGCTCTTGGGCAGCACGAGCTGTGAGCTGCAGAACAGGTCGGTGCTCGTCGTGTTCGGCAACGTCACATGACCGTTCGCGGGCCCCGCGGAAGGATCCCAGACGTCGTAGATGAAGAGACCGGTCTGAATGCCGTTTCCATCGGTGCCGTACGTGAGCACACGTCCGTCCGGGGTTACAACGGCGTGAATCGCTATCAGCGGCCACGGCGCAGGTGGCGACCATGCACCGACGATGTTATCCGCATGAGCACATGGCGCGAGCGCGGTCAGCAGCAGCGCGACTCGGACGAGCAAGTCACGGGGCGCGATGCGCCTGACCTCGCAGCGACATGCGAATGACATATGAAACTCCCTGGTTCTTTGGACTGTGCGCATCGGAAGCAATACGCCCCGCGCTCAACCGGCGCAACAGGGTTTCTGTGTAGGAATTTGACCCCATCACCCGAACATCGAGCGCGCCAGCCGCGCGACCTGCTCACCGATCGGGAAATACCATTCGCTGTAGCCGATCATCTTTCGCAGCGGCCAGGACGCGACGATCACGAGGCCGCCGATCACGTAAGCAGGATGCACGACTCGGTGCTTGCGCCAGTCGTGCATCATGCAGGCAGCAACGAACAGCGCGGCGCACAGCGGGATCAGAAGGTCACGATGGGCCTCGACGTCGAGCAGCCGCAGGATGCGCGCCGACGCCGGGCTGATCGACGCGATGAAGCCCAGGATCATGAATCGCCGATGCAGCCCCGGCCGGCGGCGGTACGCGATGCCCAGCGCGATGAACGCTGCGAACAGCCCGATCGTAGTGAACCCGATGATGGAGAACTGCGGCGGCGCCAGCCCCGAGGGGCTGACATGGTTCGAGATGGCGGTCTGGAAGACCGACAGCACGCCCACCGCCACGACGATGCCGGCAAAGATCGCGCTCGCGATCCCGAGCTTGCGATGCAGGTCGACACGATGGGCGGCAACCAGACCCGCCTGCGCCAGGAAGAGCACCAGCCAGACGGTGAAGACGACGGCATGGACATGCAGCAATGTCGTGAGCGGCGGCGGATCGGTGAGGATCCGCAGGTAGTAGCTCGGGGCAAACGCCACGACGACGAAGACCACGAGAGACAGAGCGATCAACAGATAGAACCGGGGACGCGGGATGGCGGCCATGGACGAGCTCCTCGTGACAAAGGACGCCGCCAAATTGGCCTTCGGGAGCACCGTCAAGCCATTAACCGCCCCTTGGGTCGGCCTTACTTCTTTATTATTCGGCCCGTGGACCCCGGAACCCTGCAATTCGACGGCTGGACGGTCGATCGCGTCTCGGGCGAGATGTCGCGCGACGGTCATATGACCCGCCTGCCGCAGCAGCCCCTGCGCATCCTCATCGAGCTCGCCGACCGGGCGGGCGCGGTGGTCACGCGCGAGCAACTCGTCAAGGCGCTGTGGCCGCAGGGAGTCGTCGACTTCGACAATGGGCTCAACGTCGCAGTGCGCAAGCTACGCGTCGCGCTCGACGACGTCGGCGACACGCCGCGGTACGTCGAGACACTGCCGCGCGTCGGCTACCGCTTCATCGGCAAGCTGGGCGCGCCGATGCCGCCGGCCACGATCGAGTCCACGCCGCCTCGCTCCGCGCGCGGCATGTGGCTACTGCTGGGCTTGGTTGTAGTTGCGTTGGCTGTGGCCCTGGGTGTCTTTCGATTCGGCGGGCGCAGTGCCAGCGAGACGCGCCACATCCCCAGCGCTCGCGCGCAGGAGCTGTACGTCGAGGGCATGCATGAACGTTCGCGGCGCGACATCGATGCGACCGCGCTCGCGCTTGCCAAGCTCGAAGAGGCGATCAAGGAAGATCCGCAATACGCCGAGGCATGGGCAGGTTACAGCCGC
>DATEJG010000017.1:0-24690 GCA_035278165.1 Steroidobacteraceae bacterium
ATATTTCTCGCGCCCGTCTGCCAGGAAGCGCGCGAGACGCGGGCAGTCGGTGCAGGTCCGATCGAAGATGACGCCGTCGGAGGGCCAGAGCTGGTGAGTCACCAGCTCAGTTTACCCCTCCGCCGGGCACTTGTTACGCAGGCCCTGCCACTTGTTACTCGTTACGCGTGGGCCTTGTGGAACTGCGCCTCTTCCGTCGAGCCCTTCATCGCCGTCACCGAGGACTGGCCCGCCGTGACAGTCTGCGTCACGTCGTCGAAGTAGCCGGCGCCGACTTCTCGCTGATGCTTCGTGGCCGTGTAGCCGTCCTTCTCCGCGGCGAACTCCTGCTCCTGCAGCTGCACGTACGCCGCCATCTGCGACGCCTTGTAGCCGCGCGCCAGCTGGAACATCGAATAGTTGAGCGCGTGGAAGCCGGCGAGCGTGATGAACTGGAACTTGTAGCCCATCGCGCCCAGCTCGCGCTGGAACTTCGCGATCGTCGCGTCGTCCAGCTTCTTCTTCCAGTTGAACGACGGCGAGCAGTTGTACGCCAGCAGCTTGTCCGGAAACTGCTTGTGGATGCCCTCGGCGAACGCCTCCGCTTCGTGCAGGTCGGGCGTGCCGGTCTCGCACCAGATGAGATCCGCGAACGGCGCGTACGCCAGACCGCGGGCGACGGCCTGCTCCAGCCCGGCGTTCACATAGAAGAATCCCTCGCTGGTGCGCTCCTTGCCCTTGATGAACGGCCGATCGCGCTCGTCGACGTCCGCAGTCAGCAGGTTCGCCGACTCCGCATCGGTGCGTGCAACGAGCACCGTGGGAACGCCGCACGTGTCGGCTGCGAGGCGCGCCGCGACCAGCTTGCTCACTGCTTCCGACGTCGGCACCAGCACCTTGCCGCCCATGTGGCCGCACTTCTTCGCCGACGACAGCTGATCTTCGAAGTGCACGCCGGCGGCGCCGGCCTCGATCATGCCCTTCATCAGCTCGAACGCGTTGAGCACGCCGCCGAAGCCCGCTTCCGCGTCCGCGACGATCGGCTTGAGCCAGTCGACCGAATCATTGCCTTCGGCGTGATGAATCTGATCCGCGCGCAGCAGCGTGTTGTTGATGCGGCGGACGACCGACGGCACCGAGTTCGCGGGATACAGCGACTGGTCCGGATACATCTCGCCGGCGAGATTGGCATCGCCCGCGACCTGCCAGCCCGACAGGTAGATCGCATCGAGGCCGGCCTTGACCTGTTGCATCGCCTGGTTGCCGGTCAGTGCGCCGAGCGCGTTGACGAACGGCTT
Source organism: Steroidobacteraceae bacterium (assembly GCA_035278165.1). Classification (GTDB taxonomy): domain Bacteria; phylum Pseudomonadota; class Gammaproteobacteria; order Steroidobacterales; family Steroidobacteraceae; genus Steroidobacter. The sequence goes on from DATEJG010000017.1 coordinate 1,278, forward strand.
TTCGTGGATGTAACGCCACAGCTTCTCTGCGCCGAGCCGCGCGATCGAGTGCTCGACGTGCACGGTGCCGCGCAGGCGCACGACATCTTCCGCCGTGTACGGCCGCTGCACGCCCTTCCAGCGCGGATTGGTTTGCCATTCTTTCCTTAACTGCTCGGCAGAGAGGGTCGTCATTGGCATGTCTCGCTTCAGTTGATTTCCTGGTAGGCCGGCAAGGTGATGAACGTGCCGAAGTCGGGTGCGGTCGTGATGCGGTCGATCAGCGTGGCGGCCTGCTCATAGTTGCCCGCGGCGTAGGCTTTCGCGCCGACCGCGGTCGCGAGCTTGTCCAGCTCTTCGCGCACGACCTGGCGGAACAGCTCGACCGTGACCTTGCGGCCGTCAGCGAGCTTGCCGGCGGGATGCTTGATCCATTGCCAGATCTGTGCACGAGAGATCTCGGCGGTCGCCGCGTCTTCCATCAGGTTGTTGATCGGCACGCAGCCGAGCCCGCCGAGCCACGCGGCGATGTACTGGATGGATACGCTGACGTTGTTGCGCAGCCCCGCTTCGGTGATCGTGCCCTGCGGAATCTGCAGCAGATCGCTCGCGCCGATCTCCGCGTCCGCGAGCGTCTTCTGCAGCTGGTTCGGCGTCGGCATCAGCCGGTCGAACACTTCCCTGGCGATCGGCACGAGGCCCGGGTGCGCGACCCAGGTGCCGTCATGGCCGTCGCTCGCCTCGCGCTCCTTGTCGGCGCGCACCTTGGCGAGCGCTTCTTCGTTCGCCTTCGGGTCGTTCTTGATGGGAATGAAGGGCGCCATGCCGCCCATCGCGAAGGCGCCGCGGCGGTGGCAGGTCTTGATCAGGAGCTTGGAGTACGAGCGCAGGAAGTGCGTGGTCATCGTCACCTGCTGGCGGTCCGGCAGCACGAATTCCGGCCGGCGGCTGAATTTCTTGATGAAGCTGAAGATGTAATCCCAGCGGCCGCAGTTGAGGCCGACGATGTAGTCCTTGAGCTCGTGCAGGATCTCGTCCATCTCGAACGCGGCGAGAATGGTCTCGATGAGCACGGTCACCTTGATCGTCTGCGGTGCGATGCCGAGCGTCGCCTCGGAGTGCTTCAGCACGTCCGCCCATAGACGCGCCTCGCGGTGATTCTCCAGCTTCGGCAGATAGAAGTACGGCCCGGTGCCGCGCGCCTCGAGCGCAGCGTGGTTGTGAAACAGGTAAAGCCCGAAGTCGACGAACGCACCAGGCACCTGCTTGCCGTCGACCCGCACGTGCTTCTCGTACAAATGCCAGCCGCGCGGCCGCACCAGCAACGTCGCGATCTGCGCATTCAAGCGGTACTGCTTGCCGTCGGGATTCTGGAAGGAGATCTCGCGCCGGACTGCATCGCGCAGATTGATCTGTCCTTGCACGACGTTGTCCCAGGTCGGCGTGAGCGAATCTTCGCAGTCCGCCATGAAGACTCTGGCGCCGGAGTTCAGCGCGTTGATGACCATCTTGCGGTCGGTCGGACCGGTGATCTCGACGCGCCGATCCTGCAGGTCGGCGGGAATGCTCGTGACGCGCCACTGCGAGTTGCGCACGTCTGCGGTGTCGGCCAGGAAATCGGGCAGTACGCCCTCGTCGAGACGCTTCTGCAGCGTAGCGCGGGCAGCGAGCAGCGTCGCAACCCGATCGCCGAAGCGACGAGTCAGGTCGGCAACGAACTCGAGTGCCGCCGGTGTCAGGACCGTCTCGTAGCCCGGCTGCATCGGCCCAAGAATCTCCACCCCCGAGTTCGCCATCGCTGTGCTCCCCGATTCCGCCGCGCCTGACGCGCGTGCTCGCTCAACGCGGAACGCCGGGCTGCCGGTTCCGTGGGCAGCACCATAGACCTTTAGCGACTGCGGGTAAAATATATCGTGAGTTAGAAATCGATATCTGTTACATATGGCTAATGGAGCTGCGTCACCTGCGCTATTTCATTGCCGTTGCTGAAGAAAAGCACATGACCCGGGCCGCCGAGCGCCTCGGCATCCAGCAGCCGCCGCTCAGCATGCAGATCCGCTCCCTGGAGCAGGAGCTGGGAGTCCAGCTGTTCCGCCGGCAGCCGCGCGGCGTCGAGTTGACCGATGCCGGCGTCGCCTTTCTCGACCGCGCCCGCGTCATCCTCGACCAGGTGGACCGCGCGCTTGCCACGACGCGTCGTACCGCCCGCGGCGAGCAAGGCCGCGTCGTGGTCGGCTTCACGAGCTCCGCGCCATTCCATCCGTTCGTGCCACGCGTCATTCGCGCCTTTCGCGAGATGTCGCCGCTGGTTTCACTGGTGCTCGAGGAAAGCGGCAGCAGCGAGCTCGTGCAGGGGCTGCACAACGAGGAAATCGATGCGGCTTTCATCCGCTCGCCGGTGGCCGACGTCGTCGGGCTCACGGTGCGTCCGCTGCTGCAGGAAAAGATGGTCGTCGCATTGCCCAAGGGACATCCGCTCGCCAGCAGCAGCCGCAAGAAGAAGGCAGCGCAGACCCGCAGCGCGCCGCTGCCACTCGCAGCGTTGGCGACGGAAACGTTCATCCTCTACAAGCGGCCCGGCGGTCCGGGTCTCTACGACACGATCATCACGGCATGTCGCGGCGCCGGCTTCAGTCCGCACGTCGGGCAGGAAGCGCCGCGGATCATCTCGACGCTCAATCTCGTCGCCGCGGGTCTCGGCGTCTCGCTCGTGCCGGAGTCGCTGCGCCGGCTGCAGATGGACGGCGTCGTCTATCGCAAGCTCGCCGACAACGCCCAGCTCACCGCACCGCTGATTCTCGCGTGCCGCCGCGGCGAGAACGCTGCTTCGGTGCAACGCTTCATCGATCTGGTGCAAAGCACGGCCGAGCACATCGAGGCCGACAGCGAGTTGCGTTGATGTCGCGCGTGCTGCTGTTCAACAAGCCCTTTCAGGTTCTCACGCAGTTCACCAGCAAGGATGGCAAGGCGACGCTCGCCGATTTCCTCGACGCGCCGGGCATGCGCCCGGCCGGACGCCTCGACTACGACAGCGAAGGACTGGTCCTGCTGACGAGCGACGCAGCGTTGCAGACACATCTGGCCGATCCGCGCTGGAAGACGCCGAAGACGTACTTCGTGCAAGTCGAAGGCGAGCCCGACGAGGTTGCGTTGTCGCAGCTGCGTCGCGGCGTAGTGTTGAACGACGGCACGACGTTGCCGGCTGCGGCCCGTCGCGTCGATGAGCCTGCGTGGCTCTGGCCGCGCGATCCGCCGATCCGCTTTCGCAAAGCCATTCCGACCGGCTGGATCGAGCTGACGATACGCGAGGGGCGCAACCGCCAGGTTCGGCGCATGACGGCCGCAGTGGGTTACCCGACGTTGCGGCTGATCAGATGGTCGATCGGCCAGTGGACGCTCGAGGGGCTCGCGCCGGGTGAATCCGTCACGTCCCCGTATCCACGATCCGTTTCTCGCGCAGCACGACGATCAACACGCCGATGAGCGTGACGGCGCCGCCGGCGAGCATGCGCGTAGTCAGATGGTCATCGAGCAGCGTGACGCCGAAGAAGATGCCGAACAACGGCGACAGCAGCGTGATCGGCGAGAGGCTGGTGACCGGATAGCGCGCCACGAGATAGAACCACGCCGTGTGCGCGACGAGGCTCGACATCACGGTGGTGAAGAACAGCGCCAGCCAGCCTTCCCAGCTCGCGTTGCGCACGGCGGTCATCTGCCCGCCTTCGAGGATCAGGCTGAGCCCGAGCAGGATGCCGCCGCCGACCAGCGCAATCCATGACTGCACTTCGAGCGGCCCGATGCCCTTCAGGCGTTTGAGGAAGATCAGGCCGAGCGAGCTGACGAACGACGAGCAGACGACCAGCGCGAGTCCTTCCCAGTAGGCAAAGACGCGCGGATCGAAGCTGATGATCACGATTCCGGCGAACGCCAGCACGATGCCGAGCGTGCGCCGCCAGCGGATGGTCTCGCCGAGGAACCACACTGACATCAGCGTCGAGAACGGCACGCTCATCTGGCTGGCGACGGCCACCGTCGCAGCGTCCTCGGCGAGATAGATGCCCGCGAACAGCAGCGCGAACGTTGCCGGCCCCGTGAGCATCGCAGCGGCGAACAGGTTCGCCATCTGGCCGCGGTGGAGCCGCAGCATCGGCAGCAGGAACAGCGCCAGCGAGCCGAAGCGCAGCGCCGTGAAGAAGATCGGGGGAAACTGCCCGACGCCGACCTTGGAGGCGATCAGGTTGAGACCCCAGATCAGGTTCATGCCGATCAGCAACGCGAGGTCGCGCGGAGCCAGCGACGTCGGCTCGCCCGCATGCGTTGAAGTCACGGCCATGCGCGAGCGTCAGCGGGCGTAGCGGGCTTTGAGGAATGCGTAGAGCGCGCGGACTGTCTGCGGTTCCGCGCCGACCGGCCTGCCGGGCCGCTCCTTGCCGTTCCATGCATACAGGTCCAGGTGCACCCAGCTGCGCGCCTCCGTGACGAAGCGCTGCAGGAACAAAGCGCCGAAGATAGCGCCCGAGAATGACGAGCTCGAGACATTGTTGAGATCGGCGACCTTGCTCGACAGCTCGTCCTCATAGGGCGTCCACAACGGCATGCGCCACAGCGGGTCGCCCTGCTGGGCGGCGATGTCGACAAGCTCGCGCGCGAGCGCATCGTCGGCGGTGAACAGCGCCGGCAACTCCGGCCCGAGCGCTACGCGCGCCGCACCGGTGAGCGTCGCCATGTCGACCAGCAGGTCCGGCTTCTCCTCGTCGGCCAGCGCGAGCGCGTCGCAGAGAATCACGCGGCCTTCGGCATCCGTGTTGCCGATCTCGATCGTCAGGCCTTTGCGGGTGCCGAGCACGTCGCCGGGACGGTAGGCGTTCGCGGATATTGCGTTCTCGACCGCCGGCACCAACAGGCGCAAACGCACGGGCAGCTTCGCGTCCATGATGAGCTGCGCCAGCGCGAGCGCCACGGCGGCGCCGCCCATGTCCTTCTTCATCAGCAGCATCGACGCGCCCGGCTTGATGTCGAGCCCGCCCGAATCGAAGCACACGCCCTTGCCGACCAGGCTGACCTTCGGATGCGACGGATCGCCCCATTCGATGTCGACGAGTCGCGGGGCCACCGCTGCCGCGCGCCCGACGGCATGAATGGCCGAGAAGCGCTCCTTCAACAGATCGTCGCCAATGATGACGCGATGCCGCGCGCCGTAGCGCCGGGCAACTTCGACGGCGGTCTGTGCCAGTGCCTCGGGCGAAAGGTCATTCGCCGGCGTGTTGATCAGGTCGCGTGCCAGCGCGGTGGCCGAGCGCAGACGCGCGACTTCGGCGGCGTCGGCCTCGGGCGGCAGTCGCAAGTGGACTGCACGTTGCGGATTCGCGCGACGATAGCGCTCGAACTTGTACTGTCCGTAGGCCCAGCCGAATGCGAATTGCGTCGCCACGCGCCCGGGCAGCGGCTCCGCCAGATGATAGTCGCCGTCCGGCAACCGGTCGGGGATCGCGGCCGCCGCCCAGCAGCTCAGCTCCTCGCGCGGATTGCGCCGACCGAGCCCGACGAGCACCGCTGCCGGCCGGCCTTGTGCGCCGGGCACGAGCAGTTGCTTGCCCCGCTCCGCCTTGAAGCAGTTCGCTGCGCTCCAGTTACGCGTCACCTCGCTCTGGGCCGCGCGCCACTGCTCGAGGTCGTCCTCGTACAGGAGATAAACAGGAACCGAACCGGGGCGTTCTTCGGTGACGGTCATCGGCGTGCGCGCTGGCCAGGTGACATCGAATCGTTGCGCGCAGGGTAGCGCAGCTTGACAAGCTCCGCAGCCATATGGTGAATTCCCCGTGATTTTCCGTCTCGCCTTCCCGCCTCGCTAGTGCACCCAATTGGCCGCCGCCGTTGATGCGTTGCGAACGCGCGCATCGGATTCACGAGCGGATTTCCTCATAGCCAACACGCGTCGGGAGCGCACACAGCACATGCAGATCTACTCGCAGAAGGACGTCGACAAGAAGGCCCTCAAGGGCGCACGCATCGCCATTCTCGGCTACGGCAGCCAGGGCCGCGCGCACGCGCTGAACCTGAAGGACAGCGGCTTCGATGTCGTCGTCGGCGTCCGCCGCTCGGGCGCCAGCTGGGCCAAGGCCAAGAAAGACGGCCTGAAAGTCGCCGAGCCGGTCGACGCCGTCGCCGCAGCCGCGCTGGTCGCATTCCTGACCCCCGATCTGACGCAGAAGGATCTGTACAAGGAAGTCATCGGCGGCATCGGCAAAGGCGCGACGATCCTGTTCGCGCACGGCTTCAACATCCACTTCAAGCAGATCAAGCCGCGCAAGGACCTCGACGTCGTGCTGATCGCGCCGAAGGGTCCCGGCGACCTGGTGCGTCGCCAGTACCAGCAGGGCCGCGGCGTGCCGTGCCTGATGGCGATCTTCCAGAACGCGACCCGGCGTGCGAAAGACAATGCGCTCGCCTATGCGCACGGCATCGGCGGGACGCGGGGCGGTGTCCTCACGACGACGTTCGCCGAGGAGACGGAGACCGACCTGTTCGGCGAGCAGGTCGTGCTGTGCGGTGGCGCGACGGAGCTGGTCGTGAAGGGCTTCGAGACGCTGGTCGAGGCCGGCTACCAGCCGGAAGTGGCGTACTACGAGTGCCTGCACGAGCTCAAGCTCATCGTCGACCTGCTGCACGAGGGCGGCTTGTCGAAGATGCACCGCTTCATCAGCGAGACCGCCAAGTACGGCGACCTCACGCGCGGCCCGCGCATCGTGAACCGGGCGACCAAGCGCGAGATGAAGAAGGTCCTGAGCGAGATCCAGGCGGGCAAGTTCGCGCGCCAGTGGATCAGCGAGAATCGCAAGGGCCGCAAGAACTACACGCGGCTGATCAACAAGGACCTGAAGCACCCGATCGAGAAGGTCGGCGTGAAGCTGCGCGACCGGATGCCGTGGCTGCAGCAGTCGCGTGCCTGAGCGGACCATACAGGAGCACCTGCAATGCCGATTACCCAAGCAAAGCACATCTGGCACAACGGCAAGCTGGTGCCTTGGGAGAAAGCGACAGTCCACGTGCTGTCGCACGCGTTGCACTATGCCTCGACGGTGTTCGAGGGCGAACGGGCATACGCCACTCCGCAAGGAGTGGCGATCTTCCGCCTGCGTGACCACACGCGGCGCCTGTTCGATTCCGCCAAGATCTACCGCATCGACATTCCCTACACGCCGGAGCAGATCAGCGCGGCGTGCAAGGAGGTCGTTGTCGCCAACGGTCTGAACCGCGGTGCCTACCTGCGGCCGTTCGCGTTTCGCGGCTACGGCGAGATCGGCGTCGCGCCGAAAGTGCCGCCGCCGGTGGAAACGGTCATCGCGGCATTCGAGTGGGGCGCGTACCTGGGTGCGGAAGGCCTGGAGAACGGCATCGACGTCTGCGTGTCTTCGTGGCAGCGGCTCGCGCCGAACACCATTCCGACGCTCGGCAAGGCGGCGGGCAACTATCTGTCGAGCCAGCTGATCAGCATGGAGGCGAAGCGGCTGGGGTTCGCGGAAGGCATCGGGCTCGGCGTCGACGGCACCGTCAGCGAGGGCGCGGGTGAAAACCTGTTCCTGATCCGTGACGGCGTGATCTACACGCCGACGATCGTCAACGCGATCCTGCAGGGCATCACCCGCGACACCGTGATGACTCTGGCGCGCGCCCACGGATTCGAAGTGCGCGAACAGCCGATTCCGCGCGAGTTTCTGTACCTGGCGGACGAGATCTTCCTGACCGGCACCGCGGCGGAAATCACGCCGGTGCGCTCCGTGGACCACCTGCAGATCGGCGCCGGCAAGCGCGGCCCGATCACCGAAGCGCTGCAGGCCGCCTTCTTCGGCCTGTTCTCCGGCAAGACGGCGGACAAGTGGGGCTGGCTGGAGCCCTGCGAGACTGCCGCGTCCCGGGGCGTCGCCGCTGCGGGTTGAAGGGATCGCGGGTCGCGATGGCTCGCTGAGCATCCATCAACCCGCGGGCGCTGCCGGTTGGCATGCTCTGTCGATGAAACCGAAGACGCTGTTCGAGAAGCTCTGGGAGCAGCACGAGGTCGTTGCCGAGACGGCGGACACGCCCGCCGTGCTCTACATCGACCTGCACCTGATCCATGAAGTGACCTCGCCGCAGGCGTTCGCGCAACTGCGCGCAGGCGGTCTGGCCGTGCGCCGCCCGGACCGCACCCTCGCCACGATGGATCATTCGACGCCGACGGATCCTGCCGAGGTGTTCGGCCGTGTGCCGATCAAAGTCGAGTCCGCGGCACAGCAGGTCAGGGAGATGGAAAAGAACTGCCGGGAGTTCGGCGTCGAGGTGTTCGGCCTCGGCAGCGAGCAACGCGGCATCGTCCACGTGATCGGCCCCGAGCTCGGCGCCACGCAGCCCGGCAAGACCATCGTCTGCGGCGACAGCCATACTGCGACGCACGGGGCGTTCGGCGCCCTCGCCTTCGGCATCGGCACGACCGAGGTGGGTCACGTACTGGCGACGCAATGCCTGCTGCAACGTCGCCCGAAGACGCTCGCGATCGAAGTCAGCGGCACGCTGCGCCCCGCAGTGACCGCCAAGGATCTGATCCTGGCGATCATCGGCAAGATCGGCGTTTCCGGCGGCACCGGGCACGTCATCGAATATCGCGGCCCGGCCATCGAAGCTCTGTCGATGGACGAGCGCATGACCGTCTGCAACATGTCGATCGAAGCTGGCGCACGTGCCGGCATGATCGCGCCCGACGAAACGACGTTCGCGTATCTGGCGGGTCGCCGCTTCGCCCCGAGCGGCGCTGCGTGGGATCGCGCGGTCGAGCGGTGGCGCGAGCTGCGCACTGACGCGGGCGCGCGCTACGACCGCGTCGTCGAGGTGGATGCAGACCAGCTCGAGCCGATGATCACATACGGCACACATCCCGGCATGGTGGTGCCGATCACCGGCGCAGTGCCCGATCATCCCGCCGACGCCGTGCACGCGAAATCGCTGGCGTACATGGGTCTGCATGGCGGCGAGCCGATGCTCGGCAAGTCCGTGCAGGTCGTGTTCGTGGGCAGCTGCACCAACGCGCGCTTGTCCGATCTCGAACAAGCTGCACGCGTGCTGCGAGGTCGCAAGATCGCAAGCGGCGTGCGCATGCTCGTGGTGCCAGGCTCGCAGCAGGTGAAGCGCGAAGCCGAGGCACGCGGCCTGGCGCAGGTCTTCACCGACGCCGGCGCCGAATGGCGCGAGTCCGGCTGCTCGATGTGCATCGGCATGAACGGGGATACCGTCGCCGCCGGGCACTACGCAGTGAGCACCAGCAATCGCAATTTCGAAGGGCGTCAGGGCGCGGGTGCACGCACGCTGCTCGCCAGCCCGCTCACCGCCGCTGCCGCCGCAGTTGCCGGTCGAATCGCCGATCCGCGCGAATTCCTCAGGTCGTAACCATGCAAGCGATCCGCACTCTCGTCTCTCGCACGGTCGTCCTGCCGTACACGAACATCGACACGGACCAGATCATTCCGGCGCGTTTTCTCACCACGACGACCAAGGAAGGCCTGGGTCGCCGCGCGTTCACCGACTGGCGCTATGACGCCAGCGGCGCGCCGAAGCCCGACTTCGTGCTGAATCGCCCGGAGTCGGCCGGCTGCGCGATCCTGGTCGCCGGACGCAATTTCGGCTGCGGCTCCTCGCGCGAGCACGCGCCCTGGGCGCTGCTGGATTACGGCTTCCGCGCCGTCATCAGTACCGAGATCGCCGACATCTTCCGCAACAACTCGCTGAAGAACGGGCTGCTGCCGATCGTCGTCGACGAGCGGACTCACGCCTGGCTGCTGGCGCATCCGGGCGTTTCGCTGCAGATCGACTTGCAGTCGAGCGCGCTGACGCTGCCCGACGGCTCGACCGTGGGATTTCCGATCGAAGCGTTCTCGCGCCACTGCCTGCTCAACGGCGTCGACGAGCTGGGATTTCTGCTGCAACAAGCCGCGGCGATCACGCGTTACGAGCAGACACACGCCTAAGCGGGATCCCGACGCGCATGGGTATCAAAGCATCGATCGTCGTCCTGGGCGGCGACGGCATCGGCCCTGAAGTGACACGCGAAGCCGTGCGCGTGCTGCAGGCGATCGCTGCACGCTACGGTCACGAGTTCACATTCGTCGAGCAGCTGATCGGCGGCGCGGCAATCGACGCGATGCAGACGGCGCTGCCCTCGCAGACGCTGTCCGCGTGCGGGACGGCCGACGCAGTGCTGCTGGGAGCAGTCGGCGGACCGAAGTGGTCGGATCCGAAAGCCAAGGTGCGCCCCGAGCAGGGATTGCTCGCGCTGCGCAAGGGGCTGAACCTGTTCGCGAACCTGCGGCCGGTCACGATACATCCGGACCTGCTCGACGTTTCGCCGCTCAAGCCCGAGGTGCTGCGCGGCACCGACATCGTCGTGGTGCGCGAGCTCACTGGCGGGATCTATTTCGGCGAGAAGCAGCGCACCGAGGAGTACGCCAGCGACCTGTGTTCCTACAGCGTCGAGGAGATCACGCGAGTCACGCGTGTCGCGGGGCGTCTGGCGCGTGGGCGGCGCAAGCGTATCGTCTCGGTCGACAAGGCCAATGTGCTGGAAACCTCGCGCCTGTGGCGCGTGACTGTCGAGGCCGTGCTGGGCGCCGAGTTCGCCGACGTGGAGCTCGAGCACATGCTGGTCGACTCGGCGGCGATGCATCTGATCCGCCGGCCCGCAGACTTCGACGTGATCCTGACCGAGAACATGTTCGGCGACATTCTCACCGACGAGGCGTCGATGCTCGCCGGCTCGCTCGGCCTGCTGCCCTCCGCGTCGCTCGGCGCCGGCAAGCTCGGCGTGTACGAGCCGATCCATGGCTCGGCGCCGGACATTGCCGGTCGCGGCATCGCCAATCCGTACGCTGCGATCCTCAGTGCGGCGATGTTGCTGCGGCATTCGCTCGATTTGCCCGACGAGGCTGCGCATGTCGAAAGAGCAGTCGCCAGGACCATTTCCGAGGGCATCCGCACGGCTGATATTGCGAGCGGCACGGCCGTCGCGAGCACCTCGGCGGCAGGGGAAGCCGTGGTGAATCTACTTCTAGGATAGTCACGTAACTATCTGAATTTAAATGCGCTAGGAATAGCCTCGGTATACACCGAAGATTCTTGACCAAAATCCCGCCGATACCGGTTATGATTTCGCCGGCCGCGGGTTTCCGATCCTCCCGCGCCCAAGCCTTCGGGCCCCAATCTCCATGTCTCGACCCTCGCGGTCGGGGTATTTTTGGTGGAAACGGGACTCGTGTCGGGTTAGTCCCCAAGGTCGGTGTCGGCTCCTCGAGCCGATGTCGCCACGACAACAGTTCTACGTTGCCACGTCCGGGCCGGCGTTTCGCCGGCCCGTTTTTATTTGCCATCCCGTTGCGACTGCCGGCCGATCCACTCGGCGTAGAACGGCGGCAGGTCCGTCGAGACACGAGCTTGGAAATCCGGCGGCCGCTTCTCCAGGAACGCGCGCACGCCCTCCTTGCCGTCCTGCACGCTGGTGTAGAACACGCCCAGCGAATCGATGCGATGCGCTTCGAGCGGATGCGGCTGGGCGGCGTTGCGATACATCATCTGGCGCGTCAGGGCGATCGCCACCGGCGAGCGGTTCTCGACGATGCGTCGCGCGAGCTGTCGCGCTTCGTCCAGCAATCGCTCCGCCGGATAGACCTCCTTTACCAGGCCGCCGCGTTTTGCTTCGGCGGCATCGAAGATATCGGCGGTATAGACCCACTCGAGCGCCTGCTGCATCCCGACGATGCGCGGCAGGAACCAGGATGAGCACGCCTCCGGCACGATGCCGATCTTGCCGAACACGAAACCGATCCGTGCCTTGTCCGATGCCAGCCGGATGTCCATCGCCAGCGTCAGGGTCGCGCCGATGCCGACTGCGGCGCCGTTGATCGCGCCGATCACGGGCTTGGTGCAATCGTAGATCGCCAGCGTTACGCGCCCGCCGGTGTCGCGCACGCGCTCGACGATGACCGGGTCCTGCAGACGCTCGTGCATGTCGGTGAGCGTTGGATGCAAGCTCTCGTCGAGACCGAAAACATTGCCGGCCGCCGACAGATCCATTCCGGCGCAAAACGCGCGCCCGGCGCCTGTCACGATCACGGCCTTCACCGCATCGTCGGCGCTGGCGGCACGAAAGGCGTCGATCAGCTCCGCTGCCATCTGCGGCGTGAACGAGTTCAGCTGCTCGGGACGGTGCAGCGTGAGGGTCAGGATGCCGTCAGCCAGCTCGTAGCGGATGGTCTCGAAGTCCATGGGAAGCTTCCCTCTACGCTGCCGTCATCGCAGCAGCGACGCGCAGGTGCTCGCGGCAATCGCGCACGATGCGCTGGATCAGCTCGGCGCATGTCGGCACGTCGTCGATCAGGCCGATCACCATGCCGGCGCTGATCACGCCGCCGTCGACCTCGCCGCTGCGAAGCGCCACCTTGCCGCGCGCGCCAGCGACCAGGTGACGGACCTCCTCGAACCTGGCGCCGCGCTTCTCCATTGCGACCACTTCGCTCGACACTGCGTTTTTGAAGACGCGCGCGGTGTTGTGCATCGTGCGGAACATCAGGTTGGTGTCGCGCTCGCCGGCCGCGACCAGCGCCTGCTTGATGTTGTCATGGATCGGCGCCTCCTTCGTGCACATGAAGCGCGTACCCATGTTGATGCCCTGTGCGCCGAGCGCCAGCGCCGCCGCCATGCCGCGCCCGTCGCCGATGCCGCCGGATGCGACGATCGGGATCTGCAGCACGCGCAGTGCGGCCGGGATGAGAATGAGGTTCGGGATATCGTCCTCGCCGGGATGTCCGGCGCATTCGAAACCGTCGATGCTGACGATGTCCACGCCGTGGCGCTGCGCCGAAAGCGCGTGACGCACCGAAGTGCACTTGTGCACGATCCTGACGCCGTGCTCCTTGAGGCGCGCGACGAAGTCCTTCGGATTGTTGCCGGCGGTCTCGACGATCTTGATGCCGCTGTCGATGATCGCGCCCAGATACTCGGCGTACGGCGGCGGCGTGATTGCCGGCAGGATCGTGAGGTTCACGCCGAAAGGCTTGTCGGTCATGCCGCGGCAGCGCTCGATCTCGCGGCGCAGGTCATCCGGCGTGGGCTGCGTCAGCGCAGTGAGGATGCCCAGGGCGCCGGCATTCGAAACGGCAGAAGCCAGCTCCGCCGTGCCCACCCACTGCATGCCGCCTTGAATGATCGGATACTCGATGCCGAGCAGCTCGGTGATCTTCGTTCTCATCTGGTGAGTGCACCCGCGGCGGACACCGCCACAGAGTACACGCACGTCACCGCGAAAAGAACGCTCAGCAAAATTCGAGCAGACGCGCCTGCGTCTCCGACGTAGCGCGACGCTCCTGCACGGCCGCCGCGCGCTCGAGCCCGCCATGCAGATCGCGGATCAGATCGTCCGCCGCCTCGATGCCGATGGAAAGCCGCAACAGCGTGTCGGAGATTCCGGCAATACGACGCGCCTCCGCATCCATCGCTGCATGCGTCATCGTCGCCGGATGAGCGACGAGACTCTCGACGCCACCGAGCGATTCCGCGAGCGAGAAGCAGCGCAGCCCATCGAGGAACGCACGCACGTTCGCGATCCCGCCGTGGAGCTCGAAGCTGAGCATGCCGCCGAAGCCGGACTGCTGACTGCGCGCCAGCTCATGCTGCGGATGTGAGCGCAGACCCGGATAGTAGACGTGCCGCACCGCTGGATGACCCGAGAGCAAGTGTGCGGCGAGCGCGGCATTCTCGGCGTGGACGCGCAGGCGTGCGTGCAAAGTGCGCAAGCCGCGCAAGGTGAGATAGCTATCGAACGGCGCGCCGGTAACCCCGGTACAGTTCGCCCACCACACGAGCCTCTCATGCAGCTCGGGCGTCGCGGCGACCACCGCACCGCCGACGACGTCGCTGTGGCCGTTCAGATACTTCGTGGTCGAGTGCAGCACCAAGTCCGCGCCCAGCGCGAGCGGCCGTTGCCACGCCGGCGACAGGAAAGTGTTGTCCACGAGCACGAGCGCGCCAGCAGCATGCGCCTTCTGCGCCAAGGCGCGGATATCGACGATCCGCAGCAGTGGATTGCTGGGTGTCTCGATCCAGATCAGCTTCGGGCGCAGTGCCAGCGCAGCTGCAAAGGCGCGATCGTCGGTCTGATCGACGAACTGCACGCGCGCCACGCCGCGCTTGGCCAGGTTGCTGAACAATCGATACGTCCCGCCGTAGCAATCATGCGGCGCGATCAGCAGATCGTCCGCCGCCAACAGCTGCACGACCAGGTGAACTGCAGACATGCCGGACGAAGTCACGACCGCGCCAGCCCCGCCCTCCAGCTCTGCGAGGGCATCGGCGAGTGCGTCGCGCGTCGGATTGCCGGAACGCGTGTAGTCGTAGTTACGCTTCTCGCCGAACGACTCGAACGCAAACGTCGAGCTCAGATGGATCGGCGGCATCACGGCGCCGTGTTGAGTATCGGCCTCGATGGCAGCACGCACCGCGCGCGTGGTCCCGGAAAATGACTGGCTCATACCGCACCTCCCTGTCCATCGAGAGCGCGTGCGAAGACGGGCTGCAGCGCCGCGCCTTCTTTCAGGAACGCATCGTGACCGTACAGCGATGACAGCTCGAGCAGCGTTGCGCCATTCAACCTGGCTTGCAGCGAGCGCATGTCGGAGACCGGAATGAGCTGATCCTCGATGATCGCCACCAGCGTCACCGGGACGCCGATGCGCGTCGCGTCGACCTGGTGCAGGTCGATCGACTCGGACAGGCACACGAAAGCCTCGGGCACATAGGTCGCCGCATACGCATCGCCGCGGGCCAGCAGATACGACTCGACGGGAAACTGAAACCGCCCGTCGATGCGCGCCGGCGCACCGTTGAACCTGGCTGCAAATTCTTCGGGGCTGCGGTACGTAGCCATTGCCAGGGCACGCGCAAGGCGCAGGCCTTCGGGCGCGTCACCGCTCTTCGCAGCGTACCGGACCATGGCGCGCTGAACGCTGCGCCACGCTGTTGCCATCGGGTGAGCGCGATCGGCCGCGCTGATTGCAATCGCGTGCTTGACGAGTTGGGGAAACCGCTCGGCGAAGGCCAGCGCGACCATGCCGCCATACGATGCGCCGATGACTGCCGCCAAAGGCCCCGTGCGCAAATGCTCGAGGACCCGGCGCAGGATCTCCGCCTGGTCGTAGCTGCTGATCGATGGAAAGTTCGTCTGGCCAGCACGCGGCCCGGTGGTCGCGCCGCTACCGCCGAGGAAATCGATGCCGAGCACCTGGTAGCGCTCCGTGTCGAGCGCTTTGCCCGGTCCGATGACCTCGCACCACCAGCCCTTCTCGCTCGTGCCGACGTCCGCAACTGTGCGGCCGGCGGAGATTCCGCCGAGCGCTGCGACCAGCGGTCCGTCGGGATTGCCAGTGATCCGCCATGCAACGCGTACACCATCCAGCCTGCCGCCATGATGCAGCGACAGCGGCTGCTCCAGCTGCAGGATGCCCTGGCGAACGGGCGTAGCAGGCACGACCGGCGTCGACAGGCCAGCGGCATGCACATCCGTCGGGCTGCGCGCGACGCCGGCTTGCGATAACGAGCTCATGAGCGAGTACTCCAAATTCCGCGCCGGCCCCGATGGCCGGACAGGTTTCGCGCATCGCAGAAACCCCACGGAGTACCCGTAGTGGCAGGTCGCCGTGACCGACCGGCTGCGCCCGAACGCGGCGCCGCCAGCTTCACAGCAACTCATCTGTCGGATCGATGGCCGTCACGGCCACTTCCGCAGGAGTTGGCACCATGTCGAAGTGGTTAGGTTCGACGGTTGCCCCGGCTTCAAAGGGCCTGACCCTCAGCCGGTCTCGATGAGCGGGACACAGTCTAGGGGCCCGCCGGCGGGAGCGTCAACAGAAGAAGGGGTGATGGAGTGATGAAAAGTGATGCGAAGTGATGAAAAAGTGACGGCCGTCGCCCAACTGCCCCATCGCTTCTTCATCGCTCCCATCACTTGCATCACTCCGCCCCCTTTGCCCCTTGCCTTTCCCGCTCCATCGCATTAGCGTGCTAGTACATTAATACGATCGCGCACCCATGAAAGAGCATCGGGCCGTCACCCCCCGCCAGGAAGTGCTGGCTGAGCGGGCGCTGTTCAGCGCCATCCTGACCTTGCGCAGCGTCGAGGAGTGCCGGGCGTTCTTCCGCGACCTGTGCACGCCGGCCGAGCTGCAGGCTCTGGCCGACCGCTGGGCGGTGGTCGCCCTGCTGCAGCAGGGGGTTCCGTATCGCGAGATCTACAAGCAGACCGGCGTCAGCGTCACGACCGTGGGTCGTGTCGCGCGCTACCTGATCAACGGCAACGGCGGCTACGCGCTCGCCGCCGCGCGCCTCAAAGAGCAGCGTCCGACATAACCGGCCATGGACAAGTCCTCCCGCCTCAAGGTCGCGCTGCAGAAGTCCGGCCGCCTGACCGACAACTCGCTGGACCTGCTGGTCCGCTGCGGCCTCAAGTACAGCCGCGGCAAGGATCAGCTGATGTGCTACGGCGAGAACATGCCGCTCGACGTGCTGTTCGTGCGCGACGACGACATTCCGGACCTGGTGCAGCAGGACGTCTGCGACCTGGGCATCGTCGGGCTGAACGTCATCGAGGAGAAGCGCCTCGCGTTCCAGGCGCGCGGCATCGAGCCGCTGTTCGAGCAGGTCATGGTGCTCGACTTCGGCAAGTGCCGCCTGTCGATCGCCGTGCCCGACGGCGTGGAATACCGCGGCAGCGCCTCGCTGCACGGCAAGCGCATCGCGACGACGTATCCGAACATCCTGGCGCGCTACCTGCGCAGGAACGACATCCAGGCCGAGATCGTCACGCTGTCCGGTGCGGTCGAGATCGCCCCGCGGCTCGGTCGCGCCGACTTCATCTGCGATCTCGTCTCGACCGGCTCGACGCTCGTCGCCAATCACCTGTGGGAAGCGGACACGATCCTGGAAAGCCAGGCAGCAATCATCAGCACGCCGGTCCCGGTGACCAGCGAGAAGCTGGAATGGATCCACCGCTTGTCGATGCGCATCGACGGCGTGCAGCAGGTGAAGGAAAGCAAGTACATCATGCTGCACGCGCCGCGCGCCAAGCTGCCGGAGATCAAGAAGCTGCTGCCGGGCAGCGAGTCGCCGACGATCGTGCCGCTCGATGGCACGAGCGACAAGGTCGCGGTGCACGCCGTGTGCCGCGAGAACGTGTTCTGGGAAACGCTCGAAAGCCTGAAGAGCGCCGGCGCGAGCGCGATCCTGGTGCTGCCGGTCGAGAAGATGCTGGCGTGAGTGTGCCGATTCGAAATTGGTCGCTGCTGTCGGCGCGCGAGCGTCGCGACGCCTTGCGTCGCCCGGCACAAGGAGACAGCGCCGCCTTGCAAGAGCGCGTGCGCGAGATCATTGGCGAGGTGCGCGAGCGCGGCGACGCGGCACTGCTGGAATTCACGCGGCGTTTCGACGGAGTAGCGCTGCAGGAGATCGAAGTCAGCGCGGCGGAATTCGCGGCTGCTGAGACCGCGCTCGGTCCGGAGCAGCGCGCCGCGATCGACCGCGCCATCGCCAACGTGCGGCAGTTTCACGAAGCGCAGATCGGTACCCAGCTGCGGATAGAGACTGCTCCCGGAGTCGTCTGCGAGCGGCATTTCCGCGCGATCGACGCAGTGGGTCTGTATGTGCCAGCCGGCGTCGCTCCCCTGCCCTCCGCTGCGATCATGCTCGCAGTGCCGGCGCGCATCGCCGGCTGTCCGACGCGGATCATCTGCACGCCGCCGCGGCGCGACGGGACGGCGGATCCAGCGGTGCTGACGATCGCCAACCTGTGCGGCGTGCGACGGGTCTTCAAGATCGGCGGCGCGCAGGCGATCGCCGCGATGGCGTACGGCACGCCCACAGTGCCCAAGGTCGACAAGATCTTCGGACCGGGAAACGCATGGGTGACGGCCGCAAAGCTCCTGGTTGCGAACGATCCGGAAGGCGCTGCACTCGATCTGCCGGCGGGACCCTCGGAAGTCCTGGTGATCGCCGATCCGGCGGCGCGCGCGGAGTTCGTCGCAGCAGATCTGCTCGCACAAGCCGAGCACAGCGTGGATGCACAGGCGATCCTCGTCACGACTTCCAGCACGCTGGCCGCAGCGACAGCGGCGCAGATCGAGACGCAGATGCAGCGGCTCGGTCGCGCGGACACGCTGCGCAAGTCGATCGAGCATGCGCGGCTGCTCGTTGTCGACTCGCTCGACACCGCGATCGAGCTCAGCAACGACTATGCGCCCGAGCACCTCATCCTGCAGGTCGCCGAGGCTCGCAGCTGGTTGCCCAGAGTCCGCAACGCCGGCTCGGTGTTTCTCGGCGCGTGGACGCCGGAAACCCTGGGCGACTATTGCAGCGGCACCAATCACGTGCTGCCGACATACGGGTTCGCGCGCGCTTACAGCGGCCTGTCGCTCCACGACTTCCAGAAACGCATGACGGTCCAGGAGCTCACTGCAGACGGCCTGCGCGGACTCGGACCCACGGCCATCACACTGGCGGCGCTGGAGGGACTCGATGCGCACGCCAACGCGGTGCATGTGCGCCTGACGCAACTCGCGAGGGAGCACGCATGAACCCGATCCTCGAGCTCGCACGACCGGATATCCTGTCGTTGCAGGCGTATCAACACGCGGCTTGGGAGCCTTCGCTCGAACGCATGCACGCCAATGAGATGCCTTGGCGAGCCAGCGGCGATACGACCTATGCCGGTCTCAACCGCTACCCGGAGCCGCAACCCGCCGAGCTCGTCGCGCACCTGGCAGCGCTGTACGGCGTAGCTCCCGACAACCTGCTTGCCGGCCGAGGGAGCGACGAGGGCATCGACCTGCTCGTGCGTGCGTTCTGCCGTGCCGGCCAGGACAGCGTCCTGATCTGTCCACCGACGTTCGGCATGTACAAAGTCTCCGCGCGTATCCAGGGCGCCGGCGTGGTGGAGGTTCCGCTGCTCAAAGAGCGCGACTTCGCGCTCGATCCCGAGGGCGTGCTCGACGCATGGCGGCCCGAGGTCAAGCTGGTGTTCCTGTGCACGCCCAACAATCCGACCGGCAACCTGCTGGATCGCGCGGCGGTCGAGTCGCTCTGCGAGAACCTGCGCGACCGCGCAATCGTCGTCGTCGACGAGGCCTACATCGAGTTCGCAGGTGTGCCGAGCCTGATCGATCGCCTGGCTCGATACGCAAACCTCGTCGTGCTGCGCACGCTCTCCAAAGCGTACGCGCTCGCCGGCGCGCGCTGCGGCGCCCTCCTCGCGCACGCCGACATCGTCAGTCTGTTGGCGCGTGTGATTACACCCTACTCGCTGCCCACGCAGACCATCGAATCCGTGCTCAAGTTCACCGATGCCGCGCATCGCGCCGAGTCGCGACATCGCGTCGCGGTGATCCGCGGCGAGCGCACGCGACTCACCGACGAGCTCGCTCGCTTGCCCGCGATCCGCCGCGTCTGGCCGAGCGATTCGAACTTCATCCTGGTCGATTGCGCGGATGCGGATCGTGTGCTGCGCGCCGCGGCGGCCGTCGGCCTGATCGTGCGCGACCCGCGGTCGCAGCCGAGCCTCGGTACGAGCCTGCGGATCTCCGTCGGCACGACTGAGCAGAACGACCGGCTGCTGCACGGCATCGCGCAATCCACGGGAGCCGCCGCATGAGCTCGCGGCGCATCCTGCTCATCCATCGCGACGCGCTGATCGTGTCATCGCCCGGCGAGACCGCGAGCCTGCGAACGCTGCGGCTGATGCCCGACGTCATTCCCTCGCTCGCAGCGCTGCGCGACGCCGGCAATACGTTCGTCATGCTGACGCAGCAAGCTGACGAGGTACAGGACTTCCTGCTCGCGCTGTTCGCTTCGCAAGGCGTGCCGTTCGAAGAGGTATTCGTCCACCCTCGCCTGCCGGATCCGAGCTCCTTCGATCGCAGCCGCAGCCATGTGATCGGCAATCGCGATGCCGACATGGCCCTCGCACGCACGCTCGACATCGACGGGATTCGTGTCGCGAGCGAAACGTGGCCGCAGCTCGCGCGCCGCCTCGCTGCCGCGACGCGCACCGCGGTCGTGTCCCGCAAGACCAAGGAGACCGACATCAACGTCGAAGTGCGGCTGGACGAGGAAGGACCGATCCGCATCGCCACCGGCATCGGCTTCTTCGATCACATGCTGGAGCAGGTTGCAAAGCACGGGGGATTCTCGCTGCAGCTCGCCTGTTCCGGCGACCTGCACATCGACGAGCACCACACGGTCGAAGACTGTGCATTGGCGCTGGGGCAGGCGCTCAAGACGGCGCTCGGCGACAAGCGCGGCATTCATCGCTACGGCTTCCTGCTGCCGATGGACGAGGCGCTGGCGCAGGTCGCAATCGATCTGTCCGGTCGCCCGTACTTCGTGTTCGAAGGCGCCTTCGGCCGCGATCAGGTCGGGCAGCTGCCGACCGAGCTGGTGCCGCACTTCTTCCGCTCGCTGGCCGAGACCCTCGGCGCCGCGATCAACATCAGGGTCAGCGGCGACAACACGCATCACATGATCGAAGCCTGCTTCAAGGGCGTCGGGCGCACGTTGCGCCAGGCGATCCGCATCACCGACACGCAGCTGCCGAGCACCAAGGGAACGTTGTGATACGGCTGGCGATCATCGACAGCGGCGGCGCCAACATCGCCTCACTGCGCTTCGCGATCGAGCGCCTCGGCGTCGACGCGCGCGTCACGACCGACGCGCAGGCCGTGCGAGATGCGACGCATGTGATCCTTCCCGGTGTCGGCGCCGCAGCCGACTGCATGGACCGGCTGCGCAGCGCCAACCTGGTCGAGACCGTTCGCAACCTGCGCCAGCCGCTGCTCGGCGTCTGCGTCGGCATGCAGCTGCTGTTCGAATCCTCGGAGGAAGGCAATGTCGATTGTCTCGGCCTGCTGCCCGGGCGCGTGCATCGCTTCGCGGAGCACGACGGCCTGCCCGTGCCGCACATGGGCTGGAATCAGCTCGAGTTCGACTCGCTCTCGCCGCTCCTCGACGACCTGGTCGCCGGCGACCACGTCTACTTCGTGCACAGCTACTGCGCGCCCGTGAACGAGAATACGGTGGCGACCACGACCTACGGCGAGCGGTTCGCCGCGGTCGTCCGGCGCGGCAACGTGTTCGGCGCGCAGTTTCATCCCGAGCGTTCCGCCCGGGCCGGTGCGCTCGTGCTGCGCAACTTCCTGCTCGTATCCTGAAGGGATTCGCGACCATGGAACTGATTCCGGCGATCGATCTGCGCGATGGGCGCTGCGTGCGCCTGCTGAAGGGCGACTTCGCCGCCGAAACGGTGTATTCGGACGATCCGGCCAGCGTGCTCGCCGGTTATCGCGCGCTCGGCGCGCACCGTGTCCACGTCGTCGACCTCGACGGCGCTCGCGATGGCACGCAGCCGAATCGACCGGTGGTGGTGCAGCTCGCACGGGACAGCGGCGTGAAGCTGCAAGTCGGGGGCGGCCTGCGCTCACTGGACCGCATTCGCGAGCTGTTCGCTGCCGGTGTGGACCGTGCCGTGATCGGCAGTCTCGCCGTCACCGATCCGGACCGGGTCATGACGTGGATGTATGAGCTCGATCCGCGGCGCTTCGTTCTGGCGTTCGACGTGCGACTCGATCCCGCCGGCATTCCGCGGCTCGCGACCCACGGCTGGCAGCAGACGAGCACCGTGGGGCTGTGGTCGCTGCTCGAGGGTTACATGAACGCCGGTCTCACGCACGTGCTGTGTACCGACATCAGCCGCGACGGCACCCTGCTCGGACCGAACCTGACGTTGTATTCGGAAGCGACGCGTCGTTATCCGGAGCTGCACTGGCAGGCATCCGGCGGCATCGCCACCGGGCGCGACCTGCGCTCGCTGGCGGAGTGCGGCGTCGCCGCGGCGATCAGCGGTCGCGCGCTGCTGGAAAACAAGATCTCTCCCGAGGAGCTGCGGCCATTCTTGCCAAACGCATCATCCCCTGCCTCGACGTAAGGGACGGCCAGGTCGTCAAGGGCGTGCGCTTCCGCGACCACGTCGTCGTGGGCGACATCCTCGAGCTGGCGCAGCGCTATCGCGAGCAAGGCGCCGACGAGCTGGTGTTCTACGACATCACGGCGAGCCCGGATGGCCGCTGCGTCGATCGCAGCTGGGTGCGACGCGTCGCCGCGATCCTCGACATTCCGTTCTGCGTCGCCGGCGGCATCCGCAGCGTCGCGGAAGCGGAGCAGGTGCTCGGGGAAGGCGCTGAGAAGGTTTCGATCAACTCGCCCGCGCTCGCCGACCCCGAGCTGATTACGCGACTGAGCGCCCGCTTCGGCGTGCAGTGCGTCGTCGTCGGGATCGACAGCCAGTCGATCGACGACGACTACTTCGTCTACGCATTCACGGGCGATCCGCAACGCACGCGCAACACCGCACGGCGTACGCTCGACTGGGTGCGCGAAGCGCAGGAGCGCGGCGCCGGCGAGATCGTGCTCAATTGCATGTCGAGCGATGGCGTGCGTCGCGGCTACGACATTGCGCAGCTCGCCGCCGTCCGGCGAATCTGCAAGGTGCCGCTGGTGGCGTCGGGCGGCGCCGGTCAACCCGGGCACTTCGTCGAGGTCTTCAACGAGGCGCGCGTGGACGGCGCGCTCGCGGCCAGCGTGTTCCACACCGGCGCGCTGCAGATTCCGGAGCTGAAGCGCCTGCTGCGTGAACAGGCGATCGAGGTGCGTCCATGAGACCGGCACAGGCAGCTGCGCTCGACTGGGACAAGGGCAACGGCCTGCTGCCGGCGATCGTGCAGGACGCGCACAGCGGCCAGGTGCTGATGCTCGGCTACATGAACCGCGAGGCCTTGCGCGTCACGCTCGCGGAAAAGCGTGCGACCTTCTTCAGTCGCAGCCGCAACCGCTTGTGGACCAAGGGCGAGGAATCCGGTCACTGGCTGCACGTCGTCGACGTCGTGACCGACTGCGACCAGGACACGCTGCTGGTGCTGGCCAATCCGCAAGGACCGACGTGTCACGTCGGCACGCAGAGCTGCTTCGGCGACGAAGTCGCCAGCGGGGCGCAGGGCTTGTCCTTCCTGATGCGGCTGGAATCGGTGATCGCACAACGCATCAGCGACCGGCCCGAAGGCAGCTACACGGCACGCCTGTGGTCCGAAGGACCTACGCGCATCGCGCAGAAGGTCGGCGAAGAAGGCGTCGAAGTCGCGCTCGCCGCCGTCACCCAAGACGACGAGCGCTTGATCGGCGAATCCGCCGACCTGCTCTACCACCTCGCCCTGCTGTTGAAGAGCCGCAACCTGTCTCTGACCGCCGCCGTGCACGAGCTGGAACAGCGCCACAAGCAGTAACCTGGTGCCGGGAGAGAAAAAGAGGGGAAACTGAGCGGTGCAGC
>DATEJG010000018.1:0-18643 GCA_035278165.1 Steroidobacteraceae bacterium
TCAGCCTGACGCTTCATTCCATACCTGGCGTACAGCTGCGCCCGCTTCTTCGGATCCACATTCACCTTCCCGATATCCCCGCCCGCCCACTGCATCAGCTTGCGGTCCATCACCCGGAACCACAGCGGCGGGATCATCGCGAGGCCGAAGCTGCCCGGGTAGCCGCTCGGCAACCGCGGCAGCTCGGCGAAGTCGCGCAGCGCCTGGTAGGGCCGCAGCGCGTTGGCGTGATGGTCCGAATGGCGCTGCAGGTGGAACGAGATCAGGTTCGAGTAGATGTGGTTGGTGTTCCACGAGTGCCGCGGCTCGGGCAGCTCGTAGCGCCCGTTCTCGAGCTTCTGGCGCAGCAGGCCGTAGTGCTCGACGTAGTTCGCCTGCGTCAGCCCGTACCACGCATAGAAGTGATGGATCGCCAGAAACGGCAGCATGATCCAGCCGAAAATCGCCACCAGCGCGACTGCGATCGCGGCGGTGAGCAGCCAGGAGGCGAGGATCTCGTTGCTCAGCGACCAGACCGGCCGCCCGAGTTTCTGCAACCGCTCGCGCTCCAGCCCCCAGCCGCGGCGGAACGCGCCCGGGATCTCGCGCAGCACGAACCTGTAGATCGACTCGCCCATGCGCGCACTCACGCTGTCCTCGGGAGTCGCGACGTGCACGTGATGGCCGCGGTTGTGCTCGATGCAGAAGTGGCCATAGCCGACCAGGCCGTTCACGACCTGCGCGGCGACGCGGTCTGCGCGGCTGGCCTTGTGCCCGAGCTCGTGACCGATCAGCAGCGAGCCGCTGCTGGAGAACCCCGTGCCGAGCGTCAGCGCCAGGAATGACCACCACGGCAACGCATGCGTGCCGATGAACCACGCGACCACGAAGAACTGGGTGAACAGCAGCACGATCGCGAGGTACAGCAGCACGCGGTAATAGTTGTCCCGCGACATCGCCGGTACGACCTCTTCCGGCGGGTTGTGGCTGTCCTCGCCGAAGATTGCGTCTGCGAGCGGCACGAACAGGAACGTGTAGGCGAGCGGGAACAGCGTCGCGAGCGGGTTGCCGCCGGTCAGGAAGTACAAGGCGACGCCGACGATCGGCACGAGCGGGCCGGTGAGCGAGGCCAGCCACAGGTAGCGCTTGCCGTCGACGTATCGGATCGTGCTGCCATCGGCAGCCTGTGCCACGAATGCCATCGCCGCCCCTCCAAGCCATTCGCAGTCGGGCGATGAGTTTACGCCCGCGCCGGGCGAATAACTCTCATTCCTTGGACAGCGGCGATCCCCGCCCTTGGATATGCCACGCTATGCCCCCATGAGCACGCCCATGAACACTTCTACTCCCGTGAACACTGCTACTCCCGCTTTGCAGGCCCGGCGCGTGGCCCGCGTCGTCCAGGCGCTGAGCACGATCGAAGGCGGCGGCTTCCCGGTGCGCCGGCCGTTTCCGATCGCCAACTTCAGCCATTTCGATCCGTTCCTGCTGATCGATCATCTCGGCCCGGTGCGCTGGGATCCCGGCGCAGCGCTCGGCGCGCCCGACCATCCGCATCGCGGCTTCGAGACCGTGACATACGTGCTCGCCGGCGAGAACGAGCATCGCGACTCTTTCGGCAACGCCGACGTGCTGCGCCCCGGCGACGTGCAGTGGATGACGGCCGGCGGCGGCGTGATTCATTCGGAAATGCCGACCGCGCGCTTTCATCGCGAAGGCGGCGTGCAGGAAGGGTTCCAGATCTGGGTGAACCTGCCGGCAGTCGACAAGATGATGACGCCGCGCTACCAGACGTTGCGCTCCGACGATATTCCGCGCGCGACGAGCGAAGATGGGCGCGTCGCAGTCCGCGTGATCGCGGGAGAGTCGCTGGGCCGCGCGGCGCGTATCGACACGCGCGTGCCGATCCAGATGCTGCATTTCACGATCCAGCCGGGCGGCGCGCTGCTGCAGTCGGTGCCGGCAGAGCAGAACGGACTGATCTACGTGTTCAAGGGCACGGCACGCATCGGCAGCGATCGTCGCGAGGTGCGTGAAGGCCAGGCTGCGCTGCTCGAATCGGGGGACAGTGTCGCGATCGCCGTCGACGTCGAAGCGCAGGGCGCGGCCGAGTTGCTGCTGCTGTCGGGCAAGCCGTTGAACGAGCCCGTCGCGCGCTACGGCCCGTTCGTCATGAACACGCGCGAGCAGATCGAGCAGGCGTTCCGCGATTACCAGACGGGGCGGTTCGGAGTGATTCCGCAGCGGAGCACGTCAGGCTGAAGCCTGACCATCCTCAGCTCACTCCAGCCGCTTGCGGTTGTCGTCCGGGTTGCGGTCGATGAGCTTGTTGTAGGGATCGACGCCGACTTCGAACGGCTCGGCGTCGACCACCACGTCGATCGCTCCCTTGTTCTGCGTGATGTGCCGCGGCTGCAGGTACAGCGGCCGCTCGGTGCGCTCGCTCTCGCCCGCCTTGCGCGCGAACACCCCGACCTCCATCCAGTCGTCGGCGGGTAGCGGCGTTTCCCTGCCGACGCCGTCGCTCTGCGTCTTTTGCGCTTCGTACTCGATGTGCACGTCGAACTTGCCGTCGGCGCGGCGCTTCGAGCTCGCGGCCACGACCTTGGTGTCGTACAGCACGATCTGCGCGAACATCTCGTCGAGCATGCTCTGCTTTGCCGGCGGCGTCTGCGCGCGGATGTAGTCGAGCAGCTCCAGCGTCGTCGTGAACGGCGGCTGCTGGAACGCCTTGTCGCGGATGAAGTTGGCGAGCGCGCGGTCGAGATTGTCCTCGCCGATCTCCTCGCGCAGCCGATAGAAGATCAGCGAGCCCTTGTTGTAGTGGATGTACGGCTGATCCTCGACGCGCATCAGCGGCAGCTCCTCGATCAGCTCGCCGCCGCGGCTGCTCAGGTACTGGTCGAGCTCGTACTTCAGGAAGCGGCGCATGTGCTCGCGGCCGTACTCCTTCTCCATCACCATCAGCGCGGAGTATTGCGCCAGCGACTCGGCCAGCATGCTCGCGCCCTGCACGTCCGCGCCGATCACCTGGTGCGCCCACCACTGATGCGCGATCTCGTGCGCCGTGACGTAGAACACGAAGTCGATGTCCTCGGGATCGCGCAGGTCGGCGACGAAGCCGATCGCTTCCGAGTACGGAATCGTGTTGGCGAAGCTCTGCGCGAACGTCGCGTAGCGCGGGAACTCGAGGATGCGCACCTGGCGGAACTGGTACGGCGAGAAGTTCGCGGTGAAGTAGTCGAGCGACTTGCGCGTCGCGTCGATCATGCGATCGACGTTGTACGGATGCTTGGCGTCGTAGTACACCTCGATCGGCAGGCCGTGCCACTCGCCGCGGCGCACCTGCCAGCGCGCCGACAGGTAGCAGAAGAACCCGAGCATCGGCCGGTCCATCTCGTAGTGGAAGTAGCGCCGGCCGCCCTCGGTCCATTCGCGCTGCAGGTAGCCGGGCGCGAGCGCGATCTGGTCGGCGCTCGTGCTGACCACCGTCTCGAAGTTGATCCAGTCGGCGTCCGCGAAGCCGATGCTGCCGCGCGCTGCTTCATCCTCCAGCTTCGCCTTGCGCGGCACGTCGCCGAGCCCGCGCTTGCGGCGCTCGGTGCGGTCGAGGAGCTGCACGCTCTCGTTGTAGCCGAGGTGCGGGAACATCGTCACGTTGTTGAAGAAGGTGCCGTTGTAGTTGAGCTGCGAGCGCAGGTCGCCGCCGCCGGTCGACGGCGGCATACCGTCGTTGGTGAAGCCGCGCTCGGCACGCTCGACGGTGAAATCGAAGTCGAGCGACGCGCCGGCTGCCAGCGGCTGAGCGAGCTTGTAGATCCAGTAGCCGAGACGTGGGTCTTCGACCACGACCTGCATCGCCGCCGGCGCAGTCACGCGCAGCCGCGCACGCGGATCCATCGAGACATGCAGCTCGCTGATCGGCGCGTCATGCTTGTTGACGAGGCGGTAGTGGCCGCGGATTTCGGCGCGGCGCTCCTGCGGATAGATATCGACGTCCGCGCGCACGTCGACGATGCGCGGCTGCGCA
Organism: Steroidobacteraceae bacterium; assembly: GCA_035278165.1. Taxonomy (GTDB): domain Bacteria; phylum Pseudomonadota; class Gammaproteobacteria; order Steroidobacterales; family Steroidobacteraceae; genus Steroidobacter. The sequence goes on from DATEJG010000018.1 coordinate 4,010, forward strand.
ACGTCCTTGTACTTGCGGTACTGCTTTTCGTAGCTCGCCTGGCGATCGAACACGACGTCGGCCGGCAGATACTCGTTCAGCACGTTGGTGTTGTAGAAGATCCAGCCGCCGATCGCGATGAAGGCCAGAGCCAGCACCGCAGCAGCAGCACCTTGCGCGCCGCGCAGCGCGCCCATCGCCTGACGCCAGCGAGCACGCCACGGCGGAGCGGCGCCACGCACCCAAAACGCCGCCGCGATCACCAGCAGCAGCGCTGCGAAGACGTACCAGTAAGCCTCGAACCACAGCCAGCCCTTCAGCAGGTGGCCGTAGCCGTTCATGTCGGAATACACCAGCGTGGGCATGCCGCTGTAGGTGTAGAGGTTGTGCTCGAAATGCATGCTGAGCAGCACCATCTGCAGCGCGAACACCAGGATGAACAGCGCGTAGCCGATGAATTTCTGATTGCTCAACACCTGCAGGAACACGGCGGCGATCGCCATCAGTCCGAACGGCAGCGCGGCAATGACCGCACCGCCCAGGTACACGCCCGGTTCCAGGCTCGTGTAGCCGTGCCACAGCTGATAGCCGATCGACGCGAGCACGCCGGCCGCGATGAAAACGAGCACGACCGCGAACAGCGCGCCGGTTTTCGCCAGCAGCGGCAGCCAGTTCGGCACCGGGCTCGCATCCGCGGCTTCCGCGGCGCGTGCGTCGCGCTCGCGCCAGATCACCTCGCCGGCGTAGTAGGCGACGATCAGGTACAGCAGAAACTGGTAGCTGCCGCCCATGGTCCGCAGCATCTGCGCGGTCACCGGATAGAAGGTCGTTCCGAAGCGATTGCTGGAGAGTCCCGCGCCGGCCAGCATGTTCACCAGTCCGAGACCGAGCAGGATCAGGAACGGCAGGCTGCGCAGCACGCTCGCAGTGTCGAATGCCAATTGATGCAGGAACTGCCGGAACGTGGCCGCGCCGCCGAATGAGCGCGCGTCTGCGCCCGGCACCACGACAGCGCGCAACTGGACGGGCGCCACATCTGCCTCGGCTCGCGCACGCTTGCGCTTTCGTGCATGCGGCCGCTGCTTGCGAAACAGAACATGCGTCGCGACGAGCATCGCTGCCGAAACGCCGAGCCAGATCACACGATTGATCAGCAACAGGCCGCTGACATCCGGCAGGAGCGTGTTGCGCTCCGCCGCCGACCAGTAGCGCATGGCACGATCGAGCGCACGCGCGCCGAACGGATCGATCAGGCTGCCGATGGTGTCGTGCTGGATGTCCTGCAGCACCGCGCCGGCGACGATCCACAGCACCAGCACGGCCATCGTCCCGAGGAACACCAGCAGCAGCTGTCGCGTGGCGACTGCGAGCAGGCACAACAGCGCACCGATGAAGATCAGGTTCGGAACGATCAGCACGCCGAAGTTCCACAGGTACGGCGCGAGCGTGAACGGACCGACGCGCTTGGGATCCAGCCACGGCATGAACGCCGCGATCACCATCACCAGCGCAACGATCACGTAGATGGCGAGCGTCGTGAGCGCGCCGCCGAGCGCACGCCCCCACAGGTAGTCGCCCTTGCGCAGCGGCGCGCTGAAGAACAGCTCTTCGGTGCGCAGATCGGCGTCGCGCAGCAGCGGCTGCGCGATCAGCAGCAGCACGCCGAGCATGCCCAGGATCGAGAACGTCCCGAGAATGTTCAGGATCACGCTGGGCGCGTTGCGGTTGACGTTGCCGATCGCGCCGCCGATCTGCACGCTGTCGCCGGTCATCGCCATGAAGGCGAGGAACGACAGCAGCAGCGCGATCAGCCAGGGGAGCGGCGAGCGGAGCTGATAGCGCAGCTCGAAGCGCAGGATTTCCGCGAGCACGGCGCCGGCCTCAGGCGTGCGCCGCGGCGTTGCCGTGGCTGCGCAGCTGCCGGAAATACACGTCCTCGAGCCCCGCCACGACCGGCTCGAAGCCGTTCTCGGGAGGCGCTTCGCTGTACACGTGGATCAGCGGCTGACCGCCGACCAGGCGTGTCGACAGCACCGTGTAGCGCTGCTGATAGTCCGGCAGCGCGGCCGTGCTCACGAGCTTGCTCCACACGCGCTCGCGCAGTGCGCCGATCGCCTCGCGCGGCTGGCCGCTCATCAGCACCTGCCCCTTCGAGATGATCGCCATGCGCGAGCACAGGTCCGCGACGTCTTCGACGATGTGCGTCGAGAGGATCACGACGACCTGCTGGCCGATGCCCGCGAGCAGGTTGAGAAAGCGGTTGCGCTCTTCCGGGTCGAGCCCCGCGGTCGGCTCGTCGACGATCACCAGCCGCGGATTGCCGAGCAGCGCCTGCGCGATGCCGAAGCGCTGGCGCATGCCGCCGGAGTACGTGCCGAGCTTGCGCTTGCGCACTTCCCACAGGTTGACCTGCTGCAGCAGTGCCTGGACCGCTTCGGCGCGCTCCTTGCGCTGCACGTAGCCCTTGAGCACCGCGAAGTGATCGAGCATGTCCTGCGCGCTGACCTTGGGGTACACGCCGAAGTCCTGCGGCAGGTAGCCGAGCGTGCGGCGCACGCGATCCTTGTCGGCGAGCACGTCGATGCCGTCGAAGACGATGCTGCCGCTGTCGGCGTCCTGCAGCGTCGCGATCGTGCGCATCAACGATGACTTGCCGGCGCCGTTCGGGCCGAGCAGGCCGAACATGCCGGGCGGCACTTCCAGCGACACGTCGCGCAACGCCTGCACGTCGCCGTAGCTCTTGGAGAGATTGCGGATGGAAAGCATGTCGGGGACCCGCGCGTTGTTTTCGAGTCCCTGCAATACACAGCCCGCCGTGCAAAGTTGCAAGGCGGGCCGGGGGAAGAGTCAGGCTGCAGCCTGACCCACAAAGGCAGGTCAGGGCTCGGTCGAGCGTCCGTTGGTGCCGCGCTGGGCGAGATCGTGCTCCAGCCAGCGCGCGTCGACCTTGCGGCCTTCGAGGAAGTAATAGATGAGATACGCGAGGCCGATGCCGAGCGGAATCAGTCCGGCGAATACCGGGATGTCATCGCCGCCGCGCGTGAGCGCGCCGACGACGAATGCGAGGCCGATGAAGAACCACACCAGCCCCGGCAGCATCGCCGAGCGGCGCCGCTTCGGCGTGCTGCGGCCGTCGATGAGCTCGATCGGCAGCGGCGGAATGTCCATACCTCGCTCGATGGCGGCCATCCGCTCGGCATGATGCAGCTCCATCAATTTCCGGCGCTTGTAGTAGTTCAACGTAAACCAGATCACCAGCGCCGCAAGGCTGCCGCCGATCGGAATCACGATGCCGAAAATAGGGATGAGTTCTTCGATCATTGCTGTTGCCTCGCTTGGGCACGAAACCTAACAGGACTGGCGGTTCAGACGCAGCCCCCCCGGCGCAAGGTTGCACTGACGTTGCGGTCGGCCAATTGCGGCCCGCAGCCGGCAGACGGCGACCCGTGCGCAGGTCACGCTTGTTAGAGTCTCGCCCGCCGCGACGAAGGCCTGGCCGCAACCTTTCAGCCCCCTGCATCGTCCCAAACTCCAATGACGTCACCGCCCGCTTCCCAGGCAGACGCTCAGATCCAGGAGCATCTGGCTGCCAAGCGGTACCGCGAGGCGTTCGGGATTCTCCTTCCGCACTATCGGGACCGGGTTTTTCGCCTCACATTCAGCATGTTACGCGACCGCACATTGGCCGAGGACACGACGCAGGACATCTTCCTGCGCGTCTGGCGCGCCCTGCCGGGGTTCGCCGGCCAGTCGCAGCTGTCGACCTGGATCTACGCGATCTCGAAGAACGCCTGCCTGTCCGAGCTGCGCAAGCGCCGGCCGCAGGTCTCCCTCGATGCCGACGAGGAAGAGCAGTCCGCCGAGGTGCGGGCGCTGGCCACTGAAGATGCCGACGACTCCGCGACCGTGAGCGTCGGCCAGCTGCTCGATCAACTGCCGGAACGCTATCGCCAGGCCGTCGTTCTGTTCTACATGGAAGACAAATCCTATGAGCAGACAGCGGCCAGCCTCGGGCTGCCGCTCGGCACGGTCAAAGCCTTGCTGCACCGTGCCCGCAAGCGTCTAATCGAGCTGACCAGCGAAGCCGCCGCATGAGCACGCCCGTAGTACCTCATCACCTCGAGTGGAACGATCGCCTGCAGGATTGGCTGGACGGCGCTCTCGACTCTGCGGACGCAGCAGCGCTGCAGGCTCACATGGCTGATTGCGCGCTGTGCCGCGCGCGAGCCAAGGAATTGCAGGAGCTCGATCGCAGTCTCGCAAGCGCCGCGCCGCGGCTCGCGCTCGACGATTCCTTCGATGCGCGGATCTTCGCGCAGATCGAGGCGTTCGACGAAACCAAGCGCGCCGAAGCGCGGCGTCGCATCGAGCTGGAACTGCAGCAGAATCTACAGACGCTGGCCCGCGGCTGGCGGCGCGCGCTGCTGTTCACGCTGCCGGGCGTGGTTGCGGGCGTCGCGCTCGCGTTCGGCCTCGCTGCCTGGCTGAGCGACGCGAGCGTGATGCAAGCGCTGGTCGTGGAAAGCACGGCCAAGCTCGGCGCTGCCAGCGCCGCGCCGATGCAGCTGGTCGCGATCACGGTGCTTGGCGCCAGCCTTGGCGGGCTGGTGGCCCGCTGGCTGGCCTCGGTCGTCGAATGAGTCAGGCCGAAGCCTGACCCACAGTGCGGGTCCGAACTTCGGTCGGACACCTTCCTGTACAATGCGCGCCCCATGCACGCACGCTCGCCTGCCGCCGAAGGCGCGGATCCTCGCGGCGACGCCTCCCGCAAGCTCGTCATCGCCGCTCTCGGCGTAGTCTTCGGCGACATCGGCACCAGCCCGCTGTACGCGTTCCGCGAGTGCCTCAATCCCGAGCACGGCATCGCCGTCACCCAGGAAAACATCATCGGCCTGCTGTCGCTGATTCTCTGGTCGCTGGTGCTGATCATCTCGATCAAGTACGTCGCGATCGTGCTGCGCGCCGACAACCGCGGCGAAGGCGGCGTGCTTGCGCTCAGTACGCTGCTGTCGGGAGCGAGCAGCAATTGGCGATTGTGGGGTCCCGTCAGCGCCGTGGGTCTGTTCGGCGCCGCGCTGTTCTTCGGCGACGGCTTCATCACGCCGGCGATTTCCGTGCTCAGCGCGATGGAAGGCCTGGCAGTGGCGACGCCGCGCCTGGAGCACTTCGTGCTGCCGGGTGCGCTGATCATTCTGACGACGCTGTTCCTGGTGCAGCGACGCGGCACCGGCGCGATGGGCCGCATGTTCGGCCCGGTGACGCTGGTGTGGTTCGTCACGCTCGCGCTGCTCGGCGTGCGCTGGATCATCACCAGGCCCGACGTCGTGTTCGCCATCAATCCGCTCTACGCCGTGCAGTTCTTCGCCACCAACGGCCTCGCCGGCTTCGTCGTGCTCGCTTCGGTGTTTCTCGCGGTGACCGGCGGCGAAGCGCTGTACGCCGACATGGGTCACTTCGGCCGCGCGCCGATCCGCCGCGGCTGGTTCATGATCGTGCTGCCCGCGCTGGTGCTGAACTATTTCGGCCAGGGCGCGCTGCTGCTGGAACAGCCGAGCGCGATCGCCAATCCGTTCTACCTGATGGCGCCGGGCTGGCTGCTGCCGGTGCTGATCGTGCTCGCGACCGCCGCGACCGTGATCGCCTCGCAGGCGGTGATCTCCGGCGTGTTCTCGATCACGCGCCAGGCGCTCAATCTCGGCTACCTGCCGCGGCTGCGCGTGCTGCATTCCTCGGAAGAGGAAATCGGCCAGGTCTACGTGCCGACGCTGAACTGGCTGCTGTTCGCCGGCACCATGACGCTGATCGTGGTGTTCCAGTCATCGAGCGCGCTCGCCGGCGCGTACGGCATCGCGATCTCCAGCACGATGCTCATCGACAGCATCCTCGTGATCATGCTCCTGCGCGTGCGCCAGGAGCCGCGCCGGCGGCTGATCATGAGCGTGCTCGGCCTGATCGTGGTGGTCGAGACGGCCTTCTTCCTGTCGAACCTGCTGAAGTTCGACGACGGCGGCTGGTTGCCGATCGCGGTCGCGGTGCTGGCATACGTGCTGATGACGACGTGGCAGGAAGGGCGGCGCACGCTCAACTGGCTGGTGGCGAAGGACCAGATGCCGGTGCGCGATTTCCTCGCGTTGATCGAGCGCGATCCGCCGCATCGGGTCGAAGGCACGGCGGTGTACCTGGCGAGCGAAGCCGGCGGCATGCCGCGCGCGCTGCTCAACAACCTGCGCTTCAACCGCGTCCTGCATCAGCGCAACGTGCTGCTGACGTTCGTGCGGCCCGAAGTGCCGTTCGTCGGCGCCGAGAATCGCGTGGAGATCCAGAACATCTGCGACGGCCTGTGCCGCATCATCGCGCGCTACGGCTTCATGGAAACGCCGAACGTCGTCTCGGCGTTGCGGGCTGCCGAAGAAGCCGGCGTTCCCTATGAGCCCGAGCAGACGGTGTACGTCGTCGGCCGCGAGAATCCGGTGTTCGCCGTCGGCTCGGGCATGCCGCTGTGGCGCAAGCGGCTGTTCGCATTCATGGGCCGCAACAGTCAGCTCGCCGCGATCCACTTCGGCGTGCCGAGCCACCGGCTGCTGGAGGTCAGCAGCCAGGTGCGCTTGTGAGCTGCCCGCATCAGCGATTCACCCGAATGAGGCCGTAGCCGGCGGTGCGGCCGGTCGCGAGGCCGCCCGCCACGATCTTGCCGTCGGGCTGCAGCGCGACGTTCTCGGCGCGGTCTTCCAGGCCGGCGAAATCGACCTGCAGCTTGCCGTCGATCGCGAACCGCGTGTCGAGCGTGCCGTTGGCGTTGAAGCGCGCCAGCGCGAAGTTCGGATTCACGAGATTGCCTTCGCCGGCGACCACGATCTTGCCGTCGCTCTGCACGACGACCGCGTGCGCGACATCGGTACGCCCGGTGATTGAGGTGGTGGCCGTGCCGCCCGAGCCGAACGACTCGTCAAAGCTGCCGTCGGCGTTGAGGCGAAGCACCGCGAAGTGCGTGAAGTCGTCCGGCACGTTCGCCACGGGCATGCTGCCGGCGAGCAGCAAGCGACCGTCGCTCTGCAACGCCAGGCCGCGTCCGACCTGCGCGCCGCCGATGACCAGCTTGCCGTTGCCGTTGAAACCCGGATCGAGCGTGCCGTCGCTGGTGTAGCGCGCGACGCTGGTGCGCACGCCCGGATCCGTGCCGAACGGCTGGCCGCTCACGATCAGCGCACCATCCGGCTGCACGACGATGTTGCGCGCGAGATCCGTCGACGACATGTTCGTGACCGCAGTCCCGGCGATGCCGAAGCTCGGGTCGAGCGTGCCGTTCGCCTGGTAGCGCGCGACCAGGAAGTCGCCGAAGTCGTTCGCGTTGTTGGCGACCGGCGCGTCGCCGGCGACGACGATGCGGCCGTCGGCGAGGACCACGACGTCGAATGCGCGACCCGGGACGGTCGGCGTATCGAACACCTTGCCGCCGTCGCCGAATCGCGTATCGAGCGAGCCGTCCGCGTTGTAGCGCACGAGCGCCACGACCAGGTCGCCGGAAGGCAGGCTCGTTTCGCCGGCCGCGACGATCTTGCCGTCCGGCTGGATCGCCACTGCGCGCGCCCGCTCCTGCGCGAAACCGCCGGCAATGTCCGTGGCGATCTTGCCGGCGTCGCCGAAGCTCGTATCGAGCGTGCCGTCCGCGTTGAAGCGCGCGAGCACGAAGTCGAGGAAGCGCCCGCCGACCATGACGATCTTGCCGTCCGGCTGCACCGCCATGCCCGACTCGCCGCCGAAGCCTGCGAGGATCGTCTTGCCTTGCGAGCCGAAGGTCTCGTCCAGAGCGCTGCCCGGCTCTTCCTCGGGGCGGTCGTCATCCAGGATGGTCAGCGTCGCGCTCGCCGGCGTGCCGAGCTGCGCACAGCCCTGTGGATCGCTCAACGCGAGCGTCAGCGACTTGTCCTGCTCGGGCTCGCTGTCGAACGCGATCGGCACTTCCAGAACGCGCGGCTCGTCGTCGCCGTCGCCGAAGTAGACGATCGTATCGATCGCCTGGTAGTCGGTGCCCGCCTCCGCTGAGCCGTCCTGCGTCCGCACTCGCGCGCTCACTGCGCCGAGCGTGCCGCCGGTGCGCGTGATGACGACCTGCCGCGTGCCGGTCGGCATCTCGGGCGCGAAGAACGCAGGTTTGGCGAATTGCAGCGTGCCCGCCTGCGCTTCATCGCCCGAGGTGCACTCGGGTGCCGGCGGCTCGTCCGCCGGCGGCTCGTCGTAGGGCACCGCGACCGGGTCGAGACCGAACGTCTCGATCTCGGCGCCTTCGGTGCTGATCGGATCGCGCAGGAATGCCGCGACGTACGATTCGCGCTGCCGGCGATTGTTGGTTTCGGCGACGGCCTCGATCAGCAAGGTGAACGAGTCGCCGACGTCGAGCCGGGACAGGTCGACTTCGATCGTCACCGGCTGCTTGAGCTGATACGTGGCGTGCTGCTTGGTGCCGACGTCGTCCGCGTCGTCGTCGAACACGAAATCCGTGTGCTTCCACACCTCGTCCTGGCGGCCCTTGACGATGATCTTGCTGCTGGCGTTCCAGTGGCCCTGGTAGCCGGACAGCTCGACGATGCTCTTGCCGGAGTAGATCGTGTTCACCCAGAACGCTTTCACGTCGAACGTGACGCGGCTGGTGATGGTGAGCCCGCACTCGAGATCGGTCGGGCATTCCGGGTACAGAATCTCGCCGCCGTTCGCGTCGATCGCGCGCAGGAACACGCGCGTCACGTGCAGCTTGAGCCGCGCATCGGCACGGTTCTTCTTGAAACCCTGGCGCTGCACCAGCGTCACGCGGTTGCCGACGCTGCTGTTGGGATTGAGCACCGACCCTTCGGGTCCCTGCGCGTACACCCAGTAGGTGACGCCGGTCTCGCTCGAAAACACTGCGCCGGTGGCCGTTTCGTCACCGCCGAGATTGAGCGGCAGCGGGCCGTAGTCGTGCTCGTCTTCGACGGTTCCGCCGGTCTGGTTGTTGGGCTCGCCGTCCTGGTCTTCGACGACGGTGAAGTCCTTCTCGCCGACCAGCAGCTGCTCGAAGATCCACGAGCGCTCGGGCTCGCCGCGCTCGACGGCCGGCGGCGTACCGCCGACGACCATGTGCGAGAAGCCGCTGACCTGCGCGGTCACGCTGTTCGACGCCGTACTCGTCAACGCTATCGATTGCCATCCCGACTGCTAGGAATCGGTTTTGTAGAGCTGCAGCTGCGTGCCGGCGGGCACGACCGACGGGTCGTACGGCAACGTCACGGTTACCGGCGTGGCGAACGTCGTACCGTGCGGCGTGAATGCGAACATCGGCCCGAAGCGCACGACGCCGGCCGGCAGCGGCGGCGCGCCGGCATCAGTCTCTTCGATCGCGATGGCCACCGTCTGGGCAAGAGCGCCGGCAGGAATGACGACTTGCGCGCCGTTCTTGCTGACCGTACCTCCGGGGGCGCCGATTCCACTCGGCGGCGCTGGCGGTTGCGTCGATGACGACGGCGGCGACTGTCCGCTGCCGCCGCCACAGGCGGCCAGCGCGAGACACAGGCAAACGAGCGCGATTCTCATGGACGCTTACTCCACAGGTGACCCCATGCACACCTGTACGGAGTAAGGCCGCGAAACCGGACATGCCCGAACGGGCCGGCCCGCGGCGCGCTATTCGGCTTCCCACCTCGGGCCCGGCGCGGTGAACGCCGTGGCCAGGCCGACGAACGCCGGCAGCTCGGTCTTGATCACATAAGTCGGCACGCGCGACAGGTAGTCCGCATAGCGGCCCTTGTCGACGAAGCGATCGCGGAAGTGCGAGCTGGCGAAGGCGGCGCCGAGGCTCGGCACGATGCCGCCGCCGATGTAACACCCGCCCACTGCGCCGAGCGTCAGCACCAGGTTGCCGGCAAGCGTGCCGAGCAGCGCACAGAACATGCTGACGGCCTCCAGGCAGGTCCGGCAGGAAGCTTCCCGGGCGCGGCGAGTGATCTCGGGCGGCGTCAGCACTTCCGGAACGGTGCCTTCGAGCCCGCACAACGCGTCATAGAGATTCACCAGCCCCGGGCCGGAGAGCACGCGCTCCGCGGAGACGTGCGAGAAGCGCTGGTGCAGCTGGCCGAGCACGGCCATCTCGCGCTCGTTCATCACCGGCAGCGTCTGATGACCACCCTCGCCCTGCAGCGGAATCCAGTGCTCGCCGGCAGGAATGAGCCCGGAGACGCCGAGGCCGGTGCCCGGCCCGAGCAGCGCGAGCGGCATGCCGGGCACGGCCTGGCCGCCGCCGATCTGCTCCAGGTCGGCGCGCGGCAGATTGCGGATGGCCATCGCCAGCGCCGTGAAGTCGTTCAGCATGATCAAGCGCCGCCAGGCGAGCGCTTCGCGCGTGCGCGCAGCCGAGAACTGCCAGGCATGATTCGTCATGCGCACGATGTCGCCGGTGATCGGCCCGGCGATCGCGAGCGCGCCCTCGATCGGCCGCGTCGGACCGCGCGCCGCCCCGACGGAGCTCAGGTAGTACTCGATCGCACTGACCACGTCCGGATAGTCCGCGCACCTGAGCACGAGCTCGTCGCGCCATCCGCTCCCATCTGAAGCGGGGCCATCGAGGAGCGCGAAGCGCGCGTTCGTGCCGCCGATGTCCGCGATCAGGCGCGGGGTGGAAGCTGACATCGCAACTGCTCAGGGTGACCAATACACATCGACCGGCACTTCCTTCTGATGCAGCACCGCGCGCACCGGCAGCTCGGCCGTGGTTCCCGGCATGCGCGCGCGCTGGTAGACCGCCCACTTCGCCTCGCCCTCGATGTGCAGCACGATGCGCCGCGAGTCGAGCAGCGCCGCGAGATTGAGACTGACGCGGGCGTGCGGCGCAACCAGCGCATTGATCGCGACGCACGCCGGCGGCGCTGTCGGATCGAGAGCGCGCGCCAGTGCCAGCGAGCCGGGAAACAGCGAAGCGGTGTGCCCGTCGTCGCCCATGCCCAGCAGGATTACGTCGAACGGGCGCGGCACCCGGGTCAACGCGCGAGTGGCCCAGTCGGCTCCCGCCTCGGGCGTGGGTGCGGGATTCTTCAACCCGACGAAATGCGCGGCCGCCGCTGCGCCCACCAGCAGGTTCTCACGCACGAGACGCTCGTTGCTGGTGTCGGCGGTCGTGTCGACCCAGCGCTCGTCGGCGAGCGTGATCCACAGCCGCGACCAGTCGAGCTTCTCCTGGTGCAGCTGCGTGAACAGCAACGTCGGCGTGCGCCCGCCCGAGACTGCCAGGCTCGCCGCACCGCGCGCCGCGATCGCTTCTTCCAGGTCCACCTTGATCTCGCCCGCGAGCGCGGCGGCCAGCGCGTGGCGGTCGGGAAAGCGGTGCTCGTGGACCCAGCGTGACGGCATTACAGCTCGTTTCTCCAGGCAAACCCGTCGCGACCGATCAGGGAGCTGGCCGCGGCCGGCCCCCAGCTGCCGGCAGTATAGGTTTTCGGACGCTCGTCGTATTGCTTCCACGCCGCACGGATCGGGTCGATCCACGACCACGCCGCCTCCAGCTCGTCGCGGCGCATGAACAGCGTCAGCGTGCCGTTGATCACGTCGGTGAGCAGCCGCTCGTAGGCGTCGAGCTGCCGCGTCTTGAACGCGTCGGCGAAGTCGAGGCTGAGGTCGACCGGCTTCAGCACCATGCCGTGGCCCGGGCTCTTGGCGAGCACCGTCAGCGTGATGCTCTCCTCCGGCTGCAGCTGGATCACCAGCCGGTTGAGCGCATGCGGCGTGTCCGGGCGGTCGTACATCGCGAGCGGCACGTCTTCGAAGGTGATCACGATCTCGGCCTGCTTCTCCTGCAGGCGTTTGCCGGTGCGCAGGTAGAACGGCACGCCGGCCCAGCGCCACGAGTCGATGTCGGCGCGCAGCGCCACGAAGGTCTCGTTGGTGCTCTCCTTCGGGACGTCTTTTTCGTCGTGATAGCCGACGACGGGCTTGCCGTTGACCGCGCCGGCCTTGTATTGCCCGCGCACCGTTTTCTGCAGCACGTCGCGACCGGTCAGCGGCCGCAGCGCTCGCAGCACTTTCAACTTCTCGTCGCGCGTCGCGTCGGCGGCGCCGGTTGCCGGCGGCTCCATGGCGATGATGCACAGGAGCTGCAGCATGTGGTTCTGGACCATGTCGCGCAGCGCGCCGATCTCGTCGTAGAACTGCGCGCGACGCTCGACGCCCACTTCCTCGGCAACGGTGATCTGCACGTGCTGAATACGGCCGCGACGCCACAGCGGCTCGAACAGCTGGTTGCCGAAGCGCAGCGCCAGCAGGTTCTGCACGGTCTCCTTGCCCAGATAGTGATCGATGCGAAAGATGCTCGACTCCGGGAACAGCCGGCCGATGCGCTCGTTGATCTCCGCCGACGAGGCGCAGTCGTAGCCGAGCGGCTTCTCCAGCACCACGCGCGATACCGGCGTGATGAGCGACTGCCGCGCCAGCGCTTCGGCGATCGGCGCGAACAGGTCCGGCCCGGTCGAGAGGAAGAACACGCGCACGCGGCTCTCCTGGCCGCGCAGCAGCTCCGCGAGCCGTGCGAAGTCACCGTCGGCCTGTGCGTCGATGCGCACGTATGCGAGCCGCTCCGCGAACTGCTGCCATTTGGCCTCGTCGAAGGCGCTGCCGACGTGCGTCTCGCAGCTGGCGCGCACCTGGCTCAGATAGTCCTCGCGCGACAGCTGGCCGCGCGCTGTACCGACGATGCGGCACTCGGCGCCGATCTGCCCGGCGCAGGTGCGGCGATAGAGCGCCGGCAGGAGCTTGCGCATCGCCAGGTCGCCGGTGCCGCCGAACAGGATCAGGTCGAACGTGGGAAGAGAATGCATGCAGAACCTTCAATGACGGGACGTTTGCTCGCGCCGCTACGTTAACCAAGGACTTCCGCCCCGGCAAACGACGCAGCGCCCGGACTGCTGCGACGCGTTTCAATACGCGGATCGCGGTTCCGTTTTCTCCGCAACGATGCCAGGCGCAGCAGCAAGTCACTAGAATCCCGCTCGAACCCTGGACCGAAGGACTCGCGTGAACATTTCCGCCCCATTACACGAGCGCGTGCGTGCCGTGACCGAGCGCATCCGCAGCCGCAGCGCCGGACCCCGCGCGGAGTACCTGGACCGTGCCGCCGAGGCGCGCGCCGCCGAGGCGAGTCGCACGACGCTTTCGTGCACGAATCTGGCGCACGGCTTTGCCGGCATGGATGCCCCGGACAAGGAGAAGCTGCGCGGCGTGCGCTGGCCGAACATCGCGATCGTTTCCTCGTACAACGACATGCTCTCGGCGCATCGTCCGTTCGAGCGCTTCCCCGAGCTCATCAAGCTTGCGGCGCGCGAGGCGGGAGCCGTTGCCCAGTTCGCCGGCGGCGTGCCGGCGATGTGCGACGGCGTCACGCAAGGCCAGCCGGGCATGGAGCTGTCGCTGTTCAGTCGCGACGTCATTGCCATGTCCACGGCAGTCGCGCTCGCTCACAACATGTTCGATGCCACGCTGTGCCTGGGCATCTGCGACAAGATCGTGCCGGGACTGCTGATGGGCGCACTCGCGTTCGGACACGTGCCGGCGATCTTCGTTCCGGGCGGGCCGATGCCCTCCGGCGTGCCGAACAAGGAGAAGGCGCGCGTGCGGCAGCTGTACGCCGAAGGCAAGGTCGGACGCGACGCGCTGCTCGAATCGGAGGCGCAGAGCTACCACGCGCCCGGCACGTGCACGTTCTACGGCACGGCGAACAGCAACCAGGTGCTGATGGAAGTCATGGGCCTGCACCTGCCGGGTGCAGCGTTCGTGCCGCCGAACACACCGCTGCGCGATGCGCTGACCAGCGCCGCCACCCGGCGCGCGGCCGCGATCACGGCTCTCGGCGAGGACTATTTGCCGATCGCCAGGGTCGTCGATGAGCGTGCCATGGTGAACGCGATCGTCGCGCTGCTCGCCACCGGCGGCTCGACCAATCACACACTGCACCTGGTCGCGATCGCCCGCGCCGCAGGGCTGCGCGTCGACTGGGACGACTTCGCCCAGCTGTCCGAGATCGTGCCGCTGCTCGCACGCATCTATCCGAACGGCGGCGCGGACGTGAATCACTTCCACGCTGCCGGCGGCACCGCTTTCCTGTTTCGCGAGCTGCTCGGCTCGGGGCTGCTGCATGCGGACACGACGACAGTCATGGGCAACGGCGGCCTCGGCGCGTACACGCACGAGCCGTGGTTGTCCGAAGCGGGGCTCGCATGGCGTGCGGTTCCCGAGACGAGCGGGGACATGAGCGTGCTGCGCCCGATCCACGAGCCGTTCGATGCCGATGGCGGCTTGAAAGTGCTGCGCGGCAACCTTGGCCGCGCGGTCATCAAGACCTCGGCGATCCAGCCGCAACATCGCGTCGTCGAGGCGCCTGCTGCGGTGTTCGACGATCAGGACGCGGTCGTCGCGGCGTTCAAGGCAGGTGCGCTGTCACGCGACTGCGTCGTCGTCGTGCGCTACCAGGGTCCACGAGCCAACGGCATGCCGGAGCTGCATCAACTGACTCCCGCGCTCAGCTCGCTGCAGAGCAAAGGCCACAAGGTCGCATTGATCACCGACGGCCGGATGTCCGGCGCGTCGGGCGCCGTGCCGGCGGCTATTCATCTCACGCCGGAGTGTCTCGCCGGCGGAATGCTC
>DATEJG010000019.1:0-27174 GCA_035278165.1 Steroidobacteraceae bacterium
CTCATCCCGGGCCTGGTCGATATGCATGCGCACGTCGCAGGCGATGTCCTCGACGAGAAGGGCCAGCCGGGCGACAGGTGGGACCGCGAGGCCGGGCTGTCATTCCTGCGCACGCTGCTGCAATTCGGTGTGACGACCGTGTCGCCGCGCAGCAGACCGTCCGATGACGGCCGGCAGCGAGCGCTTACTTCGATTGCGATGAAGCGCCGCTGCCGATCGGGGTGACGTGAATCAGCGCGCCCGGGTTCGCATCTTCCACCATCCACAACGAGCCGTCCGGCGCCTGTTCGACATCGCGAATGCGCTTGCCGACATTCCATCGTTCGGCCAACCGGGCACCCCCTGTGCCGTCGAACACGATGCGACTGAGCGACATCGACTCCAGTCCCGAGATGAAGCCGCTGCCCCGCCATTGCGGGAACGTCTGCTCGCTGGTGTAGAACATCAGATTGCCGGGTGCAATGACCGGCACCCAATACAGCACAGGCTTCTGAAACTCCGGCCGGGTGTCGTGACTCGGAATCGGCGTGCCGTTGTAATTGATCCCATACGACACGAGGGGCCAGCCGTAGTTCTTGCCCTTCTCGATGAGGTTCAGCTCATCGCCGCCGCGCGGACCGTGCTCCGCTTCCCAAAGCTCCCCGGTCGGCGAAAACGCCAGACCGTACGGCGTACGAACGCCGACAGCCCAGGTCTCGGCCGGCGTGAGATTCGGACCCGCGAAGGTATAGGTGCTGACCGGTTTCGCGGTCTTCGCAGCTTCGGTGTCCCGCGGCGGGTCGATGAGAGGAATCGTTGTCGCACCGCCGGTGCCGGCGTACGGATTGCCGGGCGCCGGCTTGCCATCGAGCGTCAGCCGCAGAATTTTCCCCAGGGGCTGATCGAGGTCTTGTGCGGGGGTGAACCGCTGGCGATCGCCCACGGCCAGGAACAGATACTGACCATCGGGCGAGAAGGCGACCGCTGCGCCCTCCTGTCCGCCCTTGCCCTTCGGCAGTTGGCGCCACAGCACCTGGTAGTCGTCCAGTCGCGCGCCCGACTCGGTCAAATTCAGCTTCGCGCGTGCGAGCGCCAGACCGCCGCCGTAGTCGCCCGGCTCCGCATACGTGAGATAGATGCTCTGGTCCATGGCGTACTTCGGCGAAAGGAACACGCCGTGCATGCCGTTCTGACCTTGCCAGTAGACTTTGGGAGTGTTGCCGACCTCGGCGAGCTTTCGCCCGTCTTTCGATACGAGCCACACCGGGCCGACTTTTTCGGTCACGAGCATGCGGCCGTCGGGCAGAAAGGCGATGCGCCACGGCAGCGCGAACGTGCTCGTCGCGGTCATCGTGAACGGCAGCTTCGTGTCGGCTTTCCGCTCTCCTACGTTCACCTGAGCCCGAGCGCTCGTGATGGCCAGGCCGACGAGCAGAACCACAACCACGCTACGCATGAAATTCCTCGTTGACAGCTTGCGACGTCGTATCTGACCGGAAGACCGGCGATCGGTTCGGGCCGCCGCGGCGAATTCTAGCGACCTTCAGCGGGCTCAGGGGGACTCCTCGAGCGCTCGCAGCTTGGAGTCCGGCACCCGTGCCTTCCGGCGGTTTCTCCAGTCGCCGAGGAAAAGCAGGATCGGCGCTGCGATGAAGACTGACGAGCTCGCCGCGATGACGATCCCGAAGACCATCGGCACGGCGAAGCTTGCGACGGTTGCGCCGCCCCAGATCGCCATGGGGAGCATGGCCAGGAACGCAGTCACCGAGGTGAACACCGAGCGCGCCAGCGTCTCGTTGATGCTGCGGTCTATGAGCTCCCGCAGCGGCATCTTCGGGTGCAGTCGCAGGTTTTCCCGCATGCGGTCGTATACCACTACCTTGTCGTTGACCGAGTAGCCGATCAGCGTCAGGAGCGCGGCGATCGCCGTGAGATTGAACTCGAGCCCGGTCAGTGCGAAGAATCCGAGCACCTTCGTGGTATCGAGCACCAGCGTGGCGATCGCGCCGACCGCGAAATGCCACTCGAAGCGGATCCATATGTAGATGAGCATCGCCACGCTGGCGAACAGCACGGCGAGAATTCCGGCATCGGTCAGCTCACCGCTGACCTTCGGTCCGATGACCTCGACGCGATCGAAGCGCGCCTCGGGCTCGACATCCAGGATGGCTGCCTTTGCCTGCTCGGCGAGCTGCGTCTGGGCCGATGCATCCGCGTCGGGCCGCTGCTGCACACGAACGAGGACAGTGGAGCCGTCGGCTCCTGCCTGCTGCAGGCTGACCTCACCGAGATCCGCCCGTTCGAGGCTGGCGCGCAGATCGCCGATGCGCAGCGCGGTGGGCGCCGTAGCTTCGATGATCGTGCCGCCGGTGAAGTCGACGCCATAGTTCAGTCCCGGGCTCATGAACAGGAATACCGATGCTATCGACACTACCAGTGACGTGCCGAGGCCGATGAATCGCGCGCGCATGATGCGAAGGTTTGGAGTGATATTCGCCCACCGCTCGGGGAGCAGCGATCCAATGACGAATGTCCGCGGTCGGCGCCACCGAAGCCACAACGCCATGATGGTCCTGACGACCGTGACTGCGGTGAACATCGAGATGACGATGCCGAGCGCCATCGTGACGGCGAATCCGCGCACGGGCCCCGAGCCGAACCAGAACAGGAGCGCCGTGGCGATGAGGGCAGTGACGTTGGAGTCGATGACCGTCGCGTAGGCTCGCTGGAAGCCGCTCGTCAGGGCTGCTATTGCCGTCTTGCCGTTGCGGGTCTCCTCGCGGATCCGCTCGTTGATGAGCACGTTGGCGTCGACCGCAAGGCCGATGCCGAGCACGATGCCGGCAATGCCTGGCAGCGTCAGCGTCGCGCCGAGCAGCGTCAGCGCTGCCAGCGTGAGAGCCGTGTTGATGAGTAAAGCCAGGTTGGCGACGATCCCCCATCCCCGGTACAGAACTGTCATGAACACCAGGACCAACAGCAGTCCGGCGGCGCCAGTCGCTGCGCCCATGCGGATTGCATCGCTGCCGAGGTCGGGCCCGACCATTCGTTCTTCGACGATCTGCAGCGGAACGGGCAGCGCGCCGGCGCGCAGCAGCGCGGCCAATGAGCTGGTCTGCGCGGCTGTGAAGTTCCCCTGTATCTGCCCGGAGCCGCCGACGATCGGCTCCTGAATCACGGGTGCGCTGATTACCTTGCCGTCGAGAACGATCGCCAGCTGGCGACCGACGTTCTCGCGGGTGATCTGCGCGAACAGCCGTTTGCCCGCATCGTCGAAGCGAAACGAGACGATACGGCCGCCGTCTCGCGAATCGATGCCGGCGCTGGCGTGCACCAGCCGCTCGCCCTGCAAGAGCGGCCGACGTTGCAGCCCGTAGTCGACAGCTGCGTCCGAGGCGGGAACGCGAATCGATCCGGCGGGCACTGTTCCGGAGCCGCGGGCATGCGAGGACTCGACGCGGTGAAAGGTCAACTTCGCGGTGCTGCCGAGGAGCGTGCGGATCGACGCAGGATCCTGTACGCCAGGGAGCTGCACGAGAATGCGAGTCGAGCCGAGCGCCTGGACGGTCGGCTCGGCTACGCCGATCGCGTCGATGCGGCGGCGAACGATTTCGACGCTTTGCTGCAGAGCCGATTGCTCGCGCGCCGCGAGCGCTGCAGGGTCGAGAGACAGCCGGATGCTGCCGTCCGGCGCAATCGCGATTTTCTTCGACGAGGCGGCGTCCGTGTCGGCTGCGCGCAATGCACGTTCCGCGGCGGCCGCGATCTGGGGCGTGTTGGCCCGCAGGATCACCAGGTCCGCTTCAACGGATCCACGGACGCCGCCAATCCGCGCATCGCGCAGAACTGCCTGCGCATCGCCGAGAAGAGCATCCATCTGCTCTTGCCGCAAGGCGCGGGCATCGATCTCCAATACCAGATGCGCGCCGCCGCGCAGATCGAGGCCGAGTGCCACGGGCCTGTCGGGCAGCCAGTCAGGCAACGCTGCGCGCTGAACGGGCGTCAGCAGGTTGGGCAGGGCGATCAAGCTGCCGATGACGATGACGAGCCCGTACAAAACGAGCTTCCACGCAGAAGGAACCATGGGACCTCTCCCGTTCGCCGCAACGAATGGACCGAGGCGCCCGGCGCCCCGGCTCGACTCTCGATCAGTGAGAGCGCTTCGCGCCGGCAGGAGGCGCTCGCGGTTGAGCGGGCGAACGTGGCTGCAGCGCAGCCGGGGCATCCAAGGAGATCTTCGTTGGCTGAAGCGTGCTCAGCCTGGCCGTGGCCATGGAGATGGAATCGATCGCCAGCGGGTCCGGCTTGCCGTCGCTGGCAGCTGCGTCGGGACGGCGATCGGACGCCTGCACCGAGGGCGCTCGGTCCGCTGCAACGAACGCGCCGCAGTCGAAGCCGGGGAGGGCGCATCCGCGAGCAAGCGGCTGCGTCCGTGCAGGACCCGGCAGAGCCGCACAGCACATGACCGCGACCAGTACGAGCCACCGCGGCGCGGTGCCAAGAACGAGCGGCCATGACAGGGGTCGCGACATGTCGCCAATTATGGGGACGATGCGCCGAAAGTCAGTTAGAGAAAGAAAAACGTATTCGCAGAATAATTCCAATTGTTCACAGCGCAGCGGGCGCGTACGAGGCCGGAGTCAACTCAGTTCTGCGAACAATTGCCGCGCACTGTCCGTCATCGCGGCGACGGCGGGATGCTTGATCTTCCGCTCCGACGAGATCGCGAAAAACTCGGCATTGACGCCGTGTGCCATGCCGATGCGCGCGAAGCCGTTCTCGCGGCGAAATTGCGCTTCGAGCACTGCCGGCACCGGAGCGAAGCCGTGCCCGGCGCGCGCGAACTCACGGAGCATCGCGTAGTCCTCGAACTCGCCGAGCATGAGCGGGCGCACGCCCTGCCGATCGAGCCACTGATCCAGAGCGCGCCGGATGGCGGTGTCATCGGTCGGCAGCAGCACGGGCACGCCGTCCAGGGACTTGGGAAATCCGCGGCGCAGGGTCCTGGCGAGCGCCGGAGTCGCCATCCAGTAGACCTTGCACTTGCCGAGCGAGTGGCTGTGCGCACGGACGTTGAGAGTCGGCGTGACCGGAGCATCCGACAACACGACATCGATGTCGTGCACGGCAAGGTCTGCGACCAGGCGCTCCAGGGTGCCTTCCCGGCAGACGATACGCACCGGCTGCTTGAGCTGCATGCCGGGCTCGACGATCTGGTATGCGATCTCCTTCGGCACCACATCGTCGATTCCCACCAGGAGTCGCAGCGGTCGCGTCGACGGGCGCTGCTCGAGCGCATCGAGCAGCTCCTGGCCCTTGGTGAAGATCTCGTTGGCATAGCTGTAGACCATCTTGCCCACCTCGGTGGGAACCAGATTCCGCCCCGACTTGGCCAGCAGCTTCTCGCCGAGCCGTTCCTCCAGCGTCCGCAGCTGGGAGCTGACGGTGGGAGCGGAGAGCGCCAGCTCCTCACAAGCACGCGTCAGGCTGCCGGTACGGACCACGGACCAGAAGTACAGCAGATGCTGGTAGTTGAGGCGTCGGATCACGGCCATGATGAGTCTCCACGAGGCGCGGCGTTCGGCAGCGTTGCCGAGGTCAGGTGCTGCTGCTCCCGTCCGTGGTGACATCGCCGCTGTGGCGCGCCTTGTTCCGATACAGCGCAGCCTGAACGAGCATGATGGCAGCGAGCGGCGCGCTCACGCTCACGAACAGGGCGATCAGCAGCTCATGGATGATCGGCCGACCGGCGACCGCAGACGACACGAGCATCGAAGCGAGCAGGGTCGCGCCGGCCGCAACTGTGTTCGTCATCGACGGCCCGTGCATTCGCGAGAAGAAATCCCGCAGGCGCAACAGTCCCAAGGAACCGATGAGCGTCGTCACGCCGGCGAGCGCCAGCAATACGGTCCCTGGAATCGTCACCCAGAGCGGCAGCACGGCCGTGGTCATGGCTCGATTACCTCACCCCGCAGCAGGAATCTCGCAAGCGCCACCGTCCCCACGAAACCGAACAGTGCGATCAACAGCGCCATATCGAAATACGCCGTCGACATCGAGCTGATGCCGAGCGTCAACAACAGCAGCATCCCGTTCATGTAGAGCGAATCGAACGCGAGCACGCGGTCCTGCGCGGCCGGTCCGATGAACAAACGTATCATGGCATTCAACATCGCGATGGCGATGCAGGCTTGCGCAAACCACAGGGCGTAGCCGAACACGGCGCTCATTGGAAAATCCTCAGCAAGCGACGCTCGTAGCGCTGCTTGAAAGATCGGATCCACTCGTCCTCGTTCCTGATATCGAGCATGTGCAGACGCAGTACCCGGCCGTCCGGCGCTACTCCCGCCCATGACGTTCCAGGCGTCGCGGTCACGATGACCGCCAGAACCGCCAGCCCGTGCGGGTCGCTGAGCTCGAGGGGAATGTCGATGAAGCCGCTGCGGGCCTGCCGATTGCGCGTGAGTCCAAGGACGACGCGTGCCACCGCGAGGTTCGACAGCACGATGTCGACCAGCAGCGTGGCCAGGAGCGGAATGGCGAGATGCACGTGACGCAGGCGTGGCCGCACGGGCCGCAGTCGTGCAATCGCGAGTACGAGCAGCAGGGCCAGGAGCACGCCGGAGGCGATCGACAGCACGCTCAGCTCTGCGTTGAGCAGCAGCCAGAGCCCGACCAGCGCGAGGGTCAGGTAAAGTGGCACCTGTCTCATGGAGCACCCTCCCGCGTGCCGTTGACCACGCGAATGTAAACATCGGGGGAGTGCAGAGAGCGGGCCGCCGAATTCAGATATGTCATGACAGGCGCGATCCCCGCAGTCAGCGCCATGGACAGCAGGATCAGGAACGCTGCCGGACCGGCTTCGATGATGCGCAGCCGCGGCGTTGTCCTGCCTTGGGAAGTCCAGAAGAGGCGCAGGCCGCCACGCGTCAGCGCGATCATGGTGGCAACACCCGTCGTGATCAAAGCCGCGCACAGCCCCCAGGCATGCCAGCCAATCCCGGCGTCCGCGCTATGACCGACAGCAGTGCTCAGCAGGGCGAACTTTGCGATGAAACCGGACAGCGGTGGCAGCCCCGCCACGAGCAGCGCGCAGCAGATGAACGCCAGCCCCAGAAATGCCATTGCTGCGGGAATGGCGATACCTACCTCGTCTTTCGGCGAGAGCGGGTCCTGTGGAGTGATGTCGAAACCGGCGTAGGTGATGTCGGGCAGCGGCGCCACGTCAGCAGCTTCGCGGATGCGGTGAGTGCGTGTCCGCTGCGCGAGACCGTTCACCATGAAGAAAGCACTGGTGGCGAGCACGGAGCTCACCAGGTACAGGATCACCGGTCCCGTCAAAGCGTCGATCCGCAGGCCCAGAGCCATGAACAGCAAGCCGGTCGAAGTCACGACGCAGTAGCTGATGATGCGGCCCAGCTGGCGGGACGCCAGCATGCCCACGACTGCGTATGCGACGGTAGCGGCGCCGCCGTAGAAGAGTCCGAGATCGATGAACGAAGTTTCCGCGTTGCCGGCGGCAAGCACGGTCCCCACGCGCAGCACGGCGTACACGCCCACCTTCGTCAGCAACGAGAACACGGCGCCGATCGGCGAGCTCGCGGCCACATAGGTCGTCGGCAACCAGAAGTTCAGCGGCCACGCACCGGCCTTGATCAGAAAGGCAACACCGAGGATGGCCGCACCCGACTCGAACAGCGCGCGATCGTGAGGCGCGAGCAGCATGATGCGACCGGCCAGATCTGCCATGTTCAGCGTGCCGGTCATGCCATAGATCATCGCGACGCCGATCAGGAACAGGAACGACGCGAGCAGATTCACCGTGACGTAGTGCAAGCTCGCTTTGACGCGGCCGACGCCGGAGCCATGCAGAAGAAGTCCGTAGGAGGATGCGAGCAGCACTTCGAAGAAGACGAACAGGTTGAACAGGTCGCCCGTCAGAAAGGCGCCGTTCAGGCCCATCAGCAGGAACTGAAACAGCGAATGAAACGCCGGCGCTACGCGATCCCAATAAGCCAGGGAGTAGACCAGCGAGGCCAGCGCCACCAGCGAGGTCAACAACAGCATGAGCGCCGACAGCCGGTCGACGACGAGCACGATTCCGAACGGTGCAGGCCAGGACCCGATCGTGTAAACGCCGACGCCCTCGGTCCAGATGTCCGGCATGGCGTCTGTCGTCATGTACAGCAGCGTGAGCGCTGCGGCCGCCTGCACGAGCACCGAGGCCAACGAGCATACGATCCTGGCGCCGCGCCGCTCTCCGAGAAACAATTGCATCGCTCCCACCAGCAGCGGCGCGAGGATGGGAACGATCAGCATGTGCTGCAGCAACGCGATCACGAATCAGGCTCCTTGCCATCGACGTGGTCGGTGCCTGTCAATCCGCGTGCAGCCATCAAGAGCACGAGGAACAGCGCGGTGGTGGCGAAGCTGATGACGATGGCAGTGAGAACGAGGGCTTGCGGCACGGGATCGGCGTACTGCGCAGCCTCCAACGGCCGCGCGTCGAGGATGGGCGGGCGGTCGGTGACCAGGCGTCCCATTGCAAAGATGAAGAGGTTGACGCCGTAGGACAGCAGGACCAGGCCCATGATCACCTGGAACGTGCGCGGCCGCAGGATCAGCCAGACGCCGCACGCAGTGAGCACGCCGATGGCGAGCGCAAGAACGAGCTCCATCAGCGATCCGCCTCTATGGCCGGCATGACCCCGATTTCGGCGCGCTCATCCGCGGACGACGACTTTCGCGACTGACGCAACGACTGGTGTGCAATCGCAATCAACATGAGGACGGTCGCTCCGACGACGACCATGTACACGCCAAGATCGAACAACAACACCGTCGACAGGTGCAGCGAGCCCAGCAGCGGAAGCGTGAGATCCCGTTCGACGCTCGTCAGGAAGGGCGCGGCCACGAACCATGCCGTGATACCCGCGACACCCGCGGCAAGCAGGCCGAGCGCAATCCAGTAATGCGGATGTACGCGCAGTCGCGACTCCACCCAAAGCACGCCGCTCGTCATGTACTGAACGATGATGCCGGTCGCCATGACCAGGCCGCCGACGAATCCGCCGCCCGGCGCGTTGTGGCCACGCAGTAGAAAATAGACGGAGACGATGCCTGCCACGGGCATGAGCATCCTGCCGACGACTGCCGGGATGAGCGAATAGCCGCCGGGCAAGCCTTCGCCGGATGCAAGCGCTGCGCGCGCCTCGTCTTCCCGCTGGGCGCGAGGGAGCCCGCGGCTCTCTGCCGCGGGACGGAAGCGACGCAGCAGCGCGTACACGGTCAGGGCTACGATGCTGAGCACGGTAATCTCACCGAAAGTGTCGAAACCGCGGAAGTCGACCAGAATCACGTTCACGACATTGTGTCCGCCTGCGTCCGGCAGCGCGTGCTCGAGGAAAAAAGGTTTCAGCACTTCAACAGGCGGGCGCAGCATGATGACGAGTGCCAGGCCGGTGACGCCCGCTCCCGCGACAACGGCGACCAGCAGGTCCCGCGCGCGACGCGCACGGGCCCGGAGCGACTTGCGACGCAATTCGTCGACCTTGGTTCGCCGCGGCATCCACCGCAGTCCAAGCAGCAGCAGCACTGTCGTGACGACCTCGACCGAGATCTGCGTGAGCGCCAGGTCTGGCGCCGAGAACCAGGCGAATGTCAGGCAGGTCACCAGGCCCGCCCCACCGACCATGATGAGCGCGGCAAGCCGGTGATATTTTGCCTGCGTGGCGGCGCCAATCGCGCACGCTGCGCCGACGAGCCACAGCAAAGCGAAGGCTGAAGCGACGCGCGTCAGCGCGAGTCCTGGCGGCAGGCTCGCACCCAGCAGCGGTGCCGCTGCAGTGGCGAGCGTAACGACGACGATCAGGAGCAATTGAACCTGGAGGCGGCGCGACGATATCGCCCGGGTCAGGCGCTCGCACACACGAACGATCATCACCATCGTCACATCGAAAGCGCGTCTGCCGTCGAGAGGTGCGCGCCACGGCGCCGCGGCCATTGCACGTGCGCTGCGACGGAAGAGGACCGCATACACAAAACTGCCGCCGGCGAGCGCGAGCACGCTCATGAGTACCGGGGTGGTGAAGCCGTGCCAGATCTTCAGGCTGAACTCGGGCGTTGCAGCGCCGAGGATCGACGCCACTGCGAGGCGCAGAACCGGCCCGATCGTCTGCTCCGGCAGTATGCCAACCAGCAAGCACGCGAAAACCAGCAGTGCGCTCGGCGCCAGCATTCCGCGCGTCGGCTCGTGCGGCGCTCGCGGCAGGTCGCCCGTCGCGCGCCCGAAGAACACGCTGTGGACGAAGCGAGCCGAGTACGCAACGCTGAACACGCTCGCCAGCGTAGCAATGGCAGGCAGCGCAATGCGGATCAGCGGCCCTTCGCCGGCGAAGATCGTTTCGGCAAAGAACATCTCCTTGGATAGAAATCCGTTCAGCAGCGGGACGCCTGCCATTGCGGCGCAGGCAACCAGCGCGACGCCCGCGGTGATCGGCATCGCTTGCGACAGACCCCCGAGGCGTCGCATGTCGCGCGTGCCGGTTTCGTGATCGACGATGCCGGCGGCCATGAACAGCGAAGCCTTGAACGTGGCGTGATTCATCATGTGGAAAACGGCGGCAACCAGTGCCAGCGGACTGTTCATCCCCAGCAGCAGCGTAATGAGCCCCAAGTGACTGATCGTCGAGTACGCCAGCACTGCCTTGAGGTCGCGCTGAAAGAGCGCCGCGACGGCGCCGAGCAGCAGCGAGGCCAGCCCGAGCGTGCACAGGATCCAGAACCATTCGGCAGTGCCGGCAAGCGCGGGCCAGAGGCGTGCCAGCAGGAACACGCCGGCTTTGACCATCGTCGCGGAATGCAGGTACGCCGACACCGGCGTGGGCGCCGCCATCGCGTTGGGCAACCAGAAGTGAAAGGGAACCTGTGCGCTCTTGGTCAGTGCGCCCAGGAGAATGAGCATCAGCACGACAGGGTAGTGCTCGTGCGCTCGAATCGTGGCGCCGCTCGCCAGGACCGTGTCGAGGTCGAATCCGCCGGCGATGCTGCCCAGCCACACGATGCCCAACAGCAGGCACATTCCGCCGGTTGCCGTGACGATGAGCGCCATCCGCGCGCCACGCCGGGCGTCGGCGCGGTGATACCAATAGGCGATCAGCATGAATGATGTGAGGCTCGTCAGCTCCCAGAAGATCACGAGCTGGATCAGGTTGCCCGACAGCACTGTCCCGAGCATCGCGCCCATGAACGCCAGCAGGAAAGAGAAGAACCGCGGGACCGGATCCTGGGGCGACATGTAGTAACGTGCGTACAGCACCACCAGCAGGCCCATGAAAGCGACGAGCAAGGCAAACAACCCTGCGTAGCCGTCCATGCGCAGGTACAGCTCGAGACCGAGTTGCGGAGCCCAGCTCAGGCGCTCGCGCAGCACGGGCTCCGCAGCGGTCAGGCTGGGATACAGGCGGACCACCGCAGCGGTGCAGACGATAGTCACCAGACCACTCAGCCAACTCGCCGCGTTGCGCGCATGCGCGGGGAGAAAGGCCGCGATCAGTGCGCCTGCGAAGGGAAGAATTACGATCAGGCTCAAACTCATGATCGGCGAAGTATCGCATAGCACGATTTGAAACCTGCGCCCGCGGCAGGTTGCCGTCCGGTCCCGGCGCGGTCACGATTGCGGGGTCCTGGCACCCGATCAGGGCACCTCTGGAGCAACCATGGCGAGCCCCATCCGCACTGTCGTCGCTGCGAGCGACTTCTCCTTTTCCGCGCATCGAGCTGCGCGGCGCGCCGGAGTGCTTGCAAAGGAGCATGGCGCTTCGTTGCATCTCTTACACGTGATCGACAGCTCGCCAGTGCAGGCGCTGATGCGTCGCTCCCCGGCGCTCGACGTCGATTCGCCGCTGCGGCTCGACGCCGAGCGCGCGCTCGCTGCGCTTGCCGCCGACATCGTGGCCGCCGGCGGCGTAGTCAATGATCGGTTGCTGCGAGAGGGCCGGGTGATGGACGAGATTCTGGCCGTCGCAGCGAGCAGCGACCTGATGGTCCTGGGCCCGCGCGGCGTGAATCCGATCCGCGACTTCATCATAGGTTCCACCGCGGAGCGGATGGCGCGGAGGGTCGAGTGCCCCCTGCTGGTGGCAAAACAGGATCCGCAGATCCCTTATGAAAACGTGCTCGTGCCGGTCGACTTCTCCGATTACTCCGCACCGGCGCTGCGCTTCGCAGCCGCGGTGGCGCCCGACGCAACGCTGCATGTGTTGCACGCGCTCGATTCTGCTTTGATCGGAAGCTTGCGCAGCGCCGGCGTCAGCGACGAGGGGATCGCTGCTTACTCCGATGAGCTGCAGCGGGCGGCGAACGCTGAGATGGTGGAGTTGACTGCCGGCCTGAGCGGGCGCGCGGTATTCAAGACAGTGGAGACCGGCGACGCGCGCGTACTCATCAAAGAGCGCGCCGCCGCGAGTCGATGCACGCTCATCGTGATGGGAAAACAAGGCAGATCGTTGCTGTCAGAGCACATTCTCGGCAGCGTGACCCGGCTCGTGCTGGAGCGCGCCACTTGCGATGTAGCGGTGGTGCCTCACCGCTGAGCGGCAAGCTGTATCATGCGCTTGCCCGTTCGCTTCGCTCCGCGCCGCAGCTGGAGAATGGTCATTGCAACAGCACTCCTGACCGCGTCGGCGTTGCTCGGTTGGGCGCTGCTCTGGCCCGATTCAAGCTGCGCACAGCCTGCATGTGTGCGTCAGCGCTTCCACATCGCGATCGAAGTCGATGCTCTGCAGCAGGTCCCGGTCATTCCATTCGATGTGCCCGGGCAAGGTCGCGCCGTGTCGCTGCGGACGATCCTCAATAGCGGTGGAATCGACGCGGCGATAACGCCGGACAATCTGGACGTGCCTTACAAGGCCGCCAGCGGTCCGCTGGACCGAGCCGACTTGTACAGATTCGCCGCGGCTTGGAGCAACAAGGCGGTTCCTGCAGATGCGGATGCAAAGGTCTATGCGCTGCTCGCGGCAGCGCTGGTTTCGGACACTGGCGAGCCGCTGTTCGGAATCATGTTCGATGTCAAGGATCGACAGGGATTCGCGGTCGCGCCGCCGACTACGGCCAATCAGTTCGGCGAGCGCGAGCCCGACGCAGTGCCATTGCTGCAGCTCAGGACGTTCGCGCACGAGCTGCTCCATGCGCTGAATCGTCGTCACCTCGATGCTGCGCAGATGAGTGACGGGCGCCTGACGCTCGAGGCACCCACTCGATGCATTTCGGAGCAGCAGCAAGGCCAATGGATTCTGCGGGAGCCGCCGTTGATGGAGGTCAGTCCCGCTACCATCCGTTTCTTCCAGACTGCCGCGAGCCGCGACATTTTGCCCGGCGCGAAGAGCTCGCCGTTCGCCAGCCGGCGTGCGTCGCCGACAGAGTGCGACGAGCTGCGTGCGCAGACCGCTCAGGACCCCGCGCGAACCCGCTGGGAGTTTGCAGTCAGACGATTGCGCAATCTCTTCGCGATACGCAGCGCTGCGGCGGCGGAGGCTGAGCAGGCGGAGCATGCCGACAACGCGCAACCAGCCGTCGAGCTGCGGATCCAGGCGATGCCGGCTGCATATCCGCTCGGCTATCCGGTGGCGATTCGCCTGCTCGCGAGGAACGCAGGACAGGAAGTGTTGCCGATCAAAGGGCGTCTCAATCCCAGCTACGGTGTGGTTCGTATCGAATACCGTCGCGCAGGGAACGAGGAGTGGAACGTGGTCGAGCCGCTTGCGTGGTTCGAGCCCGTCGGCGATGAGTACGCGATGCTGTCGCCCGGCGAGCGCACCGAACAAACGGTGCCGATCTACTTCGGCGACCAGGGATGGACTTTCCCTCAGCCAGGCGACTACGAGGTTCGCGCGCGCCTGCAGCTGGGAAGCGATGCAGAGGCTGCGGTAAGCGACACAGTTCCGATCGTCGTAGTCGATGCGCATGCGCCGGACGACGAGGCCGCATTGCGGCCGCTGCTGAATAGCGAACGACGCTTGAATGACGCTGTCGGCCGCCTGTTGTCCTTCGGCGGCCGTATCGTGTCGGAAGAGGGCTTGGCCGATCTCGAAGCCGTCGCGAATAAATACGGAGATACGGCGCTGGGTAGTGCAATGCGACTGACGCTGGTCTCACACACCTTGCGACCGCCCATCGATCCCTTGACCGGCGAGCGGCCGGTTCCGGATCTGACTGAGGCTCGGGAGCTGTTGACGGAGACTTGCACCGACAGCGGCGTCGCTGCACTCAAAGCACAACTCCTGGAGCGTCATGCCGGCGGCATCCCTCGCAGCATGAGCAACCGCGCTGAAACTGCCGCCACGGCATGGGACGGCATCAGTTCGATGCGCGGCGATTCCCGGCCAACGTACTCGGACCCTGCGCTCGAGCCGTGGGGCCCGTCGCTGCACTTTTGCTTCAACGAGTCGCACATGCGCCAGCCGGTGCGAGCGGCGATCCCGCGTATCGCGAGAGAGCTGAGTCGTGCTCGGCCCACGCGTGTAGTCGTCGTGGGCCACGGCGACTACGCAGGCAGCTGCCGATTCAACGATGCCTTGGGGATGCGCCGTGCGGACGCCGTGCGTCGCGCACTGGTCGCCAGCGGACTGCGAGCGAACGCGATCGACATCGCAAGCCTGGGCGAGAGACGGCCGCTCGATTTCGCAGCGACGTCCGCCGCGCACGATCTCAATCGGCGAGTCGAGATTCTCGTGGAAGGCGCAGCCCCGAACGGTGACCCGATCGACGCCCCGTCGCCGCGTTGCCTCCCGGAAGAACGACCGCAGGCGTGAGTGGTGAGCGGCAGGCGGTTCAGCCAAGCCCGGGATCGCCCTCGATCACCTCGCGCACGAGTTGCGGCCGCTCGCCTGCGCGCCAGAGCTTTGCGACGTGCGCGATTCGATAGCGCAGCGGTCCTCCATCGGTGCCGGCGCTGCGCTCGATCGGCCTCGGGATGCACACGAATCCCGTGCGCATCTCATTTCCGGTCAGCCGGACCGTGGCATAGCCGTGAGCGCCGAGGTCGACGAATTCGAGATGCGGCGCGAGCTCGCGATTGGAGAGGGCGCGTGCCTGTTGCAAGTCACGCGTCTTTGCATAGGCGAGCGATGAGCGGACGCCGTGTCGCAGCAACATGTTGAACGTCCACTCGGGCTTTCCGTCGGCGCGGTCAGCGAGAAAGAGCGGCCGCAACGCGTGGTCCTTCGGCAGGGTGTGCTCGTACGCTTCCATGACGCCAGGGCTTGCGATCGAAGCGCCAACGAAGCTGAGACCCACCGGTTCGAATGCCTTCGGCGGCAGCGCCTTTGCGGCATAGCCGGCCCAGAAGCTGTGACGGTCGCCCGACACGATCGCGAAGCCCGTGATCTTGGCGTCGCGGACGAAGTCGTAGAGCTCGGCGCGCTCGACGTAAGCGCTGCCGTGATCGCCGCCGCCGAGGTTGGCATAGCCGCTCGGCCACGGCTTCGTGAGCCCCGACGGCAGGTTTTGCGGGTCGGCTCGCCAGTCGAGTGTCCCCAGGGAGTTCCCCCAGATCTTCCACGTCGCCGACGACTTGCCCAGCTGATCCTTGAGCCACGCCCTCTGCTCGGCTCCGAGGATCGTCTGTGGAGGCGCCTGTCTGCGTGGATTCGCAATCCGGACATCGCCAAAAGCGACCTCTGCCGGCGGCTTGCCTGCGTTGAACGCTCGTCCGCCGTCGAGAATCTCCATCGCTTCCTCGGGGAACATGCCGAGGAATTCGGGGCCGCCGAGCTTTTCGAGATCGGGATCGCTCGTGGGATCCTCGCTGCGGTAGCTGTGCTGATCGGTGATGATCAGGTCGAGGTGCCGGCCATACCGGAGCGCGCGATACGCGATGAGGCTGCGGATCGCCGTCAGGTTGTTCGGCTCGAGACCGAGGCCGTTGTCGTCGAATTTCTCGATCGGAGCATCCTTGACGGCGGGCGCAGCGAAGCGCTCGAGAGATCCGCCGGGAGGCGCAACGCGCGCCGGGATGTATTCGAACCACGCTTGATTGGCGGCGACCTTGACCGTCTGGCCCGGTCGCTCGAGCGGACCGGCCTTCACGATGCTCTGCCAACCCTGCCAGGAGAATTCGTGGTTGTCCCACATCGCCACGAACGGCCATCGTGCGCGGGCATCCTGCAGGTCCGGATCGCGCAGATAGCCGCGATAAACAGCGCGATAGCCGTCCACGGTCAAAGGGATGTGGAAGTTGCTGACCTTCGCGCCGTCGGGAATGCGCGCGACCTCGTAAATCTTGCGGTCGTATCGGGCCTGCACCTCGTCCGGATATTCGACGACTTCATAGATGAAGTCACCGAGGTGCAGCACGAAATCGAGCTGGTCGGCGGGCGCGGCGCGCTCATCCTCGAAGATCATCCGCCGGTACGCGTTGAGCCTGCCTTCATTGACGCTCTGGCAGCTGACGAAAGCGAAGCTCACGCGCCGTGGATCGTCGGGTGCGGGCGCTGTCCTGGTTCGGCCGATGCGGCTGCCATTTCCCTCCTGGTCGATGAAGCGATACCAATACTGCCGCGCCGGCTTCAGCCCGGCTACCAGCACCCGGGTCGTCCAGTCAGAGGCGGCGGAAACCGTGGCAGAGGCATGCGCAACGACATGACCAAAGGCTTCGTCCTCGGCAACTTCGACCGTCAGCAGCGATCGATCGCCGCGTTCGAACGGACGTCGTGTCCACAGGATGCAGCTGGTCGAATCCGGATCGCCCGAAGCCACTCCTTCAGGAAAAAGATCGCGCCGTTCTTTCCAGCTGGTCTGCGAAGCATGCGCCGCACCGCCCCAGGCGAGCGATGCACCCATTGCTGTCGCAAGCTGGATGAAGTCGCGGCGGGTGAGCGCCACGGGCTGCTCGTGCACATCGGGTTGAGGGTCTTGCATCTTGGTCAACCTTGGTTCGATGGGATGCATCATCGCACCAAATAGTCTCTAAAATGTCGGCACGTAGTGGAGTCCAGGGCGAACAACAGTCTGGGAGTCGGGCGCGTGAACAAGTGGGCATACGGAATTCTGGCATTGCTGTCCTCTGCTGCGGCCTTCGGTGCGGCACAGACCAAGGAGCTTTCGATCTATATCTCGGCGGACATGGAAGGAATAGCGGGCGTCGTCTCGGAGCAGCAGCTCGGCCCTGGCGGCTTCGAGTACGAGCGTTTCCGCGAATTCATGACCGCCGAAGTGAATGCGGCCATCGAGGGAGCGACCGATGCAGGAGCGACTCGCATCGTCGTGAGCGATTCGCACGGCAATGCACAAAGTCTGCTGATCGACAGATTGCCGCCTGCGGTTCGCATCGTGCGGTCCTTCCCGCGCCCGCTGGAGATGATGCAAGGGATCGAAGATGGGCATTTCGACGGCGCGATCCTGCTCGGCTATCACACTGCAACGACGAACCTGCAGGGCGTGCGGGCGCACACGATTTCCAGCGCGAAGTTGACGGCGGTTCGCTTGAATGGAACGGCCGCGTCCGAAGCGGCTCTCAGCTCGGCGATCGCCGGTCAGTTCGGCGTGCCGGTGATCCTGGTGACCGGCGACAGCGAAGTCGTGAAGGAGACGCAGGCGCTCCTCGGGGACGTGGAGGGCGCCGTCGTGAAATGGCCGTACAGTTTTCATTCCGCGCAGACCCTGACGCCGCAGGCCGCGCGCGATCTGATTCGTGAGCGCGCCGCCGCCGCGGTCCGGCGAATCGCGGACTTCAAGCCGCGCAAGCTCAACGGCCCGGTCACGCTGGAGCTGAGTTTCAAGAACTATCGGCCGGTGGAAATGCTCGGCTATCTGCCGATCGTCGAGCGCGTGGACAGCCACACGATCCGCTATCGGGCCGCCGACATTTTGCTGATCTCCAGGTTTCTCGTTTTTGCGCTGGAGTATCAGTCCGACCTGGCGCCTTGATGGGTGGGGTCGGAAGGTCCCGGCCTCGTTTCCTTGCTCTTGCGAACCGGAAGCTTCCAGCCTGGACGAACGAAGTGGCAGGTGTAGCCGCCCGGATTGTTCACTAGATAGTCCTGATGCTCCGGCTCGGCTTCCCAGAACTCTCCGGCGGGCACCACCTCGGTCACGACCTTGCCCGGCCACAGGCCGCATTCGTCGACGTCGGCGATCGTGTCCTCGGCAATCCGACGCTGCTCGTCGCTCGTATGGAAGATCGCCGATCTGTAGCTGGTGCCGACGTCGTTACCCTGACGATTGCGCGTCGTCGGATCATGAATCTGGAAGAAGAACTCGAGTATCTGTCGATAGCTGATCCTGGCCGGATCGAACATGATCTCGACCGCTTCCGCATGTCTGCCGTGATTGCGATAAGTGGCATTGGGTGTACTGCCGCCCGTGTAGCCGACGCGGGTCGAGAGGACGCCGTCGTAGCGTCGAAAGAGATCCTGCACGCCCCAGAAACAACCGCCGGCGAGTAACGCACGTTCTGCAGTCATTGCCCTGTCCTCCAGTTGCGATCGAGATGCGGTGCTGGCGATCGCGTCCATCTAGCGCTTCATGACCGGATCGTGCCAGCCGCCTGCAGGCGTTACGCTGGCGACTTCCGCCGGTCCCCAGGTTCCCGCATCGTATTCATGCAGCGCAGTACCGGCCTTCAGCACCGGGTCGACGATGCGCCACGCCTCCTCGATGTAGTCCTCGCGGGCGAACAGCTTTTCGTCGCCGGCCATCGCATCGGTGAGCACCCGCTCGTACGCATCGACTTCATTGTTGCCGGGCCGTCGGCTCGCCAGCAGCTCGACCGTGTCGCTGTCGTCTTCGACCCTGGGATCGATGACGTTGAGGCCCATGGCCACTTCGATGTCCGGGCTGATGCGGAAGCGCACGTGGTTGGGCTCGGTGCGGATGTGAAAGAGCTCGGGCGGCCGGCGCAATCGGGCGAATACTTCGGTGCTCGTCACGGGCAGCGACTTCCCGGCGCGGATGTAGAAGGGCACGCCCTGCCACCGCCAGTTGTCGATCTCCAGGCGCACTGCTGCGAAGGTCTCTACTTGCGATTGCGCGGATACGCCGGGCTCGCTGCGGTAGCCTCGGAACTGGCCGCGCACGATGTCCTGCGGTTGCAGCGGCGCGATCGCCTTGAGCACTTTGACTTTTTCGTCGCGCACGGAGTCGCTGTCGATGCGCGGCGGCGGCTCCATCGCGAGCAGCGCGAGGACCTGGAAGAGGTGGTTCTGCACGACGTCGCGCATGGCTCCGGTCCCTTCATAGAAAGCTCCGCGTCCCTGGATACCGAACTCCTCTGCCATGGTGATCTGCACGCTCTCGACGTGCTGACGATTCCAGAAGGCTTCCAGCAGCGGATTGGTGAAGCGCGAGAACAGCAGGTTGCGGACCGGTGCCTTGCCGAGATAGTGGTCGATGCGAAAGATGTGGTGCTCGTCGAACGTGCGCAGCAGCGTCCGATTGAGAGCCTGCGCCGACGCCAGGTCGCGACCGAACGGCTTTTCGACGATGACGCGCGAGCCAGGCGGCGCGCAGTCTGCGTGGGCGAGGTGCTCGACGACCGTGCCGAACAATGCCGGCGGTATTGCGAGATAGTGCGCGGGACGAGCTGCCGTATCGAGCGCATCTTTCAGTGCCGCGAACGTGCGGGCCTCGCCGTAGTCGCCATCCACGTAACGCAGCAGTCCGATCAGCTTTCCCAGAGCAGCTGCATCGACCGGCCCGTGCTGCTCGATGCTGTCGCGGGCGCGTGCCTGCAGTTGCTGCAATCCCCAGCCGCTCTTCGCGACGCCGATCACCGGGACGTCGAGCGTGCCGCGCTTCGCCATCGCGTACAGCGACGGAAATATCTTCTTATAGGCAAGATCGCCGGTCGCGCCGAAGAAGACGAGTGCATCGCTAGGCGGTCCGTTTGTCACGGGGCTTCTCCAGGTGGCCGCCGAACTCATGGCGCATTGCCGACAGCACCTTGTCCTGGAACTCCGCGGCACCGCGCGAGCTGAACCGCTCGTACAAGGCCGTCGTGAGAACGGGAGCGGGCACGCCTTCATCGATCGCCGCCTGGATCGTCCAGCGTCCCTCGCCGGAGTCGGACACGCGACCTGAATACTTCGCGAGCGCCGGATCCTCCGCGAGCGCCGTGGCGGTCAGATCGAGCAGCCACGAGGAGATCACGCTGCCACGGCGCCACAACTCGGCGACGTCCGCGATCTCGATTTCGTACTGATAATGCTCCGGGTTGCGCAGCGGCGTGGTTTCGGCATCGACCTCACGCGTGTGCTTGCCGGCATTTGCGGCGCGCAGCACGCTGAGGCCCTCCGCATACGCGGCCATGATTCCGTACTCGATGCCGTTGTGGACCATCTTGACGAAATGGCCGGCACCGCTCGGTCCGCAGTGAAGATAGCCTCGCTCGGCGGTACCGCTGCGGTTCTCGCGCCCGGGTGTGCGCTCGATGCTGCCGATGCCGGGCGCCAAGGTCGCGAAAATGGGATCGAGCCGCTGCACGATCTCGCGCTCGCCGCCGATCATCATGCAGTAGCCGCGTTCGAGGCCGAACACGCCGCCGCTCGTTCCTACGTCGACGTAATGGATGTTGCGCGCGGCCAGTGCCTTGGCGCGGCGGATGTCGTCGACGTAGTGCGTGTTGCCGCCGTCGATCACCGTATCGCCGGGTTCCAGATGCGGGAGCAGCCGGTCGATGGTCTCGTCCACGACCGCCACGGGCACCATGAGCCAAAGGGTGCGGGGCTTGTCCAGCTTGCCGACGAGATCGGCGAGCGTCGCCGCACCCGTGGCGCCCCGCGCCGTGAGATCTTCGACAGCTTTCGGCGACGCGTCGAAGACCACGCACCCGTGACCGCCGTTGAGCAGGCGGCGCACCATGTTTGCGCCCATCCGTCCAAGTCCGATCATTCCCAGTTGCATCAGAGACTCCTCGAGGTCCGATAACGACGGATCAGTGCGTTGGTGGAGCTGTCATGCGTCAGCTGCGGGGCGCGCGCGTCAATCGAGTCATGCGACTCGGATTTACCCCTTCGATGTCGAGACCGTAAAGGCTATCGATCGGTTCCCAGTAGTGCACGCCAGCACGGCCGAGCGGTCCACCGCGAGCTTCAGCGGTGCAGCGCGGATCGCCTCCATGTCGATGGCTTGCCGTAGGTCTTCGACGTACGGGTGGGCCACCGCTCGAGCGCCTCGGGCAGCAGCGTGTGGCTCGTATATGCCAGCGTCTGGCGCGCGTACGTCTGCGTGGTTCGCGCCCAGCGCTCGGCGTAGTCCGCAAGGGTGACACTGGTTGCGCCGTTGGTTGCCAGGGAGCGATCACATCAGGACGCGGCGCCCGATACCTTGGTGTAATCGTGTCGGCTACGGCGCTGTGCTGTGATTCAGCCTTCCTGTCGCGCGCCGCGCACGCCACCACCCAGTAGAGGCACGTCCATGAGCACCATCACCACGAAAGACGGCACAGAGATTTTCTACAAGGACTGGGGCAGCGGTCAGCCGATCGTGTTTCATCATGGCTGGCCCCTGTCGGGCGACGACTGGGACACGCAGATGCTGTACTTCCTCGGCCAGGGCTATCGCGTCATCGCTCACGACCGTCGTGGCCACGGCCGCTCATCGCAGACTGCGCAGGGCCATGAGATGAACACCTATGCGGCGGACCTCGCGGAGCTCGCCGCGAAGCTCGACCTGCGCGATGCGATTCACATCGGTCATTCGACCGGCGGCGGCGAGGTCGCGCGGTACGTGGCGCGGCACGGCAAGGGTCGCGTGGCCAAGGCCGTGTTGATCGGGGCGGTGCCGCCCGTAATGGTGAAGTCCGCGCGAAATCCCGGCGGAACGCCACTCGAGGTTTTCGACGGCCTGCGTGCGGCGCTCGCGGCGGGTCGGGCGCAGTTCTACCGCGACTTCGCCGCAGGCCCGTTCTACGGGTTCAATCGCTCCGGAGCGAAGGTGTCGCAGGCGGTGATCGACAACTGGTGGCGCCAGGGCATGGCGGGCGCTGCCAATGCGCACTACGAATGCATCAAGGCATTCTCCGAGACGGACTTCACCGAGGACCTGCAATCGATCGACGTCCCCGTGCTGGTGATGCACGGCGACGACGATCAGATCGTGCCGATCGCCGACGCGGCGCTGCTCTCCATCAAGCATCTCAAGAAGGGCACGTTGAAGGTGTATCCGGGCCTGCCGCACGGTATGTGCACGACACATGCCGACGTCGTCAATCCCGATCTGCTGGCATTCATTCGTAGCTGAAGCCGGACACGAGGAGCGCAGGCACATGACCGAAGCAAGCTTCGAAGGCGTCGCGGGCGTCAGGATCTTCACCCGCGAGTGGCAGCCGGCGGACGAGCCGCGCGGCGTGGTCGTCATCTCCCATGGATTGAATGCGCACAGCGGCCTGTACCAATGGGCCGCCGAGCAGCTCACCTCCAACGGGCTCGCCGTCTACGCGCTGGATCATCGCGGCCGCGGCCGCTCCGGGGGCGAGCGCTTCTTCGTGGAGAAATTCGCCGATTGGACCGCGGACCTCGCGACCTTCATCGACAGGGTCAAGGCGCGCGAGCCGGACCTGCCGGTGTTCCTGCTCGGTCACAGCGCCGGCGGCGTCATCGCCTGCGGCTACGCGCTCGAGCATCAGGACGAGATCGCCGGTCTCATCTGCGAGGACTTCGCATACCAGGTGCCGGCGCCGGATGTCGCGCTGGCCATCGTCAGGGGGATCAGCCACGTCGCGCCGCACGCGCGCGTGTTCAAGCTCAAGAACGAGGACTTCTCCCGCGACCCTGCGGTGGTGGCGGCTCTCAACGCCGACCCGCTGATCGCCAACGAGGCGCAGCCGGCCGAGACGATGGCCGAGCTGGCGCGCGCCGATGAGATGCTCGCGAAGAGTTTTCAGCGCATCACTCTGCCGCTGCTCATCCTGCACGGTACCGCCGACAAGGTGACGAAACCGAGCGGCAGCCAGGAGTTCTACGAGAAGGCCGGCTCGAGCGACAAGACGCTGAAGCTGTACGAGGGTCACTTCCACGATCTGCTCGCCGACATCGGCAAGGAGCGGGTCATGGCGGACATCCAGGCCTGGATCGATGCGCACTTGCAGAGGGCCGCTCGCACAATGGCCGAGCGGCCCGATCTGGCAACGCCGACTTAGAGTGCAGGATGCATCACGATGAAGTGATTCGCGTCGATGCCGCGCGTGTCGCAGCATCTGCTGACT
The DNA here is from genome assembly GCA_035278165.1 of Steroidobacteraceae bacterium. Classification (GTDB taxonomy): domain Bacteria; phylum Pseudomonadota; class Gammaproteobacteria; order Steroidobacterales; family Steroidobacteraceae; genus Steroidobacter. The sequence goes on from DATEJG010000019.1 coordinate 23,180, forward strand.
GGTCAACCGCTGGTGAGTCCCGTGGCGTTCATCAGAATGCGAAAGAGCGCTGCGACGAGTGCGAGTGCTGCGGCGCTGGTCGTCCACAGCAGGAGCAGCCAGTCGATGCGACGGTGGTCGAGGGCGACCCGACACAATCGGGTCGTTACACAATTCGCTTGAGCGTTCCTGCAACCACCAGGATCCAGGCACATACTCGCCGCTGGCACTATCGGTAGGTGTCGCTGCCCTCGGGCGGACGCAAGCCGTTACCTCGGCCCTCCTTGAGGAGTTGCGCCATTTCACTGGCGCTGACGGGTTTGCTGTGCACGTATCCCTGCGACTGGTCGCAATCCATGTCCCAGAGGATGCCGAGCTGCTCGTCCGTTTCGACGCCCTCGGCAACGACGCTCATATTGAAGGCGCGCGCCAGCGAGATGATCGTCCGAACCAGCGCCCTGCCCGAACGGTCGTTGGATCGCAGGCGTTGGACGAACGTGCGGTCGATCTTGAGCGTATCGATCTGCAGATCGGCGAGGCGGCCCAGCGAGGAGTAGCCCGTGCCGAAGTCGTCGATCGCGATCCGCGAGCCCGCCTCGCGCAACCGCTCCAGCTTCTTCAGCGTCGCAGTCGAATCGTCGATGAGCATGCCCTCGGTGATCTCCACGTCCAATCCGCAGCTGCTGCTGCTCCAGCCTGCCGTCAGCTTCAAGAAGCGCGGCAGAAAATCCGGCCGCCGCAACTGCACCGGCGAGATGTTTACCGCGACGCGCACTGTCGGCAGCCCCAGCTCTCGCCAATGACGGCAGTCCAGCGCCGCCTGCGTCAGCACCCAATCGCCGACCTCGACGATCAGGCCCGTCGACTCCAGTAGCGGAATGAACGCTGCGGGCGACACGAGGCCCGCCTCTGGATCTCGCCAGCGGATGAGCGCTTCCACTCCCTCGATGCGACGCGACTTCACGTTGACCTTGGGCTGGTAGTGCAGCTCGAACTGTTGCTGCTCCAACGCATTGCGCAGCTTGTGCTCGCGCGTCAGCCGAGCAATGACCTTCGAGTGCCGCTCGGCGTCGAACGACAGATGCTTTTCTCCTGCCGTCTTTGCCATGCGCAACGCGGTTTCTGCATTCTGCACCAGCACGTTGGCGTCGCGGATGTCGCTGGTCCGAACCGCCAGTGCGGATTTCACGAGCACCGGCAGCTCGCATCCTTCCAGCTCGAACGGGCGCCCGAATACCGCTGCAAGCATTTCCTGCATGGGGTCCCGGGCATTGGGCTGAGTCTCGACCTGCAGCAGCATCGCGAACGTGCCGCCGTCGAACTGGGCGAGGAGCTCGCCGTCCTGCACGTGACTGCGCAGGCGATCGGCGACGTGCTGCAGGAGAAGGTCGCCGATGTGTCGTCCGAAGGAATCGTTTATGACGCTCAATTGTTCGATGTCGAAGACTGCCACCGCCCAGTGGTGGTCGCGGCGGGCCGGTTTTTGCAGAAGGCGCCCGAGGCGCTCGCATAACAGCGAGCGCCTTGCGAGGCCCGTCTGCGGATTGAAGTAGGAGAGAAAACGTAGCGTGCTGTCCTTGTGCAGATACTGGACCGCAAAGGACAGGTTCGCTGCGACCTCCCGCAGCATGCGCAGCTCATCGTCGCTGACTACGTGCGCTTCGTGAGCGCCCAGCAGGAGCAGGCCAATCGTCGTTTTGTCGACGATGAGGGGGAGGGCGACGGCCGAGCGGCAGCCGGCCCGCAGCAGGATCGCGTGCAGGGCGCTGTCGTTTCCTGACCCTTCGATGTCATTGCAGACGAACACCGACCCCGAGCTCAACACGCGCTGGACGATCTCCTGGTCGCCTCCGACGCTCCCGGTGAGCTCGGTGCAGAGCGAATCGGTGCGTCCAGGTTCGATGCCCGACCATGCGTAGGGCTGCACCAACTGGGTGTCGCTCTTCTGCAGCATGATCACTGCATGGGCGTAACCGCCGGTCTTGACCGCGAAGCGGCATGCTTCGCTGAGCAACTCCTTGCGATCCCGAATACGCGGCACGAGGCTGTTGATGCCGCTCAGCATCTGCAGCACGCGCGTCAAGCGCGCAATCCGGGCTTCCTGCTCGCGCCGCTCCTGGCGTGCGGCGGCATCGCCGATCGCGCGGCGCACGGCGGGCGCCAGGCGCTTCAGGTTCGTCTTGAGTACGTAGTCGGCGGCGCCACGGTGCAGCGCCTCGATCGCGAGCTCCTCGCCGATGGTTCCTGAAACGAATACGAAGGGAGTGTCGGGTGCCTGCTCGCGCACCATTTGCAGCGCACTCATGCCGTCGAACTGCGGGAGACTGAAGTCCGACAGCACGATCGTGGGACGAAAATCCTTCAAGGCGCTGAGCAGCGCCTCTCCCGTCTCCACGCGGCGCCAGGAGAAATCGAAGGCTGCAAGCCGCAGCTGATGCACGATCAGCTCGGCTTCCACCTCCACGTCCTCGACCAGCAAGACGCGCGTTGGCGGCGTTGCCGTTTCATTTCGAGCCATCTCGCCTCGCGACCGCTTCGGATCGCGAGCCACAGTCATCGAACTCATACCCATGCCCCGTCAGACAGTCCCTGAATGCTCGTGGAACGCTAGCGCGGGGAGGTGTATCGCCGCGTGATAGAGCACGCACTATGGGCTCCCGACAGGCTGCGGCATTCCACAGTATGAGAGGCGTTTCACTGCCTTTGCGCACTGCGGCGGGCGGTTTTCGGCGACGAAGTCGTCGAAGGAGGCACGAATGAGCCAGCGCGAGACATCCTCTCACGCACTTTAAAGCAACTGTCCGAGGAAACGGGAAGAAGATTGGGCGCACACGAGGAACGGCAATATGTCTGTAGCAACACCAAACCCTGATGAGCATGCAGATGACACGCTTAGAGCAGCAGCTGAAGCTTGATACCGACCTCGCGCTACTCGACCCGAACCGCTGCTCTGCACCGCCAGTCTGGGGCGTTTGCAGGCCCTCTTGTCACTCCTCACGCCCAAGAGCAGTATGAGGGGCGCAACAAGAATGGTGGCTAGGAGTGACGGACCATGTTCCTGCTACAACTACCCGTCTGGTCGTACGTCGTCATTGGCACAAGCGTGGCTTTGTCCCTCGGCGCCTGGCTCTACCTTCACAGACCGACGATGAGCCGGGACAACGGCGTGGATCAGCGCCGCGCACGGGTCGCGGCAACTATTCTTCGCGTCTTGAATGATGGGCACGTAAAGCGTGCGGCGGGTGCCAGTTTTCGGTGATGGAGTCTGGACACTTGGAATCCGTCGCGCGAGCCGAAGACTATGCGAGAAGAGAATAGCTCGTCGCCCCTCCGCGCACTGCAGGGCGCTCCGCTCTATGTCCGTGCCATTCTCTTTGTAGTCGTGACGATGGCGGTATTCAGCTGGAACATTTCGTACGATCGCGCACGCATCCTGGAGAGTGGGCCGGGAAACTATCCTCCACCGAATTTTCTCGGCAGTACTTGGTACGGAGCGCTGCTCCTGTTGCTGAGTCCATTGCTCTTGTTTTGGGTTACAGCCGCAATAAAGCGCCCGTGGGGAAGAGCATTGGGGCTGTTCTCCAGCATTCTGCTTCTTGTCGTATGTCTATTGGCGATTTGGATTGCGATGTCCGCTGTCTCAACTCTTCCCGGAGGAATTCCAAGATATAACGGTGTGTGACGACAGTCGGCGCTACCGACCTCAGCACGACTGATGGCAGCGGAAGACAACAAGGGCAGGTCATGAATAGGGAGCAATCATGTCCAGTTCACGAATACGGATTCTCTTCGCGTCCGCTTGCGTGCTGAATTCAGTTGCTGCGCAGGCAGATGGACCGACTCTTCAGCGTTCTGTGAACTCGGCGGGAATCTACAGCCTTACCGCCCGCGAAGCCCAGTATCAAGCGTTGTCGGCTATGCCGGCGATCGAGATCGAGTATGGACCGCACGGGCGCGTTCGCAGGATCGAGGGTCACACCGGCATCTTCGCTGTGAGCAGTAAGGCGCTGAGGCGA
>DATEJG010000020.1:0-20031 GCA_035278165.1 Steroidobacteraceae bacterium
ACTGCCATCGATGGTCCCGGCCTACGCCCGCGTCGTCCTCGGCAAGAAGCCCTACGTTGCGCCGGAGGGAACGACGATCGAGCCTGTGGAGCTCGAAGCGCGCCGCGTAGTGCTGTCGGCCGCGCATCTGCAGCGCTACCGCGAGGTCTGCGCGGTGCCGGCCGGCGTCGAGCTGCCGCCCGCGTATCTGCACCTGGTCGCGATGCCGATGCACATGCAGCTGTTCGTCGTGAAGAACTTTCCGGTGAAGGTTCTGGGCCTGATCCACTTGCGCAACACAATTCGCGTGCTGCAGCCGGTCGAGCTGCGGGCGCCGCTGCGGCTGACGGTCTACTTCGACACCATGCGGCTCACCGACTTCGGCCAGGAGTACGATTTCCTCACGCGCTATGAGCAGAACGGCACGGCCGTTTGGGAAGAAGTGAGCACGATGTTCGCGCGCGGCAATACGCCGCCGAAGGAGGGCAGCAAGCGCCCTTCGATAGAGCGTGCGGCAATGCCGTCCAGCGGCGTGTCGACCGAGACGCTGGAAGTAGCGGACAAGACCGGCTGGCGCTACGCGCGCGTCTCCGGCGATTTCAATCCGATTCACCTCACCGTGCGCACCGCGCAGATGTTCGGCTTCAAGCAGGTGGTGGCGCATGGCATGTGGTCGCTCGGCAGATGCCTGGCCGCTGCGGCGTCGCATCTGCCGAAAGGCGCGATGCAGATCGATACTCAGTTCAAGCTGCCTGTCTACATTCCTTCGCAGGCGCTGTCGCGTACCTGGAATGCAGGCGACCACGTCGAGATCGCAATGTGCACGATGCGCGGCGACCGTCTGCACCTCGCGATGCAGGTACGTCCGCTGTGAGCGAATCACGCATGGACTTGCTCGCTGCCATCGACTCGCGCGCCAGCGCACTCAAGTTGTCGGAGCCCGGGCCGTCGCGTGAGCATCTCGAGCTGATCATGCGCGCGGGCGCGCGGGCGCCCGATCATGGCCGCCTGCGGCCGTGGCGCTTCGTAGTTCTGGAAGGTGCGGCGCGCGACAAGCTCGGCGCCGAGTTGGCGCGGCTGTCGCTCGCGAAGTTTCCGCAATCGACGCCTGAGCAGCTCGATGGCGAGCGTCGCAAGGTGCTGCGGGCACCCACCATCGTCGTCGCCGCGGCGCACGTCACGCCCGGCAAAATCCCGGAAGTCGAGCAGATCGCCGCGGTCGCGGCTGGCGTCGAGAACATGGTCCTCGCGGCACAAGCCCTCGGTTATGGCGCGATGTGGAAGACGGGTGCTGCTGCATACGATCCGCAAGCCAAAGCTGCGCTGGGCTTGAGCGCCGCGGATCACATCGTCGCGTTCCTGTACCTGGGCACGACGACGGTCGCGGGAACGGCTACGCCGCCTTCCCTGGATGGCATCGTCAGCTGGATGCAGTGAGCCCGGATCCGCCTACGCGCGCGAGACGTTCGACACGAGACCCACGAAGCTGGTAGCACGCGGCGGCGTAGCGCGCGACGCCGAAGCCCGACGTACCGAGTCGGCATACTCGACCACGCTGGCCAGCTCTGCTGGATCGTAGGGCTTGGCGAGCACACCGACGGCCGTGTCGGCATGAGTGCGAGCGAGGTCCATGCGACCGGTCGTGAAGATGACTGCCGTGCCGTGCTGTGAGCGCAGTTGACGCGCCAATCCGATGCCGGCGCCCGGTACTTCGAGGTCGATATCGACCAACGCGACGTCGGGTCGACGGTTGCGAATCAGCTCGATTGCTTCGTCGGCCGTGTGTGCTGGCCCGAGCACCGTATAGCCTGCGTCCTCGAGCATCGCAGCGGCGCAATAGGCAATGATTGCTTCGTCCTCGACGACCAACACCAGCATTACACGTTCGCTTCTTTGACAAGCTCCTGTAACCAGAAGCGACCAGCGCCGCCGCGGGTTCCGGCATGGCGGCGGCGTGTCGGCAAACTGCCGATGACAGGTCGAAAGTCGCTATGTCAGCTACTTGCCGAGTCGGGCTTCCGTCGCCCCGGCGCGCAGCAATACGCGATTCCGCGCATCCGCCGGCAGCTGCACCGAACGCGCCTCGCGCGCGAGCGACGCAGTCGCCGCCGAATTGTCGCGACGCTGCCTGGCCTGCGGCAGCAGCATGACCGCCACTGACTCTTCAGTCCCTGCTTTGATCGCGTAGCCCGTAATCTGGCCATCGTTGTTGATGTCGTTCGCGGTATAGAGATGATCCGCGTAATCAGCGGGCAGCAGCTCGTTGAGATCCGTCATTACGCCGTGATCGTAGTTGTCCGGCAGGTTCGCGAAACCCGCGACCAGTCCGCGATCGTCGATGCTGTTGCCCGCGTTCTCGCTGCCGCCGAGCGACGCAAGGTTGACGACGCGGAATTCGGGAAGCTTGTGCCGCGAGCCGTCGTTGCCGGCGGCGGCAGTGCCGAGCGTCAACGTCGCAGCAGCGGCGGCCGCGGCCCAGCGCACAATCGAAGCGTTCATGGCAGTCTCCTGGAATCGACACGGCGAAAGTCGAGTCGATGTACTGCGATGAAGCGGGCGCTACTCGCCACTTTCGGACGCAACTGCAAAATGCAGCGCACGCCAGCCACATCGGCCCGCGCTGCATACGATCAGGCAGTCGCCACGTGCTTGCTGCGAGCCGAAAAAGACCACGAAATCCCGGCGCGCGAGCGTCGTGCGCATGTCGTCAGAAGGCGTACTGGGTTCGCAGTCCGAAGATGTCGAGGTCCTGGCCGATCTGTACGCCGATCGGCGGCGTGCCCGGCGCTGGCCCGAACGGAGTGAGGTTGCCGACGCCTGCAGGATTCAACCGGTCGACGTCCACGTGCAGCCAGTTGAGCATCAGCTTCACGTTCGCGTTGACGTACCAGTTGACGCCGAAGGTCCAGATGTCCTGCGTGCCGCCGCGAATCGCGTCGGCGGTAGCAGCGGTGCCGGCAAGACCGGAATGGAAATCGAGATCCATGCGCGAAAAGCGCAGAGCCAGCTCCCACGCGCCGCGACCGCCGGCCGAGGTGAACGGCACGAAGGGTCGCGGTGCCTGGAATGCGCCGGTGGCAATGTCGTAACGGCGGCTCTCGCCGCTGAGGATCCAGCTGCCCTGCACGTAGAACCCGTCGAAGGTGGGATCGGGCAGGGTGCCGGTCGCGGGACTGCGCTCGATGCCGTAGCGGAAGCTCTCGGCCTGCAGATACCAGTTCTTCCAGTTGGCGCCGGCTTCGAGCCCGTACACGTACGCCGAGTCCGCATCGATCGAGCCCGTGTCGATCAGCCGCGTGCTGTCGACACGAATCTCCGGCCGGTCGCGCAAGCGCACGACGCGACGCTGAGTGACGGCCGCCGTCGATCCCTGGTCGGGCGGATGGATCACCCAGGTTCCCGACACTCCCGCGTGCAGGTTGTAGTCGGCCGAGGTTGCGAGCAGCGCGCCGAAGCGGCCGACGGCGGCGAGTTGCGAGTCGAAGACCTCGGCGTCGTTGACGGTGCGCGAGGTGAGCGTCACCGAGCTCATCCAGCGCGAACCGTTGCCGCGCGCGCCGATGCCGATGCGTCCGTCCGCGCCGCCGAGCGTGCGCGACAATTCCGAGGGCGTGGCGCGCTCGATGAACAGCGAGCTCTCGACGTTGATGCCGTCATCCATGTTGGCCGGCGGCGAGAATGCTCCGACCTGGATCGTGAACGGCGCGAAGCCCGTGTAGCCGATCCAGAAGTCATTGATGCGTGCCGGGCCCTCGGTGCCGGAGCCGCCAAGCTCTGCGAGCACGCGGTACGTGAAGTCGCGAGCGACGGTGCCCTCGAAGCCGAAGCGCGCGCGCCGGAAGTAGGCACCCTCGGAGAAATCCCGCGCGGCGGCGGTCTCCCGATTCGCCGTCGCCCCGACCGAGCCGCGACGGAAGTCGCCGGCACCACCGTCTGTGCGATCGCCGTAGTTTGCGGCGTCGAGTTGTACGACCGCGCGCGGCGAAAACGATGCGCGACCGTCGGCACTCGTGATGGAGGGCCGTGCGTTGGTGAGCGTGACGCGCGGAGCATCCTGCGCCGCCAGTTTTGCCTGGTGCACCTCGCTGGCGAGCTGCTCAGTGGACGATCCGGTCGCGGGCGACGCCGCCAGCTGCTCGCGCAGCCGCGCGATCTCCTGTGCTTGCGTCTGTAGTTGCTGTTGCTGCTGCTGCAGCTGTTCCTGCTGCTTCGCCAGTGCCTGTTGCAGGACGTTCAGCTGCTGCTCGATTGCCGGATCGCCGGCGGCGAGCGCGGGGCATGAAATCAACGCAGCGACGAGCGCCGCACCGGAGGTCCGGACGGGAGTTGCCATGAATTCTTCTCAATTCTGCGGGAGAACCTGAAAGCCGTATTTCTTGAATGCTTCCTGGGCGGCGTCGCCTTTCAGGAACTCGAGGAAGCGCCACGCAGTCGGGTCGGCATGCGCGGTCGCGGCGACCGGATAGACGATCGGCGGGTGAGAGTCCGCTGGGAAGAAGTCCACGACGCGCACGCGCTTCTCCACCTTGGCATCGGTCTCATACACGATGCCGAGAGGCGTCTCGCCGCGCGCGATGAATGCCAGCGCAGAACGAACGTTGTCCGCGCGCACCAGGCGGTCCGCCACCTCGTTCCACACGCCGAGCGACGTCAGCGCTGATCGTGCGTACTTGCCGACAGGTACGGATTCCGGATCACCCGTCGCGAGCCGCCCGTTGGTGCCCAGCGCAGCAACCAGGGCAAAGCCAGGCGCAATCTTCAGCTCGATCTTGCTGTCGGCCGGCGCCACCAGCGCGAGCCGGTTGCCGAGGACGTTGCGGCGCGTGGAGCGATCGATCAGGCTGCGCGCCTGCACGTAGTCCATCCATTCGAGATCGGCCGAGAGGAAGGCGTCGGCCTGCGCGCCGGCCTCGAGCTGCCGCGCCAGCGCGGAGCTGGCGGCGTACGAAAACTTCACCGGCTGCTGAGTCTGCCCGGTGTAAGCCGCGCCGATCTCGTCGAGCACGTTGGTGAGCGAAGCGGCGGCGAACACCAGCAGCTCATGCTGCGCCTCCTCGGCTGCGCGCGCGGGAGCTGCGAGCACGACGGCGAGGAGGAGCAGGGATGGAACGATCAGGCGTCGAAACTGCATGCGAGCCACCGGCAGCTCCCTTCGTGTGCGTTATATCCGCGAAGACATAACGATACCGGGCCGCGGGTCGTGGGCGCAAGCGTGCACGCGCTGCGCGACCGGGCGCAGTGCCGCGCCCAGCCGGTTTCGCAGTACCATTCGCACCCATGGCCAAGCAGCAGACACCCGGCATCCGGCTGCGGATCGACCTGAGCCCGGACAGCGCCATCGGTCCGGGCAAGATCGCATTGCTCGAGCACATCGAAGCCACGGGATCGCTGTCGCAGGCGGCGCGCGAGCTCAAGATGAGCTACCGGCGCGCTTGGCTGCTGCTCGATGACGTGAACAGGATGTTCACCGACCCCGCCACGACCGCCAGCGTCGGCGGCAGCGGCGGCGGCGGCGCACGGCTCACGGATCTCGGGCGTGCCATCGTCAAGGCCTATCGCGAGATCGAGGACGCGGCCGAGAAGGCTGCCGAGGCTCGCATCGCATGGCTGGCGGGCTGTCGGCGCAAGTCGGCGCGGCGCACTGCGACGAGCCGCCGTCCGCTGACGCGTTCGACTCGCAAATCACACGCGGCGCGCAAGTAGCTCTGGTCGAGCGCTGCGCACGAGTTTCACCCAGCGAAATCCTTCGCGGCCGTGCACTGAATCCTTCACCGGCCGGCCACGGAATAGTAGGCTTTGCGCAGCGCTGTGCAGGCCGATCCGGCAGCAGTTTTCGGCGATAGAACCAGGGAGATCTTCGTGACGAAAGCAACTCTTGCAGTGGCGCTGCTGTGCGCCGCCGGTGCCGCGGCCGCGGCGAACGACGTCAAGCGCGTCGGCGATTTCTCCCTGCTGGACCAGCAGGGCTACTTCCATCAGCTCAGTTACTACGACGACCACAAGGCGATCGCGTTGCTGGTCCAGAGCAGCGGCAAGCCGGTCAGCGCCAAAGATCTCGCCGCCTTCAGCGATGCGCGCACGAAGTACCAGGACAAGATCAAATTCTTCATGATCGACCCGGTCGCGGATGAAACGCGCGCGTCCGTGCAGCAGGAGCTCGACAAGCACGCTGTCGCCATTCCCGTGTTGATGGATGACACGCAGCTCGTCTCGGAAGGGCTCGGCGTGAATCGCATCGGCGAAGTGCTCCTGCTGCAGCCTGGCACGACCGACGTTCTCTATCGCGGCCCGGTCGACAAGCACTTCACCCAGGCGATCGACGACGTGCTCGCCGGCCGCGGGGTCAGCAAAGCGAAGGTCCGCACGCGCGGCACACCAGTCAAGTACGTGGCCGCGGCGGGGCGCGGTCAGCGCAAAAGCGCGATCTCATACTCGAAGGACGTCGCGCCGATCCTGGCGGAGAACTGCGCGCGCTGTCACCGCGAGGGCGGCATCGCACCGTTTGCAATGAACCGCCACGCGGTCGTGCAGGGCTTCGCGCCGATGATCCGCGAGGTGGTGCTGACCAAGCGCATGCCGCCGGGGCAGATCGATCCCCACGTCGGCGATTTCAAGGAAACGTTCGCGCTCACGCCGCTTGAGCAGCAGACGCTGATTCACTGGATCGAAGCGGGCGCGCAGCAGGATGGCGCCGTCGATCCGCTCACGCAGCTGACGTGGCCTGCAACCAAGTGGGCCTACGGCGAGCCGGATCTGATCGTCAGGATTCCGGCGCAGGAAATCCCGGCGAGCGGCGTGCTCGACTATCGCTACGTCAAAGTGCCGATCGACGGGATGGAGCGCGACCGCTGGGTGCGCGCGAGCCAGTACATCGCGGGCGATCGCACGGTGCTGCATCACACGCTCAATCAGCTGATCCCGCCGGATGCGCCGAAGGACCTGCGCATCGACTTCGGTCGCGTCGACCCGAACGCCGCACGCATCACTGCCTACATCCCTGGCGCGCAGCCGCAGCAGGAGCCGCCGAACACCGGCGGGCTGCTGAAGAAGGGCTCGACGCTGGCGCTGCAGCTGCATTACACGACGAACGGCAAGGCGACTGTCGACGCGGGCGAGATCGGCCTGTGGTTCTACAAGGACGACGAGATTCCGACCGAGCGCATGATCCCGGATTGCGCCTGCATCTTCACGCAGGGCTGGGATCCGATCCCGCCGTACGATCCCGATCACGAGATGCGCCAGACGATCACGATCAAGAAGGACGCGCACCTCTACAGCATGCTGCCGCACATGCACTTCCGCGGTAAGCGCATGCGCTTCTATGCCGACTACCCCGACGGTCGGCACGAGGAGCTGTTGAACATCGCGAAGTACAACTACAACTGGCAGCTCGACTACGAGTTGAAGGAGCCGAAGTTCCTGCCGGCCGGGACCAAGGTGACTGCAGTCGCCGCGTTCGACAACTCGACGCAGAACAAGGCGAATCCGGATCCGGCGCGCAAGGTGCCGTGGGGCCAGCAGAGCTGGGATGAGATGTTCTTCGGTGCCGTGACCTACAAGTTCGTCGACCAGGGCGGCACGCGCGTCGCTCGAGAAGCGAGCGACCCACAAGACTGAAGCGGAGCTCGAGGAAAAGGCGCCGCGTTCTTCGCGGCCCCGCCCGTTCTTCGCAGCTCCCGTATAGGCAATGCTAGGGCTGTTGCAAATAAGAATAATTCGCATTACAGTCCACAGCGAATCCAGGAGCCCTCGCGGCTCGGTCTGTTGCCCAAAGAAGAAGGGAGATCCCAGCCATGCTGCTTTCCAACGAGCCAGTGCGAGCGATGCCCGCGCGCGGCCCACTTGCCGCCGCGATCGGTCTCGTCCTCGGAACAGCCAGCCCGTCGTTCGTCTACGCGCAAGCTGCGGCAGAGAGCGGCGACGCGCCAGTGCTCGCCGCGGCAGACGAAGGTCAGACACAGCGTCCGACGCGGCAGAACCGCCGTCGCAACTCCGAGCTCGAGGAAGTCACCGTCGAGGCGGAGAAGTATCGCAACGAAGTTTCGTCGCCCAAGTACACCGCCGAGCTGGTCAACCTGCCGCAGACGCTGGTCGTGATTCCGAAGGCCGTGTTTCGCGAGCAGGCGGCCATCACGTTGTCGGACGTGCTGCGCAATACGCCCGGCATCACGATGCTGGCAGGCGAGGGCGGTGGTGCTTCCAACACCGCGGGCGACAGCTTCTTCATGCGCGGCTTCGATGCAACCAACAGCATCTTCATCGACGGCGTGCGCGACCAGGCGGCGTACAGCCGCGACGTCTTCAACCTCGACCAGGTCGAAGTGTCGAAGGGTCCGTCGGGCTCTTACACGGGCCGCGGCAACGCTTCGGGCTCCGTGAATCTCGTGACCAAGACGCCGTTCCAGGAGCCGCAGCGCGTGATGGGCCTCTCGTACGGCAGCAACGACCACGTGCGCGCCACGGCCGATTTCAACCAGCCGCTGCCGGAGGACTTCCTCGGCGGCAGCGCGGTGCGCCTGAATGCGATGTGGCAGGACGGCGGCGTCGCGGGTCGCGACGAAGTCGAGCAGAACGGCTGGGGCATTGCGCCGTCGTTCGCGCTCGGCCTCGGCACGCCGACGCGCCTGGCGCTGGCGGCACAGATCCTGCGTCAGGAGAACATTCCCGACTACGGGCTGCCGTCGGTGGCGCTGCCCGGCCTCGCGCCGACGACTCCGCCGGTCGACCGCGTCGACCAGAGCAACTACTACGGCATCAGCAATGTCGACTTCGACGACGTCGACTCGGACAGCTATACAACGCGCATCGAGCACGATTTCGCGCCGGGCGTGACGCTGCGCAATCTCTCCCGCTACAGCGACAACCATCGCCTGGCGGTCGTCACGACGATTCAGAACTCGACGGCTTTCGATCCGCTCACGGGCCTGGTGACGCGCTCGCGGCAGATCAACGAGCGCATCAACCGCAACTTCACCAACCAGACGAACCTGAACTTCGAGTTCCGCACGGGCTCGCTCGCGCACTCGATGAGCGCCGGCGTGGAGTACGCCAACGAAACGCAGATCAGCCCGGGACGCACCGGCGCCGGCACCGCGCCGCCGGCGAACCTCTACCATCCGAATCCGCACGATCCGGTCACGGATTACGCGCCGGCGCGCACCGGTGCGTTTACCCGCGGCGAAACCACGACGGTCGCCGGCTATGCCTTCGATACAGTGGAGCTGACGCGCCAGTGGCAGTTTTCAGCCGGCGCACGTGTCGAGCGCTACGACACCGACTTCCTGAGCGTCGCAATTCCCGGCACGGGCGTCGCCGACATCAAGCTCGGTGTGAAGGACACGCTGACCAGCTGGAACACCGGATTGGTGTTCAAGCCGGCCGATAACGGCAGCGTCTATCTGTCCGCTGCGACCACGCAGACGCCGCCGGGCGGTTTGAACTTCACGCTGTCGCCGACGACCACCAACGCCAACAACCCTGCGCTCGAGCCGCAGAAGTCGACGAACTACGAGCTCGGCACCAAGTGGGATGTTCTCGACGGGCGCCTGTCGACCACTGCTGCGGTGTTTCGCACGGTCAACACGAACGTGATCACGAGCGAGACGATCGGCGGCACGGTCGTCGCAGTCAGTCTCGACAGCGAGCAGCAGGTGGAGGGCATCGAGCTGACCCTGAGCGGCCTGCTCACGCCGAATTGGCAGGTATTCGCCGGCTACTCGTACCTCGATAGCGAGTTCACCAAATCGGTCGCGACGAATCAGCAGAACGCGACGTTGCAGTGGACGCCGCGCAACTCCGGCAATCTCTGGACGACGTACCAGTTGCCCCTCGGCTTCTCGGTCGGCGGCGGCGTGCGCTACATGGACACGGTGGCGCGCAGCTCGCTCACGATACCGAACGGCGCCGCTCCAGCGGCACCGAGCTATTGGGTCTACGCGGCCACTGCGGCGTGGCAGGCGACGCCGAAGGTGACGGTGCGGCTCAACGTGAACAATGTCACCGACGAGGTGTACGCCATCAGCCTCAACAACAACGGCGGCCGCTACAACCCTGGCGCGGGACGCTCCTTCCTGCTGGGCGCGGATATCGCGTTCTAGCGGCCGCAGGACACGCGCTTGCTGTTGCAAGTACCTGGTGTGCTCACGGCGCAGGAGCTGGCGCATTGCCAGCGCCTGCTCGAGCGCGCCGAGTGGATCGACGGGCGCGTGACCGCCGGGCAGCAGTCGGCGCAGGTCAAGCATAATCGCCAGCTGGCGGAGGATTCCGAGACGGCGCGCGAGCTCGGCAAGATCGTCGTCGGCGCGATTTCGCGCAACCCGCTGTTCATCTCGGCGGCGCTGCCGAACCGGATCTTCCCGCCGCTCTTCAATTGCTACGAAGTGGGCGATGGCTTCGGCACGCACGTCGACAACGCGATCCGCGTCGTCGGCGCCACTGGCGCACGAGTGCGCACCGACATCTCCGCCACGCTGTTTTTCTCCGAGCCTGCCGACTACGACGGCGGTGAGCTCATCGTCGAGGACACCTACGGAACTCACAGCGTGAAGCTGCCGGCCGGCAGCATCGTGCTCTATCCGGCCAGCAGCCTGCATCACGTCAAGGCAATCACGCGCGGCCGACGGCTGGCCTCGTTCTTCTGGATTCAGAGCATGGTGCGCGACGACGGTCAGCGGGCGCTGCTGTTCGATCTCGACAGCGCGATCCGCCGGCTCGGGGCAGACCATCCCGCGCATGCGTCCGTGGTGCAGCTGACGGGCATCTATCACAACCTGCTGCGCAGCTGGGCGGAAGTCTGATGTCGCTACGCAAACTCCTGTTCCAGACTCATTGGATCGTCGGCATCACTGCCGGCATCGTGCTGGCGATCGTGGGCATCACCGGCGCGGTGCTGTCGTTCGAGCAGCAGATCGTCGGGGCGATCGAGCGTGACAACCGCCAGGTGGCCGCGAACGGCAGGGCGCCTTTGGCGCCGGTCGAGCTGCTGACTCGTATTGCCGCCGAACACCCGCACAACCGCATCGCAGGCTTGAGCATCGTGCGCGAGCCGTCGACGATCACACGTGTCACGTTCGCACCGACTGGCGAGCGAGCGGCCGGAGGCGAAGGCGGCAGGGGCAGGGGAGAGCAGCGTTACGCCGATCCCTACACCGGGACGCTGCTGGAGCCGAAGCCAAGCAGTGCTGAGACGTTTTTCCGGAACGTGCGCCAGCTGCATCGCTGGCTGATGCTCGGCGACCTTGGCGATCGCGACATCGGCCGGCAGATCGTCGGCGCATGCACGATGCTGCTGATCTTCATGGCCTCGACCGGGCTCTATCTGCGCTGGCCGCGCGGATCTGCGGCGCGGCGCGTACGCACCTGGTTGATTCCCGATTTCCGCCTCAAGGGACGCGCGTTTCTCTGGAATCTGCATGCTGTTGCCGGTACGTGGGTGTTACCGGTCTACTTGGTCATCGCGCTCACTGGCCTGCAGTGGTCCTACGAGTGGTATCGCAACGGGCTCTACACGATCGCCGGAGTCGAACGACCCGCCGGGCCGGAAGGGGCACGCGAGCCGCGCGGTGGGGCGCCTTCGGGCGATCGTGCGCGCGGACCGGACCTGGCCGGGTTCGCTCAGGCATGGGGAACGTTCGCGCGCGAGACCGGCGGTAGCTTTGCGACGGTCAACGTGAATCTCGCGGCGCGGCCGGGTCGGCCGTTGGAGTTTCGCTACCTCGACGCACGTGCGCCTCATGAGCGCGCGTTCAACACATTGAGTATCGATGGCACCGGTCGCGTCGTGACGCACGAGCGTTACGACGAAAAGCCGGTGCGGGCGCAACTGGTCTCCAGCATTTTCCCACTGCACTCGGGCAGCTTCTTCGGTGTCGCGGGCGTGGTCGTGTTTCTGCTGGCGAGCCTGGCGATGCCGGTGTTCGCAGTGACCGGCTGGATGATGTACCTGCGGCGGCGCGCACCGCGAGCGGGGCGTGCGTCGCTCGGAGCCGCTACCGAAGAGGTCGGCTGACGCTCAGGCGTTCGCTGCAATTTCGTCGCGGATCCGGCGCCACCCTTCGCTGCGCGCCAGGAGATACTGCGCAGGCGCATGCGCTTTCGCACCCAGCACGTCTGCGGCGTGCCACGCCCAGCGCGGATCGTCGAGAAATGCCCGGGCCAACGCGACCAGGTCTGCCGATCCATCCGCGATGAGCTGCTCCGCCTGGCGAGGATCCGTGATGAGGCCGACAGCGCGTGTCGGCACGCCCGTCGCCTCACGCACTGCCTGCGCCAGCGGAACCTGGTACCCGGGTTTGGTCGGAACCTGGACTTTCGCGCGAATGCCGCCGCTCGACACGCACACGTAAGCGATGCCCAGATCCCTGGCGGCTGCCACATACGCGATCGACTGCGTGACATCCCAGCCGCCCTCGACCCAATCCGTTCCGGAGATACGCAGGCCGACGGCAACGTGAGGCGGCACGGCCGTGCGCACCGCACGAATCACCGCAAGCGGCAAACGCATGCGGTTCTCCAGTGAGCCGCCGTAGTCGTCCGTGCGGGAGTTCACGAGCGGCGACAGGAATTCGTGCAGCAGATACCCGTGCGCACTGTGGATCTCTATCACGTCGAAGCCGATGCGCACGGCGCGCTGCGCCGCGTGCACGAAAGCGGCGACTGTGGCGTCGATCTCCGCGCGCGTGAGCGCATGGGGAACGTGCCAGCCTTCGCCGAACGGAACGGCGCTGGATGAGACGGTCTGCCACGGATCCTCGCTCGGGCCGAGCGCAGCGCCGCCTTTCCACGGAACATGCGTCGAAGCCTTGCGACCGGCATGTGCGAGCTGCACGCCGAACCGCGTCGGCCCGCCGAGACGCCTGGCGGCGTGCAGCGCCCGCTCGAGCGCGGCTTCGTTGTCATCACTGTACAAACCGAGACAGCTGTGCGTGATCCGTCCGCGGCGTTCGACGGCCGTCGCCTCGACGACGACCAGGCCGGCGCCCGAGTAAGCGAGTTGCGAGAGGTGCTGCAAGTGCCAGTCCGTCGCCGATCCGTCGCTGGCGCTGTACTGGCACATCGGCGCGACTACCACGCGATTCGGCAGGTGGACCGTGCCGATCGTGATCGGCTCGAACAAGCGGCTGGTCATGCAGGGCTCCTCGCAACGGACGTTCATTGTAGAGGCATCGCTCACCGGTAACCGAAGCGGCACGACGGCTGGAGTATGATTTCCCGACCTCAGTAGCCGCAGCACCGACGGGGTACGACGTTGACGAGCCGTCCACTGCCCATCCTTCGAGCGTTGCTCACGATCCTCGCGCTGCATCGCATAGCCTTGAGCGTCGCGGCAGCGTTGCTCGCCATCTACGCGCTTGCCGGCTTCTTGTGGGTGCCGCACCTGGTGCGTGTCAACGCGCAGCAATATGTTGCCGACGAGCTGGGTCGCAGCCTCACGCTCGGTGACGTGGCCTTCAATCCGTTCACTTTTCGCCTGAGCATCGATGACGCCGCGCTGTCGGAGAAGTCGGGCGAGGTCATCGCCGGCTTCGGCAGCCTGGTCGTCAACGCTGAGCTCGCATCGATCTGGCAGCGCGCGGTCGTGCTGAAGGAAGTGCAGCTCGACGCGCCGGACGTGAATCTCGTCGTGCAGCCCGACGGCGCCATCAATCTTGCGCGCCTCGTACCGTCCAGACCTGCGGCCGAGACGCAGCAGACCACAGCAGCACCATTGCCGCGAATACGCATCGGCCGGCTCGCAGTCAACGGCGGTCGAATCGACTTCGAGGATCGCGCGCGACCCACGCCGTTCACCGCGACGCTGGCACCCATCGAGTTCGCGCTGGTCGACTTTCGCACCGATCTCAATCACGAGAACGCGTACGCCTTTTCGGCGCGCTCGAGCGCGGGCGAGTCGCTCGATTGGTCCGGCAGCTTCACGGCTCAGCCGATCGGCTCTTCGGGCAAGTTTGCGGTGTCGCAGTTGCGCGCGCGGACGATCGACAGCTATCTGCAAGGTCAGCTCCCGGTCCGGCTGGTCGACGGCGCGCTGTCCTGCAACGGAACGTATCGACTCTCTTTGCATCCGACTCTGGCCCTCGACGTCGAATTGCCCCAGCTCGATCTGCGCAACTTCGCGGCAGCGGAGCCTACGGCCACGCA
This sequence comes from Steroidobacteraceae bacterium, assembly GCA_035278165.1. Classification (GTDB taxonomy): domain Bacteria; phylum Pseudomonadota; class Gammaproteobacteria; order Steroidobacterales; family Steroidobacteraceae; genus Steroidobacter. The sequence continues at coordinate 14,116 of DATEJG010000020.1, forward strand.
AGAGCCGCCCATGGCGGCTATACCGAGCATTCATGTCGCCGATACGCGATTCTCGCTCGCCGACCGTTCGGTGCAGGTCGGCAAGGTCGAGGTCGACGGTGCACGTCTGCGTGCTGCCCGCGAGCCGGATGGCTCCCTGAGCGTGCAGCGGTTGACGAAGAGCGATGCGTCGCCAGCGCAGGTCGAAGCAGTTCCGCCCGCCACAGGAACGCCGCCAGTGGCGACGCCGTGGCGCTGGGCGATCGGTGAAATTCACGTCGCAAACGCGGCGGTGGCGCTCGAAGATCGCGCTGTGTCGCCAGCTGTTCAGCTCGATCTCACGCCGATCGGCCTCAGTCTCGCCGGCCTGAGCAGCGAGCGCGGCGCAAGGATCAAGCTCACCGCCGATCTCGGGCTGGGCGGCAAGTCGCTACTAAAGACTTCGGGCGACGTGCAATTGACGCCGCTCGCTGCAGCGCTCGCCCTCGACCTCGATGCTTTCGATCTCGCGATCCTGCAGCCGTATGTTGCAGAGGCCACCAACCTGACGCTGCGGTCGGGCCTGCTGAGCGCGAAGGGCGACGTTGTGGCGGCGATGGAGAAGGGCGCGCCCGCATCGCTGCACTTCAAGGGCGACGTGCAAGTCCGCAATCTGCACACGATCGCCGGCCCGGAGAACGAGGACCTGATCAAGTGGCGCAGCGTGGCCGTGGCCGGGATCGATTTTTCCCACAACCCGGACCGCCTCACGGTCGAGCGCGTGGTCGCGCGCCAGCCGTATGCACGCGTGATCATCCAGCGGGACAGAACGGTCAATGTCACGGCCGCTCTCGAGCACGAGAGCGCCAGCGCGAAGGAGATCCCGAACCCGCCGCAGGCGGCAGCAGCGACATCGCCCGCGCCGATGCCGATGCGCATCAAGTCCATCGTGTTCACCGGCGGCTCTGCGCTGTTTGCCGACTACTCGATCACGCCGTCGTTCGCCACCGGAATCGTCGACCTCGAAGGCACGGTCACCGGGCTCTCCTCGCAGCGCGATACGCGCGGCAAGGTGAAGCTGGCCGGCAAGGTCGATCGTTATGCGCCGGTCGACATCACCGGCGAGGTCAACCTGCTGTCGGCAGCCAAGTACTCCGACCTCGCACTCAATTTCCGCAACATGGAGCTGACGACGTTCAATCCCTACTCGGGGAAGTTCGCTGGCTACAACATCAGCAAGGGCAAGCTGTCCACCGAGTTGCGCTATCGCGTCGAGAATCGCCAGCTCGACGCGCAGCATCACATCGTGATCGACAACCTGGAGTTCGGCGCCAGGACGGATTCGAAGGATGCCGCGCCGATCCCGATCAAGCTGGCCGTGGCGCTGCTGAAGGATCGCAACGGCGTGATCGATCTGCAGCTCCCGGTGAGCGGCAGCCTGGACGATCCGCACTTCCGCCTCGGACCGATCATCTGGAAAGCGCTGCTCGGCCTGCTGACGAAGATCGTCACTGCGCCGTTCTCTGCGCTCGGCGCGTTGTTCGGCGGCGGCGAAGAGCTGGCGGTTGTCGACTTCCAGCCCGGATCGGCCGAGCTCGCACCGACGCAGGTCGAGCAGCTGGCGAAGCTGTCGCGTGCGCTCGCGCAACGGCCGCAGCTGCGACTGGATGTCCCGGTGACATTGATCGCGGACCAGGACAGCAAGGCGATGGCACTTGCAGCCTTGCGAGCACGCATCCCCGCACTGGGCGATGCGCCGGATGAAGCCGCGATGCGCAAGCAGCTGGCGCAGCTCGAGGCGCTCTACAAGTCATCGGCGAAGGTGGCGCCCGACTACCCAAAGGAGACGGCGACTCCCGAGGGCGTCGACTGGAAGGCACGCATCACGTGGATAGAGGATCGCCTGGTCGAAGGAATGCGCCCCGACCAGCCAACGCTCGAAACGCTTGCCCGGCAGCGCGCGCAAGCAGTGCAGGCTGCAATTCTCGGCAACACGGAGGTCGCGCCCGAGCGCGTATTCATCACCACCGACCGCGGCGCCTCGATCTCCAACGAAGGCGCGGTGCGGATGGAGCTCAAGCTGGAGTAGGGCACCTGACTCGCTAATTCGGCGGCACGCCCCGGGCCTGCAACTGAGCGTTGTGCTGGGTCGCAGACAGCCACTCGCGCAATTTCGCATCGTCAGGCGCGAGGCGCACGGCCGCCTGAATCGCTGGTAGTGCCTCGCTGTAGCGATGGCGACGGTTGTAGAGGCCCCAGAGCATCACATGGGGCATGACGTCGTCGGGCTTGAGCGTTTTCGCACGATCGAGGTCAGCGACCGCTGCGTCGAGCCGGCCGAGGTGGTCCAGTGTCGATGCGCGGTGGATCAACGTCCGCCAATGGTTGGGATCGCGAAGCATGATCATGTCGAGCATCGGCAACGCTTCGGCGTACCTGTTCAATTGATAGAGGGCGACGGCCTTGCCTTCGAATGCCGCCCGGTTCGCCGCTTCCAGCGCCAGGGCTCGCGTATAGCTGTCCAGAGCTTCAGCCCAGGCTTTGCGGGCTTCCTGCACGCTGCCGAGACCTGCGAAAGCAGCTGCTTTGGTCTTGTCCAACGCGATCGCCTGACGGTAGGCGGCCTCCGCTTCGTCGTAACGTCGCTGCAGCTTGAGTGCGTGGGCCGTTTTCACGGCGTCATCCCACGATGTCGCTGCAACCTGCGCGCTCGAGTGCTTCGGTGCCGCCAGAGAGACGTGCCCTTCGTGGAACAGCACCGGATACACCTTGCACCCTGCAACGCTCGACGCCAGCTTCGAGCGTGTTTCGAGTGTCTCGACCTGATACTTTCCGTTCAGAGGGAGATGGATGTTCACCACCCCACAGTCCGCCGCCGGACTCTCGTCGAAACAGCTCTTCACATACAGCTGTCGTCCGTCCGGACACGAGTACCCGCCCGCGCCCGGCCCGACTGCGAGCTTTGCCTCGGCTCGCTCCACTGGCGGTGTTGGCGACGGCGCGCGCACCGGCATTGCGGCCGCAGCGGCTCTGGTCATCACACACGGCACCGCGGCACCGACCAGAGACCACCGGTCGGCGCTTTCTAGCTTCAGCGGGAGCAGCTGCGCGCCAGTCTGCGGCAGCACGAAGATCGTGCTGTCCTTGCCTTCACGATAGGTGACCGGTCCGAGATCCGTGAAACCGTCCGAGTCCGTCACGCTCCACCGGTCGGCCTGAAACTCGACCGTGCCGTCGCCAAACAGCGCCGTACAGCTGCCGTTGCCGATCGCTGCTGCGAGCTGACCGAACACATCGTTCTGTGCTGCGCGGGGCCTGGGTGGCTGCTGCCAGCGTCCGAGCAGGCGATTGCGGTCCGCGGTCAGCGCGGGCTGCTTCTGCAGCGTCGCCCGCAATTTCGCCATATCGAACGAGGCCGCCGGCTGCGTTGCGAGCAATCCGTTACAGCGGTCATACCACTCCCGGTCGCTCTCCAGTGCGTTCTGCGGGCAGCTCCATGCATTCGCGGGGACCTGCGACAGGCCAGTCACGGGCCCAAGGAGTCCGAGCGACATCACAAAGGTGATCGTCGCGGCACGCCGGTGCATGTGAAGCTCCCTGGGTTTTGAAGGTTTCCAAGGAAAGACGTCAGCGGATGGGAGTTGTCAGGGGGCGAATGAAGGCGATCCAGGGTCATCCATAACTTGCCATAATATGTATTATGCGTACCTGAATGGGGACCCGGCGCCTGCCGCGTGCTAGTCCATGTCGAACCCGGCTGACAGCTCCGCCTTCGTGTAGACACGGAACGCGATCAACGTCTCCGTGCCGAGGATGCCGCGGAGCTTGCGCATGCGATTGGCGATGACATCCGCGAGCTCGTCGTTCTCGCGTACGCGGACGAGCGCCACCAGGTCGTACTGACCCGCCACCGAGAACACTTCGGCGACACCCGGCAGCTCCGCGAGCTGCTCGGCCAGCTCGTTGATGAGCGCGGTTTCCGCCTTGATCATCACTACAGCATTCACACCAGTCATGGCTGCGCTCCCAGTTCAGGCGTTACCGCAGAAAATTGCGGTCTCCGCCTGCTTGCCTTTCGAAGTTGCAGGAGTATATTCCGGCTCTAGGCGCTTGAGCGGCCATAAAAAAAGCTGCCAAGCGAAGTTAAAGTAACTTCTCACCTTTCGAAGCCGTCAGCACGCGCCACGGGCTCGCGTCCGTAAGCAGCGCGACGACAAGCGATTGACGCAGGGGTAAGTTGCATGAGCAGTGCATGGGAACATTTTTTCGCCGCCACTTCGATGCTCGCATCGAGCGGTCCGATCAAGCATCGACTCGCCGAAGCGTATCGCGTCCATCTCGAGACGCTGGACACCGAAGAAATTCCCAAAGAGATACGTGAAGAGTTCTGCTCGCTGTCGAGTTGCATGTCGAGCGTGCGCCCGCTGCGCGGCGAGAGCGCCGTGCAGGCGACGGTTCGCAAGATGTCCGATGTCGAAGCCGGCGGAGTCGCGATGCGCATCGTGAACATGCTCGGCATCATCGCCCGCAACCAGACGGCGCAGCGCCCGAAGCTGCGCGCCGTGGGCGAAGACTGAAGCACCTGCTCCGCGGCCGCCGCTCAATCCAGCTTGAAGTCGATCGTGTCCCAGCGCGTCGTGTCCTCGTGACGCGCCTGTCGCCGGATCGCGTCCGCGATCTCGCGCTCGTTCCATTCCACGATCTCATCCGCCAGCGCCTCCAGCTGCACCGGCATCTTCTGCTTCACGCCGAACGTCTCGAGCACGATCACCGCCTTGTCGAGCCCCTTGGCGCAGTTGAGCACGAAGTCGATCCACTCCTGGTGCCGCACGTATTGGCCCGAGGGCACGATCACCACTTCGGCGAGCGAGATCTGCCGGCGCAATTCGTCCTTGAGCTTGTCGCGCTCGCCGGTGCCGCGCTGCTCCGGATCGCTGCAATTTCGATAATAGAAATTGTGCGAGCTTTCCAGGTACTCGAACACGCGGTGATAGTCGTCGGAAGGCTCGAAAGCGTGGCTGACGAACACGCGCACCGGATTCTGCTGAGAAATACTCACCTGACTTGAACTCCTTCGCTCGGCGGATTGTACGCGAGAACCGCTCCGCCGCGCCGGGAAACCCCTAATTGCCGCGCAGCGCCGAACAGTTCGCGCACCCCGCACGTTCAGCAGTGAGCCCGGTGCGATAGAATGCCGCGCTGCGATTTGCCGCCTGCGACTGCGCCAGTTTCGAGATGCGTTTCGTTCTGTACAACATCCGGTACGCGACCGGTACGGGCCCGGCGTTTCATCTGCCGGTGCCGGGCGCGGGCTATCTGCGCAGCAACGCGCGCGTACTGGACCGCATCACGCAGTACCTGAAATCGCTGGACCCCGACCTGGTCGGGCTGATCGAGATCGACACCGGCTCGATCCGCTCCGGCCTGGTCAACCAGGCGAAGCAGATCGCCGACTCGCTCGGCCATTACTCGACCTACCAGTGCAAGTACGGCACGGCGTCGATCAACCAGATGATGCCGATCGTGCGCAAGCAGGCGAATGCATTTCTCGCCGCGCCGCGCGTCGAGGGCGAGCGCTTTCACTACTTCGAGACCGGCATCAAGCGGCTGATCATCGAGCTCGAGCTCGAGGAGGTCGCGGTGTTCCTCGTGCACCTGTCGCTCAAGTTCCGTCATCGCCACGACCAGCTGCGCCACCTGCACGAGCTAGTCAAGCGCGCCAGCAAGCCGGTGATCGTCGCCGGCGACTTCAACACGTTCTGGGGCGACCACGAGATCTTCCTGTTCATGGAAGCCTCGGGGCTGAAGAGCGCGAACCGCCTCGGCCTGCCCTCCTACCCGAGCCGCAATCCGCGCAAGGAGCTGGATTTCGTGCTGTACTCCAACGGCATCGAGGTCACCCAGTTCGACGTGCCGGACGTGCGCTTCTCCGACCACCGGCCGCTGATCTGCGACTTC
>DATEJG010000021.1:0-10171 GCA_035278165.1 Steroidobacteraceae bacterium
TCACGCCGAGTGAGACCAGCTCGTCCGCCATCCGCTCCGCCAGGGTCATGCAAGCTTGCAGCACTCCTTATAATAGCGCCGGGCCACGGTACCAGCGCATGCATATCTTCGCCCTGAACTGCGGCAGCTCTTCGGTCAAGAGCGCCCTCATCGACACCAGCACGCGGCAGCGTCTGTTCGCAGCGCGCGTCGAGAATCTCGGCGCGCCGGGCGCCGATCTGCAGGCTGCGGTTGCGAAGGTCTTGCAGGATTTGCACGAGCACGGAGCGCCGGATGCGATTGCGCACCGGATCGTGCACGGCGGTGAGCGCTTCGTGCAGGCGACGCGCATCGACGACGCTGTGCTCGAACAGATCGAGAAGCTGAGTCATCTCGCGCCGCTGCACAATCCGCCGGCGCTGGCAGCAGTCCGCCTCGCTCGTTCCGCTTATCCGCAGACACCGCACATCGCAATTTTCGACACTGCCTTTCACGCGACGTTGCCGGGTCATGCCCGCGAATACGCGTTGCCGGCGGATTTGCGACAGCGTTTCGGCATCCGGCGCTACGGCTTCCATGGCATCAGTCACGCGCATGTGATGGCAACCGTTGCCGTGAAGCTCGGCGCGGACGCTGACCAGCTGCGCATCGTCTCGTGCCATCTCGGCAACGGCGCCAGCGCAGCGGCGATCGAGCGCGGCCGCAGCGTCGACACGAGCATGGGTATGACGCCGCTCGAAGGGTTGGTCATGGGAACCCGTGCCGGCGACCTCGATCCCGGCATCCTGCTGGATCTGCTGCAGTCGCGCGACCTCGACGCCGCCGCTGTCGACGAAGTGCTCAACAAGAAGTCAGGGTTGACCGGACTCGCCGGCACGAATGACGTGCGTGAAATCGAGCGGCGCGCCACTGCCGGCGATGAGCGGTGCCGACTTGCCCTGGCGATCTATTCGTATCGGGTCCGTAAGTACATCGGTGCGTATGCGGCAGTCATGGGCGGCGCGGACGCGATAGCGTTCACCGGCGGCGTGGGCGAAAACAGCGCGTCGATTCGCGAAGCATGTCTGCAGCGCCTGGAGTTTCTCGGCGCGACGGTGGACGCGCGCGCCAATCGCAACGTGCATCTCGACGACGTGAGCCCATGCTGCGAAATATCGCAGCCGGGCGCGCGCACGCGGATACTGGTCGTGCGCGCCGACGAGGAGCTCGCAATGGCGCTCGAAACGGCTAGTGCCACTTCCAGTTCTTGATCTCCGGCATGTCTTCGCCGTGCCGCGTGACGTACTCGCGATGCTCGACCAGCTTGTCGCGCAGCCGCTGGCGCAGATGCGCCGCCTGCGCGCCGAGCCCGGGCACGCGATCGATCACGCTTTCGACGAGATGGAAGCGATCGAGCTCGTTCAGCACGGTCATGTCGAACGGCGTCGTCGTGGTGCCTTCCTCCTTGTAGCCGCGCACGTGCAGGTTGTCGTGGCCGTGCCGGCGATAGGTGAGGCGATGGATCAGCCACGGGTAGCCGTGAAACGCGAACAGGATCGGCTTGTCCGTCGTGAACAGCGAGTCGAACTCTGCATCCGACAATCCGTGCGGATGCTCGGCCGGCGGCTGCAGCGTCATCAGGTCGACGACGTTGACGACGCGTACCTTCAGCGCCGGCAGCCACTCGCGCAGCAGGCTGACCGCGGCGAGCGTCTCGAGCGTCGGCACGTCGCCGCAGCAGGCGAGCACGACGTCCGGCGCGCCGTCCTGATCGTTGCTCGCCCATGACCAGATGCCGACGCCGGCGCTGCAGTGCTTGATCGCCTCGTCCATCGACAGCCACTGCGCCTGCGGTTGCTTGCCGGCGACGATCACGTTGACGAAGTTGCGGCTGCGCAGGCAATGATCGGTCACCGACAGCAGCGTGTTGGCGTCGGGCGGCAGGTAGATCCGGATCACTTCCGGCTTCTTGTTGACGACGTGATCGATGAAGCCCGGGTCCTGGTGACTGAAGCCGTTGTGGTCCTGGCGCCAGACGTGCGAGCTGAGCAGGTAGTTCAACGAGGCGATCGGCCGGCGCCACGGGATATGGTTGCAGGTCTTGAGCCACTTGGCGTGCTGATTGAACATCGAGTCGACGATGTGCACGAACGCCTCGTAGCAGCTGAAGAAGCCGTGGCGGCCGGTGAGCAGGTAGCCTTCGAGCCAGCCCTGGCACTGGTGCTCGCTGAGCATCTCCAGCACCCGGCCGTCGTTGGCGACGTGCGAGTCGTCCGGGCGGATCTGCGCTGCCGACATGCGCGCCGTCACGTCCAGCACGTCATTCCAGCGGTTCGACGTCAGCTCGTCCGGACTGAAGATGCGGAAATTGCCGGTCTCCATGTTCAGCTTCATGACGTCGCGGATGTAGCCGCCTTGCACGCGAGTCGCCTCGGCGATGACCGAGCCAGGACGCTTCAGCTCGACCGCGTACTCGCGGAAGTCGGGGAGTCGCAGACCGCGCAGCAGGATGCCGCCGTTGGCGTGTGGGTTGTCGCCCATGCGGCGCTTGCCTTGGGGCGCCAGTGCGCGCAGCTCAGGTCGCAGCTTGCCTTCGCTCGTGAACAGCTCTTCGGGGCGATAGCTGCGCATCCACTCTTCGAGCAGCCGCAGGTGCACGCGCTTTTCTGCGAGCTCGGCCAGCGGCACCTGGTGCGAGCGCCAGTTGTCCTCGACTGCAATGCCGTCGACCTCGCTCGGACCGGTCCAGCCTTTTGGCGTGTGCAGCACGAGTGCCGGCCAGCGCGGGCGCACACGAAAGCCGTTGCTGCGCGCGTCGTGCTGGATGTCGCGAATGCGCTCGACGATGTGGTCGAGGGTGCGCGCCATCGAGAGATGAGTTGCCTCGCGGCTCGCCTCCTTGTCGACGTAGAACGGCTCATAGCCGTAGCCGCTGAGCAGCTGCGTCAGCTCCTCGCGTGGAATGCGCGCGAGCACTGTCGGGCCCGCGATCTTGTAGCCGTTGAGATGCAGGATCGGCAGCACCGCGCCGTCGCGCACCGGGTTCAGGAATTTGTTGGAGTGCCAGCTGGTCGCGAGCGGCCCGGTCTCCGCTTCGCCGTCGCCGATGACGCACGCCACCACCAGATCGGGATTGTCGAACACTGCGCCGTACGCATGCGACAGCGAATAGCCGAGCTCGCCGCCTTCGTTGATCGATCCCGGAGTCTCGGGCGCGACGTGGCTGGGGATGCCGCCGGGAAACGAGAACTGCTTGAACAGGCGCCGCATCCCGTGGGCGTCCTCCGACACGTTCGGGTAGTACTCGCTGTACGTGCCTTCGAGATACGTGTTGGCGACCAGCGCCGGTCCGCCGTGACCGGGGCCGGCGACGTAGATCATGTCGAGGTCGTACTTGTTGATGACGCGATTCAGGTGCGCATAGATGAAGTTCAGCCCGGGCGTCGTGCCCCAGTGCCCGAGCAGGCGCGGCTTGATGTGCTCGATCGCCAGCGGCTGCGTCAGCAGCGCGTTGTCGAGCAGATAGATCTGTCCTACCGACAGATAATTGGCCGCGCGCCAGTACGCGTCGATACGGTCGATATAGTCGGCGGCAAGCGTCGGATCGGCTGCGGTGTGCTGCGGCATGGCGGGCCTCGGGCGGTCGGGGCGGGGACCCGACTACAACGCAGTACTCGGCGCTAAGTTCTCGACGGCACCAACGCGTTCACATTGATCCGCGGCGGGATGCGCGTATCGGAGCCGCTGCCGCAATTCAGGCCGCTCGATACGACGCTCACGCGCAGGTGTGGGAACACCTGGTCGCGCATCGCGCGCAGCAGGTCGCAATCTGCCGGGCCGAGCGACAGCGGCGGGCTGCGCGTCAGCGCGACCGTGCGCCAGCTGGCGCGGAAACGTTCGATGTCGCTGGCACTCGGCAGGTCTTCCTGCCGCACGCGCGCGATGAGCTCATCGCGCGTGTCGTAGTCGGTTGCCGCCGCGACATTCTCGGCGGTCGCTTCGACCGGGACCGCGAGCGTGATGTTCGCGCTCGTGTTTCGCACGAGCTCGCCGCTGCGGCAGCCGAGCTCGACACCGATGCGCTCGTGTGCACCGACCGCGTGCAGGATCGCCGCGATCCGTCGCTGCAACGCGCCGCACTCGTAGCGGACCGTGCTGCTGCTGTAGGCGAAGGCGATGCGCTCGATGTGCCAGATCGCATCGATGCTTTCGTTCGGCGCAGATCCCGTGTCATCGGCAGCGCGCACAGCCGCGACGCCAAGCAGCGCGCAGGCGAGTGCGGTGCATGCGAATCCCCGAGTGCGGCACGATCGGTTCATGGTGCAGACCGACAATTCTTTTACGCCGACTGCCGGAGCAGGGCTGGCGAGCTCCGGCGAGCACATGCTAGCTTGCGGCGACCGCCATAACCACAATTCTCATTCAGGGGTTTCCCGTGACGGACGAGCAGAGGAACGCGCGTTTCGCGCTGGCGGTGCTGTTCGGCATCAACTTCATGAACTTCTTCGACCGGCAGATCGCCGGCGTGCTCGCCGAGCCGATCCGCGCCGAGTTCGGCCTGAACTTCGAGCAGGTCGGCTGGATCAGCACCGCGTTCACGATCATCTACGCCGCGGTCGGCGTGCCGCTGGGCAGACTGACCGACACCTGGAGACGCACCAAGCTGATCTCGATCGGCATCACCTTCTGGAGCGCGCTGACCGCTGCTTCGGGCTTCGCAGTCGGCTTCTGGTCCTATCTGCTCACGCGCATGGGCGTCGGCATCGGCGAAGCGGCCTGCGCGCCTGCGGGCCAATCGTTGATCGGCGATCTCTACCCGGCCGAGCGCCGCGCGCGCGCGATGGGCATCTTCATGATGGGCCTGCCGCTCGGATTGTTCGCGTCTTACATCCTGAGCGGCATCATCGGCGCGCACTGGGGCTGGCGCGCTGCGTTTTTCGTCGCGTGCGTGCCGGGGCTGATTCTCGCGGGGCTGACGTTGCTGATCCGCGAGCCGCTGCGCGGCGCATCCGAGGTGCAGCCTGCCGCTGCTGCAGCTGCCCCTTCAGGAGGCCGCTCGCCCTATCTCGAAGTGCTGAGCATCCCGACGCTGTGGTGGATCATCCTTTCTGGAGCGCTGTTCAACTTCCACGCGTATGCCGTCAACATCTTCCAGAATCCTTTCCTGCAGCTGTTCCACGAGATCGATCTGAAGCAGGCGAGCATGCTGTCGGCGTTGTCGCTCGGCCTCGCCGGCGCAGTCGGTCTGCTGGTCGGCGGCTCGCTGGGCGACCGGCTGCGCCTGAAGTATGCGAACGGCCGTCTGCTGCTTGCTGCCATCGCGTTTCTCTGTGCCGCGCCGTGCATCTACATCGCACTGGAGCAGCCGAAGGGCGGCGTCACCGTGTTCACCATCCTGATGGCCGCGTCGAGCGCGTGCACGTTCGTGTACTACGCGACCGTGTACAGCGCGATCCAGGACGTCGTGCCGCCGCGGCTGCGCGGTACCGCGGTGGCGCTCTACTTCTTCGCGATGTACGTGCTGGGCGCGAGCTTCGGCCCGCCGATCATGGGACGCTTGAGCGATCACTTCGCGGAAACTGCGATGCTTGCAGCCGGCGCCAGCGACATGACGACCGCGTTCCGTGCGACAGGTCTGCACGCTGCGATGTACATCATGCCGGTGCTGATGCTCATCTGTGCCGGTTCGCTGTTCGGCGCCGCGAGCACGGTCGGCCGCGACATGCGGCGCTTGAATGAGGGAGCAGCAGCGCGTGTGGGTCAGGCTTTAGCCTGACTCCGCGGCGTCACCTCGTTCCCGTCAGGCTCTCCATCATCAAGCCGGTGCCGCCTTTCGACACGTGCGCAACGATCGCGGTGCGCCGATGGATCTTGGTGACGACGCCGAGGTTGATCGCGAACGCGAGATGCACCGTCGCGCCTTTCTTCAGGCCGAGGTTCTCCGTCTCGATGAAGACGCCGTTCGCGCTCAGATTGCGCGCGCGACACAACTTGCCGGGGCGGCCGGGCACCGAAACGTAGACTGCAGTGCGTGCCCGATGACGTGTGTGGAGACGACGCTCCATCTCAATGCCTCTCGCGATCGATCTGCTTGTTATTGTTGTGCGACACGCGCGTCATTATGCCGTGCCGGCCCGCGAGTGCGAAGCCCGCCGTGAGCAGCGTTATGTCGTAAGATCAGGTTTGCGTTTCAAGTCATCGATTACGCGACAATGATTCCTTCCCTGACGCTGCAAGAAATACGCGAGGCGACGACGCAGCTGACCGGTCACGTCGTCCGCACACCGGTGCATCGGCTGCGCGGCGCGGAAGTCGACGAGGCGATCGGCGCGGGCACGCAGCTGCACCTGAAGCTCGAGTTGCTGCAGCTCACCGGGACGTTCAAGGCGCGCGGCGCACTGTTGAACGTGCTCGGACTGCCATCTGCGGCGCGCGATCGCGGTGTCACGGCAATCAGCGCGGGAAATCATGCAATTGCAGTCGCTTTCGCTGCTGCCGCTGCAGGCGTCAGCGCCAAGGTCGTGATGATCGCGACGGCGAATCCGTTGCGCGTGGCGTTGTGTCGCTCGTACGGCGCGGAGATCGTGTTCGCGCCGGATGCGCATGCCGGCTTTGCGATCGTGGAGAAGATCGCGGCAGAAGAGGGGCGCACGTTCGTGCATCCGTTCGAAGGCCGCACGACGGCGCTCGGCACTGCGACGCTGGGACTGGAGCTGGCCGAGCAGCTGCCGGACCTGCAGGCCGTGATCGTGCCGATCGGCGGCGGCGGATTGTGCGCGGGCGTCGCGTCGGCGCTGAAGCTGATGAATCCGCACTGCGAAGTCATCGGCGTGGAGCCGTTCGGCGCCGACAGCATGTATCGCAGCTTCGCGGCGGGCGAGCCGCGCTCGATCGAGCGGGTCGCCACGATCGCGGACAGCCTGGGCGCGCCCTACGCGTTGCCGATCTCTTTCGAATTATGCCGCCGCAATGTCGACGAGCTGGTGCGCGTGAGCGACGACGAATTGCGATCGGCGATGCGCTTCCTGCTGCGTAACGCGAAACTTGCGGTAGAGCCGGCTGGCGCCGCTGCTACTGCGGCATTGCTCGGGCCGGTGCGCGAGCGGTTGCGCGGCAAGCGAGTCGCCGCCATCGTCTGCGGCAGCAACATCGATGAAGCAACCTACGCGAAGCTGATTTCTTAAGAAGCGATCGGCGCGCGGCGCGCGGTCGGCAGCTCTTCGAAGCACTCCACCCGATTGCGCCCGCACAGCTTCGCTGCGTACAGCGCGTGATCGGCAGCTTCCAGGATCGTCAGCACGCTCGCGAAACGCTGCTTGGTCGTGTGCGTCGCGAGGCCGATCGAAGCGGTGACGCGCACGCCGCCGGTCTGCGGATCGTGATCCGGCACTGACAGTGCGCTCAGCATGCGCTCGGCAATCTGTCGAGCGATCTGCGGATCTGCGCCAGGCAGCACCACCAGGAATTCCTCGCCGCTGAACCTTGCGACCATGTCGCTGCCGCGCACGCACGATTGCAGCGCCTCGGCGCAGCTGCGCAGCACCCGATCGCCGACCGGCGTGCCGTGCCGCTCGTTGATGACACGGAAATGATCGATGTCGACGTGCGCGATGCTCAGATCGCGTCCGAACACGACGGCCTGGGTGAATTCGCGGTCGAGCATGCGATCCAGCCAGGTGCGGTTGAGCGCACCGGTGAGCGCGTCGCGACGGCTGGAGTCTTCGGCTTCCTCGGTGCGATTCAGCAGCACGCTGGTCGTGGCCTGCAGCGCGCTGACTTCCTGCAGGGCGTGCAGGTTGCGCACCGCCAGCATCTCGCGTGCCTCGGCCAGCAGGTTCTCGGCGTCCTCCGCTTCGAGGATGCTGGTCTCGTAGAGCGCTTCGGTCTCCGGAATCAGGCTCAGCACGCGCGTCACGACCTCGGTGAAGGTCTCGTGATTCATGCCGAGGAGCTTGTCGGCGCGCTGCGCGAGCGCTGCGACCAGCTGCGACCGATCCTTCACGACCACGGCTTCCGCGAGGTCGCTGCCGAGAGCGACGCAGCGCGCGAAACGGCCTTCGTCGGTGGTCGCGTCGAGCGTCTGGGGGTCGTGGCTGGCGCCGACGGTCTTGCAGATGCGCTCGGGGAGATTCCAGGACTTGAGCAGCATCGCCGAATAGCTGGCGTGATCGCGACCGAGTTGGGCGACTTCGTAGGCGATCCAGTCAGCATGTGTTGCGGGTTGCGGCAGTTTGCCGTAGAAGTCGCGCGCGGCACGATCCAGCGCCAGCACTGCCATGTCCTGCAGCAGCGCGGCCAGGAAGATGTCTTCGGCGTGACCCACCTTGATGGCTTCGCCAAAAGCGCGCGCGGCGGTGGCGGCGAGCAGCGTCCGGCGCCAGAACCGCGGGTAGTCGATGCCGACCGGACGCAGCGCCCGCATCGAGTTGACCAGCGAAAAGCTCAGCGCCAGGGTCAGCGCGGCGTTCAGGCCGATGATCACCAGCGCCTGGCGCAGGTTCTGGCTCGGCCGGCGCTGGGCGTAGAAGGCGGAATTGGCGATGCGCAGGATCTTGGCCGTCATCGCCGGGTCGCGGCCGACCGCCTGGGCGACCTTGACCATCTCGATGTCCGGGTCGCGGGCGAGCGCGATGATTTCGGTCGCCACCCGGGACGGGCTCGGGAAGTCGACCTGCGATTTCAGGCGGTTTTCGATGTCGGCGGAGAGCATGCCCCCCGGTTATCGGCGGCGCGGGCGGCGACTTGAGCCCGCAGGGGGCTGCGGATCGTCAACTTGCCATTGACAGTCAATACCTTGGTAAAGAGAATACCCGGCTCTTTATGTCCGCGGAGGGGTACCCAAGCGGCCAACGGGGGCAGACTGTAAATCTGCTGGCTTATGCCTTCGTAGGTTCGAATCCTACCCCCTCCACCAACCACCTCTGCGGGTGTAGTTCAATGGTAGAACCTCAGCCTTCCAAGCTGATGGTGTGGGTTCGATTCCCATCACCCGCTCCATTGCTGCGCCGTAGAGGGTTGAAGGTACGGCTTGGGATGCGGATGTTGAGGTCGGGCTCGACCGGTTGTTGAAGGGTGCCCACGTAGCTCAGTCGGTAGAGCACGTCCTTGGTAAGGACGAGGTCACCGGTTCAATCCCGGTCGTGGGCTCCATGACAGAAGTATTTATTTGAGAGGACGCCGCCGTGGCCAAAGAGAAGTTCGAACGCACCAAGCCGCACGTGAACGTCGGCACGATCGGCCACGTCGACCACGGCAAGACCACGCTGACGGCCGCGCTGACCAAGGTCATGGCGGAGATGAACGGCGGCGAGTTCAAGGCGTACGACCAGATCGACAAGGCGCCCGAGGAGCGTGCCCGCGGCATCACGATCGCGACCGCGCACGTCGAGTATCAGTCGAAGGCGCGTCACTACGCGCACGTCGATTGCCCGGGCCATGCCGACTACGTGAAGAACATGATCACCGGCGCCGCGCAGATGGACGGCGCGATCCTGGTCGTGTCGGCCGCTGACGGCCCGATGCCGCAGACGCGCGAGCACATCCTGCTGGCGCGCCAGGTCGGCGTGCCGTACATCGTCGTGTACCTGAACAAGGCCGACATGGTCGACGACGCCGAGCTGATGGAGCTGGTCGAGATGGAAGTGCGCGAGCTGCTCACCAAGTACGACTTCCCGGGCGACACGACCCCGATCGTCAAGGGCTCGGCGCTCAAGGCGCTGGAAGGCGACAAGAGCGAGATCGGCGTTCCCTCGGTCGTGAAGCTGGTCGAGGAGATGGACAAGTACATCCCGGTGCCGGAGCGCCTGGTCGACGGCGCGTTCCTGATGCCGGTGGAAGACGTGTTCTCGATCTCCGGCCGCGGCACGGTCGTGACCGGCCGTATCGAGCGCGGCATCGTCAAGGTGAACGACGAAATCGAGATCGTCGGCATCCGCGAGACGACCAAGACCACGTGCACGGGCGTCGAGATGTTCCGCAAGCTCCTCGATCAGGGCCAGGCGGGCGATAACGTCGGCGTGCTCCTGCGCGGCACGAAGCGCGAGGACGTGGAGCGGGGTCAGGTGCTGGCGAAGCCCGGCTCGATCACCCCGCACACCAAGTTCGAAGCCGAGGTGTACGTGCTGTCGAAGGAAGAGGGCGGTCGCCACACGCCGTTCTTCAAGGGCTACCGTCCGCAGTTCTACTTCCGCACGACCGACGTGACGGGCGCGGT
>DATEJG010000022.1:0-12676 GCA_035278165.1 Steroidobacteraceae bacterium
GTCTCTCCTGGATAGTCCAAGGTTGGGTCTACATCAAGACGCCCTCGCGAGGCGATCGAACGCTGACACGACTGAGAACAGCTGTGCAACGACGTGCAGACGGGGCGACCGCTCTGCACTCGTCACGAACAGGCGAAGCGCGTGGTCGTGCTACTCCGTTGAGACGTCGACAGGGCGGTGACATGCTGCAGACCGTGATGGCAGCTGCTTTGCAATCAAGCGGTTGCAGGCGACAGCGATTCATCCATGATCTGCGCACGCATCTTTGGTACTGGCGTCGGCTTTGCCTCCCTACGCCAGGCACGCGCGAAACAATCGATGACTCGCGTGTGCGGGCAATCGGTGACGGAGTGGGACTATTGGAATACTGCGATCGAGCGTGCGATAGAAGACAGCGCGCGGCACACTGGGCTGATGCCCCCGGTGACCAAACAGTCCGCTCAGAAGCCTGTGATGGGTATGAATGTTGAAGCGGCAGAATGCTTGGCTAACTCAATTGCCGCTTCGAGTCACTGATCTACCCCAGCGCCTTCCCAAACACCGCCAACATCCTCCCCCACGCCTTTTCCGCCTGCGCCTCGTTGTAAACCTGCGAATCCGGCGGGCACCATCCGTGCAGCGTGCCTTCGTACACCTCGACCTCCGCCGGCAACTTCGCTTTCGCAAAGCTCTCGCGCAGCACGGTCTTGGCCTCGGGCTGCTTCTCGTCATCGTTCGCCGCGATCGCGAACAGGAACGACGCCTTCATCTTCGGCACGAGCAGATGCGGGCTGTCCGGACTATCCGTCACCAACCCGCCGCCGTGGAACGACGCGCCGGCGCCGACGCGATCGGGAAACGCAGCGGCGGTGCGCATCGTCATCGGCCCGCCCATGCAATAACCGGTCGTGCCCATCTTGCGCTTCTTGTCGACTGCATCCTGCTGGTCGAGCCACGGGATGAAGGCCTTCGCGTCCGTGTCGACAGTGTCCTTGCTCAACGTGCCCGCCAGCTTCATCAGCGACGCGCGCACGTCCGGATCGTTGAAGCTCGCACCTTCCGCAGCGATCGGCGGCTTCTTCGTGCGATAGAACTGATTCACGACGAGCACCGAGTAGCCGGACTCGGCCAGGCGGTCGCCCATCTTTCTGAAAGCCGGGCGCAGGCCGAAGATATCCGGCCACACGAGCACGCCGGGATGCTTGCCGCTGGTCGGATGCACGAAGTACGCGTCGCACGTTCCGTCGGCGGTCTTGATCTGGACATCCGATCCTTTCACTTCAGCAGCGTTCGCCAGCTTCGGCAGCATGAGCATCAGCCCGGTCCCGACCGTCATCGCCCCGAACTGCCGGCGCGACACCTCCGCGCGGCGCTGATACTCGAGCATGTCGTGGATCGAATCGTTGTCGCACATGGTGCCCTCGCGAATTGGCGTTCTTACAGAGGTTACGGGGACGGGTGGGCTCGCGCCCAGGCGCAACATGCTACTCCTGCCGGCTGAAAAGAGTTACCGGCGGGCCTTCAGCACTGCGTATCGCTGCCCTTCGGCCCCGCGATGCAGACGGTCGTGCTGGTCGAGAAAGGCAGCTTGCCTTCGTCCTGGAACGAGGTCTCGGCGAACAGCGCCGTGTAGCCTTCCTCGTTGCGCGTTGCCGAGCAAGCGTAGCCGTCGGCAGCTTTCGCGCATTGGCGCGCCGTCCAGTGAGCATCGCGGAAGTCGCGTGTCGGACTCTGCGCGGTCCACGCGAGAACGCGTCGCGCCTCGCGATCGGCCTTCACCTGGACCTTCAACTCGGCAGGCGTCGCAGCGAACGACCACGCAGTCTCAGGCATGGGCTTGCCGGCGGCGGCATAACGATGCAGGGCGCTCACGCCGCCGATCACGCGATCGGCATCGCGCAACCCGTGCCCCTGATTCGGCACGTACAGCACGTGCTTCTGGCCCGGCAGGCCGGACCAGTAGAGGTTCAGCGCGTCGAGCGGCCAGTACCGATCGTTGGTGCTCAGCAGGATCAGCTTCGGCCGAGTCAGCTGCGCGCGATAGTTGAACGGATCCACCATCGACAGCAGCTGCCGGCCGCGCTCGGACTTCAGTCGCGTCGGCAGGTCGAGCGCCGCGTAGTCGCGGATCTCTTCGGAGACTTCGCCCCACGTTTCGCGCTGGTGATCCATCTGCGCGCTCATGTTGAGCACGTCGATCACCATCGGCGCGACAGCCATCACGCGCCTGTCCACGGCAGCCGTCAGCCATGCGGTCCAGCCGCGCTTGGAGGCTCCAGATACGGTGAACGACTCGATCGACGGCCCCCAGCGCTCGCGCACGATGCTCTGCATCGCATCCATCGCGCGCACCGTGCTCTTGACCATCGGCAACAGCAGCGGCCAGTCGCGCTCGCCCGTCTGCAGATACTGATCGAACGTGTATGCGATCAGCGCGTCCTCGGTGCGGCCGAACATCGGCGCGAACGGCACCTGCCGCAACACGCCGACCGGCGCACCGATCGACTCGGCGAGGCGGGCGAACAGCAGCGCTTCGCTCGGCAGCTGTGTCCGGCCGCGCTCGCCTTCGTATTCCGGCTTCCAGCGCCCGCCGTGCACGAACAGCAGGCCGTGGCGCTCGTCGCGTGCCATGTTGGGCGGCCGCAGGACGAACAGCTGATGCTTCCATTCGATGCCGCGCCACGTTTGCGAGGTCAACAGGTACTCGACGTACTCGACGTCGCCGATCTTGCCGCTGTCGACAGCGTGCCACTCGAGGCTCTTGTCCGCGTGCGCAACGTAAGCAGCGAGTGCGTCCGAAGTTGCGGATGCATCGCCGGACGCCGTCGCCAGTGCCAGCGCGCAAGCGAGCGCTGCACCAATGACGATGGCGTAAGAGAAGGCTCTTACCTTGGTCATCGTGTGAGAGTTTGTTGGAACCTGCCCCAGTGCCGGCATCGTAGCCGCATGGGTGCGCCCGGCATATCGGCAAAAGTTGCACCGCGCCGCGGCGCGCTGTCGCCGTCAGGCGACTGCCTTGTCGCTCGACTCGATCAAGTGGGCAATGGATGCGCGCAACCGATGATTCGGCACAGGCTTGTGCAGCAGCAGGAAACCGCTTTCCTGCGCCTCCCGCAGTCGATCCGCGGCCGTGTCGCCGGTGATCAGCATGCCGGGAATTTCGTCGTTGTACTCGGAGCGCAGGCGCTCGATTGCGTCGATGCCGCTGGCGTTGTCGCGCAGGCGATAGTCGCTGATGATCAGTCGCGGCGCCGTGCGGTGCGTGGCGATGCGCTCGAGCATCTCGTCGCACGAGCCCGCCGTAATCGCTTCGTAGCCCCAGCTTTCGAGCAGGCTCTTCATCGCGATCTGGATCGCGACCTCGTCGTCGATCACCAGGATCAGGCCGACGGTGTGCGCGAGGAACGGTGAAGGGAACTCGCCGGTCTGCGTAGTCGTCCCCGCCGTGCTGTCCGCATACGGCGCGCCGATCTCGAACAAGCTGCCTTTGCCGA
Organism: Steroidobacteraceae bacterium; assembly: GCA_035278165.1. Lineage (GTDB taxonomy): Bacteria > Pseudomonadota > Gammaproteobacteria > Steroidobacterales > Steroidobacteraceae > Steroidobacter. The sequence continues at coordinate 3,474 of DATEJG010000022.1, forward strand.
GCTCCGAGCGCACGGTCAGCGTGTGACCGAGCAGCTGGGTCAGGCGCCGCACGATCGCCAGTCCCAGGCCGACGCCCTTGGTGCGATCGCGCTCGGGATTGCCGAGCTGGTAGAACTCCTGGAACACGTGCTCCTGCTCGTGGCGCGGAATGCCGCGGCCGGTGTCCCACACCTGGATGGACAAATGCTCGCGCCCACGCCGGCAGCCGACGACGACGCGGCCGCGATCGGTGTAGCTCACGGCGTTCGCGATGATGTTGCGCAGGACTCGCTCCAGCAGCAGCGGATCGCTCGTCACGGAGAGCGAGCACTCGTGCAGCACCAGCTGCAGTCCCTTCGCTTGCGCCTGGACTTCGTAGTCGCGGCACACTCGCTCCAGCAGCGGCTGCACCGCGACGGGGCCGCGGTTGACTTCGACCACGCCGGCGTCGAGACGCGAGATGTCGAGCAGGCCGCCGAACAGGCCGCCCATCGCGCGCACGGAGTCGTCGATGTGATCGAGCAGCCCGCGCGCTTCGTCGTCCATCGTACGCGGGCGCATCGCGGCGACGAACAAGCTGAGTGCATGCACCGGCTGGCGCAGGTCGTGACTGGCAGCGGCGAGGAAGCGGGACTTCGCTGCATTGGCCTGCTCGGCCGCGACTTTCTCGCGCCGCAGATTTTCCACGAGGTCGAGGTTCTCGAAACGCAGCAGGAGCGACTCGACGAACGCAGCGGCGGTGCGCCGCGCGATCTCGACCACCGCGACGAACCAGACGACGTACATCACCGCGAGCGATCCATAGACGATGCCGCCATGCGTGATCAGCCACAGCATCGGCGCGATCGAGGCGGCAACGAAGAACGTGATGAACGCCGGCAGGTATGCGCCGAACGCGACCACGGCGCCGCTGGTGAACACGCACACCATCAGCAGCGAGATCGCCTGCAGGTCGACGCGATTGCTCGACATGATCCACGCGACGCCGGCGCTGACGATGAGTCCGCCGACGATGGCGCCGGCCGTGAAGCGATGCGCCCAGCGCTGCCAGTGCAGGTCGGCGTCGGCGCTGCGGTGGTATGCGCGGGCAAGCAGCAGCCGCACGACGGTCTGGGCGCCGATGATCGCGATGAGCATCGCGGTGATGTTGGGGTCGAGCACGCCGTCGTACGCAAGCACGCCGACGAATCCGGCGAGCACCGCCGAAGTCGCTATCAGGCCCGGCGGCGTGTTGCGGTAGATCGAGCGGATCTGGGCCGCCCGGATGCGGTCGGAAACGATCATGCTGGGTACGAGCCGCTTGCTTATATATGTACGGCTACATCAGGTTCGCTTCGCGTACGGCGTGCGCCGCCTGCGTGCGGTTCACCACGTTGAGCGTCTTGAAGATCGCCGCGACGTGCGCCTTCACGGTTTTCTCGGCGATACCCAGCCGCGCGCTGATTTCCTTGTTGGAAAGTCCCGTGCACAAGTGCCGTAGCACGTCGATCTGCCGATCGGTGAGCTGCTCCATGGCGGCCGGCTGCTGCTGCGCGCTGTGGTCGTCCGGCGTCGGCGGCGCGGCATGCGCCAGGAGCGGCGGGATATAGATGTTGCCGGTGAGCACCAGCTGCAGCGCGCTGAGCAGCGTCTGCGGGCTCGCGGACTTCGGGATGTAGCCGAGCGCGCCCGCCTTCAGCGCGCGGCGCACGTCGCTCGGATTCTCCGAGCTCGACAGCACGATCACCGGCAGCTCCGGCCGCCGCTTGCCGAACTCGCGCACCGCGAGGTCGCCGCTCATGCCCGGCATCATCAGGTCGACGAACACCGCGTCGAGGTCCGGATGCTCGGCGGCGACCTTCAGTGCAGTGGCGCACTCGGGCGCCTGCAGGATCACGGTGTGCTCGCCCGCCTGGCGCAGCAGCGCCGCGAGGCCGTCGCGGAACACCGGATGATCGTCCACCACCAGCAACTTCATGCACAAACTATCTGCCAACGGCACAGCTCCGGGCAAGTCCCAGCTATCCGTAGCGACCATCCGCCGAAAGACCTAGGACCGGTCTTAGGGACACCGCTGCATTTACCTCCGCGGGGTCCGGCGCTGCAATGCGGCTACGCGGGGTAGAACAACAAGGGACATAACATGGTCGCCAGGATTGTCGCGGCACTGCTGGTCGTGCTGCTCGCCGGATGCGGCGGCGGAGGCGGTACGCAGATCGCGGAGAGCCCGCCGGCCCTCGGCGCGCCCGGAACACTGCAGCTCAAGGCCACGGTGCTCGCCGTGTCCGAGTCTGCCGGCAAGATCGATATCGCCGTCACGCGCACTGGCGGCAGCGTCGGAGCGCTCTCCGTCACAGTTACCGCCGAGGACGGGAGCGCCACGGCCGGCCAGGATTTCGCTGCCACGACCACGACCGTGCAGTTCGCCGACGGCGACACCGCGGACAAGATCGTGTCGATTGCGCTGATCGACGACGCGGTGCCCGAAGGCAACGAGACCTTCAAGGTCAGCATGACGTCCGCCGCGGGTCCGTCCGCGACGCCGCTGACTGTCACGATCGTCGACGACGACCCGCCCGGCACGCTGCAGCTCTCGAGCGCGACGTACAGCGTCGGCGAGGGCGCCGGCTCGATCGGCATCAACGTGACTCGCGTCGGGGGCAGCGCGGGTCCGGCGAGCGTGACCGTCTCGACGCAGGACGGCGTCGCGGTCGCAGGCCAGGATTACGGCGCGACCAGCGTGACAGTGACCTTCGCCGCCGGCGACGCGACCCCGAAGCTGGTCACGATCCCCATCCTCGACGATGCGGTTGCCGAGCCGGACGAGGCGTTCCAGGTCGCGCTGGCGAACGCGAGCGGCGCGACGCTCGGTGCGGTCACCAGCGCGACGATCACGATTCCCGCCAACGATCAGCCGCCGCCCCCGCCGGCCAACGGCCAGCCGGGAAGTCTGCAGCTCAGTGCCTCTGCCTACGGCGTCAACGAATCCAGCGGCAACCTGATCGTGACGATCACGCGCGTCGGCGGCACGAACGGCGTCGTCGGTGCGACGCTCACGATCACGCCGGGCAGCGCGGTCGCGGGCTCGGACTACGTCGGCACGAGCTCCACCGTGTCGTTCGGCGCCGGCGACGCATCGAGCCGCATCGTCTCCATTCCGATCGTCAACGACAGTGTCGCAGAGCTCGCAGAGTCGTTCTCCGTGACGCTGTCTGCGCCGAGCGGCGGCGCCACGCTGGGCGCGCCGACGACGGCGCAGGTGTCGATCAGCGACAACGATCCGCCGAACACGCCGGTCGTCTCGCTCGCCGCGACGACCAAGCGTCTCGATCTGAGCTGGAACGCCGTGCCGACGGCGCTCATCTACAAAGTCTTCCTGAATCCGGACGGCGCATCGGGATTCACGCAGGTCGGGGCCAACATCGCCGCACCGACGACGACGGCATCGATCGACGTGTCGGTGCACACGTTCAAGTGGCCGGGCGCGCTGGTGCGCGTCGAAGCATGCAACGACACCGCATGCTCCGGCTCGCCGGCGCTGAGCGCTACGAACCGGATGCTGTCCGCGATCGGCTATCTCAAGGCTGCGTCGGTCGATGTCAACGACCAGGCAGGAGCGAGCGTCGCGCTGAGCGGCGACGCTGCAACCGTCGTTGTCGGTGTGCCTGCCGAAGACAGCAACGCCACCGGCATCGACGGCAACGCGGCCAACAATGCGTCCGCGAACTCGGGTGCCGCTTATGTGTTCGCGCGCACTGCCGACGGCTGGACACAACAGGCCTATGTCAAGGCTGCGAACGCGGCCGCGGGGGATTCGTTCGGCAGAACCGTGGCGATCAGCAGAGACGGCTCGACGATCGCGATCGGCGCGCCCGCGAGATCGAGCAGCGCCGGCGCCGTCTACATCTTCGTGCGCAACGGCGCGAGCTGGGCGCAGCAGGCGATGCTGACCGCCGGCAACACGCAGGGCGGCGATCGCTTCGGCGGAGCGTTGTCGCTGAGCTCGAATGGCTCGCTCATCGCCGTCGGCGCGAGCGGCGAAGACAGCGACGGCACGGGTGCGGCCAACAACTCCGCGGCAGACGCCGGCGCCGTCTATATGTTTGCCCGCACTGGTTTGACCTGGCTGCAGCAGGCGTACATCAAATCCAGCAACGCGCAGGCGGACGATCTGTTCGGCGGCGCTGTCGCGCTGAACGCGGCCGGTACGACGCTCGCGGTCGGTGCGATCGGCGAAGCCAGCGCGAGCACGAGCATCAACGGCAATCAGGCCGACAACACCGCGGGCGGCGCAGGCGCGGTCTATGTCTTCGCGGGCAGCGGCGCAACCTGGACCCAGAGCGCGTACATCAAGGCGCCCAACGCAGAGCCGATCGACCATTTCGGCGCCACGGTTGCACTGAGCGCGGATGGCAGCACGCTCGCCGTCGGCGCGCCGGATGAAGACGGCACCGTGACCGGGCCGCAGACGTTCCCGATCGCGGATCCGCCGGACGTGCCGGACCCGGACCCGAGCGTGCCGGTACCGCCAGGTCTGCCGAATCCATTGCCGACGACGTTCCAGGGTCTGTGCGCGGTGCCGATCGTCGATCCTGACGTCGTGCTGCGCCCGACGGTCGGTTGCGAGTCGGGGGCTGCCTACGTTTTCGTGCGCGCCGCCGGTGTCTGGTCCGCGCAGAGCTACCTCAAGAGCACGAACAACCAATACGAGGATCGCTTCGGCACCTCCGTAGCGCTCGACGACAGCGGCAACACGATCGCAGTCGGCGCGCCGTCCGAGGACAGCGGCGCACTCGGCGTCGAAGGCAATGAAACGCTCGAGAACGCCGCGGTCGCAGGCGCCGCGTACGTGCTCGTCCGAGCGGGCACGACGTGGTCGCAGCAGTCGTACGTCAAGGCGCCCAACACGGACGCAGGCGACGCGTTCGGCGCTGCCGTTGCGTTGAGCTCGGACGCGGCGGCTCTGCTCGTCGGTGCGACCGGCGAAGACAGCATCTCCGACACCAACCAGAACGACGACACGGCCGCCAGCGCCGGCGCGGCCTATCTCTATTGATCAGCGGGAGCGATCGAATGATCACGAACGTTCAAGGACGCAACCAGATCCTGCGCGCGGCCATTCTCACCGCACTTGCGAGTGCGGCGCTGAGCCAGGTGCCGCTGCGCAAGGCGCAGGCGGCGTGCACCGACACCATCGGCGGCGTCATCACGTGCACCGGCAACCTGTCGGGAGGCGTGAACGCTTCGCAGCCCGGCGATCCCAACGACTTCAACGACAAGACGACGACCGTTCTGCGAGTGGAGAACGTCACCGGCCCGATCGCGCCCGCGGCGGGCGTCAACGGCGTACGCATCGAAGAGCGGCGTCCCATGGCGCGCGACGGCGACCCGGAGATGCAAAACGTCACCGTTCACCTGACAGGTACCGCGGGTACGCCGTTGCTGATCGCAACCCAGAACGCTTTTCTGACGAGCACTGCTGCCGTCACGCTGGTCACGACCACCGGCGAAGCCTTCGACGGTGCGGATGCCACGAGCGGCTTCCTCTGCGCAGGCTCCGACAGCGCGGATCCGGGCAATCCCGGCATCACCGGCAATCGGCTCATCGCCAACGTCAGCAACGTCATCATCAATGCAACCGGCGGCGCTGGATTGCGGATGGAGAACGCCGCGGGCATCGGCGGCTATGGCGGTCACGGTAACGCATGTCACGGCTCCGAGGCGGGCGGCGTGGGCGGCGGCGGCGCAGTCGCAACCCTAAACGCGAGCAACCTGTCGATTACGACGTCCGGCGCGGGCGCAACTGCAATCGAAGTCAGCAGTGCCGGCGGCAAAGGCGGCCACGGCGGCGACGGTGGCGCGTTCCGCTACGGCTCGCGTGGCGGTGTCGGCGGCGACGGCGGCACGGTCAACGTGCTCGGCTCCGCGACGCTGGTCACCAATGGCAACCAGGCGCTCGGCATACACGCGGTCAGCATCGGCGGCGACGGTGGCGATGGCGGCGATTCCTCGGCATTCGGCGGCGGCGGCGACGGTCCGCTCGGTGCGGGCGGCGGCACCGTGACCGTCGACGGCGAGTTCGACATCCACACGCTCGGGGCCGAGTCGCACGGCATCGGCGCGTACAGCATCGGCGGTCGCGGCGGCAAAGGGGGCGACGATACGTTCTTCAATCCCGACGCGGGCGAGGGCGGCGGCACGGCGGACTCCGGCAACGTCTTCGTCACGAGCCGCGGCCGGATCATCACCGAGCGCGACGGCTCGCACGGCATCGTCGCGCAGAGCGTCGCGGGACATGCCGGCGACGCTGGCGACAGCAACAGCATCGTCGTGTTCGGCGCGGGCGGCGGCAGCGCCGGCGACGGCGGCGAAGTGACGGTCGAGAACTTCGGCGCGATCACTACGCTCGGCACGCGCTCGCACGCGATCTTCGCGGAGAGCATCGGCGGCGGCGGCGGCTCGGGCGGCGGCGGTTTCAGCGCCTTCTATTCGGGCGGCGGCAATGGCGGTGCGGGCGGCAACGGCAGCACCGTGCGCGTCACGAATCACGAGGAGCTGCGCACGAGCGGGCTCGACAGCCGCGGCATTTACGCGCAGAGCATCGGTGGGGCCGGCGGCGATGGCGGCGACTCGTCCGGCGTCGTCGCTGCGATCGGCGGTCGCGGAGCGACCACCAGCGACGGCGGCCTGGTGAATGTGATCAACACCGGCGACATCCACACTGCTGCGCACGCGATCTATGCGGAGAGCATCGGCGGCGGCGGCGGTAACGGCGGCGACAGCGCCGGTTGGTTCTCGATCGGCGGAACCGGCGGCGCGGGCGGTGCCGGCGGCAAGGTCGACGTGACCAACGGCGGCAATCTCACGACGTCGCAGAACAATTCCAGCGCGATCTTCGCGCACAGCATCGGCGGCGGCGGCGGCAACGGTGGTCACTCCATCTCGGTCGGCGCGATCGCGTCGATCGCGATCGGCGGCGACGGCGAGGAGGGCGGCGATGCCGACACTGTCACCGTGCGCAGCACCGCCGGGACGATCCAGACCGGCATCGATTTCGCCACCAGCACGCAGCAGGGCGACGGCTCGCACGGCATCTTCGCGCAGAGCATCGGCGGCGGCGGCGGCAACGGCGGCTTCGCGACCTCGACGGCAGCCGGCAACATCGCGATTGGCATCGGCGGCACCGGCGCCGGCGGCGGCAACGGCAAGGCCGTGGACGTCGAGAGCGGCAGCACGATCATCACGCGCGGCAACGACGCGCATGCGATCTACGCCGAGAGTGTCGGCGGTGGCGGCGGCTCCGGCGGCTTCGCCATTTCGCTCGCGGTCGGTGAGGGCACGACGGCTGCCCTCGCGATCGGCGGTAACGGCGGCGGCGGCGGAACCGGCGACACTGTCGATGTCGTCAGCACGGGCGCCGATCTGCGGACTTCGGGCGATCGCTCGTACGGCATCCTCGCGCAGAGCGTCGGCGGCGGCGGCGGTAACGGCGGCTTCGCGATAGCCGGTGCGCTGTCGGTTGCAAGCCCGAGCGGCGCGTTTGCACTCGGCGGCACCGGTGATGGCGGTGGCGGCGCGAGCGACGTCACCGTCGACAGCAGCAGCAACATTTCTACTTCCGGCGTCGATGCGCACGGCTTGTTTGCGCAGAGCCTCGGTGGCGGCGGCGGCTCGGGCGGCTTCGCAGTCGCGGGCACGGTGAGCGCCAGCGTGGCTGTCAGCGCGGCGCTGGGCGGATCGGGTGCCGAGGGCGGCAGTGCAGGCGCGGTCAGCGTCGGCGTCGATGACTTCACCAGCGGCACCATTCACACGCGCGGCGATCGTTCGAGCGGTCTCGTCGCGCAAAGCGTCGGCGGTGGCGGCGGCTCGGGCGGCTTCAGCGTCGCAGGCACGATCGCGCTCGGCGCATCCGCCGGCGTGAGCCTCGGCGGCGACGGCGGCGCAGCGCGCGATGGCGACACCGTCACCGTGCGAGCGGCGAACACGATCATCACCGAGGGCAACGACGCGCATGGTCTGTTCGCGCAGAGCGTCGGTGGCGGCGGCGGCAACGGCGGCTTCGCAGTCACTGGCTCTATCAACGTGTCCGGCAGCGCCGGCGCAGCGATCGGGGGTGGCGGAGGTGGAGGCGGTGCGGCGAACACCGTGACGGTCGAGAATCGCGGCGCGGGGATCTCGACGGCAGGCAATCACTCTTACGGCTTGCTCGCGCAGAGCGTCGGCGGTGGCGGCGGCGACGGCGGCTTCGCTGTCGCAGGCAGCATCTCGCAAGGCGCTTCGGCGAATCTCGCGCTGGGCGGTGACGGCGAGGAGGCAGGTGTCGGTCGCGACGTGTTCGTCACGAGCACCAGCCAGATCACGACACAGGGCGACGACTCGCATGGCCTGTTCGCGCAGAGCGTCGGCGGCGGTGGCGGCTCCGGCGGTTTCGCGGTCGCAGGCTCGATCAACATCGGCGGCGGCTCCGTCGGCGCAAGCCTGGGCGGCTCGGGCGACGGCGGCGGCAACAGCGGTCGCGTGTTCGTGACGACGACTGCCGCAGACACCGGCGTCATCATGACCGAAGGTCATCGGTCGATCGGCCTGTTCGCGCAAAGTGTCGGCGGCGGCGGCGGCAACGGCGGATTCGCGATCGCGGGCGGCATCGGCGATGGGCCTGCGGCATCGTTCTCGCTCGGCGGCAACGGCGGGACGGGCGCGAACAGCGATACCGTCTTCGTCAACAGCGCGACCAGCATCGCGACGCGCGGCAACGACTCGCACGGCATCTTCGCGCAGAGCCTTGGTGGCGGCGGCGGTTCGGGCGGCTTCGCGGTCGCAGGCAACATCTCGACGCAAGGCGGTGTGAGCGCAGCGCTCGGCGGCGCAGGCGATGGCGGCGGCAACGCACAGGACGTCACCGTGCTGAGTTCCGGCGCAGCGATCGAGACCCGGGGCACGCACTCGTCCGGCATCATCGCGCAGAGCGTCGGCGGTGGCGGCGGTGACGGCGGCTTCGCCGTCGCGGGCAACATCGCGAACGGACCGAGCGCGGAGTTTGCGCTGGGCGGCTCTGGCGACGGCGGCGGCTTCGGTCGCAACGTACTGCTCGACAGCAGCACGTCCGTGCGCACGCACGGCGATGACTCGCACGGCATCTTCGCGCAGAGCCTCGGCGGCGGCGGCGGCTCCGGCGGCTTCGCGATCACGGCTGGAATCTCCAGGAATGGAGTGGGTGCGAGCATCGGCGGCTCCGGCGACGGTG
>DATEJG010000023.1:0-12630 GCA_035278165.1 Steroidobacteraceae bacterium
ATTGCGTGCTTGTAGACCATCTGGCTGACGCTGTTCTTCAACAGCACCACGAACTGGTCGAACGAGTCGATCTGTCCCTGCAGCTTGATGCCGTTCACCAGGTAGATGGAGACAGGTACACGCTCCTTGCGCAGGGTGTTCAGGAACGGATCCTGTAATGATTGCCCTCTGGCCATCATTTATCTCCTTGTTATCACTTTGAATTCTTGGTTGGGCGCAGCCGACGTCGCTGCTTCCATGCACACCGGACAGCGAGCGGCCGCGCTCCGGCGCCTCGTTGCAGTGCCGCAGTCTAACACAGCGATCTTCCGGTCAAATGCGCCTTTCGTCTAATACGGAGCTGTAACTTGCTACTGCAGTTGCGTTATCGCGTGCTCCATGTGGGCACCGGCGCGCGTTTCAAGTGCGTCGAGCCATTCGATTTCAGGCTCGGCGCGCAACCAGATCAGTTGCCGTCGGGCCAGATGTCGCGTCGCGAAAATTGCGCGTTGTATTGCTGAATCCAAAGCGTCCCTGCCGCGCAAATGTTCCCACAGCTGGCGATAGCCGACGGAGCGTATCGCGGGAAGATCTGCGTGCAGGTCGCCGCGAGCGTAAAGCGTGCGCACTTCATCGAGCAGTCCCGCACTCAGCATCGCGTGGAAGCGTCTCTCGATCGCCGCGTATAGCTGCTCGCGATCGCTGGGCACCCACGCATAGGCGGCGAATTTCAGATCGGCATTCGCCGGCTGCGCGGCGTGCAACTCGCTCAACGTCTTGCCGGTGAGACGGTGCACTTCCAGTGCACGTTGAATCCGCTGCGCATCGTTCGGCTGGATACGCCGTGCCGCCTGGCTGTCGAGCGCGGCCAGTTCGGCATGCAGCGCAGGCCAGCCGCGCACTGCCGCATCGGCGTCGATCGCGGCTCGCACGACCGGATCTGCCGCAGGCATATCGGCGAGTCCGCGGCGCAACGCACGGAAATAGAGCATCGTGCCGCCGACCAGCAGTGGCAGCTTGCCGCGCGCCACGATGTCGTCGATCGCCTTGCGCGCGTCGCGCACGAACTGTCCTGCTGAGTAGGCCTGCGACGGATCGAGAATATCCACCAGGTGGTGAGGATGGCGACGCAGCACCGCGGGCGGCGGCTTGCCGGTGCCGATGTCCATGCCGCGGTAGACCATTGCCGAGTCCACGCTGATGATTTCGACGTTGTGGCGTTCCGCCAGCCGCAGCGCGAGATCGGTCTTGCCGGCGCCGGTCGGGCCGAGCAGCAGCGGGATCACCGGCGCGCGTTGCGCGTTCGCGGCGCTCATCGTCCGCGCAGGAACATCCGATCGAGGTCGCCGAGACTCACGTACGTCCAGGTCGGGCGACCGTGGTTGCACTGATCGCTGCGCACAGTGCGCTCCATCTCGCGCAGCAACGCATTCATCTCGGGCACCGTCAGATTGCGGTGCGCGCGCACGGCGCCATGGCACGCCATCGTGCCGAGCACTTCGTTGAGCGCCTCTTCGATGCCGCGGGTGGCACCGTCCGCCGCAAGATCGGCGCCGATTCTGCGAACGAGCTCGTCGAGATCCATCGGCGCGAGGAACGCCGGGACGGCGCGCACCTGCACGCTGGCAGGTCCGGAGCGCACGACTTCGAGGCCGGCTCGAGCGAGCGTCGCCGCGTGCTCCTCGAACAGATCCGCTTCCGCCGCGGCGACACCGATCGACACCGGCACGAGCAGGGGCTGGCTTGCGATCGGACCTGCGCCGAGCGCCGCCTTCATGCGCTCGTATGTCGTGCGTTCGTGTGCCGCGTGCATGTCGACGAGGATGAGACCATCCGGCGCTTGCGACAGGATGTAGATCCCGTGCAGCTGCGCGAGCGCGAAGCCGAGTGGCGGAACCTGCGTGTCGACGGGCGTCGAGACGGTGGCCGCTGCTGCGCGTGCCACGGCGGCATATGCCGGTGGCGGCGGCTCTTCGACCCGCAGTCCGAACGAAGCGTGACCTCGCGCCGGCCAGGTCTGGATCGGCATCTGCGTCGGCGGCGGCAGCAACGCGTTCGCATCGGTCGGCGGCGGTGCTGCGCCGTTCGCGCCCGCGTAGGTATCGCGCAGCGCGCGCTCGACGGAGCGGAACAGGAAATCGTGCACGTGCCGGCCGTCGCGAAAGCGCACCTCGAGCTTCGCCGGATGCGCGTTGACGTCGACCTGCGCGGGATCGAGCTCCATGAACAGCACGAACGCCGGATGGCGGCCGTGGAACATCACGTCGCGATAGCCGAGCCGGATCGCGCTCGCCACCAGCCGATCGCGCAGCATGCGGCCATTCAGATAGAAGTGCTGCAGATCGGGCTGCGCACGCGCATACGTGGGCTGGCACAGCCAGCCGGTGAGGCGACAGCCCGCCGACTCGTGCTCGACGTACAACGCGTTCGCGATGAATTCGTCGCCGACGACCTGCGCGATGCGGCGCTCGCGCTCGACGCGCGAGCTGGCCGCAGGATACTCGGCGAGCGAGCGGCGGCCCGCGGTGAGCGAGAACGCGACCTCGAAGCGCGACAGCGCGAGCCGCTCCACCATCCGCGCGATGTGCTGGGTCTCCGTGCGCTCGGCGCGCAGGAATTTGCGGCGCGCCGGCACGTTGAAGAACAGGTCGCGCACTTCGACGGTGGTCCCGACCGGATGCGGCGCCGGCTGCGGCGCGCTGACCTTGCCGTCGTCGGCGTGGATCGCGTAACCGTGCGCCGCGCCGGCACTTCGCGACACGAGCCGCATGCGCGACACCGATGCGATGCTCGGCAGCGCCTCGCCGCGAAAGCCGAGCGTGCCGACCCGCTCGAGGTCGTCGATGGTGGTGATTTTGCTGGTCGCATGCCGCGCGAGCGCCAGCTCCAGCTCGTCGCGCCCGATGCCGCTGCCGTCGTCGCGAACGCGGCACAGGCGCACGCCGCCTTCCTCGATCTCCACTTCGACGCGGCGCGCGCCGGCGTCGATGCTGTTCTCGATCAGCTCCTTGAGAACGGAAGCCGGCCGCTCCACGACCTCGCCCGCGGCGATCTGGTGGATGAGTTGTTCGGGCAGGACGCGGATCGGCATAAGCGCGGCGGGAAGCAACAGCCGCAGGGAGGATAGCAAAACGCGACAGTGACTCTGCTTACTCCTTCGCGCTCGCGACGACCGCGCCGTCGCTCGATTGCGTACGCAGCTGGGAGATGAGCGTGCCGGGCGGCGCATTCTCGTAGAAGTAGCCGCGCACGCCCTGGTAGATCGCTTCGGCGAGGCGCTGCTGATGACGCGCGTTGCCCAGCCGCGATTCTTCGGTCGGATTGGAGATGAACGCGGTCTCGACCAGGATCGAAGGAATGTCCGGCGATTTCAGCACCAGGAAGCCGGCGCTCTTCACGCCGCGGCGCGTGACGTTGCCGATGCGATCCAGCTCGTCCATGACCTTCTGCGCGGCGCCGAAGCTCGCGCTCATGCTCGCACCCTGCGACAGGTCGAGCAGCACCGACGCCAGCACGCTGTCCTTGTCGTCGAGCGAGACGCCGCCGACCAGGTCGGCCGCGTTTTCGCGATCGGCCAGCCAGCGCGCCGACTCGTCGCTGGCGCCGCGCGCCGAGAGCACATACACCGACGAGCCGACGACGGAGCGGTCGCGATACGAATCGGCGTGCACCGATACGAACATGTCGGCTTGCTGACGGCGCGCGCGCACGATGCGGTCGCGCAGCTCGACGAAAGTATCGTTGTCGCGGGTCAGCACCGCGCGCATACCTGGCTCGCGATCGATGCGCTCCTTCAAGCGACGCGCGATCGCCAGGGTCACGTGCTTCTCGCGCGTGCCGCCCTTGCCGATGGAGCCGGGATCGACGCCGCCATGCCCGGCGTCGATGGCGACGATCACGTCGCGGCCGTGGGCGTCGTTGGCCGACTTCACGACCGTGGGCGGCCCGCTCGCGGCGCTCCCGCTCAGGTCGACGACCAGGCGATGACCGTAATTGGCCGCGGGCGCGACGTTGAAGCTGCGGGGCGAGGCGGGCGAGGACAGATCGATCACGAAGCGCAGGTCACCGCCGCCCTGTGGGCCGATGCGCAGCTGCTTCACGAAGCCCTGCCCTTCCGGCATCTCGCGCGTTGCGTCGATCCGCGCACCGGCGATGTCGATGACGATGCGATCGGGATTCTGCAGCGTCTTGACCGTGTGCTCGGCGGGCGCCGAAAGATCGAACACCAGCCGGGTCGCATCGGGACCGGCCCACAGCCGCACATCCTTCACGGTGACTTTGGGCGCAGCGCTGGCAAATGCGGCGAGCAGCAGCGCGACGCAGCCGATGGCCAGAACGAACGTGCGTGACAGCGTCCCCTGCATGGTGGCCGGTAATCTACCGCGGCCACCGGGAAGATTTCAATATAAATTATGAAGATAGCAATCTTTATTCGGAGGTCGCTGCAAGGATGCGCTCCAGCAGTTTGTCCCCCGCCGACGAGTGCGCTTGCGCGGCGAGCGACCTGTGCTGGGCGCCGCCCTGGTATTCGATCGCGATGCTGAGGTCCGCAGTCGGCAGCGCGCCCGCGGCCCGGGACGGCCACTCGATCAGCAACACCGCACGGGCATCGAGCAAATCGCGGATGCCCAGCGCTTCCACTTCCTGCGCGCCGCTCAGCCGATAGAGGTCGATGTGATACAGCTGCAGACCGGCCGCTTCGTACGGCTCGATCAAGGTGTAGGTCGGACTGCGAACCGGTCCGGCGATCCCGACGCCGGCAAGAATGCCGCCGACCAGCGTGGTCTTGCCGGCACCGAGCTCACCCTCGATGCCGATCACCAGCGCGCCGGATCCGCCGCCGCGCAGCGCACCGCCCAGCGTGCGGCCGAGCGCACGCATGTCGTCGGCAGTCGCGACGTTCACAAGCGCTGAAGTGGATTGACGCACGTCGGCAAGTGAGCGAACAGATCGGTGGCGATGAGGCCGCGCTCGCCGCGACGCGCAGCCATGTCGCCCGCCAGCGCGTGGACGAGCACGCCGGCGCGTGCGGCTGCTGCAAGATCGGTGCTTTGCGCGAGAACACCCGCGATGACGCCGGTGAGCACGTCGCCCATGCCGGGTGAAGCCATGCCCGGGTTGCCGCGATCGCAGATCGCCGGGCGCTCGTCGCCGGTCACGACGAGTGTGCCCGCGCCCTTGAGCGCGACGACGCCGCCATAGCGGGTCGCGATGGCGCGTGCCGAGCCGAGGCGATCGCGCTGAACTTCGGCGGGACTCCTGTCGAGCAGGCGCGCCGCTTCGCCGGGATGAGGCGTGAGGATCCAGTGCGCATTCGTGCGCGGCGACTGGGCCAGCAGGTTGAGAGCGTCGGCGTCGATCACCATGCGCCGCTCGCTGCTCAGCGCAGTCTCGAACATCTTGCGCGCCCAGTCGTCCTGGCTCAGGCCGGGACCGAGCGCGACGATGTCTGCGCGCGCGATCAATGTGCCGAGCTCCTCCGCACTCGCAACGCCGCGGCACATGAGCTCCGGCCTGCCGCCGATGACCGCGGCCACGTTCTCGACGCGCGTCGCGATGGTCACGAGCCCGGCACCGGCGCGCAACGCAGCCTCGCCTGTCATGCGCACCGCTCCGGCCATGCCGATGTTGCCGCCAATTACGAGCACCGCGCCCTGCTGACCTTTGTGAGCAGTGCGGCGACGCGGCGGCAACAGCTTCGCCACTTCGGACTCATCTATACGCGTGGCAGCTGAATCGACGTGCGCGAGAGCCTGCGGCGACAGGTCGAGCGAGTCGAACATGACGATGCCGGTGCAGTTCGGCCCTTCGCCGAGATAGAAGCCGAGCTTCAGGCCGATGAACGTGAGTGTGCGCTCCGCGGCGACGGCGCTGCCGAGAATCTCGCCGCTGTCTGCATGCAAGCCGCTCGGGATGTCCAGCGCGAGCACGTGCGCGTTGCTGTCGTTGATTGCAGCGATCGCCTCGGCGCCGGCCCCTGCGACCGCCCGCGACAGGCCCACGCCGAAAATCGCATCGACGACGACGTCGGCGCCTCGCAGACAGTCGCCATGCCAGCCTTCGACTGCGCCGCCGGTTGCAACGAAATCGTCGTGCGCGCGGCGCGCATCCCCTTGCAGCTGTGCCGGGTCGTGCACAGCGATCGCGGCAACTTCCAGGCGCTGCGCTCGCGCGAGTCGAGCGAGCACGTAGCCGTCGCCACCGTTGTTCCCCGGACCGCAGACCACGGTGATGCGCTGCGCGGAGGGCCAGCAGCTGCGCAGTGCGCGCAGTGCCGCCTCGCCCGCGCGTGTCATGAGCGTGTACGACGGAATCTGCAGATCGTCGATTGCGTGGCGGTCCAGCGCGCGCACCTGGTCGGCGGTGTGAACGGCGACGGGCAAAGTGCTCATGGCCGAAGCTTATACTGCCGGCGCATGAACCACGAACGCGATACGACCGCTACGAGCACGCCGCTCGCCGAACTGGCGGGCGCAATCCGCGAGTGGGGCCGCGAGCTGGGTTTCCAGCAGGTCGGCGTAGCGGGCATCGATATCGCCGCGGACGAAGAGCGCCTGATGCGCTGGCTCGATCAGGGCCGGCACGGCGAGATGGAATACATGCAGCGCCACGGCCGCCGGCGCGCGCGACCGCAGGAGCTGATTCCCGGCACGTTGCGCGTGATCTCGGCACGCATGGACTACCTGCCGCCGTCGGCACGCGACGCCGACGAAGTACTGCACGATCCCGACCTCGGCTACGTCTCCCGCTACGCGCTCGGGCGCGACTATCACAAGATCCTGCGCGCGCGGCTGGCGCAGCTTGCCGAGAGGATCCGCGCACACAGCGCCTCGCAATCGCATCGCGTGTTCGTGGACAGCGGCCCGGTGCTCGAAAAGGCGTTCGCGCGCGACGCCGGCCTGGGCTGGATCGGCAAGCACACGAACCTGCTGCATCGACATGCCGGCTCGTGGTTCTTTCTCGGCGAGATCCTCACCGACCTGCCGCTCCCCGTCGATGCGCCGGCGACCAACCATTGCGGCACCTGCCATGCGTGCATCGACGTGTGTCCGACCCGAGCGATCGTCGCGCCGTACGAGCTGGACGCGACGCGCTGCATCTCCTACCTGACGATCGAGCTGCGCAGCGCGATCCCGGAGCAGTTCCGCAAAGCCATCGGCAACCGCATCTACGGCTGCGACGATTGTCAGCTGGTGTGCCCGTGGAACAAGTTTGCGCGCTTCGCTGCCGAGCACGATTTCACGCCGCGCCACGGACTCGACGAGGCGCGACTGGTCGAGCTGTTCGCCTGGAGCGAAGCGCAGTTCCTGACGCGCACCGAGGGCAGCGCGATCCGTCGCATCGGCTACGAATGCTGGCTACGCAATATCGCCGTCGCACTCGGCAACACACCGACGACGGATGAGATCGTGCAGGCGCTGGCCGCGCGCCGCGACGACGCTTCGGCGCTGGTGCGCGAGCATGTGGAGTGGGCGCTCACGCAACATGAGAAGAACAGTCAGGCTGAAGCCTGACCCACACAAGAGCACTGTGGGTCAGGCTTCGGCCTGACTCTTCCTGGCTCTCACATTATCGATCAGCCGCGCGCGGCCGATGCGCGCCGCGGTGAGCACCACCAGCTCGCGAGATTGCGGACCCGGCAGCTCGAGCGTCGCCGCATCGCGAATCTCGAAATAGTCGGGGCGGAAGCCTGCCTGTCGCAGCGCCTCGCCGCCACGACGCTCGAGCGCGGCGAAGTCCTCGTCGCCGGCTTCGATTGCGACGCGGGCACGGTCGAGCTCGGCGTAGATCGCAGGCGCCGCCGCGCGCTGCTCGGCCGTGAGGTAGCGATTGCGTGAACTCATCGCCAGCCCGTCGGGCTCGCGCGCCGTCTGCACGCCCACGATCTCGATCGGCATGCACAGGTCGAGCGCGGCGCGACGGATGATCAGCAGCTGCTGGTAGTCCTTCTCGCCGAACACTGCGACGTCCGGCTGGACGATGTTGAGGAGCTTGGTGACGACCGTGGCGACACCCATGAAGTGCCCGGGCCGGAAAGCGCCGCACAGGATGTCCTCGAGCACCGGCACGTGCACGCGTGCCGTCGACTCCTGACCGCGCGGATAGATGTCATCGACTTCCGGCGCGAACAGCAGATCGACGTGCAGAGCCTCCAGCACGCGCCGGTCTTCAGCGGGCGTGCGCGGATAGGCCGCGAAGTCCTCATTCGGGCCGAACTGCAGCGGGTTCACGAAGATGCTGACGATCACGCGATCGGCGAGCTCGGAAGCGCGGCCGACGAGACTGCCGTGACCGGCGTGCAGGTTGCCCATCGTCGGCACGAACGCGATGCGCTCGCCGGCGCGGCGCCAGCCAGCCACGATGGCACGCAGTTCGTTGGGTCGGACGACGGCCTGCATGGAAGTGCCGGAGCGCGGCGCGCGCTGCTCAGAAGCAGTGCTCGGGAGCCGGATACTCCCGCGACTTGACTGCCGCCGTGTACGCCTTCACCGCTTCCAGCGCGCTGTCGTGCCCGGCCATGAAGTTCTTCGAGAACTTCGGCTTGCGCCCGGCGGTGATGTCGAGCACGTCGTACAGCACCAGGATCTGTCCATCCGTGTCGGGACCGGCGCCGATACCGATGACGGGCACGCGCAGCGCGCGTGTGATCGATGCGCCGAGCGCCGCCGGGATGCACTCGAGCAGCACGATGTCGGCGCCGGCGTTTTCGAGCGCCTGCGCGTCGCGCGTCATCTGCTCGGCCGCCGCTTCCTCGCGCCCTTGCACGCGAAAGCCGCCGACCTTGTGCACCGACTGCGGCTTCAATCCGAGGTGCGCGCACACGGCGATGTCGTGGCTCGCGAGGAATTCGACGATCTCGATCTGGCCGGCGCCGCCTTCGAGCTTGACCATCTTGGCGCCGCCGTCCTGCATCAGGCGCACTGCGTTCTCCAGCGCCTGCTCGCGCGAGGCATAGGTCATGAACGGCATGTCGGCGATGAGAAACGGCCGATACAGTCCCTTCGCGACCGCGCGGCAGTGATAAATGATGTCCTGGAGCGTGACCGGCACAGTCGTGTCGTGGCCCTGGATCACCATGCCGAGCGAGTCGCCGACCAGCACTAGGTCGACGCCGGCATCGTCGACCAGCGTCGCGAAGCTGGCGTCGTAGGCCGTGATGCACGCGATCTTCTCGCCGTCCGCCTTCATCTTCATGAGGCTGGCGACGTTGACCGGCGGCCGCGGCGCATAACGCTCTTGCAGGTGCTTGTACATGACTCGCGCAGTTGAGCCGGCAAGGGGCGGTCAGAATATCAGACTGCGCTCTTCAGCGGGTTGTAGTACTGCCGCCCGCGGCGGATGCGCCGCACCTGCTCCAGCAGCTGGTTGTAATCGGCCTCGTTGTTGACGAAGTCCGCCTGCGCTGCGTTCACGATCAGGAGCGGCGAGACGTGATAGTCGTGAAAGAAGCGCGCGTACGCTTCCTGCAGCTTCTCCAGGTACTGCCGCTCGATCTGCTGCTCGTAGCGGATGCCGCGTCGCTCGATGCGCTCGAGCAGCACGTCCACCGGCGCCTGCAGATAGATCACGAGGTCCGGCGCCGGAGCATCGACCGCGAGGCGCGCATACACCTGCTCGTACAGGGCCAGCTCCTCCTCGTCGAGCGTGAGCTGCGCGAACAGGCGGTCCTTGTCGAGCAGGTAGTCCGCGACGCGCACGGTCTCGAACAGGTCGTGCTGGCGGATGTCCTCGAGCTGGCGCGTGCGCTGGAACAGAAAGAACAGCTGCGTCTGCAGCGCCGCGGCGCGCGGATTGCGATAGAACCGCTCGAGAAACGGATTCTCGGCGGCCTGCTCCAGGATCAGCTCGCTGCCGAAGCTGCGCGCCAGGCGCCGCGCCAGGCTGGTCTTGCCGACGCCGATCGGCCCTTCGACGACGATGAAGCGATGCGGCGGGGTAGCGACTTTGTCTGTCACGTTGCTCAGGTCAGCGCTCGCGCGCCTCAGGTTCGTTCACGTAAGGAGTGCGAGGCCGGCGGACCCCGCGCGCGCCGCGAGAACGCTCACTCGCCCCTCTCCGGGGACCAGCAGCTCGGGCGCGATGTCCTGCAAAGGATACAGGACGAAATTGCGCTGAGTGAGACCGGGATGCGGCACGGTGAGATCCGGCTCCGTGACGCGCAAGTCGTCGAGCAGCAGCAGGTCGAGATCGATGCGGCGCGGACCCCAGCGGACCACCGGCTGCGCGCGCCCGATGTCCGCCTCGATGCGCTTCAGCGCACGCAGCAGCTCGCGCGCGGTCAGCAGGGTCAGCAGTCCCGCCGCAGCGTTCACGAACTCCGGTTGATCCTGCGGCCCGAGCGGCGCGGTTCGATACAGCCGCGAGCGCGCGATCAGCCGGCAACGCTCGAGAGTCGCGAGGCGCTCGAAAGCGGCAGCGATCTGGCGCGGCGGATCGTCGAGATTGCTGCCGAGCGCAACATACGCCGGCATCCACACGGCCGTGCTCACGAGGCCGCTGGCGGTCTGCGGCGGCGACGACGGCGGCGGCGGCGCGGACCGTCGGCAGCGGCTCGCTGCCCTGGCGCCAGATTCTCGACGCGCGCGACGCGCTCGTCGGCGCTCGCGGTCTGAATGTCTGTCCACCATTGCGCAAGCTCGGCGTCGACTTCTCCGGCCGCGGCGCGCAGCACGAGGAAATCGTATGCCGCGCGAAAGCGCGGATGATTCAGCAGCCGCAACGCGCGCCGTCCTTCGCGCCTTTCGAATCGCGGCTGCAAGCCGACGAGCTCACGCAACGGCAAGGTGAACCGCTTCGGAATCGCCACGCGGGCCTGCTGGCGCGCGGTCACGTGATCGCATGCAGTCAGCAACGGCTGCGGATCGCCATCGCTCGCGCCCGGCAGCTTGGCGAGCGCACGCTGGATCGCGGGCCACATCAGGACCGCGAACAGGAATGTCGGCGTGACGGATTTCTCCTCACGCACGCGCTCGTCCGTGCCTTGCAGCCCGAGGCGCACCAGCTCGCGCGCACTGCCGCCCGCAGGCGCCTCCTGCAAGGCGGCCGCGAGATCCGGGAACAGATGTTCGAGCAGCTGCAGCCGTTCGAGCAGCTCGAACGCGGCCGCGGCGCTGCCGGCGAGGAATATCTTGTTCACCTCGTCGAACAATCGCGCGGGCGGCACTCCGTCGAGCATCCATGCCAGCCTGCCGATCGGCGCCGCCGTGTCCTCGTGGATCGTGAAGCTCAGCTTCGCAGCGAAGCGCACCGCGCGCAGCATGCGCACCGGGTCCTCGCGATAGCGCGTCTCGGGATCGCCGATCATGCGCAGGATCCGCCGGCGCGCGTCCTCGACGCCGCCGACGTAATCCCACACCGAGAAGTCCTCGATGTTGTAGTACAGCGCGTTGGCCGTGAAATCGCGCCGCCAGACGTCTTCCTCGATCGTGCCGTACAGGTTGTCGCGCAGGATGCGGCCGCGCTCGTCGAGGACGCGGTGACCGCCCTCATCGACGCTGTTGTCCTCGTCGATCGGCGTATGCGCGGCGCGGAAGGTCGCGACTTCGATGATCTCGTAGCCGAAGCGCACGTGCGCCAGGTGAAAGCGCCGCCCGATCAGCCGGCAGTTGCGGAACAGCTGCTTCACCTGGTCCGGGTGCGCGTTGGTGGCGATATCGAAGTCCTTCGGATGCAGACCGAGCAGCAGGTCGCGCACGGCGCCGCCGACCAGGAAAGCCTGGAAGCCGGCGTCGCGCAGCCGGTAGAGCACCTTCAGTGCGTTCGAGGAAATGTTGGCGCGCGAGATCGGATGCTCATCGCGCGCGACCACCCGCGGACCGCCGGCAGCGGGCTGGGTGGAAGCCTGATTGGTATCGTTCAATAGCGCGTGCCGCTTGAGCCAGGAGGGGCGCTCCGTATAATACCGCGTCCCTCAACCGGCCGTGTCCGCCGGTCCGTGCGCTCCCATCGTCTAGAGGCCTAGGACGGAGCCCTCTCAAGGCTTAAACCGGGGTTCGAATCCCCGTGGGAGCGCCATCTCATGCGGCACGCGTGCGGCACGAGATTTCCGAGAATCCCACACGCTCACACAGCTCGCCTGCGAAAACAGACGGGCCGGCTGCCGTGCGCAAACACGACTGGCGTCCGCGTGGAGCGCCGCTCAGGCTCACAGGCTCACTATCATCGGGGGTGAGCTGTGGAGTCGCGCGAATGCGAAGCGCAACGCCCAAACCGCGCACGCTGACCAACTGCACGCATCGAAGCCGAGCGGCGCAAGCTGCAGCGTGCAGCAGCGGTACTGGCCGCACTGGTCTACTCGTCGGACAGCGGGTCTCGAAACTGCTCTGTTGTCCGCTGGATTTTCGCAGCCAGTCACCGTCTGGTCCATCAGACACGATCGTGCCGCGTCCGTCGCTCCGTTGCCACTGTCAACGCGCGGACTTTCGCTCGACTCGCCAGAGGACGAGTCTCATTTGGCCCCCACGTACAATAAATCATGTCCAGCTGGTCCTACCGGTATTCGGAGAGAGCAAGCGGGTCGGCAACGGACATCAGTCCTTCATCACCTTGGGAGTAGCTAATGCATCAGCAAGTTCTTCGTATGCCTGCCGTGGTTGAACGCGTCGGGCTTGGGCGCTCAACACTCTACGCAATGATCGGTCGGAATGAGTT
>DATEJG010000024.1:0-25183 GCA_035278165.1 Steroidobacteraceae bacterium
CTGCGCGCTGCGGGTCAGGCTTCAGCCTGGCTCTTTCACATAAAACCGGGAGCTGCTTCACACCCGGCCGCGCGGCCATCGCCCTACGATGCGGGAACAGCCTGTGCTGAGGTGCAGGCTTTTTGCCGGGGCCCTGGACGAATGCATCGACTGCTCGACAAGCAGGTGAAGGACGCGCAGCGGCCGGATGGCGAGCTCGACCTCGCCAGGCTGCTCGCCGCTGTCGAAGCCACGTACGCACGCACCGACGACGAGCGGCGCGGCATCGTGCGCTCCATGCAGCTCATGTCCGACGAAGCGACTGCGCTGACGCGTGAGCTGCGCGAGAGCACCGCGAGCCAGCTGCAGGGCGTGCTGGATCACGTCAAGGACGTCATCGTCACCGTCGACGAGGCCGGGCACATCGTTTCGCTCAACGCGACCGGGCAGCGGGTCTTCGGCTACTCGGAGACCGAGATCACCGGCCGCGCGCTCACTTTCCTGCTGCCGCAGCTCGCCGAGAAGCAGACGCTGCCGGCCCACCTGGAGCAGCTCGCCGCGCGGCTCGACGACACGCAGGTGGATCTCGCATCGCACGAGACGCTCGGTCTGCGCTCCGGCGGCAGTTACTTCCCGGCGGAGCTCGCAGTCAGCAAAGCGCTGCTGAACCGGCGCACGCTGTTCATCGTCTGCCTGCGCGACACGACCGATCGCAAGGCCGCCGACGCCGCGCTGCGCGACAGCGAAGCGCGCTACCGCACGCTGGTCGAGAACGCCCCCGAAATCATCGTGGTCGTCGATCTCGATCGCAACCAGCTCGCGGACGTCAACGAGAACGCGGTGCGCTTCTTCAAGATGGATCGCGCGGCGCTGCTGGCGAGCAGTCCCGACGTGCTCAGTCCGCCGCAGCAGCCGGACGGCTCGCGGTCCGCCGACGCAAATCGCGTGCAGTTCGAGCTGACCTTGTCCGGCGAGACGCCGGTGCTCGAGTGGCTGTTCCGCGACGCGCTCGGCAACGACATCCCGTGCGAAGTGCGCTGGGTGCGGCTGCAGTCCGGCGAGCATCGACTGATCCGCGGCAGCATCACCGACATCACCGAGCGCAAGCGCAGCGAAATGCTGACCGCCGGCGAACGGCGCGTGTTCGAGCGCCTTGCCGCGAACGTCGACCTGCGCATCACGCTCGAAGCGATCACCGAAGTCGTCGAGCGCGTCTCTCCTGATGCGGTGAGCGCGCTGCGCCTCCTGGACGAGCGCGGCACGCGCCTGAACCTGTGCGCCGGTCCGCGCTTGCCCAGCGAGTACGCGCGTGCTTGCGAATCCATCGACGTCGCGGTTCGTAACGGTTCCTGCGCCGCAGCCGTGTACCTGCAGCGGCAGGTGATCGTTGCCGACATCGCGCGCGACGCGCTGTGGGAGAACTCACGCGACGTCGTGGTCGGCGCAGGGCTGCGCAGTTGCTGGTCCACGCTGATCCACGCTTCCGACGGCCGCATCCTCGGCACGCTCGCGCTGTATTTCAAGACGCCGCGCAGTCCGGCGCGACGCGACTTCGACCTGATGGCGCGCATGACGCAGCTCGCGGGCATCGCGATCGAGCGGCGCATGTCGGAGGGCGCGTTGCTCGCGAGCGAAGCGCGCTATCGGCGGCTGTTCGACAATGTCATGGAAGGCGTGTACAGCTCGACGCGCGACAACCGTTTCCTCTCGGTGAATCCCGCGCTGGCGCGCATGGTCGGCTTCGCTTCGCCGCGCGAGCTGCTGGCGCAAGCGCCCGAGACGATGTACCACAATCCGCTGGAGCGCATCGCGATCATCGAAGCGCTGGAGCGCGACGGCGAGATCCGCAACGCCGAGTTCCAGCTGCAACGCATCGACGGCACCACGCTGACCGTGCTCGAGAACGCGCGTGTCGTGCGGGACGAGCACGGCAACCTGGTCGGCTACGAGGGCACGATCTCGGACATCAGCGAGCGCAAGCGCGCCGAGACCGCGGTGTTCGAGGAGAAGGAGAAGGCGCAGGTCACGCTGCAGTCGATCGGCGACGCGGTGATCACGACCGACGCCGCCGGTCGCATCGAGTACCTGAATCCGGTCGCCGAGGACCTGACCGGCTGGGATTCCAGCGAGGCGCAGAGTCGCTCGCTGCGCGAAGTGTTCAACATCCTCAACGAGGTGACCCGCGAGCCGCTGGAAGATCCGGTCACGCGCGCGCTGCGCGAGGGCACGGTCATCGCCGTGACCGACCAGACGGTGCTGGTCAACCGCCGCGGCCAGGAGATCGCGATCCAGGATTCCGCCGCGCCGATCCGCGACCGCCAGGGCCGCATCATCGGTGCGGTGATGGTATTCCACGACGTGAGCCGCGAGCGGCGACTGCGCCGCGCGCTCGCGTACCAGGCGAGCCACGATGCGCTCACCGGTCTCATCAATCGCCGCGAGTTCGAGAACCGGCTGAACGAGGCGTTGCTCACCGCGCGCTCCGACGACTCGACGACGCACGTGCTGCTGTATCTCGACCTCGATCAGTTCAAGCTGGTCAACGACACCTGCGGCCACCAGGCCGGCGACCGGCTGCTCAAGCAAATCACCGGCATCCTGCAGACGCGCATCCGCACCAGCGACACGATCGCGCGCCTCGGCGGCGACGAGTTCGGCATCCTGCTGCAGGACTGCACGGCCGAGCGCGCCGCGAAGATCGCCGACAGCCTGCGCCAGGCGATCCGCGAGTACCGCTTCGAGTGGCAGGATGGCGCGATGAACGTCGGCGTCAGCATCGGCATCGTCGAGATCAACAGCGCGAGCGAGAGCATCGGCAGCGTGCTCAGCGCGTCCGACGTTGCGTGCTACGCGGCCAAGGACTCGGGCCGCAATCGTGTGCACATGTATCAGTACGGCGCTGCGCCGGAACGTCACCGCGAGATGCAGTGGGTCTCGCGCCTGACGCGCGCCTGCGAAGAGAATCGCCTCGAGCTCTACTACCAGCCGATCGTGCCGATCGGCAGCAACCGCGATCCGCGCGGTCACTACGAGCTGCTGGTGCGCATGCGCGGCGAGAGCGGCGAGCTGGTGCTGCCGGCGGAATTCATTCCCGCTGCGGAGCGCTACAACGTGATGCCGATGATCGACCGCTGGGTCGTCAGCCAGGCGCTAGGCACGCTCGCGCACTATCGCACCGACGGCGACGCGCGCCATGGCTACACGCTGTCGATCAATCTGTCGGGCACGTCGCTCAACGACGACCGCTTCCTCGAGTTCCTGATCAACGAGCTGCAGACCTACGACTTGAGCCCGGGCGCGGTGTGCTTCGAGATCACCGAGACCGCGGCGATCTCCAACCTGCCGAACGTCGTGCACTTCATGCGCGAGTTCCGCGCGCGCGGCTGCCAGTTCTCGCTGGACGACTTCGGCAGCGGCCTGAGCTCGTTCATGTACCTGAAGAACCTGCCGGTCGATTACCTGAAGATCGACGGCCAGTTCATCCAGAACGTGACCACCGATCACGTCGACCGCAGCATGGTCGAGGCGATCACGCAGATCGGCCGCGCGATGGGCATCAAGACGGTCGCCGAGCGCGTCGAGAGCCCGGAAGTGCTCGCCTGCCTCGCCGACATCGGCGTCGAGTACGCGCAGGGCATCTACATCGCGCTGCCGGAGTCGGTCGAATCGCTGAGCCGCATCACGCGCACTCACCCGAAGCTGAAGCTGGTGCACTCGGCCTGACCGTTACGCGCGAGCGCCGCGAACGCACAACGCTGCAGCGTGGTTGGTCGCGATTTGCGGAGACGTCAAGGTCGGCAGGCCGCTGATCAGGCTCACGATCCAGGCCGCCTCGTCGACCGGAGTGAGGTACTCGCCGCTCCAGTAATACTCCACGCTCGGCGCGTGCAACATGAAAGGATGACCGGCGGGAAGTCGCAGCGCGTTCGGCGCTTCCGGGAGCGCAAAATCGACGAGCGATTGCAGCTCGTCGGCGCGCGGCAGCCGCCAACCGCCGCGCCCGCCAACCGTCAGGCCGGTGCAGCCGAAGGCCGCTGCGACCCAAGGCATTTCCGGGTCAGCTGAGGCCGCCGAGAGTATCGGCCGGCGCGCCCACACGAGACCGGTCTCGCGGTCCAGCACTGCGTCGGAGTTGAGGTTCGTCAGCACGACGAAGCGGACATTCGGCGCGAGCTTCTGATCCCAGGCAGGGATCGCCAGGTACGGACCGGCTGCGGAAGTCGCAGTCGTCTGCGGATAGACCACGGGCGGCTGCAGAATCTCCGTGGGTTGCTCGACCACCGGCGGCAGAATCTGCGCCGCGGCGCCTGTCGCATTGGCCAGGGCCGCCGTCAACGGTAACAGGAAACAGTTCAGCCGCTTGCTCATTGATGTCGCTCCGCTCGGTGGTTGTTTCTGATGTCAATGCCCGCTGTCACTGCGCGCGGCGCCGCCGTCGATCGAGGTGCGCCGCCCCGAGCCCGATCAGCGCCGTTGCCAAGAGCGCGAGCCCGCCCGGCTCCGGCACGGGCGTCGCGCCGCCGTCGCCGACGTCGATGGGAGTGTCTCCAGCGCCGAGCACGGTGAACTGGATGAACGCGAGAATCCCGTTTCCTGACGGGCCGGGCGGGAAGCCGCCGAATGCGCCATGTGCGCCGAACAGCGATCCGGTCTGCGCGAGCGTCACCGGGTCGAGTGCGATGAAACCGGGAACGAGCAGGTTGAAGGGCGCGCCGCTCGCGAAGAAGTCGCCTTCCGTCACCGGACCGGTGAACAGCGAGCAGTAGGGATCGCCCGCAAACGGATCGCAGGCGGTGTTGATCAGCACATCGCTCGGGTCGTACGTGAGATCGAACGTCCACTCGGACACTGCGATTGCATCGCTGATTTCGATCGGCAGCGCGAACGTCGTCGACGTGAGCGGGATTCGCGCGCCGGTCGTGATCAGCGCGGCGCCCGCCTCGTGGATGCCGCACAGGAGCAGCAGCGCGAGGAGCCACCGCCGGGAAACTGCAGCGTGTGATCGATTCGATGCATCGAGGCATGCGGACATGTGATGACCTCAGCGAAGATCGGGCAATTCAGACCCTTGCTGAAGTAATCGAAATCCGTGCCTCGCAGCGGCCAGCCGACGATCGATATTCGACGTGAGTGTCGAAGACTTTTACATGCGGCAGTGATGACTGCACACGCGAAGTGCGCGGCTCAGCGAAACTGCAGTGCTGCGCGCGTTTCGGAGTGACCGGGTCCGAGACTGGCAGAGAGAGTCGCGGCCGCGCGCCGCGCAGCGGCGCTCGCCGCTGTCGAGTCGCCGAGCGCTCGGTGCGTCTCGGCCAGCGCCATGAGTGCGGCTCCGACCAACGCGCTGCGCTCCGTTTGCAAAGACATCTGCTCCGCGATGACGACGGCGTCGTTCGCCGTCGCGAGCGCGGCGTCAGTCCGGCCGAGCGCGCGTTCGGCGCGCGCCTTGAGCGTCAGCATCGACGCCAGACCGTTTGCCGCCCGTACGCGCGGGTAACCGATCTCGGCCAACAAGCTTTCCACGCCTTCCAGAGCCGCAGCCGGCACGTTGCGCGCCAGGTGCGCTTGCGAGCGCATCAGCCTGGCGGTCCGCAGCGCATTTCGATGACCGCTCGGGTTCTGCGCGGCTAGCTGCTCTGCGGCAGCCACGTCCGCGAGCGCCGCCTCGAGACGATGCAACCACAGATTCGTCGCCGCGCGGTCGAGCAGCGCGGCGATGTGCGAATCGTGATTGTTCTGCGCTGCCGCGCCCGCGACTCCGCGATTCAGCAGCGACAGACCCGCGGCAGTCTCGTGGATGCGTACCTGGTAGAACCCGAGCCTGCGCGCCATGGATGCGGGCACGCCCTGTTCTCCCTGCTGTGCGGCGAGCTGCTGCACGAGCGACTGTTGGATCGCCAGTGCGTCCAGCGGGTGCCCCAGCTCGTAGACATGTCCAGCTTCGTAGTGGCGCGTCGAGATCTGCGACATCGTTGCGCCGCGCCCTGCCTGCTCGTTCGCGACGGCGGCGCGCTTGTTCCATTCGAGCGCCTCACGCCAGCGCCCTGCTTCACCGAGCATTCGCTCGAGCTTCGACGTCACGCTCTGGTAGTTGAGGAGAGTGGTTTCGCCGCGCGCTGCCATTCCATCGGCGACCTCGCCGGCCGCCGCGATGCCTTCCTGCAGGTTTCCCCGCGACCACAGCAGGTGCGCGTTCGCGAGACCGCATTCGACCAGGCGCCGCGCGGGCGGATCGGGTACTTGCGCGAGATTTGCCAGGCCGTCGCGCATGCGCTCGGCGGCTTGCTGCGGCCGGCCGGCTTGCAGCTCGGTCTCGACCGTGTTGCATTGGACATAGGCGATCCGCTCCGGATCGCCGAGGCGGCGTGCGATGTGCTCGGCCTTCACCAGCGCAGCGAGCTCGCCCGAGGTGTCCCCGAGGTCCATGTAGCGGCCGGAGATGTTCACCAGCATGCCGATGACGAAGCGCGGATCGTCGGCGTAGTTCTTCTCGAGGATCTCGATGCCTTTTTCCATCAGCCGGCGGATGGTGACGGGCTCGCCGTCGCCGCCGACCTCCGACATGATCTGGGAAGCGAAGCGTGCCTGAAACTCTGCGCGCTGCGACTCGTACAGTGCGACGTCACGCTGGCGGCGTGCCTCGTCGCGCTGCCGCTGCGCTTCGATCATCTGCACTGTGGCGACGGCCGTCGCGCCGAGCAGCAGGAGCGCCACGACCGTGCCCGCCGCCACGCTGGTCCGATGCCGGAGGATGAAGCGGCCGGCGCGGTACGCGGGCGAATCGGGCCGTGCCGACACCGGCTCATGGGCGAGAAACCGGCGCAGATCTTCCGCGAGGGCCTCGGCACTGCGATAGCGCGCGGCCGGCTCCTTCCTGAGCGCCTTGGCGACGATATTGTCGAGGTCGCCGCGCAGCGCGCGAGCGAGCCGGGAGTCTGCAGCGAGATCGGAAGGGCGGGGCGCATCGCGCTCGAGCGTCGCACGCGCGTGCTCCGGGCCCGACCTTGGTTGCTGACCGAACGGATGCTCTGCCGTGAGCAGTACGAACAACAGCAGTCCGAGCGCGTAGACATCGGTCGCGGTCGTGACGGGTTGCCCCAGCAACTGCTCGGGCGCGGCGTATGCCGGCGTGAGCGCCCGGTCCGCCTCGCGCGTCAGCTCGGCATCCGCAGGCCCGAGCAGCGCGGCGACGCCGAAATCGAGCAGCTTGACGTTCCCCTCCGCAGTGACGAGCACGTTGGAGGGCTTGATGTCCCGATGGACGATGAGATGGCTATGCGCGTGCGCGACGGCAACGAGCACGTTCATGAACAGCCGCACGCGCGCCTCGATGTCGAGGCCGCGCTGCTGCACGTGGCGGTCGATGCGCTCGCCTTCGACATATTCGAGCACCAGGTAAGGCTGGCCGCTCGACGCCACGCCGGCATCGATCAACTGCGCGATGTTCGGATGACGCAGCTTCGCGAGCACCGATCCCTCGCGCGCGAATCGCTGCTCGGAGGGCCGCCCGAGCAGCGTTGCGTCGAGGAGCTTGATCGCCGCGAGCCCCTCGTAGCGCCCATCGCTCCGGTGCGCCAGCCATACTTCACCCATGCCGCCGCGAGCGATCGGTCGATCGAGCGTGTAGGCGCCGACGCGCGTACCGGCGCGCGTACCGGCGCGCGGCGTGTCGACGAGTCCTTCCAGCTGCGAGCCTGCCAGGAAACCCCGGGCGTCGAGTGCATCGAGCTCGGCGAGCATGGCGCGCAGGTCAGCTGCGATATCGGGATGCCTGGCCGTCAGGGCGGCGATCCATGTCTCGCGCTCACCGGGCTCGAGGTCGAGCGCGCTATCGAGGTATGGGGCGATACGTTCCCAGGTCGACGCGTCGAGCGGCGCAGCACGCATGGGCTCTAGTCGACCCCGTGCTGGCCGAGCAAGCGATTCAGCAGGATGCGCGCCTTATCCCAGTCACGACGCACCGTGCGCTCGGAGACCTGCCACATGTCCGCGATCTCGGCGTGCGAGAAGCCGCAGAAAAATTTCAGGTCCACGCATTCGGCGAGCCGGGGATCGACCTGCGCGAGCGACTCCAGCGCTTCGCCGAGCGCACCGAGCTCGAGGTCCTGCGCAGCAGCGGGCTCGTCGGCGTCGAGCGTGGTGATCTCGAATCCGCCGCCGCGCTTCTGTGCCTGCCGATTGCGCACATAGTCGATGAGCAGACCGCGCATCGCCCGGGCGGCATACGCCATGAAACGCGCGCGATTGGCAAAGACGGCCCCTGCGCCCTGCGAGACGCTCAGGAACGTCTCGTGCAGCAGCGTGGTGGGGCTCAGGGTCAGCGCGGCATTGCGCTTCAGCTCCCGCTGCGCCACCCGGTGGAGCTCGGCGTACATCGCAGCGAAGAGCTTCGCGCGCTCCTCGCCGGTAGCGGTCCCGGCCGAACTGACCAACGCCGCGAAATCCATGTCCGCCATATATGACTATTGTCGCGAAGCACCGTCGCCAGCATATCGCCGCGACACGGGCACGCACAACGCCGATGCTAATCGGCAGCCGCAACCGCGGCGCTCCGCGGGCGGCGCGTGAACCAGACGAACGCGATCATCGCGACGCACAGCCAGCCGCTGATCCAGAAATAATCCAGCACGGACTTGAGATATGCCTGACCGGCGAGCGCCCGCGTCAGCACACCGAAGGCTTGCAGGTCGCTGAGGCCGAGGTTGTGCAGCGTTTCCAGCGAGCGCTGCAGCGGCACGTCGTAGACGCTGCTCGCCTCCGCGAGGCGGCTTTGATGGAATGCCGCGTGGCGATCCCAGAACGTCGTCACGATCGATGTCGCGAACGCGCCCGCCGTGATGCGCATGAAGTTCGACAGGCCCGAGGCCGCCGGCACCTGCGCGGGCGCAATGCCGTCCAGCAGGATGCTCAGCATGGCGATGAAGAACAACGACATGCCGACGCCTTGCACGAGCAGCGGCAGCACGTAGGCGCTGAAGCTCGCGTCGGCGGTGTAGCCGGCGCGCATGAAGTAGGAGAGGGCGAACGCGGCGAACGACACGGACGCGAACAGTCGCGCATCGATGCGATCCACGTAGCGGCCGACCAGGGGCGAGATGAGCAGCGCGACAGCGCCGCTCGGTGCCGCGACCAGGCCGGCCCAGGTCGCCGTGTAGCCGAGCCAGCTCTGCATCCACAACGGCTGGATCACGACAGAGCCGAAGAAGATCGCGTAGCCCAGGCAGAATGCGATGCAGCCGACGGTGAAGTTGCGGCTGCGGAACAGGCTCAGGTCGACGATCGGGTGCTTCTCGCCGAGCTCCCAGATCACGAAGGCGATGAAGCCGACCAGCGCGACGGCCGCCTCGGCGAGGATCAGCGGCGAAGCGAACCAGTCGCGGTCCTTGCCGGTGTCCAGCATGAGCTGCAGCGCGCCGACCCAGATCACCAGCAGGCTCACGCCGACCACGTCGATCGGCAGCTTGCGCGTCGGCGTCTCGCGGGCCTTCAGGCCCTGCCAGCAGACGGCCGCGCAGAACAGCCCGATGGGCACGTTGATGTAGAAGATCCACGGCCACGAGTAGTTGTCCGAGATGTGGCCGCCGAGGATCGGCCCGGTGATCGGCGCCACCAGCGTCGTCATCGACCAGATCGCGAGAGCGGCGCCTTTACGCTCGGGCGGAAAGATCGACAGCAGCAGCGCCTGCGAGCCCGGAACCATCGGACCGGACACCATTCCCTGCAGAATGCGGAACGCGACCAGCGACGCCAGGCTCCAGGCCACGCCGCACAGGAACGAGGCGGCGGTGAACATCAGCACCGAGGCGACGAATACGCGCACGACGCCGAAGCGCTGCATCAGCCAGCCGGTGAGCGGCACGGAAATGCCGTTGGCGACGGCGAAAGAAGTGATCACCCAGGTGCCCTGGTCGCTCGACACGCCGAGATTGCCGGCGATCGTCGGAATCGAGACGTTGGCGATGGTCGTGTCCAGCACCTGCATGAAGGTGCCGAGTGCGAGCGCCGTTGCAACCAGCGCGCGCGAGCCGGCTGGCGCAGGAACTGCAGCGGCAGCGGTGGCGCTCAAAGGGAAGTACGCCCGGCTTCGCGCGGGCCGGCGTTTGCGGCGATGATCGATGCGATCTGGCGAGTGACCGCGGCTTCGCGATCATCGTTGCGCACGAGCTGTGGCGCCGCTTCGCGCACCTGCTGTGCGAGGAGCGGGCCGGAGGTGTCGTGCAGGTCGACGGAGACGTCCATCGACAGACCGACGCGCAGCGGGTGGTCCTGCAGCTCCTTGGCGTCGAGCGCGATGCGCACGGGCACGCGCTGCACGATCTTGATCCAGTTACCGCTCGCGTTCTGCGCCGGCAGCACTGCAAACGCACTGCCGCTGCCCGCGCCGAGACCGGCGATGCGGCCGCGGTATGTCACGCTGCCGCCATAGACATCGGCATGAAGCTCGACCGGCTGGCCGACGCGCATGCTCGCCAGTTGCACTTCCTTGAAGTTCGCATCGACCCACGCGCCCGACAACGCAACGACTGCCATCAGCGGTGCACCGGGCGCGATGCGAGTGCCGATCTGTACGGTGCGGCGCGCGACTGTTCCATCTGCCGGGGCGAGGATGCGCGTGCGCTCCAGCGCCAGTGCCGCTTCGCGGACTCGCGCCGAAGCTGCGAGTACCTGCGGATGAGTTTCCAGCGCGGTGTTGTCGATCTGCGCCTGGACGCTTGCCAGCGAATCGCGAGTAGCCGACAACGTGGCTTCGAGCTGTGCCGCCTGATCGCGCACGTGCTGCATCTCCTCGGCGGAGACTGCACCGTCCTGACCGGCCTGCTCGCGACGCTTGACGTCCGCTCGCGCAGCGTCGAGGAGCAAGCTGCGCTCGCGGATCTGCGCGCGCAGGCCATCCGCCTGCGAATACAGCGAGCGGACCTGACGGACCGTGCGCGCCAGCTCGGCCTGTGCTGCCGCCATCGCAATCTCTGCATCCGCGCGATCGAGCTCGACCAGCGTCTGTCCGCGCGTGACGTGCTGGGTATCGTCGGCGAGCACTGCAGTGACGGTGCCCGCGACTTCGCTGGTGATCTGCATGACATCCGCAGCGACGTAGGCATCGTCGGTGGATTCGTAGAAGCGGCCGTGGAACAGGTGATATGCGGCGAATGCGACACCGGCCACCAGGACCACGGCTCCGAGTATCAGCAGCCGCTGCTTGCGCTTGCCGTTGGCCGGCGCTGCTTCCGTGGGAGGCGAGGATTGAGGCGAGTTCATTACGGAGCTCCGGGACCCGCCGCGGGAGCGGCGGCGGCGTCAAAGCTGCCGCCCAGTGCGAGCAGCAGGTTCATTCGGGCGAGGAGGCGATTGCTTTGCGCTGAGACGAGCGAGCGGCGTGCGGTGAGCACGCGCGCTTCAGTATCGAGCACGACGATCTGCGTGGTGAGACCTGCGGCATAGCGACGCTGCGCGAGATCATGTGCGCTCGTCGCCGCATCCAGCGTGGCGCGCACTTCTGCGATCTGCCGCGACAGCGAGGCGTTCAGTGTGAGCTGGTCGGAAGCATCGCGGACGGCATCGAGCACAGCGCCGTTGTAGCTCGCGGTCGCGGCGTCGAGATCGGCCGTCGCCCCCTTGTATGCAGCTCGCAAACGTTTCGCGTCGAGGATCGGCAAATGAATGGCCGGGCCGATGCCGTAGATGCGGCTGCCGGTCTCGACGAGCTGGTCCAGGCCGATCGCCTGCGTGCCGATCAGGGCAGTGAGGCTGATGTTCGGATAGAACGCAGCATGCGCGGCGGTGCGTCCGGCTCCAGCAGCGTCGACGCGCTCTCTGGCCGCGAGCACGTCCGGACGATGCGCGAGCAGATCGAGAGGCAACTGGTCGGGCAAAGGCAACGTTGCGTCGAGCGTGAGAGCAGGACGCTGGACCTGGTCGTACCGCGCCGCGCCGTCGCCGACCAGCGCAGCCAGTCGGTGCACGGCGAGATCGCGGGCCGCTTCGGCTTGCATGCGCGCGGCGCGCGCTTCGGGAACTTCGGACTCGGCCACCTTGAGCTCGATCTGCGTATCGAGGCCTGCGGCGACGCGCTGCTGCGTGAGCTTTAACAGCTGCTCGCGTTGCTCTTGCGTGCGCACGGCGACGTCGAGCAGCTCCCATGATCGATAGAGATCGACATATGCCTGGGCGACTGCGCCGGCGAGCGCGAGCCGCGCCGCTGCGAAATCCAGCTTGCTCGCGGTCAGCTGCGAGCGCGTCTGGCGGATCAACGCCGCCTGCCGGCCCCAGAAGTCGAGATCCCAATGCATGTTGGCCGTCGCCTGGCCGATCCAGGCCGTCGAGCCGGCAAACGGCGGCGGGATGTAATAGTTCTCGGAGAAGCGCTGCCAGGTCTCGTCGCCGTCGATTGCGAAGCGCGGCTGCCTCGCCGCAATCTCGATCTGATTGCGCGATTCGGCGAGCCGCACTCGCGCCAGCGCCTGCGCCAGGCTCGGGCTGTCGCGCAGCGCATCGTCCATCAGCGCGTCCAGCTGCGGATCGCCGAAGGTCTTCCACCAGTCTGTGGCTATCGGCTCGAGCGTCGAGCCGGTGAGCCCCAGGGATTGCGATTCGAGGGGCGTGCCGCGCGGCTCTTCGCGCTGCGGCGTCACGCAGCCCGCCAACAGCAGCGCAGCTGCGATGCAAGCCGCGAGCCTCATGACACAGTCGTCCGCGCCTGCTCGGCCTGCTGCAGGGTCGCAATGAACTTCTTCAGCAGGCGCATGAACTGCGCGAACTCCGCCTTGCTGAAATCCGCCAGCGCGGCGTTCAGTCGCTCGATCGCCAGCGGCATCAGCTCCGAGGTCTTGCGCCGGCCTGCGGCGGTGAGCCGCACGTTGACCACGCGCCGGTCTGCGACGCTGCGCAGCCGCTCGACCAGTCCACGCTCCTCCAGCTGATCGAGCAGCCGTGTGAGCGCGCCGGTGTCGTACCACATGATCCGGCACAGCTCGCCAGCGGTGCTGGCGCCTTCGCGCAGCTTCACCAGTATCAGCCACTGCATGAAGCTCACGTCGTGCCCCTCGAAAGCCGCGGCCGCGGCGTCGTGCATCAGGGCGTGCGCGAGCTTCAGCAGGTAACCGACGCTCTGTCCGGAGGAGAAGCTGCGGATGTCGTAGTGCGCAGCGCTCACGTAATTCCTGCAAAGGCAATTGCTGCCGAGGCAGATAATGCTACGGCAGGATTCGCCCGGTCAAGCAGCAGGCATCTGAGCAGGCGGCGGCCGGGGCGGCTATTGCACGATGGTATTGCGCCGCCGAGCGGCGCAACCGGCAGCTTCAGCTGCTGGCCTTGGCGAAGGCATAGATGTCGGCGTTGAGCCGCTCGGCGTGGGTGATGGGCAGCCCGTGCGCGGCGTTTTCGTAGATCTTCAGCTCGCAGTCGGTCAGGAGCGGCGCCGTGCGGCGCGCCGTGCGGTCGAGCAGCGTGGACTTGTCACGCTCGCCGTGGATGAGGAGCACCGGCACGGCGACCTTGCGCAGGTCGGCGCGGAAGTCCGCGCGCGTGAACGCCCGCTGCAGCTCGAGCATCACTCGCAGCGAGCACTGATCGACGATGATGCGCGTCCACCAGTCGATGATCTCGGCCGAAACCGTGTTGTGCGGCACGCCGAAGAAATCGGGCCCGGCCTGCGCCACCTGGTGGACGCGATCCATGGCCAGCTGCTTGCGTCCCTGCTCGAAGATGGCTTCATCGATGCCGTCCGGATTGTCGGCGGTCTTCAGCAGCATCGGGGTGATCGTCGACACGAGGACGGCGCGGGCGACGCGGGACGGGCGCCTGGCCAGGTAGCGGACGATCTCACCGCAGCCCATCGACTGGCCGACGAGCGTCACCGCGTGCAGGTCCAGCTGCTCGATGACAGCTTCGAGATCGGCGGCGAGCGTATCGAAGTCATACCCCGTCGCGGGCTCCGGCGAGCGCCCGTGACCGCGGCGGTCGTAGGCGATGCAGCGCAGACCGCGCTCGGAGAGCCCGGCGATCTGGTAGTCGAACCACGTCGAGTTCATCGCCCAGGGCGCGGCAAACACGACGGGCGCGCCCGCGCCCTCGCCCGCTTCGCGGTAGAACAGGTTCGTCCCATCCTGCGCGAGGATGTCCGTTCGTGCAGATGGCCGGCGCGCTCGCCGCGGGCTGGCGGCGCTGGCCTGGCCTAGAATCGAGCCCGCAAACGTTGCGGCAGCGAGAGTTCGCCAGAATGCGCGTCTATGCATATGTCCTCCTCGTGCCAGCGTCGCCCGCAACGGCCGGCCTGTCGATAACCTCGTACGTCATGTTTCGGCCTGCGCGGAGCTCATCGCGATGAATGCTTCAGTGAGTGTCGCGCGCGTGGCGCCGCATCAGCATGTCGGCTCGTTGCTGCGTCAATGGCGCAGGGCTCGCGGGGTCGCACAGCTCACGCTGGCTTGCGAGGCGGCGGTCTCGACTCGACACCTGAGCTACGTCGAGTCAGGGCGAGCCACGCCGAGTCGCGCACTGGTGCTGCGCCTGTGCGAAGCGCTGCAGATGCCGCTGCGCGAGCGCAATACGTTGTTGCTTGCGGCGGGCTACGCGCCGCAGTATCGCGAGACCGACCTCGATACGCCGCAGATGGCCGAGGCGCGCCGCGCGGTTGATTTCATCCTGGCGCAGCAGGAGCCCTACCCGGCGATCGTGCTCGATGCGCACTGGAACCTGCTGGCCACCAACGCAGCGACGCGGCGCTTTCTCGCGCTGTTTCCACAGTGTGCGGTGCCGGAGCCTGCGAACGGCCCGCGCCTGGTCTTTCATCCGCGCGGGCTGCGGCCCTTCATCGCGAACTGGGAGGAAGTCGCCTCGCGCATGATCCAGCGCCTGCATCGCGAAGCTGCCGCGGGGCCGGGGAACGCACGGAGCAGGGCGCTGCTGGACGAGTTGCTCGGCTATCCGGGAGTGCCGGACTGCTGGCACGCGCTGGATCTCGAACAGCCGCCGGTGCCGTTCCTGTGCGTGCGCTACCGGCACTCCGGCACGACGCTCAGCTTCTTCTCCACGATCACGACCTTCGGCACGGCGCAGGACGTGACGCTGCAGGAGCTGCGGATCGAATGCTTCTTCCCGGCAGACGACATAACGCGCTCGCTCATGATCGAGCTCGCAGGATGAGCACGAGCCGGGCACGCAGGCCCGGCTTTATTGCCCCGACGCCGTCGTCTTTCGGTCCTCGATTGCGACTAACGGTGTAGAGGCACGTGTTTTCCCCGGGGAGGCGCATGAACACCATAATCTCGCGGCGCTGGCTGCAGGCGCTCGGCGTCCTGGCGTCCTTGTCGATCTGCTCGAGCGCGCTGGCGCAGTTCGGGCCGCCCATCGACCTGCCGTCGGACCTGCCGACGGTGATGCCGTCGCCGACCGAGGGCTTCCCGCCGCAGGTTGCGCAAGTGACGGCCGGGACATACTCCGCGCAGCCCGCGTGGAGCCAGACGCTCGCGCCGAACGTGCGCTTCGCGATCCTGAGCAATTTCCGTAACGACGCCGTGCTCGATCGCGAGACCGGCCTCATCTGGGCCAGACGAAGCCTGGAGCGGGTCTTTGCGGGCTTCAATCAACGCCTCATCGAAAAGACCGAAGACGTCTGCAGCATGCTGGCGATCGGAGACCGATACGGGTGGCGCCTGCCTTCCGTCGCCGAGATGCAATCCTTGATCGACACATCCGTGCCCCTGACATCGGCGCCAAGTCTGCCCGTGGGGCATCCCTTCCTGCTTTCGCCCGGCGGCACCAACCCGACCAACAACTACTGGACGGCCGAGGCCTTCTTTACCGAGCTCGCGGGCGAGCGCATTTTCGTTCGACGAGCCGTGGAGTTGATGGAAGGTCGTAGCGGCGCCTTCCGATCGCCGCAGACGACATTCGTCCTGCGCGCGGACATGCTGTGCGTTCGCGGTGCTCCGACGCCGTTTCCGAAGACGCCGGACTCTCCGCAGTAGCGAGCAAGGACCGACAGCCCGTTCCGCGGATCCTTCAACCTGCCCGTTGTCGACAGCCGGAGAAAAACGATGAGCATCCTCGCGAGATTCCGTTCATTCCGATCGGGAGCCGGTCTGCGCCGTGCATGCGTCGCCTGCGGGGTCGTCGCCTCCTTGTCGGTCTGCGGCGTCGCCGCCGCGCAATTCGGGCCGATCATCGACCTGCCGCCGGATCTGCCGAACGTGCAGCCGGTGCCGCCGCCGGAAGGCTATCCGCCGACGCTTGCGCCCACCGCTGTCGGGACGTTCTTCACTCCACCTACATCCGGCCAGACCCTCGCGGTGAACGTGCGGTTCGTGATCCTGAGCAACTTCAACAGCGACGCGGTGCTCGATCGTGAGACCGGCCTGGTCTGGGCCAGGCAAAGCCTGTCGCGCACGGTCGGGTCGCCCACCCAGATCACCCGCAGAAACGTCAACCAGTTCTGCAGGCTGTTGACCGTCGGGAACCGAAAGGGGTGGCGCCTTCCCACGGTCGCCGAGCTGCAGACATTGGTGGACCGTTTGCGGGTCTTCCAGAACGCACCGCGCCCGCCGGCGCTGCCCGTCGGGCATCCCTTCCTGCTCTCGCGCGAGGGGACGAACCCGACGTTCCTTTACTGGACGGGTGAGGCCTATACGGATCTTGCCGGGCTCAATCGCCGGCTGGTGGACCTGACCATCGGTCAGTCAAGGACGATGCGAGCGTTCGACTCGGTCCCATCGGGGGTGGACGGTCTGTGTGTTCGCGGTGGGGCGGGGCCTCTCGATGATTCCGTGGGCTGAGGGATGACAGGCACGAAGAGACAGTAGCTCACGATCCCGGTGTGCCGGCGGGGAGCGTGTCGACGCGTATCACCCGTCCGTCCCTGCGCAGGGTGTCGACCACTTGCCCGCAGCCACCCGCTGCAGCAGGACCGGCCAGATCGAGAACGATGACTGAGCCCGCCTCCTGCCGCTGCATCGTCAGCTTGTAACCTGTGTTGACGTTCAGGAGCGAGCTCAGGAACCCGACGTCGGCCGGGTTCGGCACGTCGGGCGTGAGCTTGACTGCAAGGTGCATCCGGCACGATGCAGGCGGATCCGCATGCGCCGCACCCCACGCAGTAACGGCGAGTGCCAAGAAGCAAACCGCGCTGACGTTCATCGTGCATCTCCGGCAGGACTCAGCCTGATTGCGGCCGATCTTCCTGCTGATGCCGCTTGTGCTTCGCCTGCAATTCCTGCTGCTCCTGCTCGTGCCGTTGCTGCAATTCCTGCTGTTGGCGAGCGTGCGCTGCTGTCATGGCCTGACGACGCTCATCGGTGGCGTGCTGCCGCTCCAGTTCGTCGCGCTCCTTCGCCTGTCGGTCGCGCAAGTCCTGCCGCTCCTTTTGCTGACGGGTCTGCATGTCCCGGGCCTCACGTTGGGCATCTGCGTCGTCATGTGCGGTGACGTCGCGTGCAGCGACGCGCCGCTCGGCGGCGGCGTGATAGGGCTCGCCAGGTCGGCTCGCCTTGACCACGTCACGTCCGCTGAGCTCGCCGACGCGTTGCGTAGCCGCGATCGGTGGCCGTCCATGATTGGCTTCCGCACGAAGTGCCGGATTGTCGCGCGCGAGCTTCATGTGCTCGCTTTGCGCGGCGACGGCTGGCACGTGCCGATCATTGGCGGCGCGCAGCTCCTCCGCCGTCGGGCGCGCTGTGCTGCCGCCGCTACCGCCGTTGTAGCTGACGACGTTGATCGTGTTGTGCGTCACGACCTTCGTATAGACGTTGGTCACGTTGACCTGGCTGACATTGGTGATCGCGCGGTTGTAGAAGAAGCGTCCGCTGCGCCAGTAACCGCCTTCGAATCCCACGCCGCCGTAGCCGAAGCCGTAATCGATGCCGCCGTAGAAGCCGATGCGCGGCCCCCAATAGCCGTCGTGAAACACGAACTGCGCGTCTTCCCACGCCCAGTAGCCGGGAGTCCACAACAGTCCCGGTTCCGGCGCGAGCACCCAGGTGCCGGGTACCCAGAAGTAGTCCCCGTCGCCCCACGCCCAATAACCCGGCGTCCAGATGTAGCCGTCCCCCGGCAGTGGCGGCTGGGTGTAGATGGGCAACGCCGGTGGCGCGACCGTGATCGAGACACCTACGTCAGCCGCAGCCGGCAGGGCGCAGACGAACAGCAACATCAGCGGTGCGAGAGCAAGAAAGATGAGATGTCTCGCGCGATGACGAGCGCGCCGCATGGACACGCTCGATGTAGTGAAGTGACTGACCATGACCTGCCTCCGCTCGCCGCACCTCGGCACTTGCGAGGAGCGTGGAGGCCTGAGATTGCATGCGCACTTCAGCAGCAGCTCGCGCGGTTTCAGTTGCAACTCGAGTCCTGCTCCTTGCGAATGAGCTTCAGCCATTCTTCAGGCTGCCTTCACTCTTTCCTGTGCGATCTCCGGCAGCGTTCGGCTGCCTCAAGTGCAATTGCGCACCCGACGCCCGTCACAGGAGAACCCACATGTCGCACCGTACTTCGGCCCGACTGCCGGAAATCGCCCGATCCTCAACCCGCTGCACCCGCTCGCCGGCAGATGGACGTCCTATCCGCTCGCTACTGACTGTGGGAATGGTCATCGCCAGCTGGTGCGCCGCGACGCCGGTCCTCGCCGCTGCCCCGCAAGCAGTCACGATCACCACGCAGATCACGTTCGATCCGGGCTCCTCCGGTACGTTCGTCGCCACCGGCCCCCTTTGCTCCACCGGCACCTTCAGTCTGGTGAGAGAGGTCGTCGCCGTAGGACCGGAGGCGTTCAATGTGAATGCAGTGCATCGGTACGTCTGCGACGACAACAGCGGCACCTTCTCCATCCGGCTGCATCCGCAGGCGAATGCGCGACCCAAGGACGGGTTCCACCTCAATGGCCCCTGGTCGGTCTGGGGGAAGGGAACGGGAGCCTACGAGCGCCTGGCCGGACACGGACAGTTCGGCGTCGTCTTCAACCTGGGTTCTGACCCGCTCACCGGCCAGGAGACATACGTCGGTTTCGTAACGCTCTAGACGGCGACGGGTGCAGATGGTGTTGGGCGAGCCTCGCGGGGATTCGATTCCTGCGAGGCCACGCCGGACCGCTGCCCACATGGGTCGACGATGCGCCCGTCACCAGGCCGTGTATTTCCGTCGGTGGCGCTGGCTGCTCGCGGCCGCGCCCTGGAGGCTCGATGCGGCTACGTCGCCGCGCGCAGCCGCGGCCGAACGCATCACGACTCCCGCATCCATGCAGGACTGGCGAGCCGCCCGGGATCGGGATTCATCTGCAGCGGCCTGCCGGCAAGCACGAAACGCCGTTCACCAACATGATCAGCTTGCCAGTGGCTGTACCGAGGGCCAACCACGTACGTAGACTTGGTTCGGGTAGTCCACGTCGAGGGTAGCGATCGATGCAGCGACAGCGGCTCAGTCTTGTTGCCCTGCTCATCTGGCCATTGGCAGCGTGCACATGGGCCAGCGCACCTGCCGATGAGCCTGACTGTGCGCGCTGTCCAGAGATGGTCGTCATCCCGGCGGGGACGGCGATTCTCGGAGCGTCATCCACTGATCGTCTGCGCAAGCCCGATGAGCTGCCCGAGCGCAGGTTCGTCATTCGAGAGGCGTTCGCCGTCAGCCGCTACGAGGTCACGCGCGATCAATATGAAGCGTTCGTCCGCGCGACAGGTGCTGCGGTCAATGGCAATTGCCTCACCGATCGACGGCAGCGCGGCAATTGGGTGTACGACGCGCAGACGACGTTTCGCGATCCAGGGTTTCTCCAGACCGGCGATCATCCGGTCGCCTGTGTGAGCTGGGATGAAGCGAAGGCCTATGTCGACTGGTTGAACACCCGGACCCGCGGCGGTTACCGCCTGCTCACCGAGGTCGAGTGGGAGTACGTGGCGCGGGCCGGCGCGCCCAACGCGGTCTACCCCTGGGGAGATGAGCCGGCCAAAGGCTGCCCGTTCGCGAACGGCTTCGATCAGACCACGATGGCGACATACAAAGACGTGGACACCTCGGGACACGCGACCTTCGATCCATTGAGCTGCACGGACGGCGGGCTCAACACGACCCCGGTCGGCTCGCTCGAGCCGAATGCGTTCGGTGTGCACGACATGATCGGCAACGTCTCGGAGTGGATCGAGGATTGTCACGCGCCGTCGCACGAAGCCGTGTCCGAATCCGGTGCACCACCGGTCGTCGAGGGCACTTGCGCCAAGCGCATCGCGAAGGGCGGATCGTGGGGCACGCTCGCGAAGAACCTGCGCACGGCGGAGCGCTTCCCGTATGCGCCTGCGCATCGCGATGATTCGATCGGCATTCGCATCGCCAGGACGTTGCGCTCTGATCGGGAGTGATCCCGCAGATCGGCGCGGACGTCCGGCTGCGGGCTAACCCTCTCATACGACTATATGAGTTCGTTGAAGACGTTGCCCAGGCTTGTCAGCAGTGCGCTCGCCGATCGTCTGCGCGTCGTGCCGGCCGTGGTGGTTACTGGTGCGCGGCAGACCGGCAAGAGCACACTCGCGGAGGAGCTGGTCCGCGGCACGCGACGCTATTCCACGCTCGATGATCTGGATACGCTGGACTGCTCGAGCACGGCGCGAGCTGGCGCGAACCACATATGTACGGCAGCGATGTCGTCGGGACGCTTGGCTGGGCGTCAGTCAACGGGCCTCGTGACGACGGCGACTGGGTCGGTTGCGCACGCGCGATGCTCGCGCACGGACTGCCGCGCGCGAGCACGGATCATCGATTGTCGCGAGTTCATCGAATGGTGGAACTCGGACTGACTGCCGTACGCGTCCTCGTATCCGCCCTATCGCTCAAGGAGGATGGCAATGACAACCGTTACGACACGCTCATGTGAAGACTGCAGTCGATGCATTCCCTCCGCTCGACTCGCGAAGGTGCCGGACGCGCGTCTATGCGTTGCATGTCAGACTGCGTACGAGGTTACGCACGATACGCGGCCGAAAATCGACGAAGGACTGGCTGGCAATCGCGAGGATCAAAAGCGAATGCGCAGCAAGCAGTGGAGCGAAATGGTCCAGCGCTCACGCGGCAAGTAGCTGCAAGCGAGCGCGCGTTCGTGGCGATGTAACCGAGGTTCGCGAGCGGCTGGTACTCATGAGGGCTCCCGCATCCACGCAGGAATGTCGCGGTGGCCATGAAGGACGCGCCACACATCAATGTGGCCGCTGTGTTCGACGTAGAAGATCAAGTGCGGGGATTTTTGCACCGGCCAGAACCGCAAGCCCGGTAGGTTGAGTTCATGGGCGTACCGCGATGATCCAGAGCCGGGATGTCGGGCGATGTGGCCAGTTGTCAGACCATGACGTTTTCGACAAGCTATCTTTGACTCGGCTTTGTCGCAGCGGCAAATGCGAAACGCCCCGAAATCCGCAGGAACCTCGCCGCAACGGCCCAGCGTGGAAAATCCGGGAATGACCGGCATCTCAGCCACCGGATCAGCAATTGCGCTGGATCGCAGAATTTCCGTCGCGCCCATGATGGACTCGAGCGACTGAGCGAGAAGCGATAATAGGATTAAGCAGTTAGATAACGCGACAACTGCTTGTCCCCATTTTGTCTCCACGCTTCGAAAAATTTTCGAAGCCGCCTGCACGTTAGTGCGGCGGCTGTTCCAAGCCGCAACCCACCTGGTGCCGTAACTCAGCGTTGCGAAGACACCATGTTGGGCTGGTTATCGTGAGCAACTCTGGCCGCCGACTCGCCGTCGCAAAGTGTCGCGCGGATGTCGCAAACAGTCGCGGGCTGCTGTACCAGCGGTCTAATCTAGAGGCTGCGTGACGGCAGCTTGCCACCCGAAGCGGACACGCCGGCCTCCGAAAGCGGTCAGTACCGTTGGCCTTGTTACACTGACAGCCACAGAAAGGGACTTTGACTACCAATGACTAATGCAACGGCACCGGAATTTACGAGACCAACTCACGAGCCAGATTTGGAAGTGGAGCTGTCACTGTTCCCAACGGATCAAGGCGGGCGCAAGTATCCGCTGTGGCAGGGATGTCGGATACCACACGATTTTGGATTGCCGGACGAAATGAACGACGGAATGTACGAGT
Source organism: Steroidobacteraceae bacterium (assembly GCA_035278165.1). Classification (GTDB taxonomy): domain Bacteria; phylum Pseudomonadota; class Gammaproteobacteria; order Steroidobacterales; family Steroidobacteraceae; genus Steroidobacter. The sequence continues at coordinate 22,047 of DATEJG010000024.1, forward strand.
TCGTGAACGCGCCTCGGACCGCTTCTGGCCGTGAGCTGACGTCTCCTTCCCACCGAAAGCCGACTTCAACTCGCTTTCTTCATCGGCGCAACCGAACGCGCAATAGACTTCGCGCTCGCGATCTCTGCGATCCTGAGATCGTATGCGATCTGCAAGTTCAGCCATGATCGCGCATCTCCACCAAAGAAACGTGCCAGTCTCATCGCAGTATCAGGCGTAACTCCACGCTTCTCACGCACCACGTCATTGATGCGAGGTGTTGGCACGCCGAGCGCTTTGGCGAGCGCATTCACACTCATCTCAAGGGGAACCAAGTATTCCTCGCGCAGTACCTCACCAGGATGCACCGGTCGCATGCCGTTCTTGAATGCCATGACTAGATGCCTCCTCAGTGGTAATCCACGATCTCAACGTCTGCAGGTCCCGTCTCGGTCCATCGAAAGCAAACGCGCCATTGATCATTGATGCGAATGCTGTGCTGGCCGTTGCGGTCGCCTTTCAGTTCTTCCAGGCGATTGCCTGGCGGGGACCGCAGGAACTCGAGAGTTTCCGCTGCATCGAGTTGCGCCAGCCTGCGAGTGGCGACTTTCGCGATCGAGCCGAATCTCTTGGAGCGTCCCGTTTCAAAGAGTTTCTGAGTCTCCTTGCTACGGAAGCTTTTGATCATGGTCGACAATCTATAACGCTATCCGTTAAACGGCAAGCGTTAAACGATTCCCAGCTCCGTCTGTGCGCGCTGTCGCCAATACCGGTCGGTGTAGTCCTTGACCACACCGACACACTTCTAAAAACTACCGCGCGATGAATGAGTTAGATCGTCGAATTTCCGTCGCTCCCATGATGGACTACACGGACGCTCGCAACTTCAGCTGAGGCGTCAACAAGTGGGCTGGCTGAAAATCGCGTGTAGCAGTTTTGTCGCAGCTGGGAAGACATTCAGAGCTATTCAGCCAGCAGCAACTCGTCGAAGGTGCCACGCGCTTGTTCGCGCAATGCGGCACCGTGCGGCATTTTGCCCGATGCCTAGGCGACGCAACCTTCGCAGCACGGAGCGGTGAGGGTTACGTCCGGTCCGCTGCAGGAAAATGTCGGGGAAGATCCATGGAGTCGTGGAGGAGGCGAAGCACCTCGATGAGCTCGCCGCCCTTCGTGGACACTCGAAACATGATGAAGTGGCGTCCCTTGCGGCCGTTGCGAGCGACGTGAAGGCTGCACAGGCCTTTCAGGATCTCATCTCTGCGCCGTGCATCGATGATGGAAGGACCCTCGGTCAATGCTTCGAGCGCTAGCGCCAGCGTTTCGGCGTACGCCAACGCCTGATCCTCGCCAAAATGCTCGATCGTCCAGCCGATGATGGCTTGAAAATCCTGCTCGGTCGCCGCCGTCAGGCGCACCGTCCACTGGTGCCTGGGAGCTGTCACCGTGAGCGAGCTGCGGTCGTCGCGCGCTTGGCGAGCGCGTCCAAATGCTCGCGTAGTTCTGAAGCGCTGCCGAAGTCCCGAAAGCGTCGCGCGTTGATATCTTCGATACCAACCCGCGCCGCCTCGCGGAGCGCCTTCAGCCGAGCCTTCTCCTCGGCCTCACGATCTTCGATGAGGCGTAGGCCTTCGCGAAGCACCTCGCTCGCATTCTGGTAACGTCCCCGAGACACGAGGTCATCGATCAGCTTGTCCTGGTGATCCGTCAGGACGACATTGCGGGTGCCCATGAAGGTTCCATTGTGGGAATGAACGATTGGCATACTATGCCATAGATCTCAAAGTCGACGAAACTTCGTTCGAATCTTGTCACAGCTGCAAGTGAAGAATTGCGCGGAATGGGCAAGAATCTCGCAGAAGCACACGGGTAGGGAAACATGGTCGAACGTGACACTGGTATCGAAAAACATGCCTTTTCAATGGATCGCCGCGTCTCCGTGGCCCCCATGATGGATTACACGGACGATCGAAACTTCAGCTGACTCGTCAGCAAGTTACGTGGGCTGAAAATCGCATGTAGCAGTTTTGTAGCAGCCGCTAGGACGCTGTGTGAGCACGGCCGCGTTTCGGAGCGAGATCAGTGCCACCGCCGTCGCTGCTACGCATTGCGACACCACGCGACGGTCTGCGCCATCCGGCGAGTCGAATCTGCAGCTATGCGTGGACTTGGGCGCTGAGTTGCTTGCATGCAATCCACCCCTCGCTGGCTGCAATCGAGCGACCAACACTCCCCGGCTTCGATCGCTTCACGCCGCCGTGAACTACGAGTTACTTCGTGGCCGAGCATCTTGGGCAAGGTGGCGGCATCGGGCTTCGTGCTCCTTGAAAACATCAACGCGATTTCTATATACGCGATCGATGTGCGGCGGTTCGCACCGCCGCTGGCTCCGACGTTTTTGCATGATAAATGTCGAAGGAGGGTAAGCACATGAATGTGAGAAATCTCATATCGTGGGGTAAGAACCCGAGAAGCCTCGTGCCCTGGCGGAAGAACCGCCCCGAGCTGAGGCGTATCAACGAGGATGTGAGCCCGTTGTTTGCGCTACACAGGCAAATGGATCGCATCTTCGATGACTTCCTTCGCGATTTCGATTCACCCAGACGCACTGGCTCGGCTTGGCCCAGCATCGAGGTGAGCGAGACCGCTGATGAAGTCAAAGTGGCCGCCGAAGTGCCCGGCTTGGACAAGCGTGATGTGGAAGTGAGTTTGCACGAGGGCGTGCTGACACTACGCGGTGAGAAGAGATTGGAGCGTAATGGCTCGCTGTACAACGAGCGGTGGGAGGGTGCCTTCGAACGCATCATTCCTGTCGGCCTGGACGTGGACCCGAATGAGGTGAAAGCGTCCTTCAAGAATGGAGTCTTGACGGTGATCCTGTCCAAGAAGCCCGAGGCGCGAAGCGAGGTGAAGCGCATTGCAATCAACTGATGCACTGCCCACACACGCCGAGCGTCTGGGCAATTGATGGAGGCTGCATCCATGACATCGCGAACTGGAACCCCCAATGTCGGCGCCATCGATCCGAAGCTGAAGACATCGCCGGTCATGGAGGAAACGGACGAGGAGTCCTACTACCTTGGGCAGCAGGTAGCGGAAGACTCTGTTTGTTACTTCAACGGCAGCGTTTATGCGTCAGGCGAGTTCGTCCGCAGCGGCTC
>DATEJG010000025.1:0-10282 GCA_035278165.1 Steroidobacteraceae bacterium
CACGCTGTGGATGGCGAGGCGCTGCAGCTCGCGCTCCAGGATCTGCTTGCCCTGCTGGCGGTTCTGCTCCTCGTCGAGCTTGCGGAACCACGCGCGCACCTTGTTGCGATTGCGCGGCGAGGCGAGATAGCCGAGCGACGGTACCAGCCAGTCGCGGCTCGGATTGAGCTGCTTGCCGGTGACGATCTCGACCTGGTCGCCGTTGCTGAGCACCGTGTTCAGCGCCACCATGCGGCCGTTCACCTTGGCGCCGCGGCAGCGATGACCCAGGTCGGTATGCACGTGATATGCGAAGTCGAGCGGCGTGGAGCCGCGCTGCAGCTCGATCACTTCGCCGCGCGGCGACAGGGCGTAGACGCGATCCTCGAACACTTCCGAGCGCACGCGCTCGAGGAAGTCGCCGTCGCTTTCCTGCCGCTCGCCGGGCTCCAGCAGCTGGCGCAGCCAGACGATCTTCTGCTCATAAGCGGGGTTGGCGCGGCCGCCTTCCTTGTAGCGCCAGTGCGCGGCGACACCCAGCTCGGCATGCTCGTGCATCTCGCGCGTGCGGATCTGGATCTCCAGCGGGAGCTTGCCGGGACCGATCACTGCAGTGTGCAGCGAGCGATAAGCGTTGTCTTTCGGGGTCGCGATGTAGTCGTCGAACTCGCCGGGGATGTAGTGCCACAACCCGTGCACCACGCCGAGCGCGGCGTAGCAGTCTGCAACGCTGGCCACCAGCACGCGCACGGCGCGTACGTCGAATAGCTGATCGAACGACAGGCCCTTGCGCTGACTCTTGCGCCAGATGCTGTAGATGTGTTTCGGACGGCCGGCAATGTCGGCGTCGATGTGCGCCTTGGCGAGCTCGCCGCGCAGCAGGGCGATCACTTCGTCGATGTAGCGCTCGCGGTCGACGCGCTTGGATGCCAGCCAGCTCGCGACCCGCTTGTAGTTGTCGGGCTCGAGGTAGCGGAAGCTCCAGTCTTCGAGCTGCCACTTGAGCTGCCACACCCCCAGGCGGTTCGCGAGCGGCGCATAGACCTGGCGGGTCTCGTACGCGAGGCGCTGCCGCTCGGCGTCCGGCGCATCCTTGCTCTCGCGCAGCTTGTGCAATTGAGCAGCGAGCTTGATGAGCACGAGCCGCGGATCGGTGACGATCGCCAGCAGCATCTTGCGCAGCCCTTCCGACTGGTTGCCGGACAGCGACACTGCGCCGCTCACCGGCGCCGCGATGTTCAGCGAGCCCAACCGCAGCAGCTCGGTGCCCATGCGCGCTGCAGCCGGGCCGGCCAGCTCTTCCATGCGCTCCGGCGGCAGCGCATTCGCTTCCAGCAGTGCGAACACCATTGCGCCGGTGAGGATGTCGTCGTCGTCTGTCAGCTCCGCGACGATCTCGACGATGGCATGGGCTCCGGCAAGCGCGCGATCGTCGGTCGCGTGCTGCGCCAGCCGTGCGCGCACATCGGAGCTCGCACGCGGATCGCGCGCCGAGGTGCCAGGAATGCGTTCGAGGGATGACATGCCGCCGACGTGTCGGTTTGCAGCCGTTGCCGCTATCATACGGCACCGACATCACGCCGTAGCGGAGGAATCCTTGCGCAGACTCAGGCGCCCGCAGAGTCTTGCCGCGCTGGCACTGCCGCAGCGCGCCGGCGCATTGCCGGCACAGGTGCGCATCCTCGGCCTGGACCCGGGCTCGCAGCGCACCGGCTACGCAATCATCGAGACGCATCCCACGCGCATCGCGTATGTCGTGAGCGGCGCGATCCGCACGCGCGGTGAGTCGCTGGCCGAGCGCTTGCAGGAGATTTTCGTCGGCGTCGAGTCGCTCGCCGGCGAGTTCCGGCCGGACGAGGTCGCCATCGAGCGGGTCTTCATGCATCGCAACGCCGACAGCGCGCTCAAGCTCGGGCAGGCGCGCGGCGCAGCGTTGAGCGCCACCTTCGCGGTGCGGCCGCGCGTCTACGAGTACGCGCCGCGCGAAGTGAAGCTCGCGGTGGTCGGTACCGGCGGTGCGCAGAAGGATCAGGTTCAACTGATGGTCAAACGTCTGCTCAACATCGCCGGCCCGCTGGCCGAGGACGCGGCCGATGCACTGGCGATCGCCCTGTGCCACGCGCATTCGCGCCGCCTGCAGGGGCTCGTGTCGCTGGCGGTGGGCGCGGTTCGATGATCGGCTTCCTGCGCGGGCGCCTGGCCGCGAAACAACCGCCGCAGCTGGTGATCGACGTCGGCGGAGTAGGGTACGAGGTCGAGGCGCCGCTGCCGGTGTTCTACGACCTGCCGCCCACCGGCAGCGAGATCACGCTGTTCACGCAACTGATCGTGCGCGAGGACGCGCACATCCTGTTCGGCTTTCGCAGCGAGCGCGAGCGGCGCCTGTTTCGCGAGCTGCTCAAGGTGTCGAACGTCGGCCCGAAGCTCGCGCTCGCGCTGCTGTCGGGCATGACGGTCGACAACTTCCTCATGTGCATCGAGGCCCAGGACGTCGATTCGCTGGTGCGCATTCCAGGAGTCGGCCGCAAGACCGCCGAGCGGCTGGTCGTCGAAATGCGCGACCGGGTCAAGGCTTTCGGCGAATTTGCAGCGGTGGCGGCGGTCAGCGGCGGAACCCCGCAGCCGGCGGTCGGTCCACAAGCCGAGGCTTTCAGCGCGCTCATCGCCCTGGGCTACAAGCCCGCGGAAGTGACCCGGCTGCTGAAGGCCGTCGAACCTGACGTGCAGACGACCGAAGAAGTGATCCGCAGGGCCTTGCAGGCGGCAGCAGCGAAATGATCGAGCAGGACCGCATCGTATCGGCAGGCACGCAGGGCGAGGAGGCGGCGCACGACCGCGCCGTGCGCCCGAAGAGTCTGGCCGACTATGTCGGCCAGAGCGCGGTCAAGACGCAGATGGAGATCTTCATCCAGGCCGCGCGCAACCGGCGCGAGGCGCTGGACCACGTGCTGATCTTCGGCCCGCCGGGCCTCGGCAAGACCACGCTCGCGCACATCGTCGCGAACGAGCTGGGCGTGAATCTGCGGCAGACCTCGGGCCCGGTGATCGAGCGGCCGGGCGACCTCGCGGCGCTGCTGACCAACCTGCAGGCGAACGACGTGCTGTTCGTCGACGAGATCCATCGCCTGAGCCCGGTCGTCGAGGAGATCCTGTACCCGGCGATGGAAGACTTTCAGCTCGACATCATGATCGGCGAAGGCCCGGGTGCACGCTCGATCAAGCTCGACCTGCCGCCGTTCACGCTGGTCGGCGCCACGACTCGCGCGGGCCTGCTGACCTCGCCGCTGCGCGACCGGTTCGGCATCGTGCAGCGCCTGGAGTTCTATACCGAGCCGGAGCTGCAGCGGATCGTTGCACGCTCGGCGGCGATCCTGGGCGTTGCCGCCGAGCCAGGCGGCGCGGCCAGCATCGCGCAGCGCTCGCGAGGAACTCCGCGCATCGCCAATCGGTTGCTACGGCGCGTGCGCGACTATGCCGAGGTCAAGGCGGCGGGCCGCATTACCGACGAGGTCGCGCGGGCCGCGCTCGATCTGCTCGACGTCGATCCGCTCGGCTTCGACGTCATGGACCGCAAGCTCCTGCTGACGATCATCGAGAAGTTCGATGGCGGTCCGGTCGGCGTGGAGAGCCTCGCGGCGGCGCTCGGCGAGGAGCGCGGCACGATCGAGGACGTGATCGAGCCGTTCCTGATCCAGCAGGGCTTCGTGATGCGCACCGCTCGCGGCCGCGTCGCCACGCGCAACGCCTACCTGCACTTCGGCCTGAAGGTGCCGGAGCGCGCGAGCGCCAACCTGGAGCTGTTCCGGGGCGAGTGATGGGGGCAACCGCAAGTCCCTTCATCTGGCCGGTGCGCGTGTATTGGGAGGACACCGACGCCGGCGGCATCGTGTACTACGCGAACTATCTCAAGTTCATGGAGCGCGCGCGCACCGAGTGGCTGCGGGCGCTCGACATCGACCAGGTTCGGCTGAAGGACGAGCACGGCCTGATGTTCGTGGTGGTGGACGTCGAAGCGCACTATCGCAAGCCGGCACGCTACGGCGACCTGCTGCAGGTCACGTGCCAGCTGCGCGAGACCACGCGGGCGAGCCTGACGCTGGACCAGCAGGTCCATCGAGAGGCCGTCGGCGGCGAATTGCTGCTGGAGGGAAGGGTGCGCGCCGCGTGCCTGGATGCGGTCAAGTACCGGCCGCGGCCGCTGCCGGCAAGGGTGTGGGAAGTGATGAGAGTGATGAAGTGATGGAGATCAATGAATGAACCAGGGTCTCAATCCGCTGGAGCTGGTGCTCAACGCCAGCATCATCGTGCAGATCGTCATGGCGCTGCTGCTGCTCGCGTCGGTCGTGTCGTGGTCGATCATGCTGCGCAAGCGCGCCGAGCTGCGCCGCGCGCGCATCGATGCCGATCGCTTCGAGGAAGTGTTCTGGTCGGGCGGCGACCTGACGGCGATGTTCCGCGCCATCGACCAGGGCCGGCGGGTGACCAAGGGCATGGAGGCGATCTTCGAGTCCGGCTTTCGCGAGTTCTCGCGCATGCGCCAGCAGGGCGGGTTTGCGTCGGCGCAGCTGCTCGAAGGCGCGCGCCGCGGCATGCGGGTGGCGTTGCTCAAGGAGAGCGACCGGCTCGAGCACAGCCTGTCGATGCTGGCGACGGTCGGCTCGACCAGCCCGTACGTCGGCCTGTTCGGCACGGTGTGGGGCATCATGAACGCGTTCCACGGCCTCGGTAACGTGCAGCAGGCGACGCTGGCGATGGTCGCGCCGGGCATCGCCGAGGCGCTGATCGCGACCGCGATGGGCCTGTTCGCCGCCATTCCGGCGGTCATCGCCTACAACCGTTACGCCGATCAGGTCAGCCGGATCGAGCTGCGCTACGACACCTTCGTCGAAGAGCTGTCGACGATCCTGCAGCGGCATGCGACCACGCCGCGGAGCGGTCACGCTGCTGCCGAGGCGCACGCATGATGCAGTCATCGAACCGGCGCGGCCGCCGGCTGATGGCCGAGATCAACGTCGTCCCGTACATCGACGTGATGCTCGTGCTGCTGATCATCTTCATGATCACGGCCCCGCTGCTCACGCAGGGCATCAAGGTCGATCTGCCGAAGGCCGGCGCCGAGCCGCTGCCCTCCGAGGACACGCAGCCGCTGATTCTCAGCGTGGACGTGCGCGGCAATCTCTATCTGAACCTCGGCAAGGACGAGGAGTCGCCGGTGACGGAGGAGGTCGTGCTCGAGCGCGTCGGCGCGGTCCTGCGGCGCGAGCCGAAGACCCCGGTGCTGGTGAAGGCAGATCAGAACGTGCCGTACGGCCGCGTGGTGTCAGGTATGGTGCTGCTCCAGCAGGCCGGCGCCGAGAAGGTCGGCTTCATCACGGATCCGGTCGAGACCAAACGGCGACAGCCGCGCTGAGCGCACCTGGGCCGACCGGATGGCTGAGTTTCTACGCAATCACTGGGCGTACCTGATCGGGGCGGTGCTGCTGCACGTCGTGTTCGCGGGGATCTTCGGCCTCACGATGATCACGATGTGGCGCCAGCCGACGCAGGCTGCGCTGGCGATCCAGGCCGTCGTCGTCGATCGCTCCGTCATCGAGCGCGCCGCGCGCAAGCAGGAGCGCGACCGGACGCAGGAGCGCGAGCGGCAGCAGGCCGAGCAGCGCCGCCAACAGGAACGGCGCGAGGCGGAACAGCGCGCCGAGCAGGAGCGTCAGCAAGAGCAGCGGCAGCGCGAGCAGGAACAGCAGCGCAAGGTCGCCGAAGAGCAACAGATCCGCGAGCGCCAGGAGGCAGATCGCAAGCGCGCAGCCGAGGCGGAGCAGCAACGCGCCGCGCAGGCAGCGGAGGCTGAGCGCCAGCGCAAGGTGGAGGCGGAACGCAAACGCGTCGCCGAGATCGAACGCAAGCAGAAGGAAGAAGCGGAGCGACGCAAGGCTGCGGACGATGCGCGTGCGCAGGCCCAGCGCGAGGCCGAGCTGCGCAACCAGATCGAGGAGGAGGAGGGCCGTGACCAGGCGGCGAACGCGGGGCTCCTGAACCAGTACATTGCGATGATCGAGCAACGCATCGTTCGCAACTGGAACCGGCCGCCCTCGGCGCGCACCGGCCTGGAATGCCGGGTGCGCGTGGCGCAGACGCCCGGCGGCACCGTACTGTCGGTGCAGATCGATCAGTGCAACGGCGACGCGGCGGTCAAGCAATCGATCGAGGCGGCGGTGATGCGCTCCTCGCCGCTGCCGCCGCCGCCGGATCCGCGGCTGTTCGAGCGGAATCTGGTGCTGGTGTTCAAGCCCCTGGATGATTAGAAGCGGTTAGTCGGAGGTAGCGATGCTCAATTTCGTTCGGTCGTTCGCACTGGTCATTCTTGCGGTGTGCGCCGCGCCGCTGGCGAACGCGCAGCTGGTCATCGAGATCACGCGCGGGCAGGAGAATGCGGTGCCGATCGCCATCGTGCCGTTCGGCTGGGAGTCCGCCAATGCGGCGCCTTTCGACGTCGCACAGGTCGTCGCCGCGGACCTGCAGCGCAGCGGCCGGTTCGCGCCGCTCGACCGCAAGGACATGATCGACCGGCCGAGCGCCGGCGACCAGATCCGCTTCCAGGACTGGCGCTACCTCAAGAGCGATTTCATCCTGGTCGGCAAGCTCACGCCGCAGGGCGCCGACCGCTACGCGGCGCAGTTCGAGCTGTACAACGTGCTCAACGGCCAGAAGCTCACCGGGCAGCAGCTGACCGCGACGACCACCTCGCTGCGCGCCATGTCGCACCGGATCGCCGACATCGTCTTCGAGCAGCTCACCGGCATTCGCGGAGCGTTCTCGACGCGCATCGCGTTCGTCAGCGCCGAGGGCACGCCGCCGAAGCAGCAGTACAAGCTCATCGTCGCCGACGCCGACGGCGAGAATCAGCAGACGATCGCGACATCGAGCGAGCCGATCATGTCGCCGGCCTGGTCGCCGGACGGCCAGAGCCTCGCGTACGTGTCGTTCGAAACCAAGAGCTCGGCCATCTACGTGCAGACGTTGCGCAGCGGCGAGCGCAGTCGCGTGTCCGCGCGGTCCGGCATCAACGGCGCGCCTGCGTGGTCGCCTGACGGCAGCACTCTGGCGCTCACGCTGTCGCGCAAGGATGGCGACGTCGACATCTACACGCTGAAGCTTTCCAGCCAGACCCTGACCCGCATGACGTTCGACCCCGGCATCGACACCGAGCCGAGCTGGTCGGCGGACGGCCGCAAGCTGTATTTCATGTCCGACCGGGCCGGCGGGCCGCAGATCTACGAGATCGACGTCTCGCAGCCGGAGCGGGCCACGCGCGTGACGTTCGAGGGCAGCTACAACGCCCGCCCGCGGCTGTCGCCGGACGGCAAGCAGCTGGCGGTGGTGCACCTGGATCGCGGCAATTTCCGGATCGCGATCGTCGACCTGCAGTCGCGCGGCGTGCAGGTGCTGTCGCCCGGCCGTCAGGACGAGAGCCCGAGCTTCGCGCCGAACGGCGCAACGCTCATTTATGCGACACAGGATCGCGGCCGGGGCGTGCTGGCGACGGTTTCGGTCGACGGACGCGTGCAGCAGCGGCTGGCGGCCAGCAGCGGCGACGTGCGCGAGCCCGTGTGGTCGCCGTTCCCGCCCGGGCGCTGAGTGCGCCGCGCGCCGTTGCAGGCTTTGTGGCAGAATTTCGCGCGATTTTTACGGTCATACCCGTTCGTTCGTGGCCCGTAGCTAGGAGAGGTGAATGCGTGTAGCGCAACTGATGCTGATCGTGATGAGTGGCTTGGCGCTGGCAGGGTGTCCCAAGAAGCAGACGACGCTGCCCGACGCCAGCAACCAGCCGGCCCAGAGCAGCGCTGAGACAGGCGCCGCGACCGACAGCAGCGTCGGCCAGGGGACTGCCGATGCCAATCAGAAACTGCTGGAGGCTGCGAAGCAGACCGGCACGATCATCTATTTCGACTACGACCGCGCGGAGATCAAACCCGAGTTCGTGGCGATCGTGGCTGCACACGCCAAGTACCTCAATTCCGCCAGCAGCAACAAGGTCCGTCTCGAAGGCCACTCCGACGAGCGCGGCTCGCGCGAGTACAACATCGGCCTGGGCGAGCGCCGTGCGCAAGCCGTGCGCCGCGCATTGATGCTGCAGGGAGTGACCGAGGCGCAGATCACCACGGTGAGCTACGGCGAGGAGCGCCCGGCGGTGCAGGGCAGCGACGAAGCGGCGTACGCCAAGAACCGTCGCGTCGAGCTCGTCTACGGGCGCTAGGCAACGTCACGCAAGAGCAGTCATGACGATACTTCGATACTCGATCGCTGCAGCAGCCTGCGTCCTGTTCGCAGGCTGCGTGTCGACGCCGCCGGAGGAAGACCCGGTGGTGCAGAAGCTCACGGAGCTCGATAGCCGGCTGCTGCGTATCGAGCGCGTGCTGGCCAATCAGAGCCTGCTGGATCTGTCGCAGCGGATCGAAGCCGCCCAGGCGGAAACGCGCACGCTGCGGGGTCAGCTCGATGAGCTGCAGCACCAGGTCGCGCAGGCGAAGGACCAGCAACGCGAGCTGTACGGCGACGTCGACCGCCGCCTGTCCGCGCTCGAAGGTACTGGCGGCGCGGCTGCCGCCAGCAACACGCATGTCGCAGACCTGCCGGTGCCGCAGGGCGACGATCGCGCGAACTATCAGGCCGCGTTCGATCTGCTGAAGGATGGCAAGTACGCGGAGGCGATCGCCGGCTTTAAGCAGTTCCTGACGACGTTCCCGAACAGCGCGCTGGCCGACAACGCACAGTACTGGCTGGGCGAGGCGCACTACGTCAACAAGCAGTATGCCGACGCGCTGCGCTACTTCCGCACGGTGCTCGAGAAATATCCCGACTCGCGCAAGATCCCCGACGCGCTGTTGAAGATCGGCTTCTGCAACTACGAGCTGAAGAACTGGGCGGAAGCGCGCTCGGCGCTCAGCCAGGTGGTGCAGCGCTATGGCGACACCACCGCCGCGCGTTCCGCCAGCCAGCGGCTCGCGCGCATGGATGGGGAAGGAAGGTGAGCAGTGGGTGCCGCGCCATCATCGGCGGCTGCCCCTGCTGAGCAGGCGGCGCCGGCCCGGGTAAAGCTCACCGAGATCTTTCTGTCGATCCAGGGCGAGGCCGACAGCGTCGGCTGGCCCACCGTTTTCGTTCGTCTTACCGGCTGTCCGTTGCGCTGCCAGTACTGCGATACGCAGTACGCGTTCTACGGCGGCGAGTGGTTCGAGCTCGATGCAGTGCTCGACAAGGTTTCCTCATTCCAGACCCGCCGCGTATGCGTGACGGGCGGCGAGCCGCTGGCGCAGAAGGGCTGTTTCGAGCTGTTGCGCCGCCTGTGCGACGCCGGCCACCAGGTTTCTCTCGAGACCAGCGGTGCCATCGACGTCAGCAAGGTCGATCCGCGCGTGGTGCGCGTGGTCGACGTCAAGACACCGGGCAGTGGCGAGGAGCCGCGCAACCGGCTGGAGAATCTCGACGTGCTGCGCGCCGACGAGCAGATCAAGTTCGTGATCTGCAGTCGCGCGGACTTCGATTGGTCGCGCGATATCGTCCGCGACCGGCGGCTCGCGCAGCGGTGCACGGTGCTGTTCAGCCCGAGCTATGGCCAGGTCGAGCCGCGCGACCTGGCGCAATGGATCCTGGACGAGCGCCTGCCGGTACGGCTGCAGATCCAGCTGCACAAGGTCCTGTGGGGCGACACGCCAGGTAAATGATGGAGCGCGCAGTCGTACTGCTGTCCGGCGGACTCGATTCCGCCACTACGCTCGCGATCGCACGAGCGCGCGGCTGCAGCTGCCATGCGCTCAGCGTCGACTACGGACAACGCCATCGCGCCGAGCTCGATGCAGCGGCGCGCGTCGCGCAGGCGCTCGGCGCGGCCGAACATCGCACGATGCGCATCGACCTCGCCGGCATTGGCGGCTCCGCGCTCACCGATTCATCGATCGCAGTTCCCGAATCGCCGCAAGTCGGCATTCCGGTGACGTACGTCCCCGCGCGCAACACGGTGATGCTCGCGTGCGCGCTCGGCTGGGCCGAGGTGCTGAACGCGCCGCGCATCTTCATCGGCGTGAACGCGGTCGACTACTCCGGCTACCCGGATTGCCGGCCTGCATTCGTCGCGGCGTTCGAGCGCGTCGCGAATCTCGCGACCAAGGCGGCGGTGGAGGGCACGCTGGCGTTCAAGATCGAGACGCCGCTCATCGACCTGACCAAGGCGCAGATCATCCGTCGCGGCATCGAGCTCGGCGTGGACTTCTCGCTGACCGTGTCCTGCTATCAGGCGGACGCGCAG
>DATEJG010000026.1:0-41293 GCA_035278165.1 Steroidobacteraceae bacterium
CCGCGCTCATGATCGGCTTGCCGCCGCCGCGAATCGCTTCGAGCAAGCGCATGACGTCCGGAGCAGTGCCGACCATTCCGGCGCCGCCCGATGGATATGCTTGCGGGTCGAGCGCGCGCGACGGCGAGTACGTCATGCGCCCGCCTTCGCCGAACGTGATCGAGTGCGGATCGTCCATCTTCACCGGCGCCGGCTTCGCGTCGAAGTACGGCACAGCGAGACGCGCACGGTCGCTGGCCCAGAATCCCGTGTCGCGCATGCCGAGCGGCTGCGTCACCATGCAAGGATGCAGGCGGCCATTCTCTTCATGAGTCCTCCGGTTGACGTGCCTGACGCGCGCTATTCTGCGTGAGAAACGTCCGACACGCAGGGGCTCTGTAAATCAAGGAACTTGCACTGCAAGACCGCGTTAGCACTGCCAGGAGGCGAGTGACACCGGTCCGGCCATGAGCGGCAACATGAGCGGCAACATGAGCGGCAATACTCTCATCGAAGGCGCGTCGGCGTGCGTCGCGAAAGCGGCGGTGCTCGTCGTCGAGGACGATGTCCTGACGCGCATGGCCACGAGCGAGGAGCTGCGCGATTACGGCTACTCGGTCGTCGAGGCCGCGAACGTCGACGAAGCACTGGCAGTGCTGCACGGGCCGACGCGGATCGACCTCGTGGTGACCGACATGAAGATGCCCGGCGCCCTCGATGGCGCCGCTCTGGCGCAACACATCCGGACGGAGCTGCCGTTCGTGAAGGTCGTGATGATCTCCGGGCAGACGCCTGCGCCGGAGGTGCGGCGCATACTCGATGGTTACCTGCCCAAGCCCGTCGCCCCCGCCGACCTGGCGAGCTACGTGCAAGAGCTGACGCCGGCACACGTCTCCAGCAAGGCCTCGTGACCGACGCCGCCGCGCATTCCCAGCAAGTCGTCCTGGTCGTCGAGGACGAGATCCTCGTGCGAATGATCATCGCGGACTATTTGCGCAGCTGCGGCTATCGCGTGATCGAAGCGGTCAGCGCCGACGAGGCGATGATCATCCTGCAGCATCGCGAGCTGGAGGTGGACGTCGTCTTCAGCGATGTCGAGATGCCCGGCTCCATGGACGGCTTCGAGCTCTCCAGGTGGCTGCGCGCGAATCGCCCGACAGTGGATGTGATCCTGGCCGGCAGCGTGGCGCGCGCGACGGATGCGGCAGCAGAGTTGTGCGATTCGGGCCCGATTCCCAAGCCCTACGAGCCGCAGCTCGCGGCCGACCGGATCAGGCAGCTGATGGCGCTGCGCTCGGCGCGCAAGAAGAAGGTCTAGCTTCCTCGGCGGCGATCGTCGCGAGCACGTCCGGTCCGTCGTCGTGCAGGCGCAGCGGAGCGTTCGCGAGAAACGGCGCGCAATGCTCCGCGGGCGTCGGCTTGGCCAGCAGGAATCCCTGCGCGAATCGCGCGCCCAGGGCGCGCAGCATCTCGAGCTGCGGCCAGCCCTCCACGCCCTCGACGATGATGCCGATCTGCAGGTGCCGGGCCATCGCGAAGATTGCAGCGACGATGGCGTGATCGTTCGAGTCGCTGACCAGGTCGCGGATGAAGCTGCGATCGATCTTGAGACTGTCGACGGCGAGCTGCTTCAGGTAGCCGAGGCTCGAATAGCCGACGCCGAAATCGTCGATCGAGATGCGCACGCCCAGGTTGCGCACTTCGTTGAGCACCGTCTCGCTGCTCCTGCCGGAGTGGTGATCCACTTTCTCCAGCATCGCGCCTTCGGTCAGCTCGATCTGCAGGAGCGACGGCGCGATTCCATGGGCCTTCGTGACCTCGACGATGGTCGAGCGCAGGTCGCTGCGCATCAGCTGCCCCGCGGACACATTGACGGCCACGGGCACCAGCGTGAGCTTCTGCTCGCGCCAGCGCGCCATGTCCGCCGCGACGTGCTGCCACACGAACTGGCCGATCGGCTCCATCAGCCCGGATTCCTCGGCGACCGGCAGGAACCGCGCCGGCGCAATGAAGCCTTCTTCGGGATCCTTCCAGCGCACCAGCGCTTCCAGCGCCACCACTCGCCGCGTCTCGATGTCCAGGATCGGTTGATAGTGCACGTCGAACTGGCCCAGCTCGAGCGCCGCGCGCAAGCGCGCTTCCACGCTCACCCGCTCGTGCAGCTTGCGATCCATGACGGGGCTGAAGATCTGGAAGTTGTTGCGGCCACGCTCTTTGGCTTGATACATCGCCGTATCGGAGTGACGCAGCAATGCGCCGACGTCGTCGCCGTCGCGCGGATACACGCTGACGCCGATGCTCACCGTAGTGACGAGCGGCTTGCCGGAGATCAGCAGCGGCACGCTGAGACTCGACAGGATGCGCGCCGCGGTCTCGTTCGCCTGGTCCAGCGTCTTCACCCTGTTGAGGATCACCACGAACTCGTCGCCGCCCATGCGCACGACGATGTCCTCGGTGCGCACCGAAGCCTGAATGCGTTGCGCGACCTCCTGCAGCAGCTTGTCGCCGACCTCGTGACCGTGCGTATCGTTGACGTGCTTGAAGCGATCCAGATCCAGGAACAGCACGGCCAGCGGCGTGCGCGTCTTGCGCGCCTCATCCATGGCCTCCGGCAGATGCGCGGCCAGG
The DNA here is from genome assembly GCA_035278165.1 of Steroidobacteraceae bacterium. Lineage (GTDB taxonomy): Bacteria > Pseudomonadota > Gammaproteobacteria > Steroidobacterales > Steroidobacteraceae > Steroidobacter. The sequence goes on from DATEJG010000026.1 coordinate 2,608, forward strand.
AACAGGCGGTTCGGCAGGCCGGTGAGCTGATCGTGGTGAGCCAGGCGGTCCAGCCGCTGCTGCTTCTCGAGGAGCTGCGCTTCGACCTTGCGCTGGATCGCGCGGCCATGATTGGCCTGCTCGAGGAACTCCTCGTGCTTCGCTTCGACCTCCTGCAACCGCGTGCTGAGCGCGACGGTCTGACGGCGCATGACGATCACCCACGCCACGGTTGCTGCCAGCGCAAGCGAAAGGGTGAGGGTCAGGAGAATCAAGGGGCCCGGGCTCAGCGATGAGATGGCGAATCGTGTCATTCGCCGCCCCACGCCGGAGCGCGCTGGACCACAGTTCCAGCGCGCAGGTCACGGGTTCGCGATCAGAAGTCGCAAGATGTGAAATCGAGCACTGGGCGTTTAACAGAACGTCCGTGCCGGACGCTAGCTGCCGATCTCGCCTCCGTCGTCCTTGGTGATGACGATGCAGGCCGAGCGCGGCCGGCCGCCCTCCGCGCCCTCCGGCCAGGAGCTGAATTGCTTCGGGTTGGCAGGATCGTTCGCGCCGCTCGGCGCCTCGCCCGGATGCTGGATGCCGACGAACATCGTGCGCTCGTCCGGCGTCACGAACACGCCGGTGATCTCGCAGCCGTTCGGACCGACCAGGAAGCGCCGGGTTTCGCCGCTCTCGACGTCCGCACACAGCATCTGGTTGTTGCCGAAGCCGGCGTAGGCGCCGGCGTTGATGGTGCTGCTCGAAACGTCCGTCTGGATCCACAGCCGCCCGCTCGGCGCGACGTAGATGCCGTCGGGCGAGCCGTACTTGTCGCCGACGATGGTCGAGCCGTGCGCCGCATTCCCCGGATCGCCGCACAGCGCGAAGATGTCCCAGCCGAAGGTCGGCTCGGTGAAGTCCTTGCGGTAGTACCACTTGATGATGTGGCCGTAGACGTTGGACGCGCGCGGGTTCGCGGGATCGGTCGGCGGATTCGTGCCGGTGCCGCCGCGGCCGCTGTTGTTCGTCAGCGTGGCGATCGCGGTCAGCGTCTCGGGGAACGTGTCGATCCACTCCGGGCGATCCATCTTGGTAGCGCCGACGCGATCGGCCGCCGTGCGCGTATCGATCAGGATGTCGTTGAGCGACCAGCCGGCGAGCAGCGGATTCTCCGGCGTGAGCGGCAGCCACTCGCCGTATTCCGCGTAGAACTTGCCGACGTACAGCGTGCCGTCGTCCAGCGGATTGATGCCGAGCTTGCGCGCCTTGCGCCACGGCAGGCGCGAGACGTAGCGATAGATGTACTCGTTCGCCTGGTCGTCGCCCATGTACACGACGACCCGTCCGTCGCGCGCTTCCTGCACCCATGCGCCCTCGTGCTTCAGGCGACCGAGACCGGTGCGCTTCACCGGCGTCGAGCCGGGATCGAACGGATCGATCTCGACCACCCAGCCGAAGCGGTTCGGCTCGTTCGGCTCCTGGTTGGTATCGAAGCGCTTGTCGGTCGTGTACCAGGCGTTGACGGGGCTCGCGCCGATGCCGTAACGACGCTCCATGGCGGTCAACGGATTGTCGGAGGTCGCGACCTTGCGGAAGTAGCCGTTGAAGTTCTCCTCGCACGCGAGGTACGTGCCCCACGGCGTGAAGCCCATCGCGCAGTTGTTCAGCGTGCCGAGCACATGCCGGCCCTGCGGATCGGCGCTGGTCTCGAGCCGCGAATCGCCGGTGGCCGGCCCGCCGATGCGCATCGGCGTCATGCCGGTGATGCGGCGCGCGTACTGCGACGGCCGCACGACTTCCCACTCGCCGCCCTTGACGCCGCAACGGCCGCGGCGATGCCACTTGTGCCATTTGCCCGGCCGGCGCCGGCCTTCCTTGCGGACCTCGACGATGGAGACGCCGTGGGCGTTGATCGACTTGTTGGTCTTCTCCTGGTTCCAGTTGGCCGCGCCGTCCGGGAACAACAGCACGTCGTCGGTGTACTCGTTGTTCTGTACCAGCAGGCCGTGGCTCGATGAGCCGCGGAACGGGAAGAACACGACGCCGTCGTTGTGCATGCCCCATTGCCACGCCTGGTGATACGCACTGTTGCTCGCGTCATCCTTGAACTCCGGCCCGTCGGAGATCGGATCGCCCCACGCGATGAGAACTTCCGCCGTGTAGCCTTGCGGCACGACGACAGCATCCGCAGTCGAGGTCGCGATTCCCTGAAACCCGAGCATCGGCGGACGCGGGCGGCCGTTGCGCGCCTCTGCCGGCAGAGCAGTCAACAGAGAGCTGATGCCGCCGAGCGACGCGAGCGCCGCAGCCGCAGCGCCGCCGCCGACGATCTGACGCCGCGACAGGCGCGCTGCCAGCACCTGTTCGAAAGTTTCGTTGTCGGAGGAGTTGTTGACGACGCCATCATCGATGCTGGACATGATTTGTGTGCTCCCGTCTCGGTGCGTTGTGCGTTTGTGCGTGCGCGTACACGAGAGCAGATCGCACGGAACGTGCGATTATTCCCGCAGTCGCGACATGTCGCGTCCACCACATGACTGACAGACGTGTGACACATCGATGAGCACCGACGCCGCAGTCCGTGGCGCCCGATTCCAGGCGCTCATCGTGCCGATGCTGAGCGACGCGTACAGCCTCGCGCGCTTCCTGGCACGCGATGCAACTGCCGCGGAAGACATCCTTCAGGAAGCGTGCTTGCGCGCGTATCGCCACATCGACTCGCTGCGCAGCGACGATGCTCGCGCGTGGCTGCTCACGATCGTGCGCAATTGCTTCTATGCCTCGCGCACGGCGGAGTGCGTTGCGCTGGCGGATTCACCGAGCACGGCAGAGCAGGAGGACGCGTACGACCACGAGGAAGTGTGCCTCGAGCTGCGCGATCACGCGGATCCCCAGGCGATTCTCGAGCGCAGCCACGACCGTGAAGTGGTGCACGACCTCATCTCACAACTGCCGTTGCAATACCGCGAGGTGCTGGTGTTACGCGAGCTGAACGAGCTGCCTTATCGCGAGATCGCGCGGGTCACTGGAGCGCCGATCGGCACGGTGATGTCGCGGCTGGCGCGTGCTCGCGCTCTGCTGCGCACGGCATGGCTGGAGCATCCCGGCAATGGAGGCACGACATGAACTGCAAGCAAGTCCGTCCGTTGCTCGGCGCGCTGCTCGACGGCGAGCTCGACCCCAGGAACAGCGGCGAGCTTCACGCTCATCTGGCTCATTGCGAAGACTGCATGCGCTCGTACCGCGCAGATGAAGCTGTGCGCACGAGCCTGAGCCGCGTCGGACTACGACATGACCTTCCGCAAGCATTACGCAGCCGCATCATGCGGAACCTCGCAGCGCCGGCAGGCGGCCGCACGCGGTTACGCGACGGCCTGCTGCGCTGGATCGTGTGGGCGGGCTGGCCGGTCGCGGTGTGCGTCAGTGCGCTGCTCGCGCTCACGTTGGCAGGCCGCAGGACGGAGGTGCGCGATGAAGTCATCGCTCTGCACGTCCGCTCGCTGCTTGCAGACCATGTGAGCGACGTGGCGTCGTCGGACGGACATACCGTGAAGCCGTGGTTCGCAGGCAAGCTCGATTTCGCTCCGCCGGTGCCCGATCTCGCCGCCGCCGGCTATCGGCTCATCGGCGGACGCCTGGACTATCTGGCGGGACACGAGGTTGCCGCGCTCGTCTACCAGAAGCGCGATCACCTGATCAACGTGGTCGTCGGCTCACGGGATTCATCGGGTGCCGGCGCGAGCCTTCCTTGCCCAACCTTGCCGGCCGCCGCGACGGATCGCGGCTACTCGCTGCGCGCGTGGGTAGCATCCGGGCTGTGCTTCGTCGCGATCTCGGACATCAATCCACAGGATCTGAAAGCCTTCGAACGCGCGTATGCTGGTGCGCCGATGAGCCTGGAGGGCAAACCGTGAACGCCACGCATGCTGGCTCTTGCCTGTGCCGCGCCGTTCGCTTCGAGGTCGACGGCGAGTTCGAGCAGTTCTACCTCTGTCATTGCGAGTACTGCCGTTCCGGCGGGCAGCCTCGACACTGCGGTGCACATCAGGCCTGCTGCACACATATATATGTCCAGCAGGGCTGGTTGGGACGAGGCGCTCGAGCAGGCGCCGGTCTTCGACAAGCTCCCTTCCTGGCATGCTCCCTAGCGCGCTGATTTGCGCTTCGCTTCCTTGAGCACGTCGTCGCACCAGCTCAGCGAGGCAGTGACGTTCGGAAACCCGATCGTGCTGGTCAGCGCCATCAACGCATGATGGATCTCATCGGCGCTCGCTCCTTCTTCGAAGGCGCGGCGCACGTGGCTGTGCACTGCGCCTTCCGAGCGGATGGCGGCAGCGGCCGCCAGCTGCACGAGATGCAGGGTTTTCGAATCCAGCGGACCGCTGCCGCGCACGGCTTCGCCGAGCGCTTCCACCGCTGCGATGTATTGAGGATGCTTCCTGGTCAGGCCGAGATAGAAGCCGGGCTTGCTGGCCATATGCGCACCTCGCCTATTCGTTGCCGACGACCACGTCGCTGATCTGGATCGCGGGCTGCAGGTCCGTGTAGCGGGGAATGTCGGCCATGATTTCCTTGGCGTGCGGACCGAAGCCGCGCTGAAACGCCTCGACGGAATCGCAGAAGATGTGACACATGGCGACGTACACGGCCGGCGCGCCCGGAGCGCCTCCCGCCAGGCCCTTGTCGACGGTGTAGTACTTGCAGCTCTCGCCCATCCGCGCCTTCACCAGCGGCATGTGCTTGTCGCGGTAGTAGTCGTGATCGAATCGGGCCCCGGGCGTGTTCGGGTACATCACGCTCACTTTGATCATGGCCGGTCTCCTTAGCGTCGTTCTCTGCAGACAGCCCGGATCATGCGCGCGCGGCGCCGGATTCGACAATCCAGCGGCCTCCGACCGGGCCGGCGGCGTTCGCCGGTATCCGCATGCTGTTCGCCGGCAACGGCGCTTTGCATGTAACCCGGCAGCGGTTTCCCGTGTCCTAACGCCAAGCCCCGCAATAACGCGGACATCGCAGAGAAGAGATCCAAGGAGACCGTCATGTTTACCGCCATCAGCCGCAAAACCCAGACCGCTGTCTGCATGATCCTGTCGGCTGTCATCGTCAGCGTCAGCCTGTCGCTCGGTGCTTTCGCCGCCGAACACGCCGCCGCCCACGACGGCTACTCCGTGACGATCACGCAGATTCAGTGAGTCTCTCGCGCCCCCTGCCGGCGTCGCCCTTCACGGCACGCCGGCAGGCTTTGGCCCGACGGGCCTGGCCATGACGATGTCCCGCTGCGGATCGCGCCCCAGCCGGAAGATCTGCGTGCCGACCTCGACGAAGCCGAACTTCCTGTAGAACGCGATCGCTCGCGGGTTGCGCTCCCACACTCCCAGCCAGACCACGTCCGAGCCGCGCAGCTCCATCTCCGCGATCGCGGCGCTCATCAGTTGCTGAGCGACACCCTTGCCGTGCCACTCGCCGGCAACGTAGAGCCGCTGGATTTCGCCTGGAGACCCGGCCACGACGCACTCCGGCGTCCCGTCCCAGCGCAGTTGAGCATATCCCGCCAGCCGGCCGGCAGCTTCGCTCAGCAGCGTAACCATCTGCGGATTGCCGATTTCGTCCGCCTGCAGCGCCTCGCCGTAGCTCGTCCGACAATGCAGATCCATGTCTGCAGCGGTGTTCACCGTACTGAAGGCGTCGCGGAATGCTCGCTCGGCCAGTTGCGCGAGACGCGCAGCGTCAGCGTGGTTCGCTCTTCGGATCACCGACACAAAAAACTCCGACTGGAACGCCTGCGATCACTTTACGCGCCGCACAACCCGGACGCACGGTGCGCGGATTCGCACTCCGGAACTAACTCACGCAACCGTCGTTTCCTTCCTCATTCGAGGCCGGCGGCCTCGCAGTCGTGTGCAGTGGGAGAGTCAGATGAGCATCTTCAGCGCAATCAAAGACGCGATCTTCGGAAGCAAGGCCGCCGCGCGGCCCAACACACCGGCAGCTCCGCCGGCAGCACAACGGCCGGCCTCCACCACTGCCGGCGCCCCGGCATCGCGGCAGCCAGCACCTTCGTCGCCTTCGCAGGCGCCCGCCTCGCAGCCAGTCGATATCGAAGCGGTGCTGGAAAAGATGTCCGCCGACCAGGGACAGAAATTGAACTGGCGGACCTCGATCGTCGACCTCATGAAGCTCGTGGGCATGGATCCCAGCCTGGAGAATCGCAAGGAGCTGGCGCGCGAGCTCGGCTATACCGGCGACACCGGCGATTCGGCAGCGATGAACATCTGGCTGCACAAGCGCGTGATGAAGGAGCTTGCGGCGCACGGCGGAAAGGTGCCCGCCAACATGCTGGATTGAGCGTTGCAGATGACTCCCACCATCACCGCTTTCGAGCGCTCGCCCGATCGCGGCCGGGGATTGGCGCGCGACATGCGCGCTCCATGGCGATCCTCATGGAGCGCGACAGGAGTCAGGCCTGACCTTCGGCCTTCGAGCGGTTACCGGCTCCCGCACTCCATTGCAGCGCGAACTCGCACAGAATGAATGGAGCCACCCACGACAACCAGATGAACGCTTCGCCGCCGCCCATCTCATCCAGGTCGGATACGCGTCCGGCAATCCGGCAGAACACAAAAGACCAGGCCAGTACGTAGCTGCGAATGATCCACTGGCGATGCGAGTCGTAGCGGCGATTGCGCGCGGCGCGGTACGCCATGCCCGCGGAGCCCAGCCACGCAACACCAAGCATGACGAGGGAAACCGTCGCGTTGCTCAGGATCACCGTTGGGTCGCTCTTGTGAGCCGGGCTCAAGGTGACGACCAGCGCGGCGACGGCTCCGACGGAACCGCCGCACAGGTAGATGAGCCCGATGAGCCTGTGATACGCGAAGTGGCGGCGAGTAGCGCCGATGTACAGGTTGGCCGCACCGACGAAGAGCATCACCGTGCCGCCGAGCATGTGCACATAAAGGGTTGCGAAGTGGCCGCTGTGCCGCGGCGCGTTGGCGAATGATGCTATCGGCGCGGCGATCATCAGCCAGGCGACAACGCCGGAGATCAAGCCGGCGGCAAGCACGAGCCCCGCGGGCGAGATCCACCACGAACGCGTTGTCGATACCGCGTATGTCACGGCTCAGCGCACCACGGGCAATACCACTGCGCTCGCGCTGCTGCCGCCGAACGAAATGCTCTGCGTGGCTTTGCGATAGTCGCCGGGCTTGGCGTACATGATGTTTTCCACGTAGGTCTGCGGATTGCGATCGTAGAGCGGGAACAGCGTGGACTGCACCTGCACCATGATGCGATGACCCGGCAGGAACACGTGGTTGACGTTGGGGAGCGTCCAGCGATAGTGCTCCACGCGACCCGGCTTGAGCGGCGCCGGCGCAGCGAAGCTCTTCAGGTAGCGCCCGCGAAAGATCTCGATGCCGATCGGCAGCTCGAGACCGGCCATCGAAGGCTTCGCGCCCTGCGAAGCCTCTTCCGGCGTGTCGTTCGGATAGACGTCGATCAGCTTCACGACCCAGTCGCTGTCGGTGCCGCTGGTCGCAGCGAACAGCTCGACTTCCGGCGCACCCATGATGTGTACCGCCTTGTCGAGCGGCGCAGACTTCCACGCCGCGACGTCAGGGCGATCCGACACGAAACGCTGATCCTGCACCAGCCACGGCTTCCACTGCGTCGCGTCGCTCATGTCGATCGGGCGCGGAATGAACGGCACTGGATGCGCGGGATCGCTGACGTATTCATAACGTCCGGCGGACGATGGGCGCTCGAACGTGGCGACGCCGTTGTCGCCGAGGTAGATCGGCGTGGCAACACCCATCGGCCAACGCGGTGAGCTCTCCCATTTGTCCACGCCGGTTGCGTACGTGAGCACCGGGGGCGTGTGCGGATCGGGACCGCCTCTCAGCCAATGGTCGAAGAACGGCTTCACGTACTGCACGCGCCACTCGCGGGCCGTATCTCCGGTGAAAGTCAGGCTGCCGAGATCGTAACCGTAGTGATTCGCTCCCGAGTGACGCCACGGTCCGATCACGAGCGACACCATGTCGTTGCGCGTGTCCTTCGGCTCCAGCGCGCGATAAGCCGCAGGCGCGCCGTAACTGTCTTCCTGGTCCCATTGGCCGACTTCGAGCATCGTCGGCACCTTCAAGGGCTGCGCGGCGAGCCACTTGTCGACCGCCTGCAGCGACCAGAAATCGGTGTAGGCCGGGTTCTCGAGAAACTTTCGAACGCTCGGGTACTGCTCGATGCCCAGCATCTTCGCAAAGTCGGCGACGGAGCCGGCCTGCAGATACCGCGTGTAATCGTCGCCGCCGCCGAGCGCAAATTCGCCGCCGCCTTCGGCCTTCCTGGTCGCCTGGCCGATCGCGTAGCCGAGCGACGGGATGCGAAACGCGCCGTTGTGGAACCAGTCATCGCCCATCCAGCCGTCGACCATCGGGCTCTGCGGCACCGCCGCCTTCAGCGCCGGGTGCGGATTGATCTCCGCCATCAGCGTCGTGAAGCCGAGGTAGGAGCTGCCGATGATGCCGACGTTGCCGTTCGATTCCGGGACGTTCTTCACCAGCCAGTCGATGGTGTCGTAGGCATCGGTCGACTCGTCGATGCCGGTGTCGTTCAGCGGCCCCGCCAGCGGCCGGTTCATGACGTATGCGCCCTCGGAGCGATGCAGACCGCGAATGTCCTGGTAGACGCGGATGTAGCCGTCCGCCACGAACTCGGCGTCCATCACTTCCAGGATGTCGACGATCCGCTGGCTCAGGACACGATGCGTCGAGTGATGCGCATCATAAGGCGTGCGCGAGAGCAGGATCGGACCGCCGCGAGTCCCTTTCTTCATCACGACCACGGTGTAGAGCTTGACGCCGTCACGCATCGGCACCATCACCTCGCGGCGGATGAAGTCGGCTGAAGGCAGCGTCTGCTCGTACTTGTCGATGACGTCGGGCGTCATCGGCGTCACGCGTGACGATTCCTGCGCCATTCCAGCGCCGGCGGTCAAGAGCAGCCCCGGGGCAACCAATGAAACGAAGCGAGCGAAGGCGTTTTTCATGGCGCGAAAGCCTACGTCCCGAGCAGGGGGTGCGCAAGTAAACCCAGGCGAGTCGCAGCGGACGATCGGCAACGCTCGTGCTTGCCACGCTGTTGTTGCTTCTTCATTCAGGAGCTCGCCGATGGCTGCGTCCTGAAACCACGGAAACTCGCAACTTCAACCGCCGAAGTGCGCCTTCCGTAACCAGGAGCGGCACGACCCAGCACGCCCAGTTCGAACACCGATCGCGCAGCTTCCGGATCTTGCACAGGCACCGGCAACGGCAGGAAGTCGCGAAGACGGATGACGAAAGCGTCCAGTCCGGCAAGGCCATCGCCGCCCCTGGCCGCGTATCCCCGTTCTGCCAACGGTTATCGAAGGATTACCAAAAGATTAGCCAGCCGCCATGCAGCGCCCCCGCCGATCCGCCACCGTTTCCATCCAAAACGACAAGCCAGGGAGAAAACCATCATGATTCGCACTGCACTCAAGTCGGCGATCGCGACTGCGGGGCTCGCGCTCCTGGGTTCCAGCGTCGTGCACGGGGATTCCTTCGGGCCAGCGAACGACAGGCGACATGAGCCCTCACGACCGTCCGTGACCGCCTACGCCACGGGCCTGAGCAGCCCGCGAGGCCTGACCTTCGGTCCGGACCGTCATCTCTATGTGGCGGAGGCAGGGGTCGGCGGCGAGCTGGCGCCCAGCGGAGAGCCCGGTTGTCCAATCAACGTGAATATCTTCAGCCCGTACACGGCCGGCTACAGCGGCCGCGTGATCCGCGTGCGCGCCGACGGTACGAAAGAGGTCGTCGCCGACAACCTGCCGAGCATGACCGACAACTCCGGCGCCAGTTACGGCCCGACCGATGTGGCGTTCATCGGCAACACGCTGTACGTCCTGATCGAGATGGGCGGTTGCTCGCACGGGCTGCCCGATGATCCTGCCGCCATTCTCCGGGTCAACCGCGACGGCTCCACCACCCGCGTTGCCGACCTGAGCGCGTGGCACGCAGCGAACCCGCCGAACTTCATCAAGGATACGGACCCGGCCACGACCGACCAGGAGCCGGGCGGCGTGTTCCACTCGATGATCGCGCTCGGCAGGTATCTCTACGTCGTCGAGACCAACCGCGGCTTCCTGCTGCGCGTGGATCCGCGCACCGGCGCGATCGAGAAGCTGTACGACATGTCGATCGACAACCGCGAGCACAACCCGATCGTGATGACCGGGCGTGGCAACAGGTTCTTCGTCGGCACGTTCGGCGAGGACGGCGGCAAGTCCGAGCTCGCGGTGTTCGACAAGCACTTCTCCGCGTACACGCTGCCGTTCCGGACCCGCAACCCGCTCGTCGGCCTCGCGTGGCACTGCGACGATCTCTATGGCGTCGAGATCTTCCCGTACGACAACCAATGGTCGACGGATACTGCCACTCTCGTCAGGTTCGACCGCAAGAGCGGCCAGCGCACGACGGTGTTGAGCGGCTTCGCGAGCTTGCCGAACGGGCTCGTGCAAGGTCCCGACGGCGCGCTGTACACCTCGAACTGGGGCATTTCGTTCGCGCCGGGCGACGGACAAGTGCTGCGCATCCGGCCTTGAGAGTCATCCCTCCCCGCACGTTGCGCGCGTGCGGGGAGGTGCAGTGCAGAGCGGCGCTACTGCGGCTTCGCGCTCGTCAGTTCTGCATCCGTCGGCAGGCGGCCCTCGGGCGTGAGCCGATCGACTGCATCGGGCAGCTCGTGACTCAGGCCTGCGAGCAGCTGATCCCTCGGCATTCCCGTCTGCTCCATCAGCCACTGGATGCGCTCCTCCCCCAGTGCGGTTTCGAGCTCACCCGGCGCGATCGGATGATTCGGCCCTTTCGCGACCCAGCTGTCGGCTTTGCTCCCCTGGCCGCTCTGCCGGAACCGATCGAGCAGATCTTTCAGGCCGCCGCCGAGCGCGCCGCCGGACAGCGGACCTCCAGCACCGGCTGCGTTGGGACCGGTCCCGAGCATGTCGGCAAGTCGCCCCTTGCCCTTGACCGTGCGATACGCAAGCAACCCCAGCAGCCCCATCATGACCGGCGACATTCCGCCACTGCGATGCGTCGGTCCACCCAGCGTGTCGAATATGCCCATACCTCACCTCCGCTACGAAGTGAGTCGATACTGCACCATCGTTGCCGGGCTGAATGTAGGGCGCGGTTTGCGCCGCGGGTGCTGCGTCGACGGACAAGGCTCCGTGCGGCGCGCGAAAACGTGCAGATCCATCGCGTCTGGCTACTGCCGCTTGAACTGGATCGCCATGCACGGCTCGGCGCCGGCGCGCTCGTAGTAGTCGCTCAATTCCCTTTCACGCCGCTCGGCACGCTCGCGATAGTAGGCGCTCGCAATCAATGCCTGCGCTTCGTCCAGCGATTTTGCGAGTATTGCGAGCAACTGTGCCTCGCGGCGGTTCGTGAATGCATCCGCTTGCTCGCAGGTGCGTATGTCGTCCATCCCGTCGGCATGAGCTCGGGCCACGAGTCCGGCGGACCAGAATTGAACGTCCGCTACGGCACGCTCCAGTTGTGCTCGGATTGGAGGTATGCCCGCCGCTTGCAGCCGCGAGATGACGGGTTCCAGCAGCTCGCGAGTGGGAAGACTCTGCTGGTACTTCTCGAGCGATGCCAGCTCTCTTCCTGTGTCAGCAGCTCCCGCAGCGCTGTGTTCGTCTCTCGCAGGAAGGCGATACGAGCCTTCGCGTGCGCCTTGCCGCCATGGGCGGCAATCATGACACCTTCAATGGCAGAGTGCGCAACCTGCGTCCGGTCGCAGCGAACACCGCGTTTGCAACGGCGGGCGCCGCAAGCGGCACGCCGGCCTCGCCCAGTCCGCCGGGCGCTTCGCTCGATTCCATGAGCTCGAGGTCGATCTGCGGCACTTCGTTGCTGCGTAGCACTGCGAAGTCGTGGAAATTCGCTTGCTCGATCGCTGCATCGCGGACCGTCAAGCCGCTCTTGATCGCAGCAGTCAGCCCGAAAACGAACCCGCCATACAGTTGCTGCTCCGCGCCCGATCGATTCACCACCGTCCCGACATCCGCGACGAGCCACACTCTCGAAACGACGATCTCCTTGTCGCGCACGCTCACGCGCGCCACCGCCGCTGCGTAGCCCTGATACGCGAATTGAATCGCCAGGCCATTCCCCTGCCCCTGCGGCAACTTCCTTGTCCACTGCGATAGCTCCGCGACACGCGCAATCACGCGCTCGAGTCGTCCGCGATCGAAGGGCGGGTCGTACGCTTGCTTCGGCACTCTCTTCGGATCGAGCGCTTTCCCCTCTCGCAACCACCGCAACCGCAACGCGAGCGGATCTTCACCGTTTCTCGCAGCCAGCTCATCGACGAACGACTCGCTGAAGAACGTGTTGAACGAATGTGCGGTCGACCTCCACGACCCCACGGCGATCCCGAAATCGATCCAGTGCTGCGCAGCCTTCATGTACGGCACCGGATACGGGAACGGCACCATGCCTTCGAGCGTCGAGCCGTCGAAGCCGCCACGACGTGTGCGGATGCGCTCGACATCCTGCGGCTTCGCGATGAAATAGCTCGGCCCGGCCCAATGCACTTCGATCGCGCGCGGCAGCTTGTCCGGCCCGAGCGCTGCTGACAGTCGCCCGAGTTGTGCGGGGCGATGCGGACCGTTGCGCATCTCATCCTCGCGCGTCCACGTCACGCGCACTGGCCTGCCGAGTCGCTGCGCAAGCAGCGCAGCCTCGATCGCGGCTTCCGCATGATATTTGCGGCCGAAACTGCCACCCATGGGCAGTGGACGCACGTCGACAGCGCTCCGCTCGATTCCCAAGGCGGTGCCGACCGATCTCTGCACGTGCCCGACATTCTGCGTCGCCATCCACACCGTGCATTTTCCGTCGCGAGCTTCTGCGACGGCGCTGGTCGGCTCCAGCGCCGCGTGCGCCTGGTACGGCACTTCGTAGATCGCCTCGACTCGCGGCGCCTCCGCAGCGCTGGTCTCATCGGCCGGCAGATGATCGATCGGCACGAAAGTCGGCGGCTCATCGAGCGCGGCGCGAAGCCGTCGGCTGATGGCTGCCGAGTCGAGCTGAGCGGCGTCATCCAGCTGCCACGAGATGTGCAACGCCGACCTGCCGCGCTGCGCCGTCCAGAAATCCTTGGCGATGACGGCGACGCCCTGCGCGAGCTTCTCGATCGCAAGCACGCCTGCAATCGCACGCGCCGACGCATCGTCGAAAGCCGCCAGTCTGGCGCTCGCATTCGGCGGCCGCGCCAGCACGGCAGTCAGAGCCTCGGGCACGCGCACGTCCAGCCCGAACCGCAGCTTTCCGTCCACGATGTCTGGCGCGACCACGTTCGTGATGCGACGACCGATGAGCTGCGACCTCGCTCGCAATGGCGGGTCCGGGTTCAAACTCGCGCCTGCGAGATCCGCGGCCAGATCCGCATATGTATATGAGCGGCCGCCAGACTTGCGCACGACACTGGCGTCGGCAGTCGCACAGTCTGCCGCCAAAATCCCCCAGCGCCTGGCGGCGGCAGCGATGAACAGCTCCCGCACTCCGGCGCCAAGCCGTCGCATCGGCAGATACATGTCGCGAATCGACGAGCTCCATTCGACTCCGTAGAACGCAGGATCCGTGAACGGCGGCCGCACTGGCGCCCATTCGACGTGCACGCGACTCCATGCGACGTCGAGCTCCCCGGCGATCAGCATCGGGATGGAAGTCATCGTGCCCTGCCCCATCTCGGGCCGGTTCACGCGAATCACGATCTCGTTGTCGGGCCGGATCAGCACGAACGCACCAGGCAGCTCGCGTGCAGCCGCCGCCTCAGCGGCACCGCTGCGTCGCCCGGGCCAGCAGACTCCGGCCAGCAGTCCAGCCGCACCGAACGTCAGTATCTGGATCGCTTCGCGCCGGTCGAGCATGATGGGCACCATACGATGACCGTCACGCAGCGTGGATTCACCAACAGCCGTCCGAGTGACGCATTTACCCGCGAAGGCAGGCATCCGTGACGCGAAGCACCGCGAACAAGATCGACGCAATCGACGCCCAGCTGCTCGGGCTGCTTCAGCGCGATGCGCTCAAGCCGGCGCGCGTCCTGGCGCAGGCTCTGCACATTTCCGTTTCTTCCGTGCAGCGGCGCATCCGAGAGCTGCGCAAGCGCGGCGTCATCGAGCGCGTCGCGGCCCTCGTCGAGCCCTCGCTCGTCGGACATCCCGTGACGGTGATCGTCGAGGTGTGGCTGGAGAAGGAAGACGTTCGATCGGTGAACGACTTCAAGCGCCTGATGCGCGATGCGCCCGAAGTGATCCACTGCTATCACGTCACCGGCGACCACACGTTCGTGATGATCGTCGCGCTGCCGAGCATGGAAGCGTTCTCGGAATTCGCCGCACGCGTGTTCGACTCGACCCGCGCCGTTGCCAAGTTCCGCTCGAGCGTCGTGATGAATCGCGTGAAAACCTGCGCGCCGCTGCCGGTATCCGCGGACTGACTGTCGGACGCCGTCGCACGGAATCGTGCCGCTGTCCTCGCGCGCCGGCGGCGGAACCTTGCTCACCTGATGTCGTTTCCACTAGTGCCTGCCGAAACTCAGCGCACCTCCCGGAGCACATCATGGCCACGCAGAGAGATCCTTCAGCCAAGCCGCTTGCGATCGTCACCGGCGCCTCGAGCGGCATCGGTCGCGAGCTCGCCATTCTCGCGGCGCGCGCAGGGTTCGACCTGATCGTCGCGGCGGACACGTCGCTGGACGAGGCCATGTCCGAGGCTCGCGGGCTCGGAGCGAACGTCGAAGCCGTCGAGTGCGACCTGGCGACGGTGGAAGGTGTCGACAAGGTCGTGCGGGCCGCGAGCGGCCGGCCGGTCGCGGCGTTGCTCGCCAACGCGGGCCATGGCCTCGGCCGCGGCTTTCTCGATCAGGAGTTCGCCGACATCGAGCACGTGCTCGACACCAACGTCACCGGGACGATCTACCTCGTGCACCAGATCGGCCGGCAGATGCGCGACGCGGGCGCCGGCAGGATCCTGTTCACCGGCTCCATCGCCGGCTATGTGCCGGGCTCGTTCCAGGCGGTCTACAACGCCACCAAGGCCTTCATCGATTCGTTCGCGCTCGCGTTGCGCAACGAGCTGAAGGACACCGGCGTGACGGTCACCTGCCTGATGCCCGGCGTCACCGACACGGAATTCTTCGAGCGCGCAGACCTGATGGACACGAAGGTCGGCACGCAGGACGACAAGGCGGATCCCGCGGACGTCGCCAAGATCGGCTTCGACGCGATGATGAACGGCGAAGCCGACGTGGTCGCGGGCATGAAGAACAAGCTGCAGGTCGCAATGGCGGGCGTCATGCCGAAGGAAGCGCTGGCGGAGCAGCATCGCAAGATGGCCGAGCCCGGCAGCGCGCAAGGCAAGGGAGAACGGCTGTGAATGCGGGAGAACGGCTGTGAATGCGACGGCCGTCGAGAATCTCAGTACGTTTCGAGCTTGCCGACCGCGTGACTCAACGCGTGGTCGAGCTTCTCCAGCGCGCCCTCGAACGCCAGCTGCAGCGATTCGGCCTGATGCGTGACCGCGATCGGCTCGAGGTTGCGCAACCGCGCCTCGATCATGCACCGCTTGTCGGAGTCGCCGTGCTTGCCGGCGTTCTCGTCGCCCAGGTGCAGCTCGATGCGCGTCTCGATGCGCGTGATGCGATCCGTGAACTGCGACAGCGAGCTTTCCAGCACCTGCGTGAGGCGCTGGGAAACCTCTGCGCCGATCCTGACGTGATTGTCGTGGTTTACTTGCACTTGCATACCAGCAGAACGCGCTGTTTCCCGCCGTGTTCCGGTCAGCGGCTCCCGGCGATCTCGCGGATGCGAGCAGCGACCTCGGCGCACACGGCATCGAGCGGCCGCGAGACATCGACCACTATTGCGTCTTGCGGCAGCTGCAGCGCCGCGAGCTGACTCGCGAGCATGCCGGGTTTCATGAAATGCACCGGCCGCCCCGCGAGACGCTGCTGAATGAGCGCCGGGTCCGCATGCAGCAGAATGAAGTACAGCGGCTCCGGCACGCATGCGCGGAGCAGATCGCGAACCCTCTCCGAAAGCGCGGAGCATGCGACGATCGCATCGCGCGACGGCTGACGTGCGTTGACCCCCTTGGCCAGCGCCTCGATCCATGCCACGCGATCGTCGTCCGCGAGCGGTATTCCGCCGGCCATCTTCCGTATGTTGGCTGGCGTGTGGAAGTCATCGCCCTCGATGAACGTCAGGGCGAGCTCGTCGGCCACCCGTCGACCGACCGTCGACTTGCCCGCGCCGGACACTCCCATGAGGACGAATACGCTCATCCATGAACCGTAGCACCTCAATACCGCAGCGTGAACTGGATCAGATTGAACGCGAAGCCGAACCACGGCACCGCCACGCACGCAGCCGCGAGGCCGACGTTCCAGGTCGCGGACTTCCAGCCGCGCTTGCCGGCGATCGCCAGCCAGCCGTTCCAGATCGCGGCGATCGCACCCACGGCGGCGATGAAGCCGAGCAGGTGCATCACGTGGAACCACGTGTCGAGATGACCGTCGTACGCAGCGAGATCGGCCTGGCCGGCGGCGACGATGAGCATCCAGCCGAGCAGGAATGCCACGTCGATCAGCGCGACGATGCGAACGATGCGGTACCAGCGAGCCGCGCCCCGCGGCAGCGCGAGCGGCGTGCCGCGCCGCCGCCTGCGCCACGCAGCGATCGGCCACGCGACCAGCGTCAGCGCGAGGATCACGATCGCGATCAGGAGCACCGGCACGATCCAGGCGCCTGATTGCCGCCACGGCACCGGCACCATGACTTCGATGCCGGCGATCTGGTCGGTGCTCAGCATCCGCCCGCGCGGCCCTTGCATGTTCACGGTGAGTTGCTCCGGACCCTCGCTGTCGCGCCACACCATGGGCGCAGCTTCGCGCCACTGCGTCGGCTGCCCGCTGAGATCGGTCAACGGCGGCACGATGACCGTACCGTCTTCCTTGGCGAGGACGTTGGTCTGGCCGAGCAGCGAGAACAGCTTGAAGAACACAGTCTCGGCGCGACGTGAGCTCGCGTAGCGACCGGCGATGCGCTGCGCGTGCGCAGCAGCCTCCGGCCGCGGTGCAAGCGCAGCCAGCGGTGCCGGAAAGTATCGATCCATGAATTGCGCGAGCAGCGCCTCGCGAATCCGGTAGGACGCGCCCTCCTTGCCGGTGCTGTTGAACGACACGAACATGCCGGCATCGTCGTCGAGGAGTATCGCGAGCTTGCTGTGGAAGAACTGCGTATCGCCGGCGTGCTCACGGATCCGATGGCCGTTGCGATCGCGCTCGAAGAATCCGACTGACATGCCGACCCCCGGCTCGACCGGCCGGAACATTCGTGTCTGCATCAGCTGCGCCGTCTCGGGCCGCAGCAGCTGCGACTGCGCGCCGGAGAATGCACGCAGATGCGCGATCATGAAGCGCGCCATGTCCGCGCCGGTGGTGCTGAGGCTGCCGGCGGGCGCAGGACCGACGAGCTCGAAATATCCAGGCGGCTGCGACGCCGCTCGATAGCCGGTCGACATGTGCTCTTCGAACTGCTTCGGCAGCGGCTGGCGGAACGTCGAGCTGCTCATGCCCAGCGGCGCGAAGATGTGCCAGTCCAGGTAGTCGTCGAAGTTTTCGCCCGATGCCCGCTGCACCATGTAGCCTTCGACCGTCACGCAATAGTTGCAGTACGAAGGCACCGCGCCCGGCGGAAAGATGCGCGCAGGCCGGGTGGCCTTGACGTACGTCTCCAGGCTCATGTGCGCCTGCGGATCGCGCGCCATCAGGCCGCGCACCAGCTCCTCGAAGCCGCTGCTGTGCGTCATCAGGTTGTGCAACGTGACCGGCTTGCCGAACGCAGCAGGGACGGGGAAGTCGACGTACTTGCTGATGTCGGCATCGAGCTCGAGCTTGCCCTGCTCGACCAGCTGCATCGCCGCCGTGTGCGTCACGAGCTTGGCTACCGAGCCGGCGCGGAACAGCGTGCGCTGCGGATCGACCGGGCGTCTGGAGGCCACGTCCGCGTAACCGTAGCCCTTCTGCACCAGCACCTCGCCGTCCTTGACGATCACGATCACGCCGCCGGCGATGTCGCCGCTGCGGATCGCATAGGGCAGGAACCCGTCCAGCCAGCCCTCGACGTCCTCGCGCGTGAGGTGCGGCGGAGCAGCCTGCGCAATGGATGCAAGAAGAAGCGCTGTGATCACAGCAATGAACCGCATGGAGATCCCCCTTGAGTTGCGGGGAAATCTACGGCGGCGCAGCGAGGCGGGGCGAACTACGTGTCGAGCGGTCGCAGCCTGCTGCCGAGCGGTCGCGCGTCAGCGCGGTGGCTGGAAGCGATCCACCCACACCGCGAACGATTCCATGAACCCCTGCAGGAACTGGCCGATGTCCGGGCTCTTGAAGCGCTCGTTTTCATCGAACAGCGATGCGGCGCCCGGAATGTAGGCTTCCGGATACGGCATCGCCGCGAGGTTCACCGCGTACAGCACCTGGCGCAAATGGTGATTCGAAGCCATCGCGCCCAGCGCTCCCGGCGTCAGGCTGATCACGCCTGCCGGTTTGCCCGACCATGCGCTGTCGCCCCACGGCCGCGAGCCGACGTCGAGCGCATTCTTCACGGCGCCCGGCATGCTGCGGTTGTATTCCGGCGTCACGAACAGGATCGCGTCCATCGCCTTGACCGCGGTCCGGAACTTGGTCCAGGCGGCCGGCGGCGCGTCCGTCTCCAGATCCTGGTTGTACAAGGGCAGATCGCCGATCTCGATGTCGACGAGCTGAAGCGACGGCGGCGTCAGCTCGGGCAGGGCACGCGCGAGCATGCGGGTGTACGCACCTTTGCGCAGGCTGCCGACGATGACTCCTACTCTACGCTGCATGGGATGTACTCCAGGTCATGTGCAGGAAATCCTCGAGCGCCTGATTGTAGGCGCCCGGGTTGTCGAGGTTCGCGAGATGCCCCGCGCCGGGAATGACCGCCAGCTGTGCATGCGGCAGAGCGCGTGCCAGCTCGGCGCCGGCGTCGACGCGCGTCTGCGAATCGTGCTCGCCGTTCATGATCAGCACCGGCCGCGCCAGTCGCTGCAGATCGCTGAAGCGGACGACGTGCGGCAAGCCGCCGGCTATCAGGTCGTGGCCGGGATAGCGGCCGACGATCTCCTCCACCAGCGCACGCGCCTGCGGATCCTGCGTGTACAGACGCATGAGCGGATGCTTCAGCCATTGCTTGCGAAACGCCTCGATCCCGGCGCTGCGCAGCAGCTCGCGATAGGTTGCAATCGTGATCTCGCCGTGCGGCCGGCCGACGGCCAGCAGATCGCCGGGCGGCCCGTCGAGGACGACGCTCGTAGTCATGCGCGGCGTCGTCAACGCCCAGCGCAGCGCGACACGCGCGCCCTGCGACATGCCGAGAATCGTGACCCGCTCGACGCCGAGCACGCCGAGCAGCTCCTCGATGTCAGCGAGATCGTCGTCGATGCCGGGAGTGCCGGACGAAAGGCCGAAGCCGCGCCGGTCGTAAGCGATCAGGCGGTAACGATCCGCGAGCGCGGCGAACTGCGGTCGCCACATGTCGAGATCGAGCGCCCAGCCATGCACGAGCAGAACCGGCGGGCCGCTCCCCGCCGTCCGCACGCGCAGCCGCGCGCCGCGGATCTCGACCAGCTCATTCAACGGCGACCCCATAGCCGTCGCGACGCGATCGCCGCGCCTTCCGCGAGCGAGCGCAATTTGAGATAGGTCACATCAGGATCCACCGGCCCGAATCCGGCGAACGTGCCGAAGCCGCAATCGCTGCCCGCGATCACGCGCTCGCGGCCCAGCAGATCGGCGTAGCGGCAGATGCGCTCCGCGACCAGCAGCGGATGCTCGATGTAGTTCGTCGTCGAGCTGATCACGCCGGGAATGACGATCCAGTCCTCGGGCATCCGGAAGTCGCGGAACACTGCCCACTCGTGCGCATGGCGCGGGTTCGCGCCTTCGATCAGCAGCCCGCCGATCTTGGCGCGCACGACGACCGGCAGCAGCCGTTCGAGCGGCACGTCGTGATGATGCGGACCTTCGTAGTTGCCCCAGCACACGTGCATGCGCACGCGGTCGGCGGGAACGTTGCGCAGCGCGTGATTGAGCACTTCGATGTGCTTCGCCGCGCGATTCAGGAACTCCTCGACGCTGCGATCGCGATACATCGTGTGCCGGCCCATCGCGAGATCCGGCGCGTCGATCTGCACCAGCAGGCCCGAGCCGGTGAGGAGCTCGTACTCGGCGCGCATCGCTTCGGCGACGGCTTCCAGGTAGTCGTCCTGCGACTGGTAGAAGTCGTTCGGCTGGAACAGCGCGATGACGCCCGGCGACGCAGCATTCACGAAGGCTTCCGCCGGAGTGCTCGCCGCTATCGCAGCCTTCATGTTCTGCACGTCTGCCTGCGCCGGCTCGAGGCTCAGCACGCGAATCTCGCGGACGCAACGCGGCCGTTGATACTTCGCCGTCGCGCCGGTCTCGGCGAGGCGCTTCAGGATGCGCGGGAACTCGACCAGATCCTGCCCGGGCTCGCGCGGCGTGTCGCCGGCGAATCCGGTGAGGCGATCCTTGATGTACGTGGCGTAGGTGATCTTGCTCATCTCGCCGTCGCTCACCACGTCGACGCCGGCCTCCACTTGCCGGCGAACGACCTCGCGCACGGCCTCGGCGATCGTCGCGGCGGCGGCGGCGGCGTCCTGTAACTCGCCGCGATCACGCGCGAACAGGACATCGGTCACCGCCTGCGAGCGCGGCAGGCTGCCTACGTGCGTGGTCAGAATGCGATCGGTGCTGGCTTTCAACGAAGCGCTCTCATCAACGGTACATGTTGTTCGAGGTGTGATCGCCGGCCAGCCAGCGCTTGAGCTCTGCATGAGCGTCGGCGCGGCGCGTCGCGTTGATCTTCTCGACGTCCGCATGATCGACGGTGAACTCGACGATCATGCCGTCCGGGTCTACCGCGTACAGCGAGCGGCAGTAGCCGTGCTCGAGCACGAAGGTCTTCGGCTCGGTGTAGCCCGCCGCGCGCAGCCGCTGCTCGATCTGCTTCTGCACGTCGGCGTCGACCTTCAAGGCGATGTGATGGAACGGCGTCTCCGGCATCTTCGGGCCGAACAGCTCCTGGTCCGACTTGTTGGCGAACTGGAAGAAGGCGAGCGCGCCGCCGTCGCCGAGCCCGAAGAACAGGTGGCAGTAGGTGCGCTCGGCGCCGAACAGCATGTCCGACTCGCACCACGTCGCCATCAGCGGCAGGCCGATGACGTCCTCGTAGAACTTGCGGGTCTCTTCGAGGTTCTTCGCGACGTACGCGGTGTGATGCAGGCGGGACGGCAGCTTGCGGGACGTAGCCATGACTCTTGCTCCTGACTCTCTCTGATCTTCAGAACCGATAGGCGAGGTCGACGCCCCAGCGTCGCGGCAGCGCCTTGAACACGAAATTGTTGGTGTAGCCCGGGTTCGGGAAGAACTGCGGGCCCGGCGACCACTCGGCGTTGTAGTCCTCGTCGTTGAGGTTCTTCGCCCACGCCGTGATCGACCACGACTTGGCATCGAGCCCTGCGCGCAGGTTCAGCACGTTCACGGTGTCGCGCTCGGTGAAGTTGTCGGGATAGAACCACGTCGGTCCGGTTACGTCGAGATCCGCGCGCACGAAGACGTTGGCGCCGCCGAACGCCGCGACCTCGTGGTTGAAGGCGAGGCCGAGATTGATGCTGTACTCGGAAACCAGCGGCGCCTGGTTGCCCACGTCGCTCGCGGCGCGGTCGGACTGCTTGATCTCGCTGTCGGTGTAGCCGACGCCGAGGTACGCCTCGAAGTTGTCGGTCACGCGTCCCTTGAGCTCCAGCTCCAGGCCCTTGTAGTCGACGTCGCCGAGGTTGCCGAGATTCTGCGTGCTGGTGTTCGGATCGAACACGAAGTAGTACGAGCCGTTGGCCTTCGTGTAGTACACGCTCAGATTCGTGGCCAGCCGCCGGTCCAGGAACTCGCCCTTGAAGCCCGCTTCGTAAGTGTCGGCGGTCTCCTTGTCGAACAGGTCCTGGATGCCGGGAATGTTCGCGGCGCCGACGCCGGTCTGATTGAAACCGCCGCTGCGGAAGCCGCGGCTGTAGCCGACGTACAGCGTGCGATCGTCGGCCGGCTTGTAACGCAGCGTCACTTTCGGCTGCAGCTCGTCCCAGCTGTGCTTGCGCACCTGGCCCGGGAACGCAGTCGGCGTCGGCAGGAAGTTCGCCGGCGTCTCGGTCGTGTTCTCGCGCTCGTCGTTGTCGTAGCGCAGCGCGACCGAGCCTTCGAGCCGGTCGGTGATGTCGAAGGTCAGGTCGCCGAATAGCGCCCAGGCGAAGTTGTCCTGCGAGTCCGCGAGGTAGCTGAACTGGCGGCAGGCGGGCGGGAAGCATGCTGTCGCGAGATCGAACTTCGTCAGCGGCGTGCGGCGCACTTCGGGCACGATGCCGTCGCCGATGTCGATGACGTTGCCGGTCGAGATGTAGCGATCGGTGGAGATCGCGTAGGCGCCGAAGATCCAGCGCACCGGCCGGTCGGCAGGCGACGTGAAGCGCAGCTCCTGGCTCACGGCATCGACGTCGAGGAACTGGTGCTGGGCCTGGTCGGCCTGGAAGAACTGGAACAGCACCGATTCCTGGATCGGCAGGAAGTTGAACTGGTCGCCGGTGAGGATCTCCTCCAGCTTGTCGTACGCGGTCACCGAGGTGATCGTGCCCCACGGCGCGCTCCAGTCGAGCTTCAGCGACGCGCCGGTGAGCTCGCGATCGTTGACGCCGGGATTGTTGACGCGCACCGGCAGGTGCGTGTCGTTCACGCTCTCGGTGATGTTGAAGTACAGCGCCTGCGTCGAGACGTCCGAGATGTAGGCGCGCAGGTCGGCGCGGAAGTTGTCGCTCGGCTCCCATACCAGCAGCGCGCGCGCCGACAGATCCTCGTACGGATCCGCCTCCTCGTGCAGGAACGGATTGTCGATGTAGCCGTCGGTGTCGAGATACGACGCCGTCACCCGGTACTTGAGCGTGTCGCTGATCGGCCCGCTCAGCGTTGCGCCGACCCGGTAGCCCGGACCCGAGTCGTAGCCGGCGCTGAGCTTGCCCTCGAACTCGTCGGTCGGCTGCTTGCTGTTGATGATGATCGCGCCGCCGATGGCGTTGCGGCCGTAGAGCGCGCCCTGCGGGCCCTTCAGCACCTGGATGCTCTCGATGTCGACGAGCTCCTGGTTGAACTGCGAGGGATTCGCCATCGCCACGCCGTCGATGATGACCGCGACCGAGGGCTCGCTGTTGCGCGCCTGCGAGATGCCGCGCACGGTGATGAACGACGTGCCCTGGTTCTGCGTCTGCACCATCGTCATGTTCGGCGTCAGGTCGATGAAATCCTGCGGCCGCTCGATGCCTGCGGCCTCGATGTCCGCCGCCGTGAATACGTTCACCGCAACCGGCACGTTGAGCGACGCTTCGTCGCGCTTGCGGGCCGTGACGATGACCTCCTCCAGGCTCGTTGCAGCCGGTGTCTGCTGCGCGTAGACCTGCGCAGGCGTCGCACACAGCGCCGCCATGCCCGCGAGCATGAGTAGCCGTTCGTTCGTTTTCATGGATCCCCCTGGATGGTGCCGTGTGCGCTTTCTTTCAGTGAGTCATGCCCGATGAGTCGTTCAATTCCTGTCGCACGATGCGCGCGCCCTCGACCATGGCGCGCAGCTTCGCGTCCGCGACTTCCCGCGGGAGGTACTTCATGCCGCAGTCCGGCGCGACGATGACGTTGCGCGGATCGACGTAGGGCAGCGCGCGGCGAATGCGCGCTGCAACCTGCTGCGGCGTCTCCGGCTTCATGTCGGAGAGATCGAGCACGCCGAGCAGGATCTTCTTGTTGCCGAGCTGGGTGAGCACCGAGCAATCCAGATTGGACTGCGCCGTCTCGATGGACACCTGCGCGCAGCCGCACTGCGCCAGCTCCGGCAGGAACGAGTAACCCGACGGCCGCTGATGGATGATGGCGGCATAGCCGAAGCAGATATGCACTGCGACCGTGCCGCTCACGCCTTCGAGCGCGCGGTTGAGCGCCTTGAGCCCGAAAGCGCGCGCCTCTTCCGGCCGCGCCTGCATGTACGGCTCGTCGAGCTGCACGATGTCGGCGCCGTTCGCGAACAGATCGCGAATCTCTTCGTTCACCGCTGCTGCGTAGTCGAGCGCCGCACGCTCGCGACTGCCGTCGTAGTAGTCGATCTGCGCCTGCTGCGCCATCGTGAACGGCCCGGGCACGGTGACCTTCACCTTGCGCTGCGTATGCCGCTTCAGGAACAGCAGATCGTCGACCTGCACCGAGTGCTTGCGACGAATCCGTCCGACGACGCGCGGCACCGGATTCGGATGACCGCTGCGATCGAGCGCCGTCCCGGGATTGTCGATGTCGACGCCTTCGAGCGCAGTCGCGAAGCGATTCGAGTAGCTTTCGCGACGGATCTCGCCGTCGGTGACGATGTCGAGCCCCGCCTGCTCCTGCGCACGGATCGCCAGCACGGTTGCATCGTCCTGCGCCTGCGCGAGCCAGGCCTGCGGAACGCGCCAGAGCTCGAGCGCGCGCACGCGCGGCGGGAAGCGCCCCGCGAGCTTCTCGCGATCGATCAACCAGTCAGGTTGCGGATAGCTGCCGACGAGTGTGGTGGGGAACAGCATCAAGATTTGCCCTTGGAAAGCGCGCGGCGGATATCTGCGCCGTGCTCGTCGAGGAGCGGCGCACTCGTCACGTATGTCGCACGTGCGCCGTCGAACTGCACCGGCGGCCGCACTGCCTGCTTGCCGCCGTGTGCATGCTCGACCGGCACGACCAGGCCGAGGTGGCGCACCTGCGGGTCGTGCACGACCTCGTCGATACGGTGGATCGGCGCGAAGGGCACGTCGTTCGTGCCGAGTTGCTCGACCCAGTGCTGCAGCGTGTGCCGCGAGAACTGCGCGTCGAGCGCCGCGCCGAGCACTTCGTAGTGATCGATGCGGCCCTGCCGGGTGCGGAAGCGCTCGTCGCTGCCGATCTGCGGCGCAGCGAGCGCGCTCACCAGCCCTTCCCAGAATTTCTCCAGCGACGAGAGGTGAATCGCGATCAGGCCGCCGTCGGCAGTGCGCAGGATGTAGGCCTGCGCGAGCCGCGGCCGATCGCTCGACGTCGGCGGTCGATTCAGCGCGAAGAAGGCGGCGAACGGCTCGACGGCGAAGTGCGCCATCGCTTCGAGCATCGAAATCTCGACCAGCCGGCCGCGACCGGTGCGGCTGCGCTCGAACAAGGCGCCGAGCACGCCGTATGCCGCGTAGATGCCGGTGATGGCATCCGCGAGCGCGGGACCGAGAAAGCGCGGCCGCTGCGGATCGACCACTACGCTGAGGAAGCCGCTCAACGCCTGCGCGACCGAGTCGTAGCTCGGACGCTCCGAATACGGTCCGCTCGCGCCGAAGCCGCTGATCGAGCAGTAGACGAGCCTCGGGTTGAGATCCTGCAGCCGCTGCCTGCCGGCGCCGAGCCGCTCGGCGGTGCCCGGACGGAAGTTCTGGATGTAGACGTCCGCGCCCGCGATCAACTCGTCGAACACGCTGCGATCCGGCGCGCCGGTGAGATCGAGCGCGATGCTGCGCTTGTTGCGGTTGTAGGCCTGGAAATGCGGCGAGAACTGCCCGCCCTGATATGCGCGATACGGATCGCCCGTCGGACTTTCGACCTTGACGACATCGGCGCCCAGGTCCGCCAGCATCATGCCGGCGCACGGGCCGGTGATGAACGTGCCCTGCTCGACGACGCGAATGCCCGACAGCACTGATTGCATGGCAGCCACTACTGGTCGCTCCGCACGAAGCCGTCCGGCGCCGGACCGTCGTAGTCGATTGCGGCGGCGCCGGCGTGCGAGAGCACGAAGCCGATCGGCTTGCTCTGCTCTTCGAGCAGGTGCGCGATCAGACTTGCAGTGCGCGCGAGGATCGGCACGCCGCGCAGCGCGTCGAGAGGAAATCCGGCATCGAGCAGCACGGCGGGGATCGCCACCGAGACGTTCATCACCAGCTGCTTGCCGGTGACGCCCGGCAACACGCGCTCGACCGCCACCGCCGCCTCGGTGTGCCGGCCGCGGCAACCGATTGCAGCAGCGACCTCGAACAGCCGCACGACGCGCGGATCGGACGTCTTGTGCAGCGGATGGCCGTAGCCGGGGATCGAGCGCTGGGCGGCCCGGTATTCCTGCACGAGCTCTTTCGCGGCCGCTTCGCTCGATCCCGAGGCGGCACGCGTCACGACTTCATGCAGCAGCTGTCCGGCGTTCTGCGCGGCGCCGAGGATCACCGAACCGCAGCCGAGGATTCCCGCGGCGACGGCGCCCTGCAGCGCTTCCGGCGCGGCAGCGAAGGTCATGCGGCTGGCCTGCACGCTCGGCACGAGTCCGTGCTCGGCAATCGCAACGAGCGTTGCATCGAGCACGCGCCGCTGCACGTCGCTCGGCATCTGCCCGGTGACGAGCAGCCAGATGTGATCCGTGAAGGTCACGCGGCCGATCAGCTCGCCGCACAGATCGCGGCCGCGCACCAGGATGGTGGTTTCGTTCGACGACGAAATCGCCGAGCTGCGGTGCGCTTGCGAGCCGATCTTCATGGCGTGCGGGACTGTGCTGAGAGTTTTCGCATAGCGAATTTCACTTCGCCATGCGAACATGGTCCGCGCAGGATGGCTGGACTGTCAAGCGAATGCCGGGAGAAGAGTCGGGCTGAAGCCCTGACCCGCAGGCGATCTACCCTTTCTTCGGATAGCGAAATAAAGTGCCGCGCATGAAACGACGAACTGCGGCGCCGCGCCGCGAGGCGATGAACGGCCTGGCCAAGGGGCTCGACGTGATCCGTGCGTTCACGCGCGACTCCCCCTCGTTGACCCTGAGCGAGATCGCCGGCCGGGCGCGGCTGCCCGCCGCCACCGCGCGGCGCTGCCTGCTGACGCTCGGCGAGCTCGGCTACATCATGCAATCCGGCCGCAATTTCCTGCTGCGCCCCAAGGTGCTGGAGCTCGGCGCCGCGTATCTCGAGTCGATGGACATCGAGACGCTGACCAAGACGTATCTCGAGGATCTCGCGCGCCAGACCGGCGACTCGGCCGCGCTCACCGTGCTCGACGGCGCGGAGATCGTTTACCTGGCACGCACCTCGGTGCGCACGCTGATGCGGCTCGAAGCGCATGTCGGCAGCCGCTTCCCCGCGTATCCGACGTCGATGGGCCGTGTCCTGCTCGCCGGCGTGAGCGCCGAACGACTGCAGCGCTACTTCGCGACGACGCAGTTCGTGGCGCTGACGAGTCACACCGTGACCGATCCGGCGAAGCTGATGAAGCTGATCGAGGAATGCCGGCGCGTCGGGTACTCGGCGGTCGAAGATGAGCTGGCATACGGCGTCGTTGCAGTCGCGGTGCCGGTTTACGACCAGTCGCAGCGCGTGGTGGCCGCGCTCAACACTTCCAGTCACTCGAAGAAGATCTCCAAGGCCAAGCTGGTCAGGGAGCGCCTGCCGTTGCTGCAGGAGTTGAGCGCGCAGATCTCCCGCGAGCTGCTGCGCGTGCCAGGCCTTTCGCTCAGCGCACAGAACTAGCTTGCGCGCTGCCGGCTGAGCTGCTAGTTTCTTAGCACGTGCTAAGAAAACAGCAGAGCGCGGGATGTCCCAGCAACGCCTCAGCCGCCGCGAGCGGCAGATCATGGAGATCGTCTACCGGCTCGGCGAAGCCAGTGCCGCGCAGATCCACGAGCAGATCGAGGATCCGCCGAGCTATTCCGCGATTCGCGCGCTGTTGCGCATCCTCGTCGAGAAGCAGCACTTGCTGCATCGTGCAGACGGTCCGCGCTACGTCTACGCGCCGGTCGTGTCGCGCAACAAGGCTCGCTCCGCGGCTCTGGCTGGCGTGGTCGAGAATTTCTTCGAAGGCTCTGCCGCGCGCGCCGCGGCTGCGCTGCTGGGCTCGGCGCATGGCAAGAAGTTGACGAAGGCGGAGCTCGACGAGCTGAGCACGCTCATCGACAACGCGCGGCGGCAGGGGCGCTGACATGCTCGACCTGCCCTCGCTTGCCGGCATCGCGCTGCGAACGAGCCTGCTCATCCTCGCGGCCGGACTGCTGTCGGTTGTGCTGCGACGGCAAGCGGCGGCGCTTCGTCACCTCGTATGGACCTCGACGCTGGCGCTGTGCGCTCTGATGCCGATCGCGGTGCTGCTGCTACCTTCGTACAGCATCCTCACCATTCACCTGGACACTGCGGCTCTCATCCCTTCCTCCGGTCGCGGCGCGGGAGGACCAGGGTTGGGGCAAGCAAGCGGACCCGTGCTCATCACGCTCTGGATGCTCGGCATCTCGATCATCCTTGCTCGCGAGCTCCTGATGAACATCCGCCTGGTGCACTGGCAACGGCGCGCACGTCCGCTCGAATCCGCAAGTTGGCGCAGAACACTGTCGCGGCTTGCACCGCCATCCGGTTTCGACGCTCGCGTGCGCGTGCTCGAATCGAAGCAGATCGCGAGCCCGTGCATGTGGGGCGTGCTGCGTCCCGTGCTGTTGCTGCCATCTGCCGGCGATGGGTGGCCGGAATCGGCGCGACGCAGTGCGCTCCTGCATGAGCTCGCGCATGTCCGGCGTCGCGATGCTCTGAGCACGTTCGTGTCGCGGCTCGCATGCGCAATTCATTGGTATAACCCGCTCGTGTGGCTCGCGGCAGCACGCGTCCGCAACCTGCAGGAGCACGCGTGCGATGACGAAGTGCTGCGGGCTGGTGCGATTCCGACTGAGTACGCGCAGTTCCTCGTCGACGTCGCCGCACATATGAGCGGAATCAGCGCTTCGACACGCACCGCGATCGGCATGGCGCACGGCTCGTCGCTGCGCACGCGCATCGTTGCCATTCTCGATCCCGATGCGGCTCGCGAGCAGCCGCAGCGCACGCCCGCGGTCGCCACTTGCGCGTCGCTCCTCGGAGCCATGATCTTCCTGGCGACGGCAACCGTCGCGTCGCAGACCGAGGTGCCGGCGTCGGACGATCCGCCGGCGGCAGATCCAGCCGCCCCGATCCTCACGACACCCGCGATCGCTGAGATTCCTGAGATTCCCGAGATTCCTGCAATACCAACGATTCCTTCGATACCCGCGACGCCTGCAATTCCCGCAGTGCCCGCGATACCCGCCGATCCTCCGGCACCGCCGACAGACTGACGAGCGAGGTACTCTGCGATGAGTGCGATTCAGTTCGTAAGGATCATCGTCGCCTTCACTCTCTCATTGCTGCTCGCGAGCGCGCACGCGCAACAGCAACAGGAGCTGGTCGGCCTGTGGAAGGCGGTGCAGTGGTTCGGCCCCTACGCTCGCGGTCCATTGCTGATCGAGCGAACCTCCGCCGGATGGCTTGCGGACTTCGGCGGCCGCACTCACGCAGTCGAGGCCCGCGGCGACGAGCTGCGCTTCGCACTCCCGAATGACCAAGGCGCTTTCCAGGGGCGCTTCGAGCGCAATCGAATCGTCGGGCAGTGGATCTCGCCGCCGTCGCGCGTGCACGGCTCGCGCTATGCGTCGCCCGTCAGATTGACTGCCGACGGCACCAACCGGTGGCGCGGTGTCGTCACGCCGCGCGACGACACGTTCACTCTGTTCCTCATGGTGCAGCAGCAGCCCGACGGCAAGCTCGGCGCCTTCATGCGCAATCCGGAGCGCAACATCGGGGTGTTCTACGACGTCTCGCACATCGTTCGCGACGGCAACGCAGTCCGCCTGATGGGCCATCGCATCGGGCAGAAGACCGAGCAGGTGCTGTTCGAAGGCAGCTACGACAAGGAGAACGACCTGCTGTCGATCGCGTTCCCATCGCGCGGCGGCACCTACGATTTCCGGCGCGACGGCGAGGGCAGCGACTTCTATCCGCGCGGCAAGAATCCGCAGCGCTATGCGTACCGCACGCCGCCCGCACGCGACGACGGCTGGACGACTGCAACGCTCGACCAGGAGAAGATCGATCGTGCCGCGGTCGAGAAGTTCGTGCAGATGCTGATCGACATGCCCATCGAATCGGTGCACGCGCCGGAGGTGCACAGTGTGCTGATCGCGCGTCACGGCAGGCTGGTACTGGAGGAGTACTTTCACGGCGAGCACCGCGACCGCGTACACGAGACGCGCTCCGCCGCGAAGAGCCTGACAGCAACGCTGATCGGCGCCGCGATGCACGCAGGCGCGCCGCTGCAACTCTCGACTCCCGTGTATGCGGCGATGAACGGCGGCAAGGCGCCCGCCGATCTCGATGCGCAGAAGCAGAGGATGACGCTCGAGCACCTGCTGATGATGCGCTCGGGCTACTTCTGCGACGACTCGAATCCCGATGCGCCGGGCAACGAGCAGACGATGCTCGATCAGAGCGACGAGCCCGACTACTACCGGTTCACGCTGCGCCTGCCGCTGGACCGGGAGCCCGGAGCGAAAGGCGTCTACTGCAGCATCGATCCCAATCTCGCGCTCGGCGTGCTCGGCCGTACGACTGCGCAGTCGCCGCTCGATACATACGAGCGTCTCCTGGGCGAGCCGTTGCAGACTTCGACCTACGCGTGGCCGCTCAGCCCGGCCGGCCAGCCTTACGGCGGTGGCGGCGTGCAGCTGCTGCCGCGCGATTTCATGAAGCTCGGCCAGGTCATGCTCGACGACGGCACATGGCACGGCAAGCGCATTCTAGACAGCGCGTTCGCGAAGCGCGCGGGTGCGCCGCTACACGACCTGCAAAGCATTCAGTACGGCTACCTGTGGTGGAACATCGAGTACCCGTACAAGAACCGCAAGGTGCGCGCGTTCTTTGCCGGCGGCAACGGCGGCCAGGTGGTGATGGTCGTGCCGGATCTCGCGCTGGTGATCGCCGCGTACGGCGGCAACTACGCCGATCGGGTCAGCCTGGTCCTGCAGCAGGAGTACGTGCCTCGCTATATCCTGCCTGCCGTGCGCGAAGCGGGGGACGATCCGAGCGCACCCGTGCAGCCTGCGGACTTCAAGACTCCATACGGCCGTCCGCCGAGCCAATAGAGAGGGACGAATGCGAGCGGCGGGGCGGCGCCGTGTCGATTCTCACGCGTGCGTTGGCAACAGCAGGCGCACGCACGAGCCAGTCGGGCCCGTCGTGAGCTCGAGCGTCGAGTCGAGCATCTGCGCGCGACGGCGCATGTTGCCGAGGCCGCGGCCAGCCTTGCCTGAATCCGCGTAGCCGCGGCCGTTGTCGACGACCTCGACGACGATGTGCGTACCGCCCTGCTCCCCCTGCGTCGTGCCGGTACGGATAACGAGTTCCGTCGCGTGCGCATGACGCAGCACGTTGGTCGTGGCTTCTTGCAGGATGCGCAGCAGCTGCAGCGCCTTGTTCGGGCCGAAGTCCGGCACCAGCGGCAGATCCGAAACTTCCCACACCAGCCGCACGCCCGCTTCGCGGACCCGACGCTCGTTACGCGCACGAAAGCTCGACAGGATCGCGAGCAGATCGCCGCCGCTCGGGTCGACGGCGTCGATGATCAGGCGCAGGTCGTCGAGCGAGCCGCGCAGGAGCGGCTCGAGCGGCTGATATTCCGGCTTGCTCTCCACCACCGAGAGTGCGTGCATCAGCTGGCCGCCGATGCCGTCGTGCATGTCGCGGGTCATGCGCTCGCGCTCGGCGCTGAGCAAGCGCTCGCGCTCCAGCACGCGCATGTCCGCATAATTGCGCTCCAGCTCCGCGCCTTTCGCAGCGACGCGGGCCTCGAGCTCGCGATTCAGCGTTTCAGTCTGGGTCAACGCGCGCGTGACGCGGCTCAAGAGCGTCAACGCAACGACGATCAGCAACAGGCTCACGGTGTACCCGAGATAATGCTGCGTACCGCCGGTGACGACTTCCATGTCGAAGAGGTGATCGCGCAGCCCGACCATGACGCACGCGGTGGCGCCGAGCAGCCAGAGCTTCACCTCGAACGTCGGCCGATGGCGTACGGCGTCGATCAGCCGCCACAGGATCGATGCACCGATGACCAGGATGCTCGGCGTGTACACGTACGTGAAAACCCAGGCGTCGTACGGCTGTGTCATCAGCCACGCGCTCGACAGCACGCCGAACACCAGCAGCCCCGTTTCCCACCTGCGCCGCGGGCCGCCGCAGCCCGGCAGCCGGTTGATGAAAAACGCCGAGAAGATCGTGAACCACTGCAGCATCACGATCGGCAGCGCAGCCCACACCTGCGTATCGGGAAGAAAGATCGAAGGCTGCAGCTGCAGCCAGACGTGCGCCGCCCATGCGGCGATCGCAGCCGCGAACCACGCGTAACCGGTGTCCGCCGGCCGTATCCAGAACAGCCCGACCATCAACAGCGTCAGGATGGCGAGCGCCGCGAGCGTCGCCTGCTGACTCGACACCTGCAGCAAGTACGAGCGCTGATACGTCGAGAGCAGCTGCTCGCTCGGTCCGACGTAGAACGGGAACAGTCCGGTCAGGCGCTCGTACGCCAGGTGCACCTGCACGGTGTTGGCGCCGGCATGCAGCAGCGTCGCGGGAAACTCATAGAAGAACGGCCGGCGAAAGAACGGATACGGGCGCGTCATCGGCGCGCTCTGCCCGATCGGCTCGCCGTTCACGAACACCGCATAGTTGCCGTACGACCAGGGCAGATACACGGCCCACAACCCACCCGGCTGCGCGTCGGCGCTGACCTCGGCCTGGTACCAGACGCTGGTAACGCCCCGCTCGGCAGGATTGATGTACTGGGGCAGGCTCACGCGCGGCGCTGCCTGAAAGTCGGGTGGCCGCGCTGCATCGCTGAACACTTGCGCTGCAGTGGCTTTTTCGAACGCGTCGAGCGCGGGCGGGCGATCGATTGCATCCATCACCGCAACGAAGGCGATGGGCGTCAGCACGACGCCCAGCCAGTACGCCGCGCGTGGACGACGCGTCGCCTGCGGTGGATCGAGAATGCTCTCCGCCATCGACACCGCGGGTCCCCTCGCGTCGTGCGCGCCTAGTCCGGCGAATCGTCGATCAGTCCGAGCCGGGTCGCCTCGAACACTGCCTCGCTGCGCGACCCGACCGCCAGTTTCTCGTAGATGGTCTTAGTGTACGAACCGACGGTGCTGGCAGTAAGGCCCAGAAGTGCAGCAGTCTCGGAGTAGCTGTAGCCCTTGCTGGCGAGCGTCAGGACTTCGTGCTCGCGCGACGACAGCTTGATGACGGATGCCGACGCCGGCGTACCGGCAGCGGGCCGCAATTGCCGGATGAGATGCCGCGCGATGCCCGGGCTGATCGGCGCACCGCCGCTCAGCAGCTGCCGGATCGCTTCGCCGATGCCCTCGGCCGCGTCATCCTTGAGCAGGTACCCGGTCGCTCCCGCCTTGATCGCGCCCACGACCCGCGACTCATCGCCGAACACGGTAATGACCATGATCAGCACCTGCGGCCAGCGGCGCGCGACCTGGCGCACGACGTCGACGCCGTTCCCGTCGGGCAGGCCGAGGTCCACCAGCAGCACGTCCGGGCGGGCACTCTCCAAAGACTGCAAGATTTCCCGGCACGTCCCGACTGCCACGGCGACGTGCAGGTCGGGGCTCGCGATCTTGCGGGCGAGCGAGTGCCGGGTGGGCTCATCGTCCTCGACTATGAAGATGGTGCGGGATCGTGCGTTCACGACGAGGTGAGTTACCACCTCGTCGTGCGTTTGTCACTGGCCTCAAGGCACGCGCCACCCCGCGGCGACCGTCACCGGCACTGTCGACGGTTTCGTGTCGATGCGCGCGTCGCCGAGCTGCCCCGCGGTCGTGCTGCCCCAGCATTGCGCTATGCCGCTGCCGCCGTCGATCGCGCACGCGTGATCCAAGCCGGTGCCGGCAGCCGTCGCGATGAAGCCGGGCATGGTGAGTGCGGTCTGCGGAACATTGGCATTGGACTGGGTGCCGTTGCCGAGCTGCCCGCTGCTGTTGCCGCCCCAGCACAACACGCCGCCAGCCAACGCGTCGACACCGCAGGTCGAGCTCCAGCTCAGGCTGTATGACATGAGCGGCGTGCCCGCCCACACCAGCGTGCCGGTCCACGAAGGCTTGTTGGTGCCGTCGCCGAGCTCGCCGAAGCCGTTATTACCGATGCACATCACGGCCATGTTCGGGAAGCTGGTGCAGGCGTGACGTGCGCCGGTACCGACGTGCACGTAGTTCGGGCCGCTCGGCACTTTCATCAGGGCCGGCGTGGCGGCGCCGGTGATGGCGCCCCAGCAGAACATGTCGGAGCCGTTGACAGCGCAGCTGCTCGCCTCACCGGCTGAAACGTCGAGCATCTGGATGCGATACGGGAACGGCACTTCGATCTGCGTCGGAATGCGCACGAAGGCAGCCGTGGTCTTCACTCCCAGCTCGCCGTAGATCGCGGAGCCCCAGCACGAGACGATGCCGCTGGCCGTGCGTGCGCAGTTGTGTGCGGCGCCGGCGCTGATGTCGACGAACTGATGCCCGTCGCTGCGCGAAACGATCGTCGGATAGGGCACGCAGGTCGGCGCCGCCTCATTGGATTCCTTGCCGTAGCGACACGCGACGGGGTTCGTCTTGCCGTTGCCCACCTGGCCCATCTGGTCGCGGCCCCAGCAATAGGCGAAGCCGGCGGCGTTCAGCGCGCAAGTGTGCTGGCCGCCCACGGAAAGTCGCGTGAAGTCGACCGTACCGACTGCGAGCTTCACCATCGGCATGGTGTTCGACAGCTGCTCGGGCGGCGAGCTGGGCGGCGGCGGAATCGGCCCGATGCGCCGGGTGCCGTAGAAGCGCGCCACCGGAGTCGGCAGCACCGAGCGCGTCGGCGCCGGGTCGGGAGTCAGGCCGTGACCGACCTGGCCCCAGAAGTTGCTGCCCCAGCACGCGACGACTTCGGCGGAGTCGATGGAGCATACGTGCTGACCGCCGCTGCTCAGCCGCGTCGACTCGAGACCGGGCACCGTGACCGGGATGTTCTGCTCGCCGCCACCGAGACCGCCGACGCCGAGCTGACCCACGTCATCGATGCCCCAGCAGCGCGCCGAGCCGGAGAGCGTCTTTGCACAGGCATGGGCAGTGCCGACAGAAACCATCGCGTAGTCCTGCGCACCAGCGACTCGCACAGGTGTGAGGCTCGTCGCTCCGGGCGCGATCGGCGCGCCATTGCCGAGCTGACCGTGATCGTGATTGCCCCAGCAGAACAGCTCGCCGCTGCCCATCACCGCGCACACGGAACGGCCGCCGGCGCTGATGGACACCGCGGAGCCCGAATTGAGCAAGCCCGTGACCAGGCTGGGGCGATCCACGACGCCACTGAACGAGCTGCCGCGCAGGAAGTGCGGGCCCCAGCACTGCACGCCGCCGCCGGTGTCGATCGCGCAGGTATTCAGCTCGCCTGCGGAGATCGCAGTGAAGCGCAGATTGAACAAGCCGGCGGTGAGGACACCGCCGCCGCTCGCAACCGTCTTCGTGGGTCGCACGAAATCGCAATTGAGCGCTACCGGTCCGCCGCACTGACTGACGTCGATGCCCGCGCGGCCGTTGACGTTGCTGCCCCAGCACCAGGCGACGCCGCTCACGTCGATGCCGCAGGTGAAGGCACTGCCCGCGCTGAGCGCCTGGAACTCCAGCAACCCGGCGAACGGCGCGGGCGACAGCACCAGCGTCGGCGTGGTCGCGAACAATGTGCCGGTCAGACCGCTCGGGCTGAGCGGCGCCTGGCCGATCTGCGAATTGGCGTTCAGGCCCCAGCACCACGCCAGGTTGTCCTCGTCGATCGCACAGGTGTGCGAGCCGCCGACGGTGATCGACTTGAACCGCACGGCCGTCTGCACGCGCACCGGCAAGCTCACGCGCGGACCGGACGCACCGTTGCCGATCTGCCCGTAAGTGTTGTCGCCCCAGCAGTACGCCGAGCCGTCCGCCTGCAGACCACAGCTGTGCTGTCCGCCGCTGGCAACCGTCACGAGGCTGGCTGCCATCTCGGTCGGACGCGCCACGCTGGACACTGCGGGCATTCCCAGGCCGCTGCCTGTCTGCCCGCTGGTATTGGTGCCCCAGCAGAACGCGCGCCCGCTCTTGCCCAGCGCGCACGTGTACCCCTCGCCTCCATCGATCTGCGGATCGGCGTTCGCCGCGATCGAAACGGCGAGAAGAGCCAGAACGACGAACACATACAGCACTCGCATGACGGCAACCCTCTGTTGATACTTGTAACCGTTCTAGAGGAGCGGCCGCGGGCGCGGCAGCCGTGAACAGGGATTGTTTTTGGGTTCGAGTTGTGCCTGTGGGTCAGGCTTCAGCCTGACGACAATTTCGTGCCCGGGCGCACAGGACATTTCAACCCAAAGCCCCAGACTCGCATCTCAAGACGGTGAGCAGGGAAAACATGACTCAATGGGGACTGCGCCGGGCGCGGCTGGCCGCTTGCCTGTTCGCGCTGGTTGCAACGCCCGCGCTGGCGGTCGAGATCGACGGCCGCATCGATCCGCACGAATGGGACGGCGCGCGCCACGTCACGGAGTTTCGCAAGGTGCAGCCGCTCAGCGGCGAGCCCGGGTCCCTGCCCACTGAAGCGTGGATCCTGGCGACGCCGGAAGGCCTCGCCGTCGCGTTCCGCAACACACAGCCACCTTCAGTGCCGCGGACGCTGCAGCGCGTGCAGCGCGACTTCAAGGAACAGGTCGACCGGGTCAACGTGATGATCGACTTCGACGGCGATCATCGCACCGGCTATTGCTTCACCATCACCTCCACCGACGGCATCTTCGACGCCATCATCACCAACGAGTCCGTGTTCAACCCGGACTGGGACGGCAACTGGCAGCATGCCGTCGGCGGCGATGATCAGGCATGGACTGCGGAGGTGCTGATCCCGTGGCACATCGCGCCCATGCGCCAGGCCAGCGGCGACGTCCGCACGATCGGCATCTACGTCGATCGCATCATCGGCGTGACTGGCGAGCGCTCCGCATGGCCGCTCGCCAGCTTCGAGCGGCCGCGCTTTCTCTCCGACTTCACGCCGAT
This sequence comes from Steroidobacteraceae bacterium, assembly GCA_035278165.1. Lineage (GTDB taxonomy): Bacteria > Pseudomonadota > Gammaproteobacteria > Steroidobacterales > Steroidobacteraceae > Steroidobacter. The sequence continues at coordinate 39,692 of DATEJG010000026.1, forward strand.
CGAAGTCACGCAGTACAAGCAGTCGCTGCTCGCGATCACGCCCTACGTTTCCACCCTGTACGACCTGGTCGACGACGACAACGAGCCGGACGGCGGCGTCGACGTGTTCTGGAAACCGAACGGCCAGATGCAGCTCACCGCGACGGTGAACCCGGACTTCGGCCAGGTGGAGAGCGACGACCTGGTCGTGAACTTCGACGCGACCGAGGTGTTCATCAGCGACAAGCGCCCGTTCTTCACCGAGAACCAGGGCATCTTCGAGTTCACCACGCCGTCCGATTTCAGCCAGCTGCTGTACACGCGTCGCGTCGGCGGCCCGGCCGACGACGGCAACGGCGCGGGCGACATCACGGCGGCGCTCAAGCTCAACGGCAGCGTCGGCGCCACCAAGTACGGCCTGTTCGTCGCGGATGAAGGCGACGCGGTCGGTCGCACCTTCAGCGCAGTCCGGCTGGTGCGCGACTTCAGCTCGCAGAATCTCGGCCTGATGGTGACCAACGTCGATCGTCCCTTCCTCGATCGCACGGCGACCACGCTGGGCATCGATCACAACTGGCGGCCGACGCCGCGCTGGAACGTGCGCACGCGACTGATGGGCAGCGACATCGACCAGGCCGGCGCGAGCAGCCGCGACACCGGCGCGACCGTTTGGGCCGACTACGAGATGGACCGCGGCTGGCGCCAGCAGGTGATCGCGATGCACTTCGGCAACGAGCTGGAGCTCAACGACGCAGGCTTTCTCTCGCGCAACAGCTCCAACTACATTCACTACGAGGTCAGCCGTCGCTTCACCGATCTGCCTGCCGACTCACGCTACGCTTCCAAGGACTGGCGCGGACGCATCAGCACCGACCACAACGATCACGGCGAGCTGCTCAACCACCAGTTGCGCATCAGTCGCGAGAGCCGGCTGCGCAACGGCAGCTTTGAGTATGCGCAGATCAACGTCAACAGCGCCGGTTACGACGACCTGCTCACGCGCGGCAACGGCTCGGTCTGGCTGCCGCCCAACTTCAACAGCTACTTCGAGTACGAGCGGCCGCGCGAAGGCAACTGGGCGTACCACGTCGAGCTGGAGGCCTTCGGCGGCGGGCTCGCCGGCAACGACCAGATCGGCTATCGCATCGATCTCGAGCCGCGCTACTTCATCAGCGACGCCTTGAACGTGTTCGTCGGCGTCGAAGCGAAGCGCACGCCCGACTGGCTGGTGTGGCAGCAGGACACGTTGTTCGGCAGCTTCGACGGCCGCGAAATGGCGCTGAATGCCGGCTTCAACTGGATCATCAGCAGCCGGCACGAGCTGCGACTGCGGCTGCAGGCGATCGGCCTGAACGCGGAGCTGCGCCAGGCCTATCGTGTCGACCCGGCAGGCCACGCGCTCGCGACCGACGAGCCGGTCGAGGACTTCAGCGTCAGCAACCTCGCGCTGCAGGTGCGCTACCGCTTCGAGGTCGCGCCGCTCTCCTATTTATATGTAGTTTATGGCCGCGGCGGCTTCGAACAGACCATGACCCCGGCGGAGTCGGACCGGCTGGTGCGCGACGCGTTCAGTCTGCGCGATGACGAGCAGTTGCTGGTGAAGTTCAGCTATCGGTTCGAGAC